>JAZKCW010000106.1:0-35448 GCA_040387895.1 Gemmatimonadota bacterium
AGAAGCCCGTGCCCTTGAAGAGCAAGCCCGCGCCACCGGAGATCATGCGCGTGGCAACACCGCTGCCATCGGGCAGCGGAATCTCGTTCGGAACGTCGGACATCTTGAAGACGCGCTCGATGACCGTGCCATCGGGGCAACGGAACTCGTAAGTCGGCATGGCTGCGATACTTGGCTAAGGTTGCTCCAACCTTCAAGCTTAGCGCACTGCGAGGCACGGTTCAACGGTGGAGGCCGGTGTACTCCCGAATGAGCTGTATCTTTCGCACATGGAACCGACCCTGCCCTCCCCGGCCAGCTATGCGCCCGCGCCAGGCGCCATGGACGCGCTCTGGATGCCGTTCACCAACAATCGGGCGTTCAAGTCTGCACCGCGGCTGCTGGTGAGCGCAGCCGGCATGCACTACCGCGACGCCGACGGCGGGCTCGTTCTCGACGGCACGTCGGGCCTCTGGTGCGTGATGGCCGGACATGCGCGCGAGCCCATCACACGGGCGATCGCGGCGGCGGCCGGCACGCTGGACTTCGCGCCCGGCTTCCAGATGGGGCATCCCGGTGCGTTCGAGCTGGCCAACCGGCTGGTGCCGCTCGTACCCGCCCCGCTCGACCGGGTGTTCTTCACCACGTCGGGCTCCGAAGCCGTGGACACGGCACTCAAGATGGCCTTGGCCTTCCATCGCAGCCGCGGCGAAGCGACGCGGGTGCGGTTCGTGGGCCGCCAGCGCGGCTATCACGGTGTCGGCTTCGGTGGCATCTCCGTCGGCGGCATCCCGTCCAACCGAGACACGTTCGCCCCACAGCTGCTTCCCGCGGTGGATCACCTGCCGCACACGCACGACTCGCGGAACCGCTTCGCGCGTGGCCAACCACCGCACGGTGCCGAGCTCGCGGAGGATCTCGAGCGCATCGTGCGCGAGCGTGGCGCGGACACGATCGCGGCCGTCATCGTCGAACCGGTGGCGGGATCGACCGGAGTGCTCGTTCCCCCGGTCGGCTATCTCGAGCGACTGCGTTCGATCTGCGACGACCATGGCATCCTGCTGATCTTCGACGAAGTCATCACCGGATTCGGGCGCACGGGCGCACCGTTCGCAGCGTCGCGCTTCGGCGTCACGCCGGACATGATCACGGCAGCCAAGGGCATCACCAACGGGGCAGTACCGATGGGTGCCGTGTTCGTGCGCCGCGACATTCATGACGCCATCATCGAGTCGGCGGCACCCGGTATCGAGTTCTTCCACGGCTACACCTACTCCGGGCATCCACTCGCCACCGCCGCCGGGCTCGCGATGCTCGAGCTGTGCGAACACGAGAGGCTGTTCTCGCGCGCGTCCGACATCGGCCCGGCCTTCGAGCGCGCGGTGCATGTGCTCGCGGATGCGCCCGGTGTCGTCGACGTGCGCAACATCGGCCTGATGGGCGCGGTGGAGCTGGCGCCTCGCGCAGCAGGCAGGCCATCACGCGCCTACGATGTGTTCGTGGAGTGCTTCCGGCGCGGAGTACTGGTACGGCAGACGGGCGACACGATCGCGATCGCTCCGCCGCTGATCATCACGACCGAACAGATCGACACGTTGACCGGCACACTCGGCGAAGTGCTCGCTGCCATCCGCTGAAACGAGCGCGCCCCGACCGGAACTCCGGTCGGGGCGCGCGGTGCCGCATGTTCAAGCGTGCCAGCCGTTCGTGACTGACCTGCCGTGCCTCTCTACCTCTCTGCTTCTCTACTTCCCTTCACCTCTTCCCTTCACCTCAGGGAATGTTGATCGTCGGACAGCTCGGCGCCGCCAGGCCCGTGTACGGCGTATTGGCGCCCGTTCCCAAGCGACGGATTACGTTCACGCGCGCATCGCATTCCGCCTGCGGAATCGGGTACGCGGTCACACGGATGTGCGTCGGCAGGTCGAGCGGCAGCGTGCTCACGCGGTTGTAGCGCCGCACGTCGATCCACCGATGTCCCTCGAACAGCAGCGACAGCCGCTTCTGGCGAAGGAGTTCCGTGAGGATCGCGCTCGCGCCACTCGCCGGCGTGAGCGACGACACTCCCAATCCACCCGACGTCGTGCGGATGAAGTTGATGTCGTTGATCGCTGCCTGCAGGTTGCCCAACCCGAGGTTTGCCTCCGCGCGGAGGAGAATGAGCTCCTCGTTGCGGATGATCGGAATCGGGCTGTTGTTCGCCGGGTAGATCGTGAACTGCAGCTGCGTCGAGATACCCGACGACTGCGGTGCAGTACGCGCCGTGGTCAGGCGCGTCACCTTGCTGGCGTAGCGAAGGTCGGGGGCACCGCCGGCGCGAGTCTCCGCACCGGCATCGGCCTCGATCGACGGATGTGCCAGCTGGTCGGGCGATGTGACCGGGCTGATGCCGTTGAGCGCGTCACCCGACGCCGTGCTGAACGAGTAGTACACACCGAGCGAGAGCGGCTGCGTGGTGCTGATGAACGACTCGTTCAGTGCGGCCAGCGCGGCGGTGAAATCGGCAGCGCCCGCCGTGCCACTCTTCAACGTTCCGTTGATCACGGACACGCGCGCAAACAGCGCGCGGTTGAACTGCAGGAACGTCGACGGCGTGCTGAACCCCGCAAAGCCCGGCGTGAGCACGAACGGGAACGCGCCGCCGCCGGCCTGCAGCTGCGTGCGTCCCTCGTTCAGCTTGCCGAGGATGAAGCGATACACCGAGTCGCGTGAGACGAACGGTGGCGCCGAGTCGCGCGCCGTGACCAGCTCCGTCGGTGCACCCAGTGAGTCGCGCGTGGCGATCACGTAGAACATGTCGAGCGCCCACAGGGTGTTGGCAAAACCCTTGACTGCCGACCGTTCCGCCGGCGTCAGGGTGTTGCCCGTCTCCTGATCCGCCAGCTTGGCGAGGTTGCTGAGCCCGAGCATGCTGCGGTAGCGCGCCGCCCACTGGCCACCGGCGAGGAACGACACGTTGCCGAGTGCCTGCGACTGCAGGTACTCGGTCGTATTGCGTGCTTCCGTGCCCGTGTAGTTCAGGCTTTCACGGCCAAGGATGCCGACGTCGCTGACGAAGCCGGGCATGTTCGCACGCTGAAGTGCCAGGGCGCCCGACGCGCGGATCTGCGACGCGCTGCGGACATCCGCATCGATCGCGACCTGCGAGGGCTGGTTGGCATTCAGGACTTCATCGGCCTTGCAGCCGGTGAGCAACGCGGCGGAAGCCACCGCCGCGAGCCCGAGACGCTTGAAGGAAATGTTCATTCCGTTGATGGTGGGGGTCATGATCTCAGAACCCCACGTTGATGTTGAAGAAGAAGGAACGACTCGGCGGGAACGGCGCGAGGTCGACGAAGCCGCGCACGGACTGGTTGCCGAAGTTGTTCACTTCCGGATCCGCGCCCCAGTACTTGGTGGACGTCAGCAGATTGCGTCCCGTGAGGCTGAGGTTCACGTCGCCGACCCGGTTGCCAAGCAGACGGCGTCCGAAGCTGCTCGGCACCGAGTAGGAGAGCGTGACTTCGCGCAGCTTGACGAATGAACCGTCCTGCACGTAGGGCTCGGCCACACCGGCGTTGAGATAGGCGCGGCGATATTCGCCAAGCGTGGCGTTCGGTCCGCCGGCCGCGATGGAACCGTTCGGCAGCAGGCAGCGCGTGCTGGTGCCCACAGTCGCCTGCGCCGGTGCGGTGACGCCGCGGCACGGAGACGGATCGTCGAAGTCGCGCGACGTCTGGGCGTCGTCGTAGTTCACCTGCGTGACGTTCGACAGGAATCCACCCTTGCGCCAGTCGACCTGCACGTTCAAGCCGAAGCGGCCGACCGTGAAGTTGTTGAAGAACGCCATCTGGAAGTCGGGCGTGCCGTTGGCGATGAGCGTATCCACGCTCACGCGCGTCACGGAGTCCTGTCCGGCGCTGTTCTGCACCCGGGCACCGTTCGCCAGCACCGGGCGGAATACGACCTTGCGTCCCCAGATGTTGTTCGTCGGGAGACCAACGCCGATGCGCGTGCGGCCGAAGGAAGCACCGAAGCCGGAGTTCGGCAGGAAGAACGCCGGCACCGGAAGCGCCTCGATGCGCTCGTCGACGTTGAAGTACGTGGCGCGCGATGTCCACGTGAAGCCGGTGCGCTGGAGCACGGCCACGTCGATTGCCGCCTCGTTGCCCTTGTTGCGCAGCTGCACGCCGTTGCCAAGGTAGGACGAGAAGCCGAGCGTCGGAGCGACACTCAACGGGAGCAGTGCGTCCGAGATCTTGCGGTCGAAGCGCGTATACTCGAGGCCGAGCCGGCCACCGAACATGCGGCTGTCGAATCCGAACTCCACTTCACGCATGCGCTCCGGCTGGATGAACGGGTTGCCCTGCGTCGCGGGGACGCCAAAGCCGTTCTGCCCACCGATCTGGCCGTTGTTGGCCAGGATGATGTCGCGGTCGCCGTACGCGGGACGGTTGCCGGACTCACCGACTGCGCCACGCAGCTTGAACTCGTCGACGCGCGGCAGCGCATTCACGAACCGATACGACGCCTGATACTTCGGGAACAGGTAGTACTTCTCGACGTCGCCGTTGGCGCTCGAGCGGTCGGCACGGAAGCCGGCCGACAGGAAGAGCCGTTCGTCGAACGCCAGCACGTCCTGCTGCGCGTAGAACGCCTGGTCCTTGAACTGTTCACGGGTCTGACCCGTCGCGACCACACCGGTACCAACGTTGCCGATGCCGGGCGTCAGGCCGCGCGACTGGATGCGGAAGACGTTCAGCTGCTGGTTCTCGCGAGAGAAGCCGGCCACGGTCGTCGCGGAGAACGGCAGCGATGACGGGTTGATCGTGTACGTACCGCTGAGGGTACCGTTCCACTGACGGCTGAGCGCCTGCGACTGCACGGCGGTGCCGAGCAGGCCGTCGTTGGACTCGAACTGCAGGATACCGGGGCTGACGATCTCACCGTTGGTGTCGAAGCGATCGATGCCGCCGATTGCGGAGAAGCGCAGCTGGTGCTTTTCGCTGGCGAGCGCCTGGAAATCCACCCGCGCGCTGCTCTGGACGCGCCACGTGTTCTCGTTGTTGCGCATCAGCTGGAGCGTCTGGAACGGGTTGGACCCGTTGGAGCCGCCACCGCCCGGGAACGGGTTCTCGGGGAACGTCCCGTCCGCACGCTGGCGAAGGTCCAACACCGCCGGCGTATACCCGAAGTTGTACAGCGGGCTCGTATACGTGTTGTCGTTGCCGTCAATGCCACGATCGGCTGCGAAACGCGATGCGCCGAGGCCAAAGCTTGCCGTGATGCGTCCCGACACGTCCTGATCGAGATTGAGGCGCAGGGCCTGTCGCCGCGCACCGGTGTTGACGGCGATGCCCGGGCTCTCGGCGTTCGTCAGCGAGGCGCGGAAGCGGGTCGTCTGCGAGCCGCCGTCGACGGACAGGAGCGTCTCGTAGTTGAGCGGGTTGCGACCGTAGAGCTGTTCCTGATAGTCGTAGAACGGCACCTGCCCGCCATTCGCGGCGACCGCGGCGCGTACCAGCGCAACGGCATCCGGATTCTGGCCGGCAGCAACGGCATATGCCGTGGTGGTGTCGAGGAACCGACGCGAGCCCGTCTGGCGCAGCAGGTCGACGGTGCCGAAGCGCTGCGTGAGGTTGTACCGCGTGGTGCCGGTGCGTCCCTTCTTGGTCGTGATCAGCACGACACCGTTCGTCGCGCGCGAGCCGTACAGGGCCGATGCCGCCGCACCCTTGAGGACTTCGATGTTCTCGATGTCGTTCGGGTTGATGTCGGCGAGGCGGTTGACCGGCTGGTCCTGGTTGGACGTGATGCCCGCGAGGCCAGGCGCCGCCTGCGTGATCGCATTGCGTCCCGTCGAGATGGACGCATTCGACATCAGCACGCCGTCGATCACGAACAGCGGCTGGCCGCTGCCGAACAGCGAGGTGTTGCCGCGAATCTGGATCTGCGCTCCACCACCGGGCGCGCCGTTGTTCATGTTGATGTTCGCGCCGACCACCTTGCCCTGCAGCGCCTGATCGATCTGTTGCGCGGGCACACGGCCGATCTGCTCCGCGGACACCTGCGACACGGCCGTCGCGGCATTCTTGCGCTCGATGACACTGGACTGACCGGTAACCGTCAGACCTT
Organism: Gemmatimonadota bacterium; assembly: GCA_040387895.1. Taxonomy (GTDB): domain Bacteria; phylum Gemmatimonadota; class Gemmatimonadetes; order Gemmatimonadales; family Gemmatimonadaceae; genus Gemmatimonas. The sequence goes on from JAZKCW010000106.1 coordinate 6,094, forward strand.
CCAGCTGCAGCACGTCGCGGGTGAGCACCACGCTCACCGTGTTCTGCGACGGCTCGACCAGCACGGTGCGCAGCCGGTATCCGATGCGTCGCACGCGAAGCGTGGCCGGGCCCGTCGGGACCGTGAGCGAGAATTGCCCCTGGTCATTGGTGTACGTGCCAACGGACGAGCCTGTCACCGTGACGCTGACGCTTCCGACCGGGGTATTCGCCCCTTCCTCCGTCACCGTTCCCGTAATACGTCTTTGTGCCATTAACTCCACTGAGCACAGCGCAACCAGCGCGAGCGCAGTCGTCCCGAGACGAATGAAACGCACGTTCTCCTCCGCAAATGTGTATTGGCCAACCTTGTGGCGAATTGTGAAGCGACATTGATGCACGGGATGTTCCGCGAGTGGAGTCGCTTCAGGCGCGTCGAAAGTGGGCCGTGATGTCGAACAACATCGGCTCGTCACCCGCGCGTCACACGGGTTGCGACGTAGCGCACACATCCGTGCGTGTATTTTGTCTATTTGCGCCGGATGCCATGCGGATAGCACGCACGAGGCTGCCGCACTACGGCTGAGTGCGCATTCATTAGGCATCGTTGACGGCGAACGCATGGAAAAATCCGTGCTGCACGTGCGCCGTGCGCACTCAGCGGATCACTGCTGATCGATGCGATTCACTGCTGATTACTGCTAATCACGACTGCTCGCGTATTTCGCTACTGCTCACTACTGCTCGCTGCGCACTCCGCCGCCGGCCGCGCGCACGACTGTCCTGCTCGCTCCGTCGCCTGCCTCGCGTCCGGCCACGGCACGAAGCGATGCCATCGCTACATATCCCGTCGCGCCCGATACCGACTGCACGCGGAACCAGCTGCCCGCCGCACCCATCACACGCAGCGTGTCCGACAGCGGCACGGTGGACGTGGCGTCATAAGAAGTGCCGGGGCCCTCGCGAAGCGCCGCGCCGCGGGTGCGCACGAACACGGCGGCCCGAAGCATCGAGGTGTCCACCCGAATGGCCGGCGGTACGTCGACGACGCGCCGAACGTACGGCAGCGGGTCGATGGGGCCCTCCCCACGGCGGTAGATACCGAAATGAAGATGCGGTGCCGTCGTGCGTGCATTGCCGGTGTTTCCGACGAACCCGAGCGTGTCTCCGGTCCGGACGCGTGCTCCCGCCGCGACGAAGTGGCGGTCGAGATGGGCATAGTAGAGACTCTGCCCGCGCTCCGAGTCGGAGAGCCAGACGACGTTTCCGCCGAGCCGGTTCGGCGAGATGCTGCGCACGACTCCAGCACTCGAGGCGAGCACAGGCGTGCCGCGCGGGGCGAATATGTCGATGCCGTGATGGTCACGCCGCCCGCCATCCCGCACCGCACCGAAGAGACTCTGGATCGAACGGTTCGTGCCACCCTCCACCGGGAACGCCAGCATCGGCTCGGTGCGCATCTCGAGGACGAACTTGCCACCCCGCAGGAGTTCGGGCTGCAGACGGAGCACGTACTCGCCGGTGTTTCGTGCCTCATGCTCGAGCGTGATCGCCGGCAGCAGGCTGCCCGCGACGGTGCGGACGGAATCGGTCGCCCCGCGGCTGCCAGCGTTTTCGCCAGTCGCACGATGCAGATAGGGTCGTGCAGTATCCGCACTCACCTCGAACAGGTCGACGTACACGCGCGCCGGTTGCCCCTCCGGCTGGAACGTCACGCGCAGGCGCGCGCCTTCACGCAACGTGAATCGATACGCGACCGCGCGCGCTTCACTCCGGGTGTAGACGCCGACTTCGCGCGCAGGCAGCGTCGCGGCCAGCGGAACGCGCAACGCGCTGTCGCCGGCGGCGAGCCACTCGCGACCGAGGGCAGTCGTGTCGAGACCCGTCTCGCGCAGCAGGGCCGCATACCGCTCGTGTGGAGTCGCCGGTTCCTTTCGGATCCGGTCGAGCGCATCCCGTGGATCGCACGCCGCGCACACGACGAGGGCAAGCACTGCGGCCGAACGCGACACGCGCCTCACCATCGACTCCCGCACATCCCGCGACATCACCAATCGTGGCATCATTGCCCCTGATACCCCGCTGGCGTGTGCACGATCTCAGCGCCGAGTGCTTCCGTTGCCCGGACTGTTCTTCGCGCCGTTGTTCGCACCGCCGCTCGCACCGCTACTCGCGCCGCTCTTCGCACTCTTGCTGCCCGTCCCTCCGGCGCCATTCACCCGTGTCGGCGGGGCCTTCTGCGCTGTCGCCCTGGCCGCCGACTGCGCTACGCGCGCAGACAAGACCGGTGGCGCAGGCGCAAAGCGAGGTGGGAACGGCGGAGTGGTCGGAGACCGACCACGTCCGCTGCGAACCGTTCCTGGCCAGGCGTCGAGCAGCAGCAACAGCGCCAGCACGACGCAGAGGACGACCAGTTCGGCGAACAGCAGGCGGATGCGAAAGCTCCGGTCGCCGATGAATAGCGACCCCACGAGGATCGGCATCGCGATGACGAACAATCGCAGGATGCGGCGGTCGAACGCCGACGGCTCCAGCCGCACGTTACGCGGAGTGATGCGCAGACGATACTCCGCCTCGCTCGCGAGACGGAACGCGCGATCCTCGAATCGGCGGAGCACTGCCCTCGCCCGGTACATGAGACTAGCGGGCATCGCCCGCCCACGCCGTGGCTGCAGGCATCAGAACGCGCCGCGCAAGAGGGCTGGCCCGTCCGCGGATGCCGGCTCCCATTTCATCATATCGCCAACGGCGATGTCGCCGCCCTGCAGGACGACGGCGAATGCACCGCCGCCCCACGATGGACGCATGGCGGCCTGCAGGCCCGGCAACGCCTCATCCATCTGATGGCACGGCTTGGTCTCACCGGCGATCAGTAACCGTGTGCCGCCGACCCGCAGTGTGCGACCGCGGGTGTCGACCAGGGTGAGGCCGCGCACGAGCAGATTGGCGCGTCGCGCCGACGGCTCGAGTGTCGAACCGAGCGCAGCGGTGAACTCCTCCCAGCGTTCGGCGTCGAGCAGCGTCACCTGGCGGCGCCCTCCCTGATTGGCGTTCGACTGAATGCCGCGGTTCTCGCGGAGCACGGCGCGCTCGACGGGGTCCATGGGCCCCCGCTTGCTCCGCTTGATCCAGATCCGTTCGAGTACGCCAGTCATCCGTGGAGGATGGCGGGCGTGCGACGCACACACAAGATTGGACGTTGCCCCCTGACCGGACGCTTCTACTCATGACGATGCCATCCTTCCTTCGCGCGACGCCAGCCGGCGCAGCCCAGATCACCCTTTCCTCCCGGACGGCGCTCGGCGCCCGGGTCGGCCGTGCCGTGTGCTCCGCGCTGGTCCTCGCAGCGCCACTCGCGCTCGCGCTGCCCGGGTCGAGCGCGATGGCGCAGGCGGCGCGTGCATCCACTGCCGCTGCGGCGGCACCGGAGTACGGCCCCCCGAACGGCACACTGGTCATTGCCGGTGGCGGCAACCTGCAGGGAACGGGCATCATGGAGCGCTTCATCGAGCTCGCCGGCGGGCCGGGCGCGCGCATCGTGGTGGTGCCGACCGCAGGCGGTAACCGTGATTCGAAAGGCGCGCTGATGAAGTACGACGAGGCAGACATTCTCAAGTCGTGGCGTGCGCGAGGCCTCACCAACGTGCACATGCTGCACACCCATGATCCGGCGGTGGCGAACACGGAAGCATTCGCATCCACTCTTCAGGGGGCCACCGGCGTCTGGTTCAACGGCGGCCGGCAGTGGAACATCGTCGACTCGTACGCGAAGACCCGCACCTACGACGCGTTCCATGCAGTGCTGGCGCGTGGCGGCGTGATCGGCGGGAGCTCCGCGGGTGCGACGATCCAGGGCGAGTACCTGGTGCGCGGCGCCGTGAGTGGCTCCGACGTGATGATGTCGCCCGAGCCCGAGCACCAGGATGCCTTCCGCTTCCTGCGTCGCACCGCGATCGACCAGCACATCGACACGCGCAATCGCTGGAATGACCTGGCTCCGGTGATGACGAAGTTTCCGAACCTGCTAGGCATCGGTCTCTCCGAAGGCACGGCAATCGTTGTGCGCGGCGACATCTTCGAGGTGATCGGACGTGGCAAGGTCGCCGTGCACGACAACACGCGAAAGCGCACCCCCGGTGACTCTGCCTACTTCACGCTGTCGGCGACGGATCGCTACGACATGAAGTCGCGACAGACCATCATGCCGGCCGGGGCGGCCCGCGACAGGAAGTAGCCGCTCACGCCCGTTCCACGATACGATCGATGAGAAAACTCGACTGCTCGACGGCTTCGTCGGTGAAGCTGCCGAAGAATGCGCGCACCTCGTCGAACATGCGATCGAACGCATCCTGGTCGCCGGTCGCCAGCGTGTCGGCGATCTCGCGCGCCGCATTGCCGAAGGCGGTGGTGACGGCGCCCGTGCCCGGATTTCGCATCTCGATCGACCCGTAAAGCCTCGGGTCCTGCGCGAAGTGGCGCGCCGTCACGAACAGCTCGAGGAGATACGCGGGCGAGGTGAAGGTCAGCGTCTCTTCGAGCGGCATCCCCAATCGTGCCAGCGTCAGGCCGAGCGTCTGGGTCTGGAAATGCGTGAGCACCTGCACGATGCTCATCGCACGGTCATGCTGGAGCGCTGACGTCTCCGTGATGGTGAGACCGCGCGCTTCGAGCGTGTGCCGGACCCACTCGGCCCACTCCGCCCCGCGTGCGCGACAGAGCACCACGCGCTGCCCCTGCACGGAGTGCACGCCCGGACCGAACATCGGGTGCGTGCCCACGACGCTCGCTGCAGTCGACTCGAGCATCGCGGCCACCGGCGCCTCCTTGATGCTCGTGACATCCATGAGCAGCCCATGGGCCGGCACGTGAGGTCCAACCTGGCGAATGACGTCGACGGTCGACTCGATGGGCACACTGACCACCACTACGTCCGCCTCCCGGGCGGCATCCACCGGCCGCAAGGCGGTCGCCACGTCGGCGATCAGCACTCGATGTCCGAGCTCGGAGAACAGGCGTGCGAAGAGCGCGCCGATCTGCCCCTCTCCGCCGACGATCGCGACCGTGCGCGGTGATTCGTCGAGTGGAATCTCGGCGCGGAGTGCAGCCTGGTGATCGCGGCTCGACCGCATGAGCACACGAAAGATCGATTCGATCTCGCCCACCGGCAGTCCGAGTGCGTCCGCTCGTGATCGCCGATCCTCGATCAACGTCCGCTCCCGTTCGGCATCCCGAATGCGGATGCCATGCGCGCGCTTGTACGCCGCTACCTCGGCCACCAGCACCATGCGCTGCGCCATGATCTGCAGCAGTTCGCGATCGAGCGCGTCGATCATGCCGCGCACCACCGGGAGCGGGCGAGGATCGGTCACGCGGACCGTCCATGGGACCAGAGCGGATGCATGCGAGGAACGTAGCGCGCGCCGTGCCATCCGGCAGCGGGAATGCCCCTGACCGCCCGTCAGATGGAGAGGAGCCGCCTACGCGGCCCGCTGCCCCTGCCCGTCGCTCTCGTGCGCTTCGAGGTAGCGCACGAGGACCATCTCCTCCGATGAAAGCCCACCCTCGGCGCTGCTGGCCCGGCGGGAGACTGCGCGCCACGCATCGAGCAGTGTTTCGTCCTGGAACGCATCGAGGATGGCCGGATGGATGTAGCACTTTCGACACACGCTCGGCGTGTTCCCGAGTGAGCCAGCGGTCTCCTTCACCGCCGCAGCGACTGCGCTCTTGGTGAGCGGCACCCCGCCCGCCTCGGTGCTCGCCGCGTCCAGTGCGCGCGCCGCCAGCAGCGTTCCTGCCCAGGTGCGGAAATCCTTCGCGGTGAACTCCTCGCCCGCGATCTCCCGGATGTAGGCGTTCACGTCGCCCGACGTGATCGGGTGCGGCTCGCCATCATCGTCGACGTACTGAAAGAGGTCCTCGCCCGGCAGGTCGCGCGACTTGCGGACGAGACGGGCCAGCCGTGGGTCGTTGATCTCGACGTCATGATCCTTTCCGCTCTTGCCGCGAAAGGAAAACCGGACCCGTGCGCCGCGAATGTCGACGTGATCGTCCGTGAGCGTCGTGAGTCCGTACGACTGGTTCGTTCGCGCGTACTCCTCGTTTCCGATGCGGATGTACGTCGTTTCGAGGAGTCGCACCACCATCGCGAGAATCCGCTCGCGGGACATGCCGCGCGACGAGAGATCGGCCGCGACACGACGCCGAATCGACGGCAGGGCGCGAGCAAAGCGCGAGAGCCGCCCGTACTTGTTCTCGTCACGGACGGCTCGCCACCGTTCATGGTAGCGGTGCTGCTTGCGTCCCTTCGCATCGCGACCGGTGGCCTGGACATGCCCGTTCTCCGTCGGACAGATCCACACGTCGGTCCACGCCGGCGGAATCACGATGCTGCGAATGCGCTCGAGTGTTGCGGCGTCGCGCACTGGCTTGCCATCGGGACCGACGTACCGGAAACCCTTGCCGGACGCGACCCGACGAATGCCCGGCCGATCGTCGGAGACATATCGCAACGACGCCGCAGCGGCATGTGCCGCTCCGGCGGCTGCCACTGCGGCGTCCTTTCCGCCTGCAGACACGGTCAACCCGCCCGCTGAAAGAAATGCACGACGCGTGTCGGAATCGCTCGCTTGCAGGCGCGGCGTGCTACATGGCCGGCGTTCGAGACGTCGATGCCGACCGCGTGGTGTTCGCACCAGCGGCGGTGCCGTTCACCTGGTCGACGAAGAGCTCCGCGATGTACGCGTTGAACTCCTGCTGCATGCGATCATGCTCCTGCTCTCCCGTCCGCCCGATTTCGGCCAGGCGCGTATCACCAAGCTTCTCGCCGGCACGCGCGAACGTCCCGAAGGTATCCTGAGACTGCCGGATCATCACGATGTCGCCCACGACGCGCAGGAAGTCGGTCTCACGCATGGCGTCGACGGCATCACGCGCCTTGCCGAGGACCGCGCCAAGGGCATTCTTGAGTGCGCCGCCACCTTCGGCACCGATCGACTTGCCATACTCCTCGATCATGCCCTGATGACGCTCCATGTGCGGCAGATGCTTCGAGCAGAGCTCGCGATATCGCGGATCGTCGGCCTGGTCGACGTGATCGCGCAGCGCCTGTACGAGCGTCTGATGCTGCATGATGCAGTTGTTCAACTGCGCGCGCAGAAAGTCGCGTCCGGTATCCATGAATAGCGCTCCAATGGCAGGGTTGTGCCCCACGTGTTGCACGCTCCATGCCGAGCGCGGGCTCACGTCAACGACGGGCTCAGCCGTGCTTGCGTGGAGCGCCATGGTCCGGGTGTGTCCCGAATGCGACGCGACTCACCGGACCATGCATGATCCAGTGAGTCGAACAGTGCCTTCGCCGTACGTCGCATCCCGGGGCCTCAGCCCCGCAATGCTGCGCCCGCTACGCGGCCGTGGCTACGACGCTCGTTACTTCTGCTCCGGGCGATAGAACACCCACGCACGCCGTCCGTCGGGGCTCACGTCGACCGCGATGACCTGGGAGACGGGGACCTGCTTGGCGGTGAGTGCGCCCTGGAGCGCCATGTGCTTCTCGACCGCAGCGCGCAGCGCGGTGATGCTCTTCTCACTGGAAAGCAACGTTGCCGAGAACGTGGCCGAATCGCTCGCGCTTACGAGTGGCGTCACGTCGACGAGCGTGATGCTGTCGGCGGTGATTGCCGTGGCAGCATTGAGGCGCGCCGTGTTGCTGTCGAGCATGGTGAGCGACGTCATCACCGTGGTGAGGGTCGGCTTGCTCGCGACATCGAGGCGGCCGGCCGAGGAGTCGCGCTTAACGGTGCTATCCCGAACCTGGGCGGAGAGCACGGCGGGAGCGGAGAGCAGCGCGACGGCAAACAGCGCGCGAGATGTGAGGGAACGCAACATCGAACCTCCAACGAATGATGGCCATGCATGCGTCGTTCACGCCTAGTTGTAGTGCAGCGATGAGCGACGCGGGATGGCCCCGTCACAAGCACATCGGAGACCAGCAGTCTGAAGCACGCGACCCCCGTCACAGCGATTCTGTGACGGGGGTCGGGATTCCGCTCCGCATGATGCAAATCAAATCGTACAGCTACTCCAACAGTGCGAAGCAACTACTCCGGCACGTAGAACACCACCGCACTACCGTCGGGCTGTGGATCGACCGCAACCACCTGCGACATCTTGAGCTGTCGGTCGAACAGCAGATCGCGCAGCACGAGGCTGTTCTGAAGCGTCGAACGCATCGCCGTGATCTGACGCGCGCGGTCGGCGATGCTCGTTTCGAACTCCTTCTGCTGGCTCGTCTCGCGGAACAGGTTCCGCACATCGACCAGCGTGATCCGTTCGGCACGAAGTGAGGGAATACGTACGAACTGCTCAGTACGCGCGGGCAGCGCTCCCAAGGCAGCACTCAGCTGTGTGTACGACGGCGCGGCTGCCGGCCGAGCAGGCTTGGGCGCATTGCGAGTCGCGGAATCCGGCTTGGTCGCGAGAATCTTCCCGGACGCCATCTCACGCTGGCCCTTGGCTGACTGCGCTGCCGACTGCGATGCAAGAACACAGAGAGCCGCGAAGGAAACAGCGGCTGAACGAACGAACCAGGTCATCTTGATAGCCTCCCAGGCATGCCGTAGCGGCAACGTTGCGACCGATGATCGGTCAGCAGGTACACCGGTATGCAGGAGAGGGGCCACTTTGGCACAAATCTCCTGTTGCGCACTGCCACGAGCCTGATTGTGCGCTGGGCATCACATTCGGCGCGATCTGGATGCCTCAGCGCATCGAAACGCCCCTGCCGCACCGGTTTACATGATCGGCTGGTAACGTCCCCAGGCGCGTTCGAGGGTATCCGCGATTTCTCCGACGGACGCGCGAAGCCGCACGGCGTCCACGATGCGAGGCATGAGCGGCGTGCGGGGGCCGGTATGCTCCGGCAGATACTCCTGTGCTGCCTCTGCGATGGAAGCCAATGCACGCGAGAGGGCGTTGGGGTCGCGTGAAGCGCGCGTCGTCGCCAGGCGCGCTACCTGATCCTTCTCGAGCGCCGAAAAGTCCGGCGCCGGAATGATGGGCGGATCCTGCCCGTCACCGAAGCGGTTCACGCCAACGACGACCGTCTGTCCGGCCTCAACACGCAGCTGGTACTCGTACGCGCTGCGCCCGATCTCCTCCTGGAAGAAGCCCGCGCGGATCGCCTCCGCAGCCCCACCGAGTGCATCGACCTTCTCGATCAACGTGAGCGCGCGCGCTTCCATTTCGTCGGTGAGCTTCTCCACGTACCAGCTGCCCGCCAACGGGTCGACGGTGGCGGCCACACCGGACTCGAATCCGACGATCTGTTGCGTGCGCAAGGCGAGGGTAGCCGCATCCGCGGTGGGGAGGGCGAGCGCCTCGTCGTAGCCGTTGGTGTGCAACGACTGCGTGCCGCCGAGTGCGGCCGCGAGCGCCTGCACGGTGACACGAACGACGTTGTTGAGCGGCTGCTGCGCAGTGAGCGTGACACCGCCGGTCTGCGTGTGAAAGCGAAGACGGCAGCTCGCATCGTTGGCGCCGAAGCGATCGCGCATCAACCGCGCCCAGAGCCGTCGGGCCGCACGGAACTTCGCGACTTCCTCGAACAGGTCGCTGTGCGCGGCGAAGAAGAACGAAAGCCTGCTGGCAAAGCTGTCGACCGGCAGACCGGCACTCACCGCCTGCTGCACGTAGGCCAGCGCATCGGCAAAGGTGAATGCCACCTCCTGCACTGCCGTCGATCCCGCCTCGCGGATGTGGTAGCCCGAGATCGAGATCGGATTCCACTGCGGCACCTCGGTGGCGCAGAAGCGGAACATCTCCGCCGTGAGCGCCATCGACGGCTCCGGTGGATAGATGTACGTGCCGCGGGCGATGTACTCCTTGAGGATGTCGTTCTGTACGGTGCCCGAGAGCACGTCGCGCGACATGCCACGCTCCTCCGCGACGACGATGTACATCGCGAGCAGCGTGCTCGCCGTCGCATTGATCGTCATGCTCGTCGAGACCTTGTCGAGAGGCAGGTCGGCAAGGAGGCGATGCATGTCGTCGACCGTGTCGATGGCGACGCCGACCCGGCCGACTTCACCCAAGGCACGCGGCGAATCGGAGTCGATGCCCATCTGCGTGGGCAGGTCGAAGGCGACGGACAATCCGGTCTGCCCCGCCGCGAGCAACAGCTTGAACCGTTCGTTCGTCGCTGTCGCAGTCCCGAACCCGGCGTACTGCCGCATCGTCCAGAGCCGGCCCCGATACATCGTCGGCTGTACGCCCCGCGTGAATGGAAACGTCCCGGGGTCGCCCAGGTCGCGCGCGTAGTCGAGCGACAGGTCGTCGGGCCGGACCACCGGTGGAATCGGGATTCCCGCGGGCGAGAGACGTTCGGAAGCAGCGGTGTCAGAAGGCATGGCACAAATTAACCGCGGCGCCCTCGAGGAGGACGCCGCGGTCATCGTGTCTCGACCAGCCCAACCGCTCGTGCGTGGCCAGCAGTCGCTCAGGCGGCGGAGCTTCCCGGCGTGTCGGGCGCGCGCGGTGCACGCCGTTCCGGAATGCCCGGGGCCACCATGTTCTCCAGCGGGAACTCGCCCACGATGTCCACTTCCGCCTTGTTGCCGATGTAGAGGGGAGTGCGCTGGTGCAACTCGCGCGGCTCGACATCCAGAATCCGGCGGAAGCCGTCGCACGCCATCCCACCCGCCTGCTCGGCGATGAAGGCGAGCGGATTCGCTTCATAGAGCAGGCGTAGCTTGCCCATCGGCGACTTCTTGTTCGCCGGATAGCAGAACACGCCACCGCCCAGCAGGTTGCGATGGAAGTCGGCCACGAGCGAGCCGACATAGCGCACGTTGAGCGACTTCTGCTTGCCGTCCAGCCCACGGTAACGGCGCATGAGGGCCCTGGTGGGCTCCGGCCAGTCCTGCTCGTACGCGTCGTTCACCGAGAGATACCGCGCCTTGGGCGGGATCGTGATGTTCGGATGCGACAGCAGGAATTCACCGATGGACGGATCGAGCGTGAAGCCGTGTGCGCCCTGGCCCGTCGTGTAGACCATCATCGTGCTGCTGCCGTAGATCACGTAGCCCGCCGCCACCTGCCGGCGCCCAGGCTGGAGCATGTCCTCCATCTCGCCGCGGCTGCCGCGCGTGATCTTCTTGTAGACGCTGAAGATGGTGCCGACGGGCACGTTCACATCGATGTTGGACGAGCCATCGAGCGGATCGAACAGGAGCACGTACTTCCCGTTGCGGAAACCATCCGGGATCTGGATGATGTCCGGCTCCTCTTCCGAGGCCATGGCGCACAGGCGTCCGCCGTGATCGAATGCCTTGACGATGATCTCGTTGGAAATGACGTCGAGCTTCTGCTGCACCTCGCCCTGGACGTTCACGTCATCCGTGGACCCGAGGATGTCGGCGAGGCCTGCGCTGCGGACCTTGTTCGCGATCATCTTGCCGGCAAGCGCCATGTCGTACAGGATGCCGGACAGTTCGCCGGTCGCCTCCGGATGGTGGCGCTCCTGGTCGATGATGAAACGTTCTATGGTGACGACGGATGTGGCAGTATGCTTGACCACTATCGGGCTCCTGAAGGCGGGCGGGAGAGCAGGGACGCTGCGTAGCTGTCCGCCTCGAACTCGAAGCGGTTTCCGCGGTACCCGCGGCGAAGGCTCTCCCAGAGATAGCGAACGGGGAATGCCACGTCACGCTCAAACTGGTGAACGTGGGCAAGCTCGTGCAAGAGCAACGCCGGCGCCAGCGACGCGTGGGGTGCCAGAAAGACAGTGCGCCCGAGCGTGATCCCGAGGACCGAGCGCTGGCCGAGCGCCCATCCACCGACGCGCGGCGGCAGACCACCCCGCCGCCAGCGTACGCTGGCGAGCTCCGGATGACGCTCGATGAGGTCACCAGGCAGCGCAACATGCTGGCCGGCAACGAGTTCGGAGAGACGGCGAAACGGGCTCACACGGGGTGACGGCTACGGGCGTGTGCAGAAGAGCATCGCAGGAACGGGCACATGGAATGAATGGGTCACCGTGGCCCCAAGGTCCAGCGATCACCGCCGGTGGACACGAAGACCGACCTCCCGTCGGTACTGACGACAATCGTGCCGTCCTGGTCCGTCCGTACGACCGGAACGTCGCGCGCAGCGAACGACGCGAGGGTCTGCGCCGCCGGATGGCCGTAGCGATTGTCCCGGCCCACCGACACCAGCGCGAGCTGCGGCGACACGGCGTCGAGAAATGCCGGCGTCGAGCTCGTCTTGCTGCCGTGGTGCCCGACCTTGAGCACGTCTGCGCGCAGCTCCTCGGGTGCCGAGTTCGAGAGCATCCAGTCTTCCTCCGCGGCTTCGGCGTCGCCGGTGAGGAGAAACGACACACTGCCGAATTCCACGCGCAACACCACCGACGTCTCATTGGCGTCGTGCTGTGCCGCCGTCCACGCACTGTCGGGCGCGAGGACGCGCACCGTGACGCCGTCGATCTCGAAGCCGTCACCGGGATGGGCGCGCCGCCACACGATTCCCTGCTGCAGCACCGTGGCAAGCGCCGCGCGATAACCGCCACTCGTCGTCACGAACGCCGGGTCCCACCAGGCGAGCGGGTGGAGTGCCCCAGCGACGCTTGCGGCACCACCGACGTGGTCGTCGTGCGCGTGCGACATGACGAAAGCGGAGACCTGTCCGCCGCGTCGCCGAATGTACGGCACGACGGTGCGCCGCCCCGCATCGCCGCCGTCCCAGCGTCGGCCGGCATCGACCAGGATCCAGCGGCCGCCTGGCGTGCGCAACGCGATCGCATCGCCCTGCCCCACGTCGAGCATGTGCATCTCGAGTGCACCGGAGCCCGGAGACAGCATCGGCACCCACACGGCAGCGACGAGCGCCGCTCCCGCAACGAGCATCCCCGGAAGCATGCGTCGCGATGCGGTCGCGCGCACGAATGCCGCCGAGGCAACGCCAGCACAGCAGGCACCCGCCAGGGTCGGTGCGACGTGCACCGATGCACCCGGCACCGATGCAGCGACCGTGGCTATCCGGTCGAGCAGGGCGAGTGGTGCAATCGTCGCATCCGCCACGAATTGTGCTCCGGCCCTCCATGGTGAGAGCACGATGGCGAGGAACAGCGCCGGCTGCACGAATGTCACGACCGGCCCCGCAACGATGTTCGACAAGGGTGCCACGAGACTCACTCGGCCGAACGTCCACGCGATGAGCGGCGCGGTGACCAGCGTGGCCACGACGCCGGTCGCGCACTCGCGCAACAGCATCCACCGCCATCCGTGCACGTTGGCGATCCAACGGTGCAGCCTGCGTACGATGCTCCTCCCCGTCGCCGGAGCACGGTCCTGTCGCAGTCGCCGCAGGATGCTGCGTGCTGCCACGAGTGCGGCCATCCCGCCGACGCTCAGTTGATATCCGAGATCGAGCACGACACCCGGTTGCACGCTCGGCAGCGCCGCACCGAGCGCGAGTGCAGTCCACGGGTGTACCGGTCGTTGCAGGCGTTCACTGACGGCCATCGTGGCGAGCATGGCAGCGCTGCGTACCGCAGGCGCCGGCGCCCCGAGCATCAACACGTACACCGTGATGACCACCATCGCCGCAATCGTCGCGCTCGTGCGATCGAGCCGCAGTGCAGACGCGAGCGTGAGCAGTGCGCCCGCGATGATGGCCACGTGCAGGCCGGAGATGGAGAGCATGTGCACGAGCCCTGCATCCGCGAAGCGGTCGCGCACCGACGCCTCGATGCCATCCTGGTCGGCGATCAGCAGAGCGCGCACCAGGGCGGCATTCGCGCGGAAAAGCGTGTCGATCGACTCGCCGGTTCGCCCGCGCCACGCACGCAACCGCTCCGCGCGTCCGGCGGGCAGAATACTCCCGTCGAGCAGCAGTCCCCGCTGCGTCGTGCGCATCGTCCCCGTCGCAAGCACGACCGCGCCCGCCATTGCGCTGCCCTCGCGCACACGGATCACGGCACGCACGACGCACCGCGACAGCCCTGCCTTTACACCACGCGCTTCACCGGTGACCCGCCCGCCGGCGTGCACGCGTTCGTCGATGGCGATCAGGATCGCGGGCTCCGCTGCGAGCAATGCAATGCACGCGGCGCGGTGCCGGGCCGACGCTCCACCGACGAGCAACGCAGCCGCGAGTATGACGGGCAGCGCGATGCCCAGCACGACAGGCATGCCGGCGGTCGGCATGCGGACGCCAGGCAGTCCGCGTGTCGTCACGCCACCTGACGGCGATTGGGCGCGGGGTCGCGTGATGCGCACCACGACAACGAGTGCCGCGACGCTCACGGCGCCGACAGCAGCTACCGATAGAAACGGTGGTGCGTGTGGGCTGCCCGCCGCGAGCGCAGCAATCGCGAGGCCGGCCAGCCATGTGAGCACGAGCGGAATGAGAGGTGGCACGGCTGCAGCGTAGCGTGCACCGCAGTCCCACCCGTCATCACCCGACTGCCGCTCAGGTCAGAATCGCGCGGCCAGGCGGAGTCCCAGCTCGCCGCGTGCCCCGACGAACGGCGAGACCTGCGCGACGCCCTGGATCGACCGTGACGCATAGAGCGACGCCTCGAACGCAGCGGCGAGCGTCAGGCCGACGCCCGCGGCGATGCCCGGGATGAGGAACGGCCGCTTGGTGTTCGTCTCCGTATACGGAACCGGCACGCCGTTGGGATCCACGTACGGGATCTCCTTCGTCTCGGTCTTCTGGTACGCGGCGAGCGCGCCCGCGCCGGCGACGGCAACGAGCACCGCCACGCCACGCCCGGACCGTCCCGTGTAGAACTGCCCGAAGCCGGGAAGAAGACCTCGCGTGAACGCCGTCCCCGAGCTGTACACCGGCCGACGCAGCAGGTCGATCGCACGCAGCACCGCCGCGCGGTCCGGCGCGGCGGGTGCGCTGATCAGATATGCCTCGAGATCCTTCACGGCATCGCTGCGACGTCCGGATGCGGAGCGTGCGAGCGCACGGTTGAACAACGCTTCGGTCGCTGGTGGCGTGCGGCGAATGGTCTCGCTGAACGCATCGGCGGCCGGTGCGTAGCGCCGAGCGTCGAAGTGGTTGACACCCGTGCGGAATGTTTCTGCAGCGCGCTGTGAGTTCGTGATCGCCGTCGGCGGCATCAGGCGCTGCAGTCGACCGCGCACATCCGTTGCCTCACGGCCCTCGGACGACAGCACCAGGTAGCGACAGTATTCGTTCACGGCCGCGATGGTATCCGACAGCTCCTCGTTCGCGCGACCCAGCTCGTACGCGATGCGATCATCGCCCGGGTTGAGCGCCGCAGCGCGCGAGAACGCCGTGCGAGCCGCCACACGGTCGCCGCCGAGCGCCGCCTCCTGTCCTTCCGCCGCGAGCCTTCGCGCCTCGGCGTTATCGCGCCGCAATCCCGTGTTGCCGGACGCGGACACGCCGCAGCCCGGCGCGACTTCGCCGGGCATGGCGCGCTTGATGGTCAGCGACTGCGCCGAGGCATTTTCCGTCGAAGCGATGCACAGGACGAACAGTGCCGCTGCGCGCGTCATGCCCGACATGTGGTTCCTTTTATCGAACCGTGATTCGCGCAGTACCACTGACTCCCTCGACTGTGGCGGTGATGGTGGCAATGCCGATCCTGCTTCCCGCGGATACGCGCCCGCTGCTCGAGACGAACGCGACCTGCTCATCGGATGACGTCCACGTGATCGTGCGACCCGTGATGATGGCGCCCTTGCTGTCCCGCAGCGTCGCCGTGAGCTGCACGGCACCCACGAACCGGGTGATGGTGTCGGCGGCAGGCGTGAGCGTCACCGTCGCCACGGCTGCCCGCCGCACCGTGATGGTGCTCGAACCGGTGACGCCGTCCACGTCGGCGATCACGATGGCCGTGCCTTCCGTCAGCGCCGTCACCTGTCCCGTGGCACTCACGCTCGCGATACTCGGTGCGCCGCTGCGCCACGTGACGGTGCGACCGCTGACGACTGCACCCGATGACGTGCGCGCCGTCGCCGTGAGTTGCAGGTTGTCACCGATCGTGAGCGTGCCGGTCGGCGGCGCCACCTGCACCGTGGAAACGGGCTGCGGATCCACTCGCACCTCGGCGGTGCCCGTCTTGCCTTCGCTCGTCGCGGTGATCGTCACGGTGCCCGTGGCGACACCTGTGACCACACCGGACGTGTTCACCGCCGCGATCGCGCCGTTGCTCGTGCTGAAGGCGACGGGACGACCACTCAGCGTGTTGCCGGACGCGTCGGCAGTGCGGGCCGTGAGGGCAAGCGTGCCACCGACCACCACGGAACCACTTGCCGGAGTGAGCGTCACGGTCTCGACCGGCCGCTGCACCACGACCAGCGTTGCCGTCCCGTTTCGTCCTTCCGATGTTGCCTGCACCGTCGTGCTGCCGATGCCGTTGGCCGTCACGAGTCCGGTGGACGACACGCTGACGATGCTGTTGTTCGCCGACGACCAGGTAAAGCTGCGCCCTGACAGTGTGAGATTGTTCGCGTCCCGCGCCGTTCCGACGAGTTGCACGGTCTCCCCGATCGTGAGGGTATCACGCGCCGGCGTGACTACGACCGATGCAACCGGAACCGACTGCACCGTGACGACTGCGGACCCGGTCTTGCCTTCGCTCGTCGCGGTGATCCTTGCCGTGCCGGCGGCCTGCCCCGACACGATGCCCTGTGCATTCACGGTGGCGATTGCCTGATTGTCCGTCGTCCATGCAATCACACGCCCGGCGAGTTCCTGTCCCTGCGCGTCGGTGGTGCGCGCCGACAGCGGCGTGGTCGCGCCCACGAGCACCGTCACGGCCGCCGGTGTCACCTGCACCGCAGCGACCTCCCGATTGGACACCGTCACCGTGGCCGTCGCACTGACGCCAAGCGCGCTGACGGCCACCTTGGCGGACCCCGGACTGCGAGCGAGCACGACCCCGGCGGATGACACCGTGGCGATCGACGTGTCGCTGCTCGACCAGAACAGCTGTGCGCCGTTCACGATGTTTCCCGACTCATCGCGCACCGAGGCGGAGATCGGGAGCGACGCGCCCGTGCGCACCGTGGCGGCAGCTGGCGTGAGCTCGATTCCGCCGACACGTGCGTTGTCCGTGGCTCCACCGCCGCAGCCAGCCAGCAGCACCAGGGCGGCGGCAGCCAGCCGTTGTCGCGTGGGACGAATGAGACGCATGGTCAGTTGTTGCTCTGTATGGTGATACTTGCGGTCGCGCTTTGGCCGCCAGTGCTCACGGTGATGACGGTCGATCCGCCGCTCACTGCGCTCACCAGCCCAGTCGGCGACACCGTCGCGTCCTCCGGCCGGCTGCTGCTCCAGGTGAACGTGCGTCCGGCGAGCACGCGGTCAGCGGCGTCGTAGGCCGTTGCGGTCAACTGCACCGAACGTCCGCTCTGTGGCCCCATCGCGCTGATCGTCGCGGAGACCGGCGTGACGGTCACGCGGGCTACCGGTACAGGTTGTACCGTCACCGTCGCCGTTCCGGTCCGCCCTTCGCTCGCTGCCGTGATCGTCGCCGTACCCGGCCCCTGCGCGGTGACGGTGCCGTCGGACGACACGGTTGCCACGGCGGCCGATGACGTGCTCCAGGTGATGGTCCGGTCACTCAACGTCTGTCCATTCGCACCACGCAACTGCGCAGTCGCGACGGTGGACGCACCCTCGGTGATCGTCGCGCTGCCGAGCGATACGCTCACCGTCGCCACCGGTGCCGGTGGCGGCGCCGTCACGGTCAGCGTCGCGCTGCCCGTCCGACCCTCGCTTGCGGCAGAAATCGTCACGCTGCCCGCCTTCAGTGTCGTGACGGCGCCCGTCGCGGAAACCGTGGCGATCGTCTGATCGGATGTCGACCACGTGACCGTGCGGCCTGTGAGCGTCGCCCCTGCCGCGTCCCGCAACGTCGCCGTTGCCGTGGTGGACGCGCCCGCCGCCACCGAGGAGGCCGCGAGGGCCACCGTCACCGTGGCAACGGGCGCAGGCGCGGGCGCCGTGACGGTGAGTGCCGCGCTGCCGGACCTGCCCTCGCTCGTTGCGGTGATCGTTGCCGTGCCTGCCTTGAGTGCCGTGACCGCGCCCGTCGCCGACACCGTTGCGACGCTTGCGTCGGACGTCGTCCAGGTCACTGTGCGACCCGTGAGTGTCGCTCCCGCTGCATCGCGCAGCACAGCCGTGGCGGTGGTGGATGTTCCGGCGACGACCGAAGACGCCGCAAGCGTCACCGTGACGGTGGCGACCGGAGCTGGCGGCGGCGCCGTCACAGTCAGTGTCGCGCTGCCACTCCGGCCTTCACTCGTGGCCGTGACGGACACCGTGCCGGCCTTGAGCGTCGTCACGACGCCGCTGTTGTTGACCGTTGCCACGGTCGCATCGGACGTCGACCACGTGATGGTGCGGCCCGTGAGCACCGACCCGCCAGCATTTCGCGTCACGGCCGTCGCCGTCGACGTCCCACCGGCAACCACGCTCGTCGGAGACAGCGTGACGGTGACCGTCGCTACCGGAGATGGCGGTGGTGCGGTGACCGTGAGGTTGGCACTCGCGCTCTGCCCTTCACTCGTCGCGGTGATCGTTGCCGAGCCGGCGGACAGCGTGGTGACGGCACCTGTCGGGGAGACCGTTGCGACCGCCGTGTTCGACGACGACCATGTGACGACGCGACCGGTGAGCGCTGTGCCCGACGCGTCGCGGAGCACGGCCGTGGCGGTGGTCGGTGTACCGGCCACCACGCTCGACGCGGCGAGCGACACCGTGATGCTCGCGATCGGAGCCGCGTTCACGGTGACCGGAACGGTCGTGGTCTTCCCTTCGCTCGCGACCGTGATGGTCGTCGTTCCGGCGCGCAGCGCCGTCACGAGACCTGTGCTGGATACCGACGCGACGGTGGCGTCGCTGCTGCTGAACGTGACCGTTCTTCCCGTCAG
The DNA here is from genome assembly GCA_040387895.1 of Gemmatimonadota bacterium. Lineage (GTDB taxonomy): Bacteria > Gemmatimonadota > Gemmatimonadetes > Gemmatimonadales > Gemmatimonadaceae > Gemmatimonas. The sequence goes on from JAZKCW010000106.1 coordinate 24,989, forward strand.
GGTGATGTCGTCGCGTCCACGCGTCGTCGCCGAGAGCTGCACCGTCGCGCTCGGGAGTGTCAGGGTGACCGGCGACGGCGTGACGACGATGCTGAGCACCGGCTCGGCGGTGACGGTGATGGTGCTGCTTCCGTTCACGCCATCGGCGGACGCCGTGATCCTCGCGGTTCCTGCGGCAATGGCGCGCACGCGCCCGCTGCTGGACACGAGGGCGACACGCTCATCGTTCGATGTCCACAGCACGTTGCGACCCGTCAGCACGACACCCGCCTCGTCACGCACCTGCGCCGACAGGTCGAGGTCATCGCCCGTGAACATCGTCGCGGTCGTCGGGGTGACGAACACACTTCCGACAGGTACGCCACGCACGCTCACGGATACGGTGGCCGTCCGGCCCTCCGACGCCGCGATGATGATCGCGGACCCTGGACCGACCGCCCGCACATTGCCGTCGCTGTCCACCTCGGCCACACTCGGCGCGCCACTCGTCCAGGTCACCGCGCGCTCACCAAGCACCGCACCGGTGGCGTCCTTCAGCTGGGCCGTGATGCGCGACGTACCGCCAACCACCAGATCGAGCGTTGCGACGCTCAGCGTGATGCTGGCGACAGGCACGGGAGTGATCGCCACGCTCACGCGGCTCGATCGCCCTTCACTCGTCACCTCGATCTCCGTGCTGCCGGCGGACACGCCGCGCACCGTGCCATCCGCGGCCACCGACGCGATGCCAGTGTTGTCACTGCGATACTGCACCGCGCGGCCAACGAGCAGGTTGCCATTGTCGTCGGTGACCTGCACTGTCAGCCGTACCTGCTCGCCGACTCGCAGCGCGACCTGTCCCGGTGAAACGATCACGGCACCGACCGGCCGGGGCAGGACGACGAGTTGCGCGTCCGCTGTGCGGCCCGAGTTGGCGACCGTGATCGTGGAGGTGCCCGGTGCAACGCCGATCGCCAGACCGCTAGACGAGACGGTCGCCACGCCAACGGCGCTGGTCGACCATGACGACTGCCGGTCCGCGAGTGCACCGCCTCCAGCATCGCGGGGCACGGCGGTGAACTGCGTCGACTGCCCGACGACGATCGTGTCGGCGGCCGGCGACAGGTCGATGCGTGCCACCGGCACGAGCGACACGCTCACGCCGACCGCCACACTGCGCGACTCGGATGTCGCCGTGAGCGTCGCCACACCCGGCGCGAGGCCGGTCACTCGGCCACTCGTATCGACCGAGGCGATTCGCGCATCGCTGCTGGTCCACGACACCGGTCGCCCATCGAGTGGAGCGCCGGTGTCGTCCAGCGGTCTCGCGTTGAGCTTTCGCGACTCACCGACGATGAGCCCGACGTTCGTGAGGTCCACCTGCACGGACGCGACGGTCTTCGGCGCGATGGTCAGGTTGCTGACGGCGCTCTTGCCTTCCACCGTCGCCGCGATCTGCACGCTGCCCGTACGCACGGTGCTGACCACGCCCACATTCGACACGCGGGCAACCGCCGTATCGCTGCTCGTCCAGACCAGCCCACGGTTGGCGATCGCGCGGCCGGCTGCATCGCGAATGACGGCGGTGAGCGTGACGGTCGATCCGACGCCGACCGTCAGCGCGCGCTGCGAGAGCTCGACGCTCGCGACGCGGTCGTCACCGCCCGGGCCGGTGCTGTCGCCACCGCCACACGCCGCCAGGACGAAACATGCGAGGAGTGCGAACGCGTGCCACCCGCGCGACAACGCGCGTTCGTGCGCGCGGGCGCCGGAGGAACGGTCGAGGTACGTGCGGGGGCGCGTATTCACGTCAGAAGTCACGAAGCGTCTGCAGATTGCCGTTATTGTGGAGTGGTGATGCGCAACGGCCGCGCTCGATGATTCCTGCTGCCGTCGCCAAGCTGTCCATCATTGTTGTAGCCCCAGCAGTACGTGTCGCCTTCGGTGGAGACACCACAGCTGTGCGCGCCCGTCGCGTTGATGTTCGCAAACGCCGCCACGCCGGCCACGCGGACCGGTGTGGTGCGATCGGAGTTGGTGCCATCGCCGAGCTGGCCGTACACGTTGCGGCCCCAGCAGAAGGCCACGCCGGAGCGTGTTCGCCCGCAGCTGTGGGCGCTACCGGTGCTTACCGACGCGAAGCGCGCGGATGTCTCCACCCGACCCGGCGTGATGCGGTCCGTGCCGTTCCCGGTACCAAGCTGCCCGTAGTTGTTCTGTCCCCAGCAGTACGCTTCGCCGCTCTCGCTCACCGCGCAGGTGTGCGTCATGCCGGCCGCGATGCTCGTGAACCGCATGCCACCTGACACCGGGACGGGCGCGGTACGGCGGGAACGTGTCCCGTCGCCCAGTTGCCCGTTGCTGTTGTCACCCCAGCAGTAGGCCGAGCCATCCGTCGCGAGGCCGCAGCTGTGTTTCCAGCCGGCGGTGACCGAGATGAAGCGCACGCGCGCGTCGAGAAGAACTGGCAGCGCACGATTGCTCGTGCTGTTGTCGCCGAGCTGTCCACTCTCGTTGGCGCCCCAGCATCCGACCAGCCCGCTCGTCGTCACGCCGCACGTGTGCGCGCGACCCGTGCGCAGCATGCGGAATGAATGGCCTCCGCCCACACGCCCTGGCGCACTGCGTGCCGACGACCGTGAATCCCCGAGCTGTCCAAAGTCGTTGCTGCCCCAGCAGAACGCTTCCCCGCCGCGCGTGAGTCCGCAGCTGTGCGTCACGCCGGTCGCCAGGCTCACGAACGATGCATCACCCAGCACGTCATCCGGGGTGGCGCGCGACTCCAGATCACCATCCCCGAGTTGGCCGCGGTCGTTCGCGCCCCAGCAGCGGGCCCGCCCGCCTTCGATGACGCAACTGTGACGTCCACCCGCAGCGATCACACCGCGATCGTCGGTCGCACGCACGATCGCACTCGACAGCGCACCTTCTTCACCCGATGCATCGTCGCTTCCGGACGCCGAGCCCGCGCTTCCGACGGTGCCCACACTCGAACCAGGGGAGGACCGGCCAGGCAGCACGGGAGCAACCGGCGCGGGCTCGATCCGCGCCGGTGTTGTCGGCGGCGCGGACGGACGTGACGATGACGGCGCGACAGGCGAGGAGCCCGCTGATATCCTCGATGCCGCCCCAGTCGGTCCTGTCGCTGGAGGCCGAGCTGCCGATGCAGCAGCCGACGATGTAGGCGCCGGCGGCGGCGACGTGCTCGACGTGCCCGTACGTGGCGGTGGCGACGTCGCGCCTCGCGATGAAGCAGGCAGCGCGGCCTGCGGCGAGGCGGGTTCCGCGGGCGGCGTCGAAGGCAGTCCGAGCTTCCCATCGCTCGATGTCACCACTGGAACGTCGGACGTATCCCGCAGTTCGTCCGCCGTGACCTCGAGCGATTCACGCTCCGATTCCGCAATCGAATCCGCACGACGCCGGTTGATGGAATCGGCGTTGTCCACCGGCGGCGTGATACCGACGGGCACGGAAATCGTGGCGACGTCCGACGGAAGCGCACCGGTGTCGCCAGCGTTCGTGCTGTCCTGACGAGCGACCGCGAACGCACCACCCGCCGCAACCAGAACGAACGCACCCGCCGCGATCAGGCGGCGCGACACACGATTACCCACGGGCGCCTCGCGCGCCCAGCTCGGCGTGTCATCGCTCGCGTCATCCGCATCCGCGCTGGCCGCCGCGGCACGACGTGCCGCCGATGTTGTCGCCGCCGCGGCATCGGACCGCGGGGTGTGCTGCGAGTGATCGGCATGCCCCGCCGTCGATGGCGACCCGGCGTCCACGACGCCGGCGGCACGTGCCGCGTCGGCACCGGACGTCGTGCTCGCGTCTCCGGCGATCGGACGCCGGAACCGAATCGTGGCCAGCGCCGCAGTCAGAAATCCTGGCGCCGTCGCCACGGCACTCGCGTTCGCCTTCTCGCGTGCGCGGCGCTTCCGGTGCGCATCCTGCCACTGCCCCCAGTCCGCGGGCAGCACCGACGCATTCATGAAGCCCAGCAATCCATCGGCACCGGCCCACCGCGCGGCCGGTCGCTTCTGCAGCATGCGCTCGACGAGGTACTGCAGACGCAGCGGCACACCGGACGACATGGAGTCGATCGCCGGCAGCTCATCGTGCTTCTGCTTGTAGATGACGTTGTACAACGTCTCGCCTTCCCATGGACGCTCACCGGTGAGCATCTCCCATGCGACGAGTCCGAGGCTGTACACATCCGAGCGCGGGTCGGCCGGCTTGCCGTCGATCTGCTCCGGCGACATGTACGCCGGCGTTCCGATTGCCGTGCCGGTCATCGTGAGCCGCGAATCGAACTCGCTCGAGTGCGCGATACCGAAGTCGCTCAGCATCGCGCGTCCCGTCGCCGCATCGAGGAAGATGTTCTCCGGCTTCACGTCGCGATGCACGACACCATGCGCGTGGGCGTACGCCAGCGCCGACGCGACGTCCCGGATCACGCGTTCGGCGATTGCTGGTGGGAAGGCGCCCTTCGTCGTGATCGTTTCCTTCAGCGTGCGCCCGGGCACGAGCTGCATGACGAGCGCGAGTCCGCCATCGCTCAGTCGCTTGACCGCATACACGGTGACGATGTTCGGATGCTGCAGGCCCGCGACCGTGCGCGCCTCACGGGCGAGTCGCTGCAGCGAGTCGTCGTCACCGGACGCATGACGCGGGCGCACGACCTTGATGGCGACCTCACGGCCAAGCCCGCGGTCGCGCCCGTGATAGACGATGGCGCTGCCGCCACGACCCAGCTCGCCGAGTATGTCGTATTCGGCATTCAGGTCGGAAACGCCCTCGTCAGTGGTGTTCATCGTGATCAGCGGCTGCGGAAGCGGAATGCCAGCTCGCCCATCTCGATGCGGTCGCCGTCGTCGAGCGCGCGCGTCTCGGCTTCACCCAGCACCTCGCCGTTGTACACGACGGGGTTGGTGGTGGAGCGATTGGTGAGTGACCAGCGGCCGTTCTCGAGCCGCATGCTCGCGTGCATGCGACTCACCGTTCCATCCAGCAACTGGATGTGTCGGTACGGCGTGCCGGCGGTCCGGCCAAAAGTGATTTCAGGTATGGCAGCATCAGGGAGTCGGACAAAGCGGATTTCGCGGCCCGTGTCCGTGCCGGCGATCAGCTCGAGACGGCCTGGCAGAAACTGCAGCGTGCCATCCGTGGGGATGCTGAACTGCACGGAGTTTCCACCGTTCCATGCCGTCGGCGACGTGAATGTCGTGTTCGCGACGGGCACAACGGGAGCGGCGGCACGAGAAGCGACGGGCGCCGTGGCAGGTTGTACGCCGGAGGCGACAGCGTGTTGCGCTTCGTCCGCAGCCGGTTGCTGCAGACCGGACGGCGCCGTGCCGGGCCCGACAGTGGGAGCGGCGGGTTTCGTGGAAGTCGGCGCGGCGGACATCGGCGCTACCGCCGAGTCCGGTCGAGCTGAGGGCCGGCTGAATCGCGTCGCATCCGTGGCAGCAGCGTGCCCAGGTGTGGAATGCGATGGCACCGAATTCTGCGACGAATCGCCCGCGCGGGCCGGTGCGGGCGATTCGGCAGGCGAAGCGGAACCCGAAGCGGAAGCAGAAACTGCAGGCGACGCAGACGGAGCAGTCGCGAACGTCCGGGCCCCAGCATACGCGACAGCCTGCCGCTCAGGCGGCCGCGGCGCCGTCAGGCTCGACGGGTGCGCGGGCACGCTCGGCTGACGACCCGTCGCTGCCAGCGCCCCGGCCTCCGCACGCGGCGAGAGATCGCGTCGGACCGGGACGTCGCGCGCCGGTTCGTCGTCACGGTCGAGATCGGCATCATCGTACTCGTCGTCGTCGTACGAGCCGTCGTCCTCCGCATCGGCGAAGCGAACGCCATCGCCACCGAACAGCGGCTGCACACGCGACACCGGATCGTGCGCGTTGTGAATCGGACGGTGGACCCACCACGCCACGCCTCCGGCGATACACGCCAGAATGGCGACAATGATGATCAATGCTGTGGCGAGCCCGTCAGTCATCAGATTGCGCAGGAGATGGGGACCGGCGCGCGTGAAAAGTGGCCGTGGTAACGGACACAAGCGCAATTATCATTCCGGTTCAAGTCTTCTGCGTGACGCTCGGCACCATAGTGAAACGGTACTGTTGACTGGAGTCAACAGTACCGGAATCGGTTGGTGATGCGAGTTGTATTCGTTACAGCGCGGGCACATCACCGTTCATGAACGCGCGTGCCTAGCCCGCCATGGGGAGGAGCATCCGAGTCGGCACAGCTTCGGACACGGGGGTTCCAGTGAACGTTGCCCCCGTCGTGCCGGTCAACGTGACGTCGAGATAGCTGCCGATCACACCGGCACCCGCCGGGATGATCACGGTCTTGAAGTCGCGCGTGCGCGCCTGCAGCAACTCGCCGTCGCGCGCCACTTTCTCCACCAGCACTTCCACCCGCTCTCCGAGCCGTACCAGGTTGCGTTCGCGCGAGATGCCACGCACGGTGGTCATCAAACGGGTGAATCGCTCCGACACGACGTCATCGGGCACGGTCCACTCCGGCGGCATGCGCGTGGCCGGCGTGCCTTCACGCGGCGAGAACTTGAACATGAACGCATCGTCGAACCGCACCTCGCGGCAGAGCGACAGCGTCTCTTCGAACTCCGCGTCGGTTTCACCGGGAAATCCGACGATGATGTCGGTCGTCAGGGACAACCCCGGCACAGCCGCGCGCAACTGCTCCACCGCGCGGAGGTAGTCCTCGCGCGAGTAGCGGCGCGCCATCCGCTTGAGCATCGACGACGACCCGCTCTGCATGGGAAAGTGCACATGCTCGCACACCGCGGGCACCTCTGCCAATGCCGCAATCACCCGGTCGCTGAAATCGTTCGGGTGCGGCGACGTGTACCGCAACCGACGCACGCCGTCGACGGCACCGACGGCGCGCAGCAGGTCGGCGAAATCGTGCGTGCCGTCGTTGTACGAGTTGACGGTCTGTCCGAGCAGCACGACTTCAGTCAGGCCCTGCGCCACCACCTCGCGCGTTTCGCGCACGACCTCCGCCAGCTTGCGGCTGCGCTCAGCGCCGCGCGTGTACGGGACGATGCAGTACGTGCACCGGTAGTCGCAGCCACGCTGCACGGGGATCCACGCCTTCACTCCCTCGAAACGTCGCGCCGCCACGTCCTCGTAGTGCTCCTCGAGGTCGAAGTCGGTCGCGCTGAACCGCTCGCCACGCCGCGCGCCATCGATCAGCGCCGGCAGCCCGCTGTATCCATCGGGGCCGATCACGAGCGAGACGTGCTTCGCCTGGTCGAGCAGACGCGGTCCGAGGCGCTGGGCCATGCAACCGGTCACGCCGACGATGGAGCCCGGCTTCATGAACCGCTTGAGCTCACCGAGCCGCCCGATGACGCGCGTCTCCGCGTTCTCGCGAATGGCACAGGTGTTCACGAGGATGACGTCGGCACCGTCCGGCGCATCCACGGCCTCGTAGCCGTTCGCCGCCAGCTTGCCGTACATCAACTCCGAATCGGCCACGTTCATCTGGCAGCCGTACGTTTCGATGTAGACAGTGGGCTTGTTCACAGTCCGGTCGGCCTGATCTGAATGCCGATGCCCAGCAACCATGCCGACTCGCGTCCGGGCGATCCGCCGAGCTTGCGCAGCGCGCGCTGCAGCGAGAAGTCGATGATCGCCGCCTGACGCGCAACCGGAAGTCCGATCCCGCCGGCAATCCGGCTCTCACGCACCGTCTCGTTGTTCACGCCGAAGGGAAGCGTGCTGTTCGCGTAGCCAGCCCGGAGCTGGAGCGAGTTGCCGAACACCCGGGGCCCAACCGTCTCGACTCCAGCGTTCCAGTTGGTCACGTCGTGCGCCTGCACGGCGGAGGAGCCGAGCGCCTGCATGCTCGTCCACTTCTGCTGTTCGACACTGACCGCGAACACGGACCCGGGAATGCCATCGTAGCGCAGCGATGCACCCAGACGATCCGGCACGGACGCGCGCGTGCGCACGGAATCCTCGATGCGCGACTCCAGGGTGTTGCCGGTGCGGTAGGACAGCGTTGCAAAGAGACCCTTTGCCACACGTACGTCCGTGCCGACGGACAGTGCGGTACCGAAGAATTCGGCGCGCGAAGTGTCGACGACTCCGCCGAACGAGGCGGAGTCCGTGAACTCGCGGAGTGTCGCAACGGTGTTGTCCCCGTTGAACAAATGGCCGGCCACGCCGATTCGCACGTGGCGATTCACGGTCCAGCCCACCGCGGCACGCAGGTCGCCGATCGAGCCGCGCGCATCGACGCGGTCCTGGGTCTCGAGCGAGTTGCCATCGATGACGACGGAGCCCTTGGTGACCGTCGTGTAGCTTCGGTCGAGAAAGGTCGTGGCGCTCAATGCGACACCGAAACCACGTCCCGCCGGAAAGCCGACGAGCAGGAGCGGCACACGCTGGGCCGTCGTCCGCTCACGCACGTCACCGAGACGCAGGGTACGAAACTCGGGCTCGGTCTGCGCGGCCATGAGCGTGCTGCGGAGACCACCGAGTGCCGCGGGATTGCGTGGGCTGATCGCGTCGAATTCGCCGAACGCGCCGGCCGTTCCGGTGGCACGCGTGCTCAGCCCTCCGACCGGATACCCGAACCCCTGGTTGCTGAGACTCCCCTGCGCACCGGCGTACATCGCCGGCGTGACAGCGAGGGTGGCCAGCAGCAGCGCGTGATGCCGGCGGCGCGCGAACGGTGTACGTGAAGACGTCATGGCAACGCTGCCTGGGTGCGCGGGAGATAGGTGATACGCAGCCGCGGACGCAGACTCGGCGCAGCCTCGCTGGAGAAGAAGCGGAGCTCGGACGGCTGCGCGCCCTCGCCACCGATGCGGAACGCCAGCGCCCTCGGCTGGGAGGCCGGGTACAACGGCCACCGGCGCACGAGGTTGATGAGGTTCACGATGCGCTGGCCACTGTCCTTCGGCACCAGACGGATCGAGTCGACCGGCAGCAGCGCACCTTCTGCGGCGAGTTCAAGGATCCGGCGCAGGTCCTGCACGAACTCGGTGTTCGTCGGTACCATCGGCACGAGCGCGATCGTGTCGTTGATGCTGCCGAACGTCGATGGCCGCTGCGTGAGCAGCAACTCGGCGCGCACGATCGTTCCGGAATCGGTGATCGACGCGGGGACGGCGAATCGCAGGTACGAGCGCGCGGCCGGCAATCCTCCGACCGCGAGATTGGTGCCCAGTGGCGACGGAGTGCCGCGATCGACGATGGAGTACACCTGAAACGCCGTCTGGACGTCGAGCGGAAGCGACGGGATCGACGTGGTCGGCGGGACGAGAATCGCGCGGTAGACGGTATCGGTGGACGCGTCATACGTGATACTGGGCGCGCCGAGACCGCCACGGAATGCAATGATCCGCAGCTGGCCCGTTCCCGACGTGATCCTGAACCCGATTCGAAGCCGCGTCTTGGCGGTGATCTTGGGAAGGAGCTTGGCGCGGTCGAGCGGAACCCGAAGCGAATCCTTCGTGGCCGACGGAGTGAACGTCACGCTGCCGAGCAGGCGATCGGCACGGAAGAGCGTCCGCAGCACGGTGCTGCTCGTGTCGCTGTCCGTCGAATCGACATCGTAGACCGACAACGTCACGGGCGCATTGCCGAGGCGCCCGGTGGAATCGAGCGGCAGGCGCAGGTAGACGGAGTCGATCGCCGTGATCGGCGTCGATGCACCGGTGTTGTTGGGGCTGAACTCCGAGGCGAGCACGTCGTAGCGCACGATGCCACGCGTCTCGATGGTGTCGGGCCGCGTCGCGAGGAGCAGGTTCGACGACAGGCCGAGAATCGGGAAGCCGCCGATCGTCGTGTCGACCGTGACCGCGTCGATGATGGTGTCCCGGAACTGCTGCTGCACCGCGGGGCACAGCGACGGGCAGGCACCGCCACCGTCATACGACTCCGAACATGCAGCGGCAACCGACGCCGCAATGGCTACGGAGAGAAGAGCGACGCGCGAAGACTTCATAGGGAAACGCTCAGGCATGCTCGAGCGACGCAGGCGTAAAGGGAGCGGGCAACAATTCGGCGAGCGACCAGCGCGCCGTGCGACCATCAGGAGCGACGGCAATGACTTCGAGGGCGGGAGCGAACTCGACCAACGCCTGTCGGCATATGCCGCAGGGAGGCGTCGGTTCCATGGCCGCGGACGTGATCACCACGCGGGTGAAGCGCCGAGCGCCTGCCGCGACCGCGGTACCGAGCGCGACGCGCTCGGCACAGGTGCCGGCGGGATACGAGGCGTTCTCCACGTTGCAACCGGCGAAGACGCGCCCGTCGTCACTCTCGAGGGCAGCACCCACCGGATAACGGGAGTACGGACACCATGCATTGGCCCGCGCCAGGTCGGCGGCGGCCCGGAGTGATTCCACGCGATCAGCGTCCGACCCGGAACCGCTCACTGCAGTCCCAGCTCACCGAGAAAGGACGTGCCGGCTCCGCGCCACTCGAGCCCGAACCAGT
>JAZKCW010000107.1:0-6769 GCA_040387895.1 Gemmatimonadota bacterium
ACTCCACGTGTGCCATGCCATTCGCGGCATGCATGCACGGGAACGACCTTGCCTGGATTTGCGCGGCGCTCCGGATCGAATGCCGTGCGCACGGCGCACATGGCGGCGAGGGAAGACGCGTCGAACAGGCGCTCCATGTACGGCAGCTTGTCGAGGCCGACGCCGTGCTCGCCGGTGATCGTGCCGCCGGCGGTGATGCACGCGCTCATGATCTCGGACATCGCGGCATGCACCCGCGCCGACTCGTCGGCGTTCGTCGCGTCGTACGGAATGTTCGGATGCAGGTTCCCGTCGCCCGCGTGGAAGACGTTGCACACACGCACGCCGTGCCGCGCACCGATCTCGGCGATCGTGGCGAGAATCTCGGGCAGCCGAGTGCGCGGCACGACGGCATCCTGCACGACCAGCGCAGGCGCAATGCGGCCCATCGCACCGAACGCCTTCTTGCGGCCCTGCCAGAGCCGCGTGCGCTCCTCGACGGTCACCGCCACGCGCACACCGCGCGCGCCACTCGACATGCAGCATTCGGTGATCGTGTCGACGTCACTCTCGAGTCCTTCTTCCATGCCATCGACTTCGCAGAGCAGGATGGCCTGCGCGTCGACCGGATATCCCGCCGCGTAGATCGAGGACTCGACGGCGCGAATGGTCGCGTTGTCCATCATCTCGAGCGCGGCCGGCACGATGCCCGTCGCGATGATCTTCGACACGGCGCGCGCAGCTGCATCGATGCTCGAGAAGTCGGCGAGCAGCGTGCGCACCGTCTGCGGCAGCGGCACCAGCCTCACCCACACATCAGTGGCGACCCCGAAGCACCCTTCGGACCCGACGAACACTCCGAGCAGGTCGTAGCCGTCCGTCTCGCCATACGGATTGCCAAGGCGCATCGGCTTGCCGTTCGGCAGCACGATGTCGAGAGCGGCAATGTGATTGAGCGTGACCCCGTACTTGAGGCAGTGCGGGCCGCCCGCGTTCTCCGCGACATTGCCACCGATGGTGCACACGGTCTGACTGGACGGATCCGGCGCGTATTGCAGGCCGAAGGGTGCGACCGCGCGCGAGAGCTTTGCGTTCACGACCCCAGGCTCGACGTGCGCGAGCCGATTGGCCGCGTCGATCTCGATGATGCGCGTGAGCCGATTGAGTCCGAGCAGCACCGTGTCATTGGCGAGCGACCCGCCGGAAAGCCCGGTGCCGGCGCCCCGCGGCACGAAGGCAACGCGTGCGTCGGCCAGGGCTTTCACGACACGAACGGTCTCGTCGCGTGTGCCCGGAAAGACGGCAAGCGAGGGCAGGGCGTGGTAGCCTGGAAGCCCATCGGCGTCGTACGCCAGCAGTTCACCCCTGCGGCGCCGGATCCAGCGCGCGCCCACGATACTCTCGAGGGTCGCAACCAGCGCGGGGGAATCAGCAACAGTCGTCACCTCCGCAACATACGCAACCGAGTGCGGCGAGGGATGTGGGCGGCGGCTGAACCCGAGCCAATTCACCTCCCGAACGCAACATGAGCCCAGCTCGATGAAGAGCTGGGCTCATGTCGCACCCCTGCAGTCGGAACGTCTACACCACCACTACATGGCAGCTCGCGTGCCGGACTGCACAGCCCGAGGCCTGCTGCGAGGCACAGTGACGCTGCCAAGGCAATTGACGTAATGGGAAAGCCGGTGGTGTGACGGTGCCCGTCGCTTCGCGCGTCGCCGTCGGGGACACAGGTGCCGTTTTCGTGTCGTGAACCCGACAAACGCTGTTGCGGCGCCACAACAGGCGACTCTCAGAGTTACCCGGCGACGGCCGACACGATGCCCTTGAGCGTATTCATGTCGAAGGGCTTCTGCAGCACCCAGGGGTGGGTCTGCAGGAGCGATCCTCGCGGCGCACTGCCGACATCATCGCCTGTGGAGAAAATGATGCGCGTGGTCAGTGCCGGGCGCTCGCGTTCGATCTCGGCGTACAACGACTCGCCGGAGCGTTTCGGAAGATTCATGTCGCAGATGATCACGTCCAGCCGGTCATCACCCTGATCGCTGGAGGCCTGCATCCGCTGCAGGCCCGCTTCTCCGTCGCTGGCTTCGTCGACGGTCCACCCTTGCCGTTCGAACCAACGCCGCAAGGCGAAGCGAATTCCGGGTTCGTCGTCGATGATCAGGACACGGGGCACGGCAGCTCCAGAGGCGCGAACGGGCGCCTGCATGATGCAGGCGCCCGCGCACAATGTAACCGGTTCCGGAGACTCCACACTCTCGAAAACGGCTCGAGAATGATGTCGAACATGACTTATGTCACAGAGTCAGGCTGCGCCCCAGAAACCCGCGAGAGCACGTCCATCAGGCGACTCGCGAAGCTTCTCGAACGCCCGCTCACGAATCTGCCGAATGCGTTCACGTGTGACACCCATGAGTGCGCCAATCCGCTCGAGCGTCATCGCTTCGGCGCCGTCGTCGAGCCCGTAATACAGGTAGAGGATCTTGCGTTCACGCGGCGTCAGGTACTTCCGGAAGACGCGATCGATGAACTCCCGCATCAGCTTGAAGTCGGTGTTCTCCTCGATGTCCGCGTGCGTCTCACCGGCGAAACGCTCGCCAAGTGTGGAGGCTTCGCGATCCTGACGATCGATCGGCGCATCGAGGGAGACTTCGGTGCTGCTGATCTGGCGCGCCGAGCGCACCTGTTCGAGCGGTTCGGCGAGGCACTTGGAGATCTCTTCGTCCGTCGGCTCGCGATTGAGCGTCTGGGAAAGGATCATCTCGGCGCGCGCCATGCGAATCAGCTGCGAGTTCTGATTCAGCGGGATGCGCACACTGCGGGTCTGCTCGGCGAGTGCCTTGAGCACCGCCTGACGCACCCACCATACCGCATACGAGATGAACTTGACGCCCTGATCCGGATCGAACTTCCTGACAGCCTTGAGCAGGCCTTCGTTACCGATGGCCACGAGCTCGCTCAGGTCGAGCCCATGTCCTTGGTATTTCTTCACGTACGAGATGACGAACCGGAGGTTCGCCGTCACGAGCCGCTCGGCGGCGGCTTCGTCGCCCTTCTGCGCCAGTCTGGCCAGACGCCGCTCTTCCGCGGCATCGGTGATCAGGGGCAGCTTCTGGATGTCGTGGAGATACTGGTCGAAGGCGGTGGAGGGGGAGGAGCGGAAAAAACCACGCTGGGAACGGGATTCAGCGGGTCTGCTGGCGGTCGCTGACTGCATACACGCCCTCGCCTAGTGTTACGGGTGACCGCACGGAGGAACTACAGCGGCCGGGTGGGTGGGACCGCCACGATAATGTCGGTATTGTGCGCGGTCAACAAAAAAATGCGCGATGGCCCGAAATAGTGCAGAAGTGCGGCATCAACGCGACACTTTGTGCCAGCACTAAGGCAATCAGGCGGTTCGACTGAGTGCCGCGATTACCGCTGCGTCATCGACGGGTACCGACCAGGTGCCGTCGCCGCGAGTCATCGCGCCCAGACCCGTCGGCAACGCATAGCGCACCGCACCCCCACGACCCTTCTTGTCGCCGCGCGTTGCGGCCACGATGTCGCTCACCTGAAGGCCGGGCGGGACGGTGGACGGCAGGCCGGCCGCGTGCAGGGCGTCGGCGATGGTCGCCGCGAGGCCACCGTCCGCAATCATCAGCGCTTCCGCGATCCGGGCCTCCACGACCATCCCGATTCCGACTGCATCGCCGTGCAGCATCGAGTAGTCCATCAGCTGCTCGACGGCGTGGGCAATCGTGTGCCCGAAGTTCAGCGTCTGCCTCAGGCCCCCTTCGAGGCGATCCTTGGATACGACTTCGGCCTTGATACGAACGGAGTCGGCGACGAGCGATGGCAGGGCGGGCATGGTCGCTCCCACCGATGCGAGCCCGGGCATGGCCTGCTGCATCGCATCGAAGTATCCCGCGTCCGCAATCACGCCATGCTTGAGCATCTCGGCCAAGCCACTCCGAAACACCGCCGGGGGGAGGGTCGCCAGCGACTCGATCGCCATGACAACGGCGCTCGGGTCATGAAAGGCGCCGACCAGGTTCTTTCCATAGGAAGTGTCGACGCCCGTCTTGCCGCCCACCGCCGCGTCGACCATGGCCAGCAGGGTCGTCGGGACCTGCACCACGGGGACGCCCCGCATAAACGTCGCGGCGACAAAGCCACCTAGATCGCCCACCACGCCGCCGCCGAGCGCCACAATAGTGGTATCCCGGCCGGCTCCCCAGGCGAAGAGCTCATCCGTGAGTTCGGCCCAGTGCTGGCGGGTCTTGTTCACCTCACCCGCCGGGATCGTGAAAACACGAACCGATGACGAAGTGAACCGTTTCGACACGGTGGCGCCGTGCAGTGCTGATACTGTCTCGTCGGTGACAATGGCGTAGCGGTGTGCCGGCGCCGCGGACATAACCACTGTAGCTACCTGGTCCAGCAGTCCGTCGTCGACGAACACCGGGTACGAGAGGGGCAAGGCGAGCGGCGCGGGCCCTCCGCCTGCCACCCTGTCTACCACGTGACTTCCCCGGCGCCGGCCCGGTTGTTGGCCACGCGGGCCAGCATGAAAAGCAAGTCGGACAGTCGATTGAGGTACACGACCACGAGGGCGGGAAGCTCGATCTCCGCCGTGAGGTGCACCACCCGGCGCTCCGCGCGCCGGCACACCGTGCGCGCCACGTGGAGCGCCGCCGCCTTGGGCGTCCCGCCCGGAATGATGAAGCTGCGCAGTGGCTCGAGCTCACTCTCGCAGGCATCGATCGCCCGCTCGAGCTCCCCGATGCGCTCCTCGTCGATGCGCGCCTTGGACAGCTGCTCCCGCATCTTCTCGTGATCGGGCGTGGCCAGCAGCGCACCAATCGCGAACAGGTCGCGCTGCACCGGCACCAGCACCTCGTCGATGCGCGGCATCATCTCGATCGAGCGGGCCAGGCCGAGCGCCGCATTCAACTCATCGACGTCGCCGTACGCCTCGACGCGCGGGTGATCCTTGCCCACTCGTCCACCGCCGAACAGCGCCGTAGCGCCCTCGTCTCCAGTCCGCGTGTAGATCTTCATTACGGGAAAGTAGTGGCCGTTCTCCCGTTCGATTAGCCTTCCGCGATGCGTACGCATCCCATCACAGACATCACGGTCATCGGCGGCGGCCCCACCGGCCTGTTCGCCCTTTTCTATGCAGGCATGCGCGGTGCGACCGCCCGCATCGTCGACGCCCTTCCCGAACTCGGGGGGCAGCTCACCGCGCTCTATCCAGAGAAGTACATCTTCGACGTGGCCGGCTACCCGAAGGTACTCGCCAAGGATCTGGTGCGGGCACTCACCGAGCAGGCGGCACAGTTCCACCCGCAGGGTGTGCCCTCCTACCTCGGTCAGCGTGTCATCGGACTCGAGGAAGAGGACGGACATTTCGTGCTCGTCACGGAGACCGACCGGTTCCCGAGCAAGGCCGTCGTGATCGCCGCCGGCATCGGCGCATTCCGCCCGCGCCGCCTCCCGCAGGCGTTCGCCGAGGCCTGGTATGGGCGGGGAGTGCAGGAGCTCGTGATGACGCCGGAGTCGTACAACGACCAGCACGTGGTGATCATCGGGGGCGGCGACTCCGCTTTCGACTGGACCGCACAGCTGCGCGAGCGCGCCGCGTCAGTGACGCTCGTGCACCGTAGCGACCGGTTCCGCGCGCACGCCGCGACGGTGAACGAGGTGCAGCAGGCGGCTGCAGTGGGCGATGGACGCGTCACGATTCACACGTTCCATGAGCTCGACGGCATCAGTGGCGGCGACTGGCTCGACGGGGTGCGGCTCAAGGACATCAAGGCGAAGAGCACGCGCGACGTGCGCGCGGATGTCGTGCTGCCGATGCTTGGCTACGTCAGTGATCTCGGCGCACTGCTCGAGTGGGGCCTGAACGTACAGAAGGACGAGATCGTCGTGACGACGGCGATGGAGACGGGACGCGAGGGCGTGTACGCGGCCGGCGACATCACGACGTATCCCGGAAAGCTCAAGCTGATCGCGAGCGGATTCAGCGAGGCGGCGATCGCGGTCAACCAGGCGGTGCACTGGATCTATCCGGAGAAGAAGGTGGCTCCGGGACATTCGTCAAATTTGGCGATCTTTGGGCAGAAGGACGATTAACGGGCAGAAGCGGAAGGGCAGAGGCGGAACAGCAGAAGCCGGAACAGCAGAAGCCGGAACAGCAGAAGCCGGGAAAGCAGAAGCCGGGGTGAGCGAGCGTGCTGCTCATGCTCCTCCCGGCTTCTGCGGTTCGGCTTCTGCTGTTCCGCTTCTGCCCTTCCGCCTCTGCTTTACCCTCTCACTCTCGGGTCGACCTTCTGGTAGACGACGTCCGTGATCAGGTTGACCAGCACGAACACCACTGACAGGAACAGCACGGCGCCTTGCACGGCGGGCAGGTCGCGTCGTGAGATCGCCTGCACGACATAACGGCCGATGCCGGGCCAGCTGAAGACCGTTTCCGTCAGGATGCTGCCAGTGAGGTAGGCGCCGAAGTCGAGGCCGATGACGGTGACGACGGGAATGAGTGCGGTGCGCAGCGCGTGCCGGAGCAGCACCGATCGCTCCGGCAATCCTTTCGCGCGTGCGGTGCGCACGAAGTCGGCGCCGAGCACCTCGAGCATCGCGGAGCGTGTCACGCGCGCGAGATACGCGATCGAGCGTGAGCCCAGTGCAAGTGCGGGCAGTACGAGGTATTTGAGCTCGCCGTAGCCCGATGCGGGTAGCCAGCGCAGTGTGACGGCGAAGAGCACGATGAGCAGCAGGCCGACCCAGTACACCGGGA
>JAZKCW010000107.1:6869-9256 GCA_040387895.1 Gemmatimonadota bacterium
CGCAGTGTGACGGCGAAGAGCACGATGAGCAGCAGGCCGACCCAGTACACCGGGAATGAAATGCCGACGTACGTGAGTGCGAGCGCGAACCGGTCGAACCATCCGTTCGGACGAATGGCGGCCAGCACGCCGATGGTCACGCCGCTCAATGTCGCGAGCAGCATGGCCGCCGTGGCGAGGAGCAGCGTTCGCGGGAACCTCTCCGCGATGTCGTCGATGATCGGGCGACCCGTGATGTACGATCGTCCGAGGTCACCGCGCAGGATCCCGCCGGCGTAGTGCGCGAACTGGGTGAGCAGTGGCTCGTCGAGCCGCAGCTCGGTGCGCAGCCGGGCAATCGTCGCCGGATCCGCGCGCTCGCCCACCATGGCCTGCACCGGATCGCCCGGCGCGACGTAGAGCAGCAGGAAGACCACCACCAGCACGCCCGCGAGCGTGGGCAGTGACAGCAGCAGTCGTCGGCCGAGGAGGGGGAGCATGGCTAAAGTCTAGCGCGCGCAGCCTGCTGTCGCCGCTATCGCCCGTCGAGGCTGACCTTCATCCATCGCTGCCCGTTGAAGATCACGGGCACCTCGAATCCCTTCACCCACGGCTGCACCGCATAGAGCTCGTTGTAGAAGAAGAGCGGCACCATGCCCATGTTGGCGTAGCCGAGCGAATCCGCCTGACGATAGAGATCCGCACGACGCGCGCTGTCCGATTCGCGACGCGAGGCATCCACGAGCTTGTCGAATGCCGGATCGGCATAGAAGGACACGTTGCCACCCGCGCCCTTGTTGGCGGAATGCAGCAGCGGATAGAGAAAGTTCTCCGCGTCGGGATAATCGGCGTACCAGTCCTTCACGACCAGGTCCGTCTGGCCCGCACGGGCGGCGGAACGCATCGAGCTCGCGTCGCGCTGCACGAGCTTGACGCGCACACCGGCGGCCGCGAGATACGCCTGGATCGATTCGGCGAGGCGCGGAAACGGCGCGGTCTGCGAGCACCAGAGTTCGAGGTCGATCCCATTCGGGTACCCTGCCTCGGCGAGCGCACGGCGGGCCGCGGCACTGTCATACGCGATGATCGGCCGAGCCTTGTCCGCACCTTCGAGCGTGGGCGGAATGACGCCCGCCGCCACGCTGCCGCGTCCGGCGAGCAGCTGCTTGAGCAGGGTCGGCACGTCGAGCGCCTGCGCGAGCGCGCGACGCACGCGCACATCCTTGAGCGGACCACGGGTCACGTTCACACCGATGTAGAGCAGACGCAGCGCCGGCGCGCTGGTGAGACGGCCCTGCCGTTCGTCGGTGTTCTCCCACGACTTCGTCTGGTCCTCGGGGACATACAACAGATCGACCGTCCCGCTCTCGAACTCCGCCACCGTCGTCGACGCTTCCGGAATGATGCGCGCGATCAGCGTGTCGATGGTCGGTGCGCCCCCGAAATACGTCTCGTTGCGGGCGAACTTGAGATAGTCGTCATGCTTCCACTCGACGAGCTTCCACGGGCCGGTGCCGATCGGCTTCTCGCTGAAGTCGGCGCCGACGCTGTCCGGAACGATCGACGCGACGGGCATCGCGAGCAGCTTCGGGAAGATCGCGAACGGCTCCTCGAGCGTGATCACGACGGTCGTGTCGTCCGGCGTGGTGATGCCGAGCGCGGTGCCCTTGCCCTCGGCGAAGGCGCGCGCGCCCTTGATCGGGAACAGCGGCCACGGTGCGCCGCCTTGCGTCTTCGGATCGAGGACACGGCGGAACGACGCGACGACGTGTCGCGCCAGGAAGGGACGACCGTCGTGGAAGCGGACGTCAGGCCGCAGGTGGAACGTGTACTGCAGGCCGTCCGGCGAGACGTCCCAGCGCGCCGCCAGTGCCGGTTCGACGCGCGCGTCCGGTGTGAACTGGGTGAGCCCGTCGAACAAGTAGGACACCGCGCGGCCACTCGGCACGTCGGTGGCACGGACCGGATCGAGCGAACGCGGGTCATACCGATCACGCGAATCGGTCAGCGAGTGCCGGTCACCTGCCGGCTCTGCACTGCGGCAGGCGCCGAGAGAGGCCGTGGCCATGAACGCCGCTGCGCCGAGGGCGGCTCGGATTGCGGCTGGGATTGCGGCAGGCGATCGCATTCGTGGTTGACCTAGGGCGAGAGTCGAGAGAGCTTTGACAGCTGTTCCCCAATCTACCAAGCGTGCGCGGAGCCCGAGCCCTCTTTCACCGACTCCTCCCCGTCTTCGCCACCGTTTCGGTCTGTCTGTCGGCGGTGTCCGTCGCCGCCGCCCAGGATACGTCCTGCGACCGAGGCGACCGCGAAGTGCGTGCACTCCGCTTCACCGGTAACCGTGAATTCACGGATGTCGCGCTGGCGGCGTCCGTCGCGACGCTGCCCTCATCGTTCGCGGGCCTGCC
>JAZKCW010000108.1:0-3372 GCA_040387895.1 Gemmatimonadota bacterium
GATGGCCTATACGATTGCGGAGTCTGCAGCAGGGGTGTCGAGACCGTATACCCGGCGTTATCCTAGCGCCGTGACTACGACGGAACCCGAAGTACCGACTGCAGAGATCGATTCGGATCAGGAAATCATCACCCGCGTCATTGCGGGGGATCGCGAGGCATTCGCGACGCTGATCGGCCGATACAGCGATCCGCTGTATCGACATGCACTTGGCATGACGGGCAGTCCCGACGTCGCCGAGGACATTCTTCAGACGTCGTTCATCAAGGCGTACTCGCACCTCGGTGAGGTGAGGGGCCGCTTCGACGCCTGGCTCTTCCGGATCGTTGCGAACGGGTGCAAGGACTGGCTGAAGAACATTCGGCGCACGCACCTGAGCTACGACGAAGACGATCAGCCCTCCGGCTACGCGACCCCCGATGAGGACCTCGACCGTACTGAACTGCGGACGGACCTCGACTCAGCACTCGCGCAGCTGGCCCCGTCGCTTCGGGAAGCCTTCATCATGAAGCATGTTGAAGGTCGATCCTATGAAGAGATGGCGGACCTCTTGGGTACAACCGTGGGCGCCTTGAAGATGCGCGTGCATCGGGCACGTGAAGCCCTTCAAGCCCTGCTCGAGGAGAAATACGCCTGATGCTCGACCGACACGAAGCGCAGGACGGCCAGAATGGCCGCGATCCCCAGCACCGCGACCTCGCGGGCGATTCATCGCTCGCCGAGCGTCCGATGGCTGATCGTGAAGTGCCCGTTCCGGGCACCGCTAGCGCCTCGTCGACGACACTTCACCAGTGGCTCGATGGTGACCTGTCCGAGTCCGAAGCGCGCGTCGCGGATGCGAAGCACGTGGAGTTCTGGAGCCGCATGGCGGTGGAGACGGACGCACGGCGTCGCATGAAGACGCCGACGCACGTGGCCGCGCAGATCATGGCGGCATTGCCGGAGCGCGAGGTGCCGATCACGGCGCATGGGGCGAATGTGATGCCCAAGCGCTCGGGTCGTGCAGCGACCTCCGCCGTCATGGTGCTCGGCGCTGGTGCGCTCACCATCGGACTCGCCGTCGGGAAGTTCTTCAACCGATAGCGCGCGAATAGTGAATGTGAAACGCCGGCACTCTCACGAGTGCCGGCGTTCTTGTTTCGCGACCCGGCGGCGGCCTGATACGGCACCAGACCGCCGGCGTCTGGCGCCCGGCGTCTGGCGTCCCTGCAAGCTCACATGTGAATCGCGCGCCC
Organism: Gemmatimonadota bacterium; assembly: GCA_040387895.1. Lineage (GTDB taxonomy): Bacteria > Gemmatimonadota > Gemmatimonadetes > Gemmatimonadales > Gemmatimonadaceae > Gemmatimonas. The sequence continues at coordinate 1,236 of JAZKCW010000108.1, forward strand.
CAGTGCGGCGAGTGCCGCTTCCTTGACGGTCTCGCTCAGTGTCGGATGCGAGTGCACCGTGATGCCGATGTCTTCCGCGCTGCCACGATACTCCATGGCGAGCACCACTTCGGCCATCAGGTCGGACACGTTCGCGCCGATCATGTGCGAACCCAGGATCTCGTCCGTCTCCGCATCGACCACGAACTTCACGAAACCCTGTGTCTCGGCCATCGTGCGTGCACGGCCGTTCGCGCTGAACGGGAACTTGCCGATGCGATAGGCGCGGCCGCTGTCCTTCACGTCCTGTTCGCTGGCGCCGACGGTTGCAATCTCCGGCCACGTGTACACGATGCCAGGTACGGTGCGGTGATGCATGTGCACGGGCTTGCCGGCGATGACTTCCGCGGCAACGACGCCCTCTTCCTCGGCCTTGTGCGCGAGCAGCTTGCCGCCGGTCACGTCGCCGATCGCGTACACGTTCGGCAGGTTCGTGCGCTGCTGGCTGTCGACGGAGATCTCGCCGCGCGCGCCCATCGTGAGCCCGAGCGCAGCCGGGTCGACACCATGCAGCGCCGGCTTGCGGCCGACGGACACGAGCACGTAATCGGCGTTGACCGAATCCGTCTTGCCGTCCTTCTCGACGTGGATCGTCACGCCATCCGCGCGCACATCCGCGCCCGTCACCTTGGTGCCCGTGTAGATCTCGAGGCCCTGCTTGCGGAAGATCTTGTCCGCTTCCTTCACGATGTCGGCGTCGGTGCCGGGAAGGATCGTCGGTGCGTACTCGATCACCGTGACCTTCGCACCCAGGCGACGCCACACGGAGCCAAGCTCGAGGCCGATCACGCCGCCACCGACGACGATGAGATGCTTCGGCACTTCGGGGATCGTGAGCGCGCCGACGTTCGACAGCACGCGCTTCTCGTCGAACTTGAGGAAGGGCAGCTCGACCGGGACGGAGCCCGTCGCGATGATGACGGACTTGCCCTGCCACGCGGTGACGGCGCCGTCGGCACCCTTCACCTCGACGATGTTGTCACCCTTGAGCGTGCCGTAGCCGCGCGCCCACGTGATCTTGTTCTTCTTGAAGAGGAACTCGACACCCTTCGTGTTCTGCGCGACCACGTCGGTCTTGCGCGCCATCATCGCCGCGAGGTCGATCCGCGGGTTGTCGAGCGCGATACCATGTTCGGCGGCGTGAAGCCGGATGAACTCGAAGTGTTCGGACGATTGCAGCAGCGCCTTCGACGGAATGCATCCGACGTTCACGCAGGTGCCGCCGAGCGTCTTGTCCAGCTCGACGCACACGACGGAGAGCCCGAGCTGCGCCGCACGGATGCTGGCGACATATCCGCCCGGGCCACCGCCGAGCACGACGACATCTGCTGATTGAGTCTGGGGAGTCATGCTCCCAAAGTAATCAGCGACGTCGCGGTGGTCAGACGCTCGCGGTGCGGATGGCGGTGAGCCTGCCGGAGCCGACCACGGAGCCGTCCGGAGCGCGGCGCATCCAGCTGCCGACCATGCGGTCGCCGCGGACGCGTGCCTCGAGCAGCAGCCCGGCGGCGCTTCCTTCGTTGTCCAGATGGTCTTCCACCAGGGCAACGAGCGCCTGGGTGGCGCCTTCGAGCAGCCGTGCGGGTGTGGACACGCCACCGCCCAGCACGAGCGTCGTTCCGGACGTCGGGGTGAGCGACCGCGGGGGCTGGCTCAGGGCAAACGTCGTCTCCGACCCGCCCGCATCGGGAATCAGGGCACCCTTCCAGCAACCAGTTATCGTGTCCACAGGACCTCCATGTCCCGGTGACTCCCAACGTCGGACTTTCCGCCGTTCCGAGTCGCCTCTTTCTGTAGGACACGACGCGCAACGCCAAGGTTTGCAACGGATTGCACCGGTGACGTGACGGTGACGCGGGTGTTACTCCCTCACCCTTGCGGCGTCTATATCGCGAGTGGCATGATTCTCGCCATACCTGTTGATAGCTGGACGCGACTCCCATCCTCGAATGGCAACGCGCTCCTGCGACCCCCGACGTCCCTACGGCTTGCCGTAAGGGGCGTCGTGGTTTTTCTGGCCGTTTTTTTTGGGATTTCTTCGCCGCGCGTTGTTTGGACGCGCGATTGTTGCGGGGGCGGAGCGCGCGGGGCGCGTCCC
>JAZKCW010000109.1:0-66751 GCA_040387895.1 Gemmatimonadota bacterium
CTTCGGCGTTCGTGTCCTCCCTGATCGAAGATCTCGCCTTCCGTGCGACGCCCATCGGCGTCCCGGCCCTCACCCTCGTGGGAGGGCCTCTCGACGCGCGGCTCCCGCTGGCGCTGCTGGAGGCGGTCAAGGCGATCGACACGCCGGAGGCGGAGCCCGATGCGGAGCTGGTGCACGAACTACGCAACAAGCGCCTCGGCCTGAGCGAAACGGTATACCTCCAGATCCGGCGCTACAGCGATGCGGTCAAGCGGCAGCAGCGTGTGCCGTTCGGCGACGTGCTCGCGCTGTCGCGGCTGATCGGCCGCCGCCCGGACGCCGACATCGCGTTCCGCGAGGCAGGCCGCCGCTGGGCGCGCTCGGCGTGCGACACGCTCGGTGCAACGATGCGCGGCGCGGCTACCACGATGCCGTCGCTCATCGGCCGTCCGATCGCGCTCCGGTTGCTGCGCCGAGTGGCGAGCCGCTTCATGGGTGGGCAGATCGTGCGACAGGGCAGCACCCTCCTGCTCGATATCCCGGACCCCGTCTCCGTCGATTCCGCGCCGCGTGCGGCCGGCTGCGGGTTGTACGAAGCGGCATTCCGGGAGTCGCTGCAGATCCTCGTGGCCGCCGACGGCGCCGTGGAGCATGTGATGTGTCGCTCGCGCGGTGACTCCCGCTGTCAGTGGCGCACGGAGTGGCGCCGCCGGTAGGTCAGTCGTCGCACGGGCATGCGGCCGTGCGCGCTTCCGTGCGTGTCCTCGTGCGAACGCGCGCACGCGCGCGGCTCCCGTTCCGTCGGTCATCCCGCCTTATTCCGTGGCCATGCTGACACCCGACATTCTCCCGTCCATCCAGCGCCTGCTCGCCGACGCTGATCTCGACGGCTGGCTGCTGTACGATTTCCGTGGCACCAACGCGATCGCGAGCGGCCTGCTCGGGTTCGAGGGGTTGGCGTCGCGCCGCGTGTTCGCATTCATCCCGCGGAGCGGTACGCCGGTCGGCATCGCGCACAGCATCGAACCCGGCCCGTGGGCGCGGTGGCCGAAGGCGTGGCCCCTGCGCGAGTACACGGGATGGCGTGCACTCGAGAGCGAGCTCGCGGCGCTGGTCGCGGGCAAGCGGGTCGCGATGGAGTACTCGGCCGGCGACGGCATCCCGTACCTGGATCGTGTGCCCGCCGGCGTGCTGGAAATGGTGCGGGCGACCGGTGCCACGGTGGTGACGAGTGCAGAGCTGGTGTCGCACGTGTACGCGACGTGGTCGCCGGAAGGGCTCGCGTCGCACAAGCGCGCTGCCATTCACATCGCGGCCATCGCGAAGGACGCGATTGCGCACGCCGGCGCGATGGTGCAGGCCGGCACGCCGATCGCCGAGCACGAGCTGGCCGCACGTATCCTGGAGGCGTTCGAGCGCGCCGGCCTCGAGACTGCACACGGCCCCGATGTGGCGGCCTCCGAGAACGCCGCCAACCCGCACTACGCACCGTCCGCCGACGCTCCGCGAACGATCGTGCGCGGCGACACGCTCCTGATAGACCTCTGGGCGCGCGAGCGTGGCACCGGCATCTACGCGGACCAGACGTGGATGGCGTCGCTGGGCGCACCGTCGGCGCGTGTCACGGAGATCTGGGAGGCGGTGCGCGACGCGCGCGACGCCGCGCTCGCGCTGCTGCACGATCGCCTCGGCCGCGGCGTGCCGGTGCGTGGCGGCGAAGCCGACGATGCGGCGCGCGAAGTGATCACGGGTCGCGGCTTCGGTGCGCAGTTCTGGCATCGCACGGGGCACAGCATCGACGCGCGCGAGCTGCACGGCTCCGGCCCGCAGATCGACAATCTCGAGTCGCGCGACGATCGCCTGCTGATTCCCGGCGTCGGCTTCTCGATCGAGCCGGGCATCTACCTGCCGGGGGAGCTCGGCATGCGAAGCGAAGTGAATGCGTACGTGCTCGAGGACGGTCTGCTGGTCACGCCCGGCGACGTGCAGCGCGATCTGTTCGTCGTCTGATCACAGGATGCATGTGACAGGCAAGCCGCGCGTGCCGCGCGGGAGGCGTGTGATCCGGCCATGCGCCAGGCTCTGCGCGGTGATCATGGGTGCGGCTATCGGCGCAGCGTGCAGCGGCGAGGGCGCAGCCCGGTCGGGCGCCGACGCCAGCGTTCCCTCGCGGCAGGCCGTGTCTGCCGCCGACAGCAGTGCCCCCTCGGCATCGACGGCAGCGTTGCGCGCGCTCGAGTCGCTCGCCCAGTCGTCGGGTGGCGCCGATGGTCGCAGCTACGCGACTCGCACGGTGCCGACGGGTACGCTCGCGGGCACGGTGCTGAGTGGCCGTCGTGCGCCGGACGATACGTCGGTCACACCGACGCACGATCGTCTGGCGTGTCAGCCGTTCACCGAGCCGACGTTCGTGTCGCGCGGATCGGCGAACGGCATCGGCAACGCCGTCGTGTGGCTGACGGGTGTCGCGGCCGGTCGCGGTAACGATCTCCCGCGTCGTTCGACGCTGACGATGCGCGGATGCCGGCTCGAGCCACGTGTGCAGCGCATGGCGGCGGGCGGTACGCTGATCGTGAGCTCGCAGGACGCGGTGATGGCGCGGCTGCGCTTCTCCGACATGGGGCCGGCGGATTCCGTGCGCGCGCTGGTCTCGACGAACGATGCGGGTCAGGTCGTGCCGGTGTCCGATGCGACGCGGTCAGCGGGCCTGGTCGCGATCCGCGACGATCATCATCCCTGGGTGCGCGGGTATGTCGCCGTGGCACAGCATCCGTTCGTCGTGATCAGCGAGGCGGACGGACGGTTTGCGATGGATGGAGTGCCGGCGGGCACCTACACGCTCGTGGTATGGCACGAACGGTTCGGCACGACGACGCGCAAGGTGACGGTCGGGGAAGGGAAGGAAGCGGTCGTCGAGCTGGTGCTGCGGTAGCGCATGGCGTCCACACAGCGATGCCGGAAGTCTGTCTACTGACTACCGACTACTAGTACTTGGGTCTCGCTTCTGATTACTGGACTACTGGTGTCTCGGCTGGGGGAAAGCAGAGGGCAGTACAACTGAAGTAGTCGGAAGCGAGACAACAGTACTAGTACTCAGTAGTCGGTAGTCAGAGGGCCACCAACGTGCAGTGCACGCGGATGGCGCGTCAGCCGGCGAGCACTTCGCTCGCCACCATCTGCCCCATGTAGAGCTTGCGGTACAATCCGCCGTCGCGCGCGACCAGCTCCTCATGGCTTCCCGTCTCGACGATGGTTCCCTCGTCGAGCACCACGACGCGATCCGCCCGGCGTACCGTGCTCAATCGGTGGGCGATGATCAGCGTGCTGCGTCCCACCAGCAGGCGCTCCAGCGCTTCCTCGACGAAGCCTTCGCTCTCCGTGTCGAGGCTCGATGTCGCCTCGTCCAGGATCACGACCGCCGGATTCTTGAGGAACACGCGCGCGATCGCGATGCGCTGACGCTGTCCGCCCGAGAGCTTGACGCCACGCTCGCCGACCTTCGTGTGCCATCCGTCGGGGAGGCGCTCGATGAACTCCAGCGCGTGCGCCGCAGCGGCGGCCGCGCGGATCTCCGGGTCCGTGGCGTCGGGCTTCGCGTACGCGATGTTCTCGTGAATCGTGCCGCTGAACAGCACCGGCTCCTGCGGCACGATGCCGATCGCCCCGCGCAACGACTGCAGGCTGAGTGAGCGCACGTCCACATCGTCGAGCGTAATGCGGCCCGAGGTCACGTCCCAGAAGCGCGGCAACAGGCTTGCGATGGTCGTCTTGCCCGCGCCGGACCGGCCCACCAGGGCCAGCGTCTCACCGGGAGCGATCGAGAGCGAGATGCCGCTGATCGTTTTCGGCAGCGCGTCGCCGTAGCGGAACTCCACATTGTCGTACACCACCGCGCCGCGCGCCGGGTGCGCGAGCACGATCGCGTTCGCAGGCTCGCGCACGGTGGGCTGCGTCTCGATCAACTCGAACACGCGTGTCACGGCGCCGATCGCTTCCTGAAAGTTGCCGAACAGCGATGCCAGTGAGCCGACCGCCGCAGCGACGGTGAGTGCGTAGAACAGGAACGACACCAGAGCGCCGGCGGTCAGGCGCCCCTCGAGCACCTGTGCGCCCCCCTGCCAGAGCACGATGGCAACAGAGGCGAATGCCACGAATCCGACGACGCCGAAGAACATGGCGCGCAACCGTGCACGCCTGACCGCGACTTCCACGAGGTCACCGAGCGAGCGCCCGAAGCGCTCGGTCTCCTCGGTTTCGCGGGTGAAGCTCTGCACCGTGCGAATTGCGCCGAACGACTCGTCGGCCATGCCCATCGCTTCCGCCACGCGGTCCTGCACGCCCGTGCTGGCCTTGCGCAGCGCGCGGCCGAAGACGATCGCGGCACCCACTACGAGCGGCACTACGGCGAGCGTGGTGAGCGTGAGGCGCGGGTTCGTCACGACGAGCATGATCACGCCGCCGATCAGGAACAGGATCTGGCGCGACAGCTCCGACACCCAGGTGCTGAGCAGCGACTGCAGCAGCCCGAGATCGCTGGACAGCCGGCTCGTGAGCTCGCCCGTGCGGCGGTCGGCGAAGAACGCCGGGGACAGGCGGATGAGGTGCGCGAACGTGTCCCGGCGCAGCCCCGCGATCACCCGCTCGGTGGTGCTGCTGAGCAGGAACACCTGCACGAAGTTCATCAGGCCCTGCACCGCGAAGATGCCCAGCAGCACCAGTGCCCAGCGATCGAGCGCGCTCCGGTCGTTGATCACGAACGCGGAGTCGAGCAGCACGCGCAGCACCGCGGGGAAGGCGAGTCCCGCCGCGGCGGCGACGACCAGACAGATGAACGCGACGCCGAGCTTCGCGCGGTACGGCTTGAGCAGTGGCAGCAGCCGCGCCAGCGGACGCGGCGACACGAGGGTGCGTTTGGCCTTCGGTACGACGGGTGCGGTCACGCGGCGGTCACGCGGCGGTTACGCGATCGCGCGGGCGATCGCGCGATCCACACCCATCGCCACGTACAGCAGCGCGAGATAGAGCAGGGTGTACTTGTAGACCCACCACGCGGGCCCGCTCCACGGCTGACCCGCGCGTGCGGCGGAGACGATGCGCAGCAGACCGCGCACCAGCAAGGCGTTGAGGATCACGGCCGACACCAGGTACGTGAGGCCGAACGCGCCGAAGAGTACCGGCAACAGCGTGAGCGCCACGAGTGGCACGGTGTACCACACCATCTGGTGCATCGTCTCTCGCTCACCCCACACCAGTGGTGCCATCGGCACGCGCGCGCGGCCGTAATCGACCTGCTTGAGGAGCGCGAGCGCCCAGAAGTGGGGCGGCGTCCAGTAGAACACGATGAGGAAGAGACAGAGCGCCGTGACGTCGAGCGTGCCGGTCACCGCTGCCCATCCCACTAGTGGCGGAAACGCACCGGCCGCCCCGCCGATCACGATGTTCTGCGGCGACGAGCGCTTGAGCCAGCGCGTGTAGATGAACACGTAGAAGTAGAAGCCCGCGAGTGCGAGCCCCGCCGTGAGCACGTTCACGTACTTGCCGAGCATCCAGGTCGCGAACGTCGCGCAAGCGACGCCGAATGCGAGCACCTGGATCGGCGACATGCGGCCGCTCGGAATCGGCCGCAGGCGGGTGCGCGCCATCACGTCGTCGATGTCGCGGTCGATGTACATGTTCACGGCGTTCGCACCGCCCGCCATCATGTAGCCGCCGATGGTCACCAGCAGCACGGTGAGCAGGTCGGGCGATCCCGCGGCATACATCGGCGCGATGGTCGTGACCAGCAGCAGCGAGATGATGCGCGGCTTGGTGAGCGACACCAGGTCACGCGAGAGCGACGGCGGTTCCACCACCGGTGCGCCGAGACCCTTGCTCACGCCCGGCACGGGGCCCGGAATGGGACCTGGCAACGGGGCGCCACCAGGCGTTGCAGACGGGGACATCAGCGCGCCGGCGTAGGCGTGCCCGGTGCGGGCACACGGGGAATGCTCGCGTCACGGGGGGCCGTGCCCTGCAGCGCGATGGTCGTGCGTCCGGCGGCGATGCGCGCCAGATACGCGGTGGTGAATGCGACGAGCCAGATCAGGATGCCGGTCGCCTGATGCATCGAGCGCACGGTGCCCGGGAAGCCACCGAGCACCATCCAGCCTGCCCAGACCACCTGCATGAAGCCCAGCGCCGCACCGATCCACGCGGCGCGCTGCACCGGCAGCGGTTCGCCGCGCTTGCGGAACAGCAACGGAAGCGAGGCCAGATGGAGCACGAGCAGATATGCGAGAATGCGATGCGTGAGCTGGACGTGCTGCGCGCCGCCGCCAAGCGAGCCATCGCCGCAGAACGGGAAACCGGCGCACGCCACGGCAGCGCCGGGAAGCTTCGCCGTCAACCCGCCAAGCAGCACGACGAGCAATGCACCGATCGCCGCACTCGTCGCGCCGCCGACGGCCTTGGGCGTGCCGCTGCCGACCCGTAGCGATGCGGCACCAAAGCCACCGGCGCGCATCGTCGCGATCGCCAGCACGGCGATCAGCGACACTGCGAGCAGCTTGTGCACCACGGTGGCCCACCACGGGTTACCGGTGAACACCGTGACTGCGCCGAACAGCGCGGGAGCAAACCAGAGCAGCAGCGAAAGCCGCGCGGCGTTCGCCACACTGCCGCGTCCGCTGACCGTCGGAAGCGTGCGATGGCGCCACACCGTGGCGACGAGGACGGCGATCGCCGCAAAGAGGGCGATGGCCAGGTAGCGGTGCATCACTTCGATCACGAGGTCCATGCGATCGAACGGCGGGAACCAGTACCCGTAGCATTTCGGCCAGTTGTCGCCGCAACCCATTCCCGAGCCGGAAATGCGGACGATGGCGCCGAACACGATGTGGAGCAGGGCGACACCAAGCGCTGCGTACGACGCGCGCCGGATGCCAACGGGAAAGTCGGAGGACGACATGGGTGAGGTCATGAGCGGGTCGACGCGGGATGCATGGTCTGCCACGCAAGCACGAAGGCGGCAGCAAGCAGCAGCGACGGCAGGACGGCCCAGACGATTTCCTGGATCCGTCCCGACTGGCGTCGAACGGGGAGCGATGCGTCGCCCGGTGTGCGGGTCCCCGGTTCGGGAACGACCGACGGGCGGAGCACGGCGCGAAGAATGAAGAACTGCGCAATGGCGCAGGAGAGCGCGGCAATCCAGAAGACCGCGTCGAGAATAGCTGGGCGCATGTGCGGTGAAAGCTAGCAGGATGCGCCCCTGTTCCGGCACACGTACCCGGCAGTAGGATAGCGCGCATGCCATCAGCCCCTTCCAGCAGCAGCGCCACGGGTAGCGCCTCCGCACCTCGTGAGCTTCCACGCAGTCTCGGACTCTGGAGCGCGATTGCGGTCCTCGTCGGGTCCACGATCGGTTCCGGAATTTTCCGATCGCCGGCGGGCATCGCGGACAAACTGCCGGGGCCGCTACCGCTGCTCGCCGTGTGGATCACGGGCGGCATCTTCGCCCTGTGCGGCGCACTCACGCTGGCCGAGATCGCGGGCGCGTTGCCGCGTACCGGCGGACATTTCGTCTATATCAGGGAAGGGTGGGGGCGGCTCCCCGCATTCCTCTACGGTTGGTCAGAGCTGATCATCATCCGGGCCGCGGCCCTCGGGGCCATCTCGATCACGTTCGCGCAATACCTCCTGCGCGGCCTCGGCTACGACCCGGGTCTGGCGCCGTTCGATGGCTATGCGCGATGGATCGCGGCGCTCGCACTGGCGGCCATGGCGACCGTGAACCTGCTCGGGCTCCGATGGGGGTCGCTCGTCCAGAATATCACGACGGTCGCCAAGTACGGCGGCCTGCTGATCATCATCATGCTCGCCTTCGCACTCGGTCTGCCGAGCACCGGGGGGAATTTCACGCCCGCCGTGCCGCCCGGCAGCTTCTCCGTGAGCGCCTTCGGCTTGGCGCTCGTCTCCGTCCTCTGGGCCTTCGACGGATGGGGTGATCTCACGAAGGTGGGCGGCGAAGTGGCCGACCCGCGCCGCAACCTGCCGCGCGCCATCGTGATGGGCACGCTCGGCGTCATCGCGATCTACCTGCTCGCCAACCTCGCCTACCTCTCGGTGCTCAACGTCGAGGAGATCCGGCGGGCGCCCCTCGTGGCCGCCGACGTCGCGCAGCGGCTGGTCGGGCCGGTGGGCGTGACCCTGGTGTCGATCACGGTCATGCTCTCGACATTCGGGGCGGTGAACGGGTCGCTGCTCACCGGCCCGCGCATCTTCTTCGCCATGGCCGACGAAGGGCTCTTCTTCAAGCAGGTGGCCCGGATCCATCCGGTCTACAAGACCCCGTACGTCGCGATCGCCCTCGCGGCGAGCCTTGGCATCGGGTTCGTCCTCCTGCGGACCTTCGAGCAGCTGGCGGACATCTTTGTGACCGCTTCGCTCGTGTTCTACATCATGTCCGTGGGCTCGATCTTCTCCCTGCGGAAGCGCCCCGACTGGAATCCGCCCGTCCGGGTGCCGTTCTACCCGGTGCTGCCGGCGCTCTTCTGCCTGGCCACCCTGTTCCTGCTCGTGAACGCGCTGGTCGATCCGGCGCAGCGCTGGGGCACGGTCGGCGTGCTCGGCGTGATCGCCCTCGGTATTCCGGTCTACTTCGTGACCGTGGGACGAAAGGGTGCGGCGATCGATCCGACCGGCCGCAACGGTTCGTGACGCGCCGGTTACCCTGATTTGTTGCTGACCCAGACGGGTTCCCCTAGCTTCCCTCCGTGGCACACGGTCCGGTTCGTGTCTGGCCGCGCCGCTGCAGGTCCCTCCTACTTCGAGTTCACACAACACATGCGCATGCAGCGTTTGCTGAGCGTGGTCGCCCTTGCCGCCGCCGTCCTGTCCGGGTCTTCCCGGCAGCTGATGGCGCAGGGCCTGACGACCGGCGCGATAAGCGGTACGGTTACCGATGGAACGAGGCCTCTCGAGAACGCCCAGGTCGAAGTCCGCAACACCTCGACCGGCTTCCGCACCGGCGCACTGACGCGGACGAACGGTCGCTATTTCGTGCAGGGGCTCACGGTTGGCGGGCCGTACACGGTTACCGTGCGCCTGCTCGGCTTCGCGCCGGTGAGCCGCAGCGAGATCACGGTGGCGCTTGGCCAGACGTCCACGGTGGACATCACCATGCAGCAGGCCGCCGCACAGCTTTCGGCCGTTGAAGTGGTCGCGACGGGGGCAGCAGAGTTTGCCCCGACGAAGCAGGGTGTGGGCACGGTGGTGAGCGACTCGCTGCTCCGTCGCTCGGCGCTCCTCCAGCGCGACTACACCGACCTGGTCAAGCTGACGCCACAGGTGACGCGGCCGCAGAACGGTGAAGGCCCATCCGCCGGCGGCGTGTACAATCGCTTCAACAACTACACGGTCGACGGCGTGAACCAGAACGACCGGTTCAACCTCGGGGGATCGAGCGGCACGCCGGGTGGCGCGACCGGCGGTCGCATCATGTCGATCGAAGCCGTGAAGGAGCTGCAGATCCTGCTCAGCCCCACGGACGTCCGCTACGGCAACTTCGCCGGCATGCTCGTGAATGCCGTGACGAAGACCGGTACCAACCGCCTGACGGGCGGCGCGACGTACGGCTTCCGCACGCCGGAGATGGCGGCCGACCAGCCGTTCATCCGTGCCGCAGACTTCAGCGTGCGCCAGTACGGCTTCTCGCTGGGTGGCCCGATCATCAAGGACAAGCTGCATTTCTTCGTCGCCCCCGAGTGGCAGCAGCGCACGGACCCGGCGTCCGGCCCGAGCGAGAACCTCGCGACGGGTCGGCTCGACGACGTGTCGCTCGACTCGATCGCGCTGATCCGCTCGATCATGGCCGCCAAGGGCGTCGACGTCGGCTCGTCCGGCTTCGTGAGCCGCAACAACCCGCTCGCCAACCTGATGGGCCGTATCGACTGGCAGATCAACAGCGCCAATCGCCTCGGCATCCGCCAGCTCTACAACACGGCCGAGTCGGACGCGTTCAGCCGTACGCAGACGAGCAACATTACGCAGCTCCTGCAGAACCCGAACACGACGCTCTCCGGCCTGCGGCTCACGTCCAATGCGTTTTCGGTCGAGAACACGAACTCGTCGACCGCGGTGCAGCTGTTCACGAATACGCAGCGTGGTTGGAGCAACGAACTGTCGTTCGGCTACAACACGATCCAGGACAAGCGCATCACGCCGACGACCTCACCGGAGGTGACGGTCGGCGTCACGCCGATCGGCGGCACCTCGCCCCTCCGCGCCGTCGTATTCGGTGCCGAGCGCAATTCGCCGGGCAACCTGCTCAAGCAGCGCGTGCTCGAGATCAGCGAAAACCTCTCCATTCCGCTCGGCGACCACACGGTCACGCTCGGCGGCCGGTACGAGCGGACGTACATCTACAACTTCTTCCAGACCGGTCTGGGTGGCGCGTACGTCTTCCCGACGATTGCGTCGCTGCAGGCGAACCAGCCCACGGGTTACCTGTTCGCGTTCGCGAACGGCGGTGACATCGCGGGTGAGTTCAACGGCACCACGACCACGGGATACGCTCAGGACCTGTGGAACGTGACGCAGAACCTCGCGGTCACGGCGGGCATTCGCGTCGACGTGCCACGGTACCTGGATACGCCGGGCCTCAACCAGGATCTTCTCACCCGGTCGACCGCGGCGGGCATGAAGAACCCGATCCGCACCGATGTCGCGCCGAAGACGCAGGCCCTCTGGAGCCCGCGCGTCGGGTTCAACTGGAACGTGGGCGGGAACAGCGTCACGCAGGTTCGCGGCAACGTCGGCGTCTTCACCTCGCCGGTCCCGTTCATCTTCGTGAGCAATGCCTTCAGCAACACCGGCATCGGCGGCGTGAGCCTCCCGTGCTCCAATGCGGCGACGCCGGCGTACGTGACGGATCCCGCGCTGTTGCCGAAGAGCTGCCTCGGCCAGCCGGCCCCGTCACCGGGTGCCTTCGGCACGAGCGTCGTGAACGTCACGGACCCGAACTTCAAGAACCCGCAGAACTTCACGGCGTCGTTCGGCGTCGACCGCCGCCTGCCTGGCGGCGTGACGTTCACAGGTGAGGCGATGTACCGCCGCGCGATCAACGGCCTCTTCGTGCAGGATATCAACCTGAAGGGCCCTCGCCAGATCGGCGGCGCCGACTACACGTCGGCGCGCGGTCGCACGCTGTACGCCGACACGATCACGGTGTCCGGCACGGGTACGTACAACATCAACAACAACAGCCAGCGTTACGTGCTGCAGACGGCAGCGAACACGAACTTCAGCGACGGCGCGATCTACCTGACGAACCAGTCGGCGGATTACAGCTACTCGCTGACCGGACAGCTCCGGAAGCGCTTCAGCCGCGCGATCGAGCTCACGGGCGCCTACACGTACATGCAGGCGAAGGACGTGCAGTCGCTGACGTCGGACCGCGCGATCTCCAACTACCGCAACGGGCGCCAGCCGATCGGCCGCATCGAGGACAAGACGACGACCGGCACCTCGTACTTCGAACGCCCGAACCGGCTGACACTCTACGGTACGTACACGGCACCGTGGACGACGGCGCAGACGGACGTGTCGTTCTTCTACGAGGGGATTTCCGGCTCGCCGATCACGTATGTCGTCTCGCAGGACATCAACGGCGACGGCGTGACGAACAACGATCCGATCTACGTTCCGCGCAGCGCGACGGACGTGAGCGAGATCCGCATCGGCACCGGTTCGGGTACGGCCTTCGCGACGAATGCCGCCGCGGCGGCGGACTTCGAGCGTTTCATCAACGAACAGCCATGCCTCAGCAGGCAGCGTGGAAGCATCATGGAGCGGAACAGCTGCACGACGCCGTGGCAGACGCGCTTCGACCTGTCCGTGCGCCAGTCGATTCCGCGCATCGCCGGTCAGGCGCTCACGCTCCAGCTCGACGTATTCAACTTCGCCAACCTGATCAACCGGAACTGGGGCACGGTCAAGCTTCCGCCGATCGGCCCGAACTTCCCGCAGCAGGCGATCTTCACCGTGCGTCAGCGCACGGCGGCTCCGTTGACGGACGAGAACGCACTCGGGTACGAGTTCGACACCCGATTCCGCAGCACGACGGCGAATCCGACGCCGCAGCCGTTCGGCCGCATCGCCGGTCAGTCGCGTGACTTCTACCAGCTGCAGATGTCGCTCCGGTACGCTTTCTAAACCGAACACCACGCTGTGCGATGCGGGCCCGGGCTTACGCTCAGGCCCGCATCGTGTTTCCAGCCGCATGCTGGCTGACTGCTTATCATTGGACGCATCACTCGACGCGTTCCCCGACTGATCTCCCGACGTACGGTACCGACCCCTCCATGCCACTCCAGCATTCATCCCGCCTCGGTCTCCGGGGCGGACTTCGGCCGCCGGTGCGCAGCCTGCCGAAGGTGCAGCGCGTGTGTCTTTCGCTGTGCATTCCGCTCGCATTCCTTGCCGCGTGCGGCGAGGCGACCGCACCGGCGGGCAAGTCCGCCGAGGTGCGGCTTCGCGCCTACATCGACCTCGATGCGTCGGGTTCATTCACCTCCGGTGATGCACCGATCTCCGGCGCGAAACTCACCGTCGCGAGCAACGACGCGAGCGGCACGCCGGCCGTGGAAGCCACGACAGGTGCGGATGGCTTCGCGACGCTGACACTCAAGCCTGGCAGCTACACCATCTCACCACCGGCGGCCGGTCCTGCGGGCACGGTGCTCACGACGAGTGGTGCACCGCGCGTGGTCGTGAGCGCGCTCGGCACGTACAGCGGCGGTGAGCTGCGGTATGCGTACCTGCCTGCGACCATCAGCGGACGCATCTTCCGCGACGACAACGCCAACGGCACGTACGACGGCACCGACACGCCGGGCGCAGGCCTCGCGGTGGTGCTGCGACGTGAACAGGCCGGTGCGCCGGGAGCGCGCGTCGACTCCACGGTCACCGATGCGGCCGGTGCCTACACGTTCCGCTTCCTCACTCCGGGCGTGTATTACGCGTCTCTCGAGAACCCTTCGTCGATCAGCTACGGCACATCGGGCGCCGTGCGCCGGGTGGAGATCGGTGCAGGGGCGGCGCTGCAGACGAACGCGATCTTCACCGGTGCACTGATCACCGACATCGCGACCGCACGCCTGCGCGCGAACGGACAGACTGTCGCGGTGCAGGGCTCGATCACGGTGCTGCCCGGATCGTTCGTGAGCGGCACGGGTGGCGTGTCCTCCGAGGTGTGGGTGCAGGACGCGACGGGCGGCATCGCCGTCTTCCCGGTGCCGACCTCGGACGCCGGGCTCTATGCGCTCGGTGACCGTGTGGAGGCGCAAGGTGTGCTCTCCGTATTCAGCGGACAGCGCCAGGTCGGCGGTCCTACGCTCCGCTTCACGCGCCTCGGTGCCGGCACGCCGGTCACGCCGGTCGCGCAGACGGTGGCGCAGGCGCTCACGCTGGCGAACGAAGGCCGGCTGGTGACACTCTCCGGACTGCGCATCACGGAGGTGCAGCCCGGTACCGGTGCCTTGTTCAACGTCACCGCCGTCGATGCAGCAGGCGCCGCGATCACGATTCGTGCAGTGGCGAGCGGGCTGACGCGCGCCGCGTTCGTCGTCGGTGATCGCTACGCAATCACGGGCGTGCTGTCGCAGTTCAACGGCACGGCGCAGGTAAAGCCGCGTGGCGTGGCGGATGTCGCGCCGGCTGTCGCGACGGTGGCCAGTGCCCGCGCAGCAGCGGCCGGCACGGTGATCACCGTCGGCGGCAACATCACCGTGCCGCCGAACGTGTTCACGAGTGGCACCGGCGGCGCACTGTCCGAGATCTGGGTGCAGGATGCCACGGGCGGCATCGCCGCGTTCTCCGTGCCCAGCACGGAGTCGGCGAACTTCGCCCTGGGCGATCGGGTCGAACTCACCGGCGCACGTGGTGCGAATGCCGGGCAGTTGCAGTTGGGCATGCCCTCGCTCGTGAAAGTCGCAACGGGGAGTGCCCCAGCGCCCGTGATCCTGACGGGCACCGCAGCGAATGCGCTGACGAACGACGGGCAACTCGTCACGGTCGCCGCCCTCACCGTGACTACGGTGGGCACCGGCACCGGAGCAGCCTTCAACGTGACCGGGACAGCTGCGGATGGTGCCACCGTTACCGTGCGCATCGCAGCGGCGAACACGGGTCTCACGCGCGCGAACTTCACGGTGGGCCAGACGTACGGCATCACCGGCGTCCTCACGCAGTTCAACGGTATGGCGCAGCTCAAGCCGCGCTTCCGCACGGATGTCACTCCATGAGTCTCCTGATGCCACAGCAGAACGGCCCCAACCAGTCGCGCACGACGATGCGCGCCATCACGCCGGCACTTCTCGCACTCACCACACTGCTGGCCGCGTGCGCCGATGACCCTGCTCCCGTGGAGCCGATCGACGACACCGGCACGGTGGCCGGGATCGTCTTCTTCGACCGCGACAACAACGGCGAGTTCACCCCGACGGCTGGCGACTCCGCGCTTGCCGGCGTCGTGGTGAACGTGCTGCAGCGCGGCACCGACGTCGTCATCGCGAGTCCCACATCGGGCGTCGATGGACGATGGACAGCGTCGGTGCCGGTCGGCACGCACGACATCACCGTGGTGCGCAATCCGAGCATCGTGGCCGCCAATTATGTGTTCTGCGGCGGAACGCGGCCGAGCGTGTACGCGAGCGAGCAGACGTTCGTGCCGACGCCCGTCAAGTTCGGTTGCGTGGTGCGCATCAACGTGGCGGAGCCGCTGGCGGCGAACACCACTGTCACCATTTCCGGCATCGTGACGGCGCAGCCCGGGCGCTTCCGCACACAGGGCGACAACGTCTACATCCAGGACCCGACCGGCGGCGTGCAGGTGTTCGGCGCTTCGCTCATTCCGTTGGGGCTGCAGGAGGGTGACTCCATCGAGGTCACGGGTGAGATCGCGCTGTTCAATACCCAGGTGCAGATCGTGAACCCACGCGTCGCGCAGAACATCAAGCGTGGTGCAGCCGTCCCGGCCGCAGTGGTGCGCACGACCGGCGCGCTCGCTGCCATCACGAGTGGAGTGGCCGCCGACGTCGGACGCCTCATCTCCGTGAAGAAGGTGCAGGTGAGTGCGTTCGGGTTCGGCGGCCAGAGCGGCAACGCACAGATGAACGACGGCAGCGGTGCTGCAATCCTCCGGCTCGACGGTGCGGCGGTCAACAACGTCGGCGTGGCGCGCTTCGTCGCTGGTCGCTGCTACGACATCACCGGCATCCTCGGCTTCTTCAATAACGCAATCCAGCTTCAGCCACGCGCCGCGACGGACGTGACGGAGGTCCCGTGCTCCTGATCCCGCGAGTGCGCCAGTTCGGGCGCGCCCTCTCCATGACCTCGCTGGCCGCGGCACTCCTGTGCCTGTGCGCCACCGCTCCATCCCTCACACCACTGCACGCCCAGGAGACCACCGGCGGCATTCGCGGAACCGTGAGCGACGCGGCCGGTGCCGCCGTCGCCGGTGCGACGGTCACCGCTGTCAACGTCGAAACCGGCCTGTCGCGCTCGGCCGCGGCGAATACCGACGGCGCGTATGTCATCCGCCTGCTGCCTTCCGGCACCTACCGCATGCTCGCGCGTCGCATCGGCAGCGTACAGGACGAACGCACCGGCATCCGGGTAGTGGTGGGCACCACGGCCACGGTGAACTTCGTGCTGCGCGATGCCGCCGTCACGCTCGGAACGGTGCAGGTGAGCGCCGCGAACACGCGCATCGACGCCCGCGATGGTGGGCTCAAACAGGGTGTCAGTACGGAAGAGATCAGCAACCTGCCGACACTCGGCCGCGACTTCACGGACTTCATCAACCTGTCCGGCCTGGTGAGTCCCACGCCGGAGACGACGACCGGTGGCCAGTTCTCGATCGCCGGTGCACGACCCTCGCAGACGAACGTGCAGCTCGACGGCGTGGATGCGAACAACAGCTTCTTCGGCGAGAACCGCGGCGGCAGCCGGATTCCGTTCAACTTCTCCATTGAGTCGGTGAAGGAGTTCCAGATCGTCACGAACGGCTTCGACGTGGAGTACGGCAACTACGCCGGCGGCATCATCAACATCATCTCCAAGGGCGGCACGAACCGGTTCCGCGCGACGGGTTACGGCAACTATCGCGGCGAGCAGTTCACGAAGAAGAACTTCGACGGTACGACCCCGAACGACTTCAACGTCCAGCAGTACGCCGTTCAGATCGAGGGGCCGATCCTGCGCGACAAGCTGTTCTACTTCGCCTCGGTCGATGCGCAGCGGCGTCGGGAACCGTTCACGCCGGTGTCACCGGCCACGCTGCGCGCGCAGGCCACCGCCAACGAGCAGCGCGCCCTCACGTTCTCGTCGACCGACTCGATCGCCCGGTACAACGGGTTCGCGGCCACGGACCGGGCGACAGCGGACAGCCTTGCGCGCTTCTTCTCGATCCTCGGCGACAAGTACGGCGTGGCCGGTGCCTCCGATGCATTCAGCCCGTTCTTCACGAAGAACGATGTCGTCACCGCATTCGCCCGCGTCGACTGGAACATCGACAGCCGCAACCGGCTGTCCGTGCGGAACAGTTTCTCGGACTACGACAACAGCAACGAAACGTTTGGCGCCACCTCGACAGGCGGCCTCTCGAAGGTCGAGGCGTTCAAGAACCGCACGAACTCCCTGGTGTCCGAGCTGACGAGCACCGTGGGCAGGATCGGCAACGTGCTGCGCATGCAGTACTCCGCGGAGAACCGGCCGCGCGTCGGGTCGAATCTCCTGCCGGAGTTGCGGGTGAACAACGTGAATGCCGGCCGGGCATTCGCCTGGGGTGGCGCGAGCATCTCGTTCCGCAACCGGCTCGAAGAGAACAAGTTCCAGATCGTCGACAACATGTCCGCGACCTACGGAACGCACACCCTCAAGGTCGGCACGAACAACCTGTTCGCCTGGTACCTGAACGACTTCTGGCTGAACGGATCGGGCTTCTACACATTCGACAACCTCGCCGCGCTCGAGGCGGGCCGGCCGACGCGCTACACGCGCAACGTGCGCGCCGACGGCACCCCACCGACGGTGAGCTTCAGCACGCAGGAATACTCGGCTTACGCACAGGACGAGTGGCAGGTCACCCCGCGCCTCACCGCGACCCTCGGACTGCGCTACGACGTGTCGCGCTTCGGCAAGCGCCCGGGCCGTGTGGTGGACGCCGAGCGGGCGTTCGGCATCGAGAGCGGGCTGGCCCCGATCGACAACGACAACATCTCGCCGCGTCTCGCGATGGCGTGGGACCGCAAGGGCGACGCGTCGGAGGTATTCCGCGGCGGCATCGGCCTCTTCTACGGCCGCATCCCGGCGGTGCTCGGCGGCAATGTCGGTATCACGGACGTTCCGCTGCTCAACCTGGATTGCTCCGGGTCCGCAGCAGACGGTGATCCCACGGCGCCGCCACCGGTGACGGGCTATGGAAGCCTGCCAACGAATGGACTCGGCAACCCCACGAATTGCGCGGGCACGGCCGGCATCGGTGGGCTCCCGGAGTACTCGTTCTGGACCGACGGATTCGAACTGCCGCAGACGCTGCGCGGAAACGTCGGGTATGAGCGCGCGCTTGGCGCCAACACCCGCTTCTCCGCCGACCTGCTGTTCACGGAGACGAGCAAGCTGTACACGGTGCGCAACATCAACCTGCGCCCGTCGCTGTTCGCGCTGGCCAACGAGGCGAACCGTCTGGTGTTCGTGCCGGCGGGCCGCTTCGCACCGGCCAACGCGGCGTCGAACGACCGGCTCCTGAACACGGATTTCGGCAACGTGTTCACGAACCATTACGATGGGCAGGCCAGCTCTCAGGCGGCGACGTTCAACCTCGACCACCGCTTCAACACGGCGTCGTCGATCCGCGGCTCGTACACCTGGCAGCGCGCATACGACAACAGCTCGTTCAGCTGCTGCACGAGTTTCGAGGGGTTCTCGAGCACTCGTGTCGGGGCCGCGGGGCCGAACGATCTCGGCGGCGTCGGCGACACGGATGGCGCGTGGGGCCCATCGGGTTTCGTGCGCAATCACACGTTCGTGCTGTCGGGCTTCACGAGCCTCCCGCTCGGCTTCCGGCTCAGCGGTGTGTGGCGCCTGCAGAGCGGCACGCCGTGGGGCCCGGAGCAGGGTGGGGACCTGAACGGCGACGGTTTGTCATTCAACGACCGGCCGTTCGTGTTCGCCGCGGACAAGCTGCCGGTCTCGGTGCCGACGAGCATCACGGTGCCGGCCGAGCGCGAGGCGTACATCGCGGAGCAGCGCGCCCGGTACGGTGACATCCTGCGCGACTACAAGTGCGTCGGCGACTACGTCGGTCGCGTCATCGAGCGCAACACGTGCCGGCAGCCGTGGTTCAACCGGCTGGACCTGTCGGTTCGCAATCGCATCCCGACGCGCCTCGGGCAGTCGGTGGAACTGTCGCTCGACCTGTTCAACGTGCTGAACGGATTGAACAGCAAGTGGGGACGCTATGAGGCGGTGACATCGGGCAACCGGAATCTCGTGACGCCGGTGAGCTATGACGCGACGAACCAGACGATTCTGTATACGGTGCCGACGGGGTTCGGGCAGGAGCGGGCGCTCGGCGCGAACCTGCTGCTGCAGTTCAGTGCACAGCTGGGGATTCGTTACTCGTTCTAGTCTGTCAGGCGTGAGAGACTGTGAGAGCGGCCGCTTCCTTGATGGAGGGGGCCGCTTTGCTTGCGTGATGGACAGCTGCAACCTCGAACGGCGCACCGCGTCTCACGCGGAGATCGCGGCGGACTACGGAGGGGCGCAGCGAACCGCTGGTTTCTACAGCCTCACGCGGAGGCGCGGAGAAAGCGCGCAGAGCCGCGGAGGGGTGCAGGCCGCGAACGCAGTGCAGCGACTCTTTTGGGGTGGCTCCGTGGAATGCCACAGACCCCATTAAGAAAAGAACAGGGGCATGCCGCAATCTCCTCGGCGTGCCGCGCATCGCGCCTTCGCGCGCTGTTCTCCGCGTCTCTCCGCAGTTCTCCGCGCCTCCGCGTGAGGCTGTAGAAACCAGCGGTTCGCTGCGCCACTCCGTAGTCCTCCGCGATCTCCGCGTGAGACGCGGTTTCCGTTGCGGTTGCGGTGGCGATTTGCAGTTCTGGGCGACTACGGCTGAACTCAGCCTGCCACCGGGCGAAGCGTTGCTCTCGCCGCGCCAAGCCGCACGACCTCCATGCGCTCGTACTGCGATTCTGCGCGGGCGACCAGCGCGTCGAAGTCGATGTCCCGTACCGCCGGCAAGCGATCCGCTGCCGCGTGCAACGCGCGCCACAGGCCGCGTTTTCCGAGGATGCCGAGCGTGATCACTTCCGCCGACTCGAGCAGGCGGAACGCGCCATCGCCGCCGTCGTCGGCGCCCATCTTGGCTTGCGCGAAGCGCTCGGCGAACCATCCGGCGGCCTTGCGTGCCTTGCTCTCGCTGGTGCCCGCGCGCGCGATGATGCGCTCGAGCACCGCACGGTCCTCCTCCACTTCGCGGCGCACGCCCGCAACGATACTGGCAATCTCGCGCGAGTCTGCGCTGTCGCCGTACGTCGACTCGATCGACACCATCAGGCGGATCGCGATGACCGATCCGGCCAGGTGATCGTTCAGGTACGCGGCCAGCTGTTGATGGGGCATGACGGGCGCTGAGAGGTTGCGGTCAGCTGCTGCTAAAAGATCCGGAGATTGATATACTTCCGCGGGTTCGCCTTGATGTCGATCAACAGCGAGTCGACCCGGCGCATCGTTACCTGCAGCTGCTCGTACACGGCAGGATCGTTGAGCAGCCGGCCGGCGGTGCCGTTGCCCGTGCTGACCTTGTCGAGCAGCGTCTGTACCTGCGTATTCGTCGCCTTGAACTCGCGGGAGAGCTGCTCCAGGTTCGCGGACGCCGCGCGCAGGTTCGTGACGGTGGAGTCGACC
Organism: Gemmatimonadota bacterium; assembly: GCA_040387895.1. Classification (GTDB taxonomy): domain Bacteria; phylum Gemmatimonadota; class Gemmatimonadetes; order Gemmatimonadales; family Gemmatimonadaceae; genus Gemmatimonas. Next base: position 19,927 of record JAZKCW010000109.1, read on the forward strand.
TTCGACGAGTCCACCGAAGACAGCGTGCGGCGAAGCGACGCCTGGGTCAGCGTGAGCTGCCTGTTCTGTTGCGCCGTCACCGCGCTGACCTGTGTGAGGAGGCGCGACATTTCCTTGATGGTCGCGCGGATCTCGTTGATTCCCCCGCTATCGACGAACGTCGTGCGCAGGCCCGCCGACAGCGCGAGCGCGTTCGCCGCGACCGAGTCGCCCTTGCTGAGCAGCTGCGGGATGCCGGGTGCCGCGATGCCGACCGGGATCGTGTCGCCTTCGGGCAGGCTCTGTGTCGACGCCCGAATCGGCGTGAGCGCGATCTGCTGGTCACCGAAGATGCCGTTCGCCTGTACCGTCGCCGTCGTGCCGACGGGAATGCGATACTGCGACTGCACCTTGTAGGTCACGACCAGCGTGCCGTCGGGGATGAGCTCCACCCGGTCCACGAAGCCGACGTTCACGCCCGCGAGCAGTACGGGCTGCCCCTGCTTGAGGCCTGCGCCCCAGGGGAAACGGGAGTACATCGCGTAGCCGCTCTTGAGGCCACCGCGCGCCAGCCAGATCGTACCGCCGAGGAGGATCAGCGTGGCCACGAGAACGAGTGAGCCAACCAGCAGATTGTCGCGTCGCTTCATGGAGAATCCGGAGTATCAGCAGACCCTGCGCAGAACTGGTGTGCGCGCGTCATGCCTGAATGAATGGAGCGAGTACGGCGGCCACCACGGCATCGAGCACGAGGATGGATACGGAGGCAATGACGACCGCCTGTGCCGTCGACCGGCCGACGCCCTCGGCGCCCGCCTCGGTGACATAGCCTTCGTACGCACAGACGAAAGCGATCGCGAAGCCGAAGAAGAACGCCTTGATGAGCGAGTACACCACCTGGAACTCCGTGAATGACAGCCGGAGCCCCGCCACGAAATCGTCCGTGCGCACATCCGTCGCGGTGACGAGCACCGCCCACGCGCTGAAGATCGCGGTGGCGTTCGCCAGAATCGTCAGCACAGGAAGCATCAGGAGCGCCGCCAGAAGCCGTGGCAACGCGAGGTACGCCACCGGGTCGAACGAGAGCGTCTCGAGCGCATCGATCTGCTCCGTCACGCGCATCGTGCCGATTTCCGCCGTCATGCGCGCGCCGACGCGGCCCGTCAGCACGAGGGCAGTGAGCAAGGGCCCAAGCTCCAGCACGATGCTCTGGCGGATGATCAGGCCGACGACCGAGAGCTGCACGCCGGGGAACAGCTGGTACCGGGTCTGGAAGGCGGTCACGCCGCCCAGGAACGCAGCGACGATGCAGGCGAGCGGCACCGATTCGACGCCGATCGTGCGCATCTGCCGGATCGTCTCCGGAATCCAGGTGCCGGGTTCGCGCAGCCCTCGCATGATGTCGCGAAAGAAGTATGCGCGTTTGCCGATTGCCCGAAGTATGCCCGCCGTCCGCCGTTCTGCGAGGCGAACGGCGACGTCCATGCCGAACATCATTCAGTGTCCTGCGCGCGGGACGGACTGCTCACGAGCGCCCACCGAGGCACACTCACGTACGCACGCGCGCGAGCAGGATGAGGGCCACGAACGCCATCAGCGCGTTGGGCATCCACGCGGCGGGTTCGGGCGGCATCAGCCCCTTTCCACCAATGGCCTTGGTGAGCTGGATGAGCAGCAGCATGACGATGGTCGTCGCGAGACTGACCGCGACGCCGTACGCGGCGCCGCCTCGCTGCGAACTCGTGGCGAGCGGCGCGCCGAAAAGTGCGATGATGATGCAGGTGACCGGAATGGCGATCTTGAGCATGCGGTCGACCTTGAGCTCATTCACGTCCGCGCCCGAACGCTCCATCGTCTCGATGAAGCGGCTCAAGTCGGCGAAGTTCATCTCACTCGGCTCTCGGGCACTGGCTTGCAGCAGCCCCGGGGTCTCGGTCATGCGGCGATCGGCAATGGAATCGAAGCGAAAGGCGACATCTGTCGAGTCACTGGGCATGACATGCAGCATGCCCGTCTTGAGTACCCATCCGCGATCCCCGTGCCACGAGCCGGACTTTGCCGCCAGCAGCACGCCCGGCTGCCTGGCAGACGCCCGGGTTTCGATCTCGATGTTGTCGAGGGAGCGGGTCAGCGTGTTGAGGGTGTAGATGCGGTAGACCCGGCCGGTCTCGCTGGCGAAGGCGAAGTTGTAGCGCTCCGTCTCCTGCGTCTTCTGCGGGCCAGCGAGCAGGTCGAGCCGTTTCTTGTTGGCCGGTGGCGCGATCTCGCTGAACACGAGATCGATGCCGGCGGCCACGGTCGCCATGAACAGGATCGGCGCGATGAACCGGTAGAAGCTCACCCCCGACGCCTTGGCCGCCGTGATCTCGGCGTAGCGGGTGAATGTGCCGATCGAGAAGACGGTAGCGAACAGCACCGCCACCGGCAGGACCATGAAGACCGTATCAGGTATCCAATAAATGTAGCTCAGCCCGACGGCCTGCAAGCTGATCTTGCGCTCCGTGTACTTCCGGAGGTTGTCGACGAGGTCGATCACGAACACGAGCACGGGGAAGCCGAGCATCGTGACCAGAAAGATCCGGGAGAACTCGCCTGCGACGTACCAGTCGAGCGGGGTGACGAGCTTGCGACGCCCACTGGGCGTGATGGGGCTCATGCCGTGGCCTCATGACGGGTGGCCGTGCGGGGGCTGGCACGCAGGGCCTTCCGCGCCTTCCGATCCGCCCACCAGTCACGGATCCCGCCGCCTCGGCTGGTGTCGGTCGTGGACTCCACGCGCCAGAGCAGGATGAGCCCCACGATCGAGAAGCTGACGTTGGCGATCCACATCGCGACCGGGGGTGGCAGCTTGCCCTGATCGGCGAGGGTCTCTCCACCCATGAGACAGATATAGTAGAGCCCGAACACCACGATGCTGACCCCGAGCGTCACGCCCACGCCGCCTCGCGGGAAGCGGAGGGCAATCGGGGGGCCGAAGAGCACGAAGACCAGGCAGGCGAAGGACAGCGCGAACTTCTTCTGGATTTCGACGTTGAGGCTGTCCAGCGCGGTGCGCGCCTCGTTCATCTGCACCGCGGCCGCATTGGCGAGCGACAGGTTCTCCGTGGCGAGCTGCGGGAGCGCAACGATGGAGTCGGGCTGGACTGTCGTCGGCACGGGCGGAACGATGCCGCTCGAATCGACCGTACCGGGCACCGGGGCGGGAACCGCCTGCGGAACGACCGCGGGCTGCCCGGGGGGCGTGGCCGAGGGCTGCCAGACGGGTCGTGGGTCGGTCGAGGGCGGTGGCGGCGGGGGTGGCTGCTGGGCCGGTGGCTGCTGAACGGGCGGTTGCTGGACCGGTGCCTGCTGCGCCCTCGCGGTCTTGGTGCCGATCAGCGAGGGCAGCGTGTTGCAGTAGAAGTCGGCCAGCGCGACACGGATTGGCCGTTCCCGTGGCACGCGGATCCCCGTCTCGCCGGGCTTGAGCATGGGCGTTGCCGCGGCGATGTAATCCTCGCGCAGGCGGAGGTACTCGATCGCCTTGACCGTGTACTTCCGCTGCATCTCGCACACCGACATCTCGCGATCGCTCTTGAAGTTGTCCGACGCGGACGTCTGGAACGAACGTGCGATGTCCTTCACGCGCACGCTCTGCGAGCGGAAATACGTGCGCTGGAGCTTCCGATTGTCGCCCCGCGAGAATTCCTGCGCGTGCCCGTCGAAGAGCTGAAGCTGCAGATCCTGTCCGTTCGGCGCGAGCGAGAAGAGGCCGCTGTCGGCGTAGATCGTCTTGCGTTCGGGCCCGCGTGACAGATCGTAGATCACGACGTCATACATGCGATTCGTCGCGGCATTGCTGCGCGCCACACGCATGAAGAAGGACGGTGTGAGTTGGTTCAGGACCTGGTCACGAAGGGCGAGCGTCGGCTTGGTGCGGGCGATGTCGGACTGCAGCACCCGCAGCTTGTGGTTCGAGGCCGGCAGGACCTGATCGTTGAACCAGACCATGAAGAGCGACAGCAGCAGGGCGCAGAACAGCACCGGCGCCATGAGCGCGCGGACGCGCACCCCGCTCGCCTTGAACGCCGTGATCTCGTGCTCCGCGGCCATGCGCCCAAAGGCGTACAGCGTGGCGACGAGCACCGCCATCGGCAGGGTCATCGCCACCGTGAAGGGCAGCGACAGCACGAAGAACTTGCCGATGGCCGTCCACGGCAGGCCCTTGCCGGCGAGGTTGGCCAGCTGCCGCGCCACGTACTGCAGCATGAGCAGGGACGTGAGCGCGGTGAGCGCGAACAGCAGGGGACCGACGTGCTCGCGCACGACGTAGCGAGAGAGAAGCCTCATCACGTAAGTTCCACGCTCATCACTCGCATTTTCAAGGGTGCATCCATCGAAAGGTCTCGCAAAGGGGCGCGTTTTTTCGCTCGCGCGGGGCTGGTACCCCACCACTGGAGATCGGTGCGCGGTCTGTTGTGCCGGCAGCACAGGAGCGTCGGTCCGGCCGCCCTCGCGGGCAAGGCCCTTCTGGGCCTGGTCGGGCTCGCGCTCGCGCTCAGCCCCCCGGTCACCGCCCACGGGCAGGCCGCCCCCCAGGACAGCGCCCGGATCGCCCCGGCCCGGCGCAACGCCGACCTGTTCGGCGACCTCGGTGGCCTCGGCGTCGACTTCTCGTCGCGGCTCGAGTCGAAGTACGCCCGCAGCCGCAACGAGCGCTGCACCGTGGCGCAACTCAGCGTCAACGGCAGCAGCTGCGTGGGCGGGTTCATCCCGTCGTTCGACTTCCAGTTCAACGTCCGCACCCGCGGCGCCGTCGCGGACCGCGTGTTCATGAACGTCGACTTCGACACGCAACGCGAGTACGACGCGTCGAACAACATCTCGGTCTACTACCAGGGCCGCACGAACGACATCCTGCAGAAGCTGGAATTCGGCAACGTCAGCTTCCAGCCGCCCCCGTCACGCTTCATCACGTCCGGCATTCCGTCGGGCAACTACGGCGTGCAGGCGTCCGGGCAGATCGGCCCGATGCGCTTCACGTCGATCGTGGCGCAGCAGAAGGGCAACGTGTCGCGCGACAATGTGTTCACCGTCGGCGGGCGCACGCAGCAGACGGTGGAGCGCGCGATCCAGGATGCGGACATCGAGCAACGCCGGTTCTTCTTCACGATCGACCCGCGCCAGTTCCGGGGGTATCCCAACGTCGACCTGCTCAATCGCCAGCAGTTGCGCGGGCTCGCCGCGGCGCTCCCGGACTCCGTGCGCCCGACCCGGGTGTACCTGTACCGGCAGCTGATCGGCGCGAGCAACCAGAACCCGCGCGGCCCGCGATTCTCCGTGCGCGGCGCGCGGGTGCAGACACGGCAGACGTATGAGCTGCTGCGCGAGAACGTCGACTATTTCCTCGACCCGTCGCAGCTCTGGATCTCCCTCGTCCGTCCGCTCAATCCCAACAACGAACGCCTCGCGATCGCCTACGAGGTGAACGTGAACGGCGCACCAGGCCGGAACATCAACACCGGCGGCACGCCCGACATCGAAGTCACCGACGCGCCGCAGTTCGCGAACCTGCTCTGGGAGCCGGAGCTGCAGCCCGACAACCCCGCGTACTTCCTGCGCGAGATCAAGTCGGTGTATCGCCTGGGCGGCGAGGACCTGCTGCGACAGTCGGTCACGGTGAAGCTCGTGACGGGCACGTCCGGCGACCAGGAGAAGCCGGTCGATGCGGGGCGCGCGGAGACCTACCTGCAGCTGTTCGGGCTCGCGCAGGCCACCAATCCCACGGCGTTCGACGTCGAGAATCGCGTGTGGCCGCGGCCGAACGACCAGGTCGATTTCGCGGCCGGCACGGGAGGACGGGGCAAGCTGTTTCGCGACTACTTCATCGTGTACCCGTCCGCGCAGCCGTTCGCGCGCGCCGGTCTTGCGCAGCCGGCGGGCAACCCGGCCAACGACACGCTGTACTCGTACCCCAACGAGTACCTCTACTCGTCGCAGCGTCCGCAGGCGATCTACCGCATGATCGCGCGCTACTTCTCGGAGGGCAGTGGCGAGAGCGGCGTGATCAACCTGAGCGCGATCCAGCTGCGCGCGGGCTCCGAACGCGTGTCGCTCGAGGGGCGTGAGCTGACCCGCGGCACGGACTACACGATCGACTACGACGTCGGCAGCATCACGTTCATCCGGCCCGATACGCTCTTTCCCGTGGAGCGACAGGTCACCGTGCGCTACGAGGAAAATCCGCTGTTCGCGACGGCACCCGTGTCGATCATCGGGTTCGCCTCGCAGTTCCAGATGGAGAACGGCCAGCTCGCCTTCACAGCCATCTCGCAGCAGCAGCGCACGAGCCGTAACCGTCCGCCGCTCGGCTTCGAGCCGATCGGGTCACTCGTGGCGGGCATCACCAGCAACTTCGCGTGGGACGCGGACCGCCTGGGACGTGGGCTCGAGCGCCTGATGCCGTTCGGGGCGCGCGGGACGACGCCCTCGAAGATCGCCCTGCAGATGGAGCTGGCGATGAGCAAGCCACAGCCGAATGCGGCCGGGCAGGCGTACGTGGAATCGTTCGAGGGTGACGCGGGAGTGGCGGTCGCCCTGTCGGATGCCGCGTGGTATTACAGCGCCCTGCCGACCGCCGGCAGCCGACTCGCACCGGCAATTGGAGCGAATCCATTCACGCTGGATCGCGCGGCCACGCTGGCCTATCAGAGCACGGCCGCCGACCCGTCGGGTGGGCTCATTCGATACACCATCTCGCAGATCGATCCCGCCGTGCGTATCAGCGGCAGCGGGGTGCAGGCGCCCGAGCCGCTCCTGTTCCTGTCGCTGTTCCCGTTGCGCGTCGGCGGAATCAACGACGTGGATCCCGCGACCAATCGCCGGCGTTTCGCCTGGACCATCGGCGAGAACAGCGCTGCCGGCACGACGCCCACCGGACGGCGGTGGCGTTCACTGCGTACCGTGCTCAATCCCGGCGGCGCGGACCTGTCCCGCATCGAGACGGTGGAGTTCTTCGCGCAGGTGCGCACGCGCGGTGAACTGGCGCGGCGCAACCCGACGCTGGTGCTCGACTTCGGCGAGATCAGCGAGAACAGTGTGGCGTTCGCGCCGGAAACGCTTACCGTCAACGCACCGGCCCGCGCCGGCGCGAAGCCGGATTCGACGTATCGCGGCAAGCGACTCGTCGGGTACGACCGCTTCGACTCCGAGCGGGACCCGTTCAGCCGGGCGTTCAATGCCGTCGAGAATGACCGCGGGTTGCCGGGCGATGTCGCCGACACGCTCGTGGTGGTCGATCGCACGTCCGGCGCCCCCATCGTCTCGACGCAGAATGGCGTGCGACTCTGCTCGGCCGCCATCGGCCGCCTGCAGCAGCTGGGAGACACGCGGGCCAACTGCACCGTCGGCAACAACCGGCTGGACGAGGAGGACGTCGATCTCGACGGCACGCTCAACTCGTCGCAGGAACAGGTGAAGCGCTTCGTCGTGGATCTCGCCAACCGCGACAACTGGACGCGCGTCGGCCGCTGCGAGGCGGTGACCGACAGCACGGGCTTCGTCAGCGACTCGCTCTGCTGGGTGCAGATCCGGCTCAACTGGCGCGCGCCACTCGAGGACATCAACGCGCCGAATGATCGCCGCATGCGGGCCCTGCGCATTTCCATGATCTCGTCGCGCGACGCACCGGACGACGACATCGCGCGCGTTGCATTCGCACGATTCCGGCTCGTCGGCGCGCCATGGCTCAAGCGCTCCGACCGGCCGCTCTCCGGTGCCGCCGGCGATTCGGTAGGCGTGCTCGGTGGCTACGTCGTGGCATCGACGGTCGGGACGCTCGACTCGTCGCGTGTGCTGCCGTACTCGCCCCCGCCGGGCGTGATCGAGGCGCCCGAGGACCTGCAACTGGGCTATTCGAACAGCGTGGTGCAGGTGAACGAGCGTGCGCTGCGGCTGCAGGCCGGCGTGCCGGGGCAGCAGTTTCGCGTGTTCGATCGCGCCGAGGCGTTCTTCCGGTTTCCCGAGGGGCCGAAGACGTTCATGGGCTATCGCACCCTCCGCCTCTGGATGCGCGGCAATCGCAGCGGGTGGGGGCAGGGCGGTGAATTGAATGGCTATGTGAAGATCGGCCGGGACGAGAACAACTTCTACATGTATCGCACGCCGGTGAACGAAGGCCCGGCGCAGAACGCGTGGGACCCGGAGATCCGCGTCGACCTCACGCGCTTCCAGACCCTGCGCGCGCAGCTCGAGAACAACGTGCTCACCGGATCCGCCGACTCGCTCGCGTGCTCCGGCGCGGATCTCGAGCTGGTGAAGCGATCGGGCCTCCCGCGCAACACGGCAGTGCGCCGCTACGCGGTGTGTCAGGATGGCTACATCGTGTACAGCGCCGACCCCTCCGTCACGCCGCCCAATCTCGCGAGTGTGCAGGAGCTCGCGGTCGGATTCGTGCGCGTCGACAGCATCTCGCGCGGGGGCAGCGCGATCATGCCCAACGATACGCTCGAACTGTGGGTCAACGACATCCGGCTCGGCGACGTGGTCGACGAGGTAGGCTTCGCGGCGGAGGTGGGGCTCGCCGCGAACGCATCCGACCTCGCCGATTTCAGGCTCAATGTCAGCCGGCGCGATCCCAACTTCCGCCAGCTCGGCGAGACGCCGTCGTTCCTCACGACGAGCGGCATCAATGTCGGCACCACGTTGCACCTCGATCGCATGCTGCCGTCACGACTCGGCCTCGTGATTCCGCTCACGATCGATTATGTCGGCGCCGGCATCGAACAGCTGTTCGTCAACCGCACCGATGTGCGGGCCGACGGCATCACCGGTTTGCGCAACCCGCGCAACAGCCGGGTGAACTACGCCTTCGGCATCCGCCGCGCCACGCCGATCACCGAGGGATGGTATCGCGCGCTCGTGAATGGACTGGCCGTGAACGGCGCCTGGGGCACCGGGATCAGCCAGAGCGCGTTTCAGAAAGCGAAGAACGACAACTACGCGTTCAACGCGGGCATCACGCTGTCCAACGAGACGCGCGACGGCCGGATTCCGGGGGCGATCGACTGGTTGTTCGGCAAGCTGCCACGGGTCCTGCGCGAGTCGGCCTCGATCCGAGCGCTGCGCGCGCAGCAGACGCGCTGGGCACCGACACAGTTCACCCTCTCGACCGGGCTCGCGCGCGTCACGAACAGCACGACGTCGTTCTCCAATGCCGCCGCCTCCACACTCGACACGGGGCGTACGGTGAACGGTCTCACGCACTTCTGGCAGAACAATGCGCGGCTGCAGTTCGCGCCGCTGCGTGCATTCACCGCCAGCCTCGACGCCCGCCAGCTGCTAGACCTGCGCGACTATCGCGACGGCATCCAGCGGCCGGACAGCATCGATCGTGGCGAGGTGGCAGCCAACGAGCGGGTACGGGTACTTGGCCGAGAGCTGGGCCTCGAACGCGAGCGCACGCTGACGTCGGCGTTCAGCTTCCAGCCGATCCTCGCGCCGTGGCTGCGTCCGTCGCTCGACTTCAACACGACCTTCAACCTGGCGAAGGATCCGAATGCACGCGCGCTGCTGCGCCAGGACGATTCCACCGGCCGCTTTCGCCTGCCGAAACGGCTCGGCGCCGCGCAGACGTTCAACTCCGGTGCGCTCGTCGACTTCGGAGGACTGCTCCGGGCCAGCACGCGCGAGCGCTCCCTGCTGCATCGCGTCGGGCGCACGATCGCGCCGGCGCAGGTCCGCTGGACGCAGAGCCTCACCTCGAACTACGACAACACGGCGTTTCTCCCGAGTCTCGGCTACCAGCTGGGACTGGGCGGCGTGGAGAGCTTCCGCGGGCTCGACACACGGCTAGCGACCACGGCCGGCCGGGTGCGGAACTTCACCACGAGTGGTGGGCTCAACCTCCCGCTCTCGCTGACGCTGACGACAGGCTACGAGCAGGGAACGGCCGAAACCTGGGCCCGTCGTTCGCTGGACGGTTTCCAGGCACTCATCACCACGCAGCAGCGAGTGTTTCCGAACCACAGCCTGCGGTGGTCCTACCGGCCGACCCGGCTGAACAACGTCTTCACGGCGCTACAGATCGGAGCCTCGTTCCGCGTGGCCGAACAGGAGACGCTGATCCCCAACGAGACGGGCGGCATTGCCGACCAGAGCCGGACGCGTTCGCAGACCCAGCCGATCAACGGTTCGATCACCTGGGCGTTCTTCGGTGACCTGACCACGACCGCGTCGTTCAACCGGCAGCACCGCGAGGATTCGCGACCCGGCAGCGTCACGACGGGCGACACGAAGGCGATGTCATTCGACGTCGGGCGCCGGTTCACGCTCCCGAAGGACTGGAATGCGCGTGCGCCATTGAGCACGCGGCTGTCGTACCAGTCGGAGGAGAACCGTTCCGTGGTGGGTGGCGCGACGGGCAGCGGCAGCGTATTCGGCATCCCCGCGTTCGGCGGGCTGGGCTCGACACTCACCAACAACGGACGTCGCGCATTCAACCTGAACGCGGACACCGACCTGTCCGAGCTGCTCTCGTTCAGCCTGACCGGGTCGCAGGTACTCACGTTCGACCGCACATACAACCGGCGCGTGACGAATACCGTGTTCAGCGCGATCCTGCAGATGCGCTTCTTCGCTGGAGAATTGCGGTAAGCGAAGTGATTTGAAACCGCTGGCCTGAAATCGATGGCGATCGGTAGTGCCATGCGCACTACACTGGCGCATGCCCACAGCGTCCGAGCGTCAGGCCCTGATGTTTCTCGCGGCCGTCGCCCTCGTCGGCGGGGCGGTGCGCATGGCTGGTGTGCGTCGTTTCGAACGCGAGACCGGCGCTGCGGGCCTGTTCGGCAAGGGGGCATCGTCGGCACGCGCTGCCGTTGCGCGACAGATCGCGGCGGTGGATTCCGCGCGTGATGGCCGGACGAAACGTGCACCGTCGCGGCGCTCCAGTCCTGCGCCCAAGGCGTCGACACTATCACGTGGGGAGCCGGGTCCTCCACGCGCTCCCATCGATGTGAACATCGCCTCCGCACAGGAACTGGAGGCGTTGCCACGCGTTGGGCCGGCGCTCGCACAGCGCATCGTGGAGTATCGGGACACGCATGGCGCGTTCGGTTCGGTGGAGGATCTCCGTCACGTACGCGGCATCGGCGTCACTACCGCCTCATTGCTACAACCACTGGTGACGTTTTCCAGCGGGCACCGTCCGATACAGAGTGAGAGCCGGCGGGATCGCCGAGACTCCTTATTACCATTGCACTGACGATCTCTCCATCCATGGCAGCTCCCGCTCCACCAATGCCTCCCAGGACGTCGGAAAAACTGGGTGAACTCCTCGTGCGCGAGGGGCTGCTGACGCGTGATGGTCTGTCGAAGGCGCTGCAGGAGCAGTCCGGGATGCCGGGGCAGCGGCTTGGCCTGACCGTCGTGAAGATGGGACTGGTGGCAGAGACGGACGTGGTGAAGATGCTGGCGCGGCAGTACCGCATGCCTGCCGTCGACCTGTCGCGATTCGAAGTCGACACGCGCCTGCTCAAGCTCATCCCGGCAGAACTGGCGTCGAAGCACACGGTGCTGCCGCTCAAGCGCGATGGCCGCCAGCTCACGGTCGCGATCGCGGATCCCACGGAGCTTGGGGTCATCGAGGATCTCAAGTTCATCACGCGCTACGACATCGTCCCGGTGCTCGCCGGCGAGTATTCGATGCGCGTGGCCATCGAGAAGCACTACGAAGCGAACGACGTGCAGATGGCGTCGCTCCTGCAGGACATCGCGGGGGACGACGACGATATCGAGATCCTGGCCGCGCAGGAGCAGGACGTCGACGCCAGCGTGCTTGCTGCGCAGGTCGACGAAGCACCCGTCGTCAAGCTGATCAACGCCATCCTGCTCGACGCCGTGAACAAGGGTGCCTCGGACATCCACTTCGAGTGCTTCGAGCACGAGCTGCGCGTCCGCTACCGCATCGACGGCGCGCTGACGGAAGTGATGAAGCCGCCCATGAAGATGCGCGCGGCCCTGATTTCGCGCTTCAAGATCATGGCGTCGCTCAACATCGCCGAGCGTCGCGTCCCGCAGGACGGCCGCATCAAGCTCAAGGTGGGCAAGAAGGTCATCGATTTCCGTGTGAGCGTGCTGCCCACGCTGTTCGGCGAGAAGGTCGTGCTGCGAATCCTCGACAAGGGCAACCTCACGCTCGACCTCGACAAGTTCGGCATCGAGCCGCGTGCCGAGCGGGAGCTGATGGAAGCGATCTCGAACCCGTACGGAATGGTGCTGGTGACCGGCCCGACCGGTTCGGGCAAGACCACGACGCTGTACTCGGCGCTCTCGAAGATCAACACCGGCGACACGAACATCATGACGGCGGAAGATCCCGTCGAGTACAACCTGTTCGGCATCAACCAGGTGCAGGTGCGCACAGACATCGGGATGACGTTCGCCGCGGCGTTGAAGGCGTTCCTGCGTCAGGACCCGAACGTCATCATGGTCGGCGAGATCCGTGATCTCGAGACGGGCGGCATCGCCATCAAGGCGGCGCTCACCGGGCACATGGTCATGAGTACGCTGCACACCAACAGCGCGCCGGAGACCATCACGCGTCTGCTGGACATGGGGCTCGAGCCATTCAACGTGGCCTCGGCGCTCAATCTCATCCTGGCGCAGCGCCTGGTCCGCCGCATCTGCTCGCGGTGCAAGCGCAAGTACGAGCCGGATACCGCGGAGCTGGCGGGTGCGAAGGTGCGTGCGGACATGACGCTGCGCGAGCTCCGCTTCAGCCAGGAGGCCCTCGACAATGCGAAGGCCAAGGCAACGGCCGAAGCGATGCCGTATCTCAAGGATCTCACGCTCGAATCGACGATCTCGCAGATCCCGTTCTTCCGGGGTGGTGGCTGTGATGCCTGCGGGGGCACGGGTCTCAAGGGCCGGCAGGGTCTGTACGAAGTCATGTTCATGACGCCCACGATGAAGAAGCTCGTGATGCAGAACGCTGACGTGCAGGTGCTGCGTGATTCGGCGGTTGCCGAGGGGATGCTGACGTTGCGCATGGACGGCTGGCTCAAGGTGCTCAAGGGCGTCACCACGCTCGATCAGGTCATCCGCGAAACGGCCGCGTAGCACACTGTGACAGTGCACTGCATTCACGGTATCGAAAACTTCATCGACTCGTCCATCACCGGAACGCCAGCAGGCGTGCCGAATTCCGCTTCCCCACGCATCCAATGACCGCACCCACCCAGACTCCGGTCTCGCTCCGTACGCTGCTCGACGAGATGATCGAGAAGGACGCGTCCGACCTGCACGTGTCGGCCGGCGACCGGCCGAAGCTTCGCGTGGATGGCGACATCGTGAATTCGAGCATCGAGCATGTGCTGACGCCGCGCGACACGCTGCAGCTCGCCTACTCGGTGCTCACGGAGAACCAGAAGAAGCGTTTCGAGATGGAGGACGAGCTCGACTTCTCGTTCGGCATCGCGAACCTGTCGCGGTTCCGTGGGAACGTGTTCAAGCAGCGCGGCTGTGTGAGCATGGTCATTCGTCAAATCCCGTTCCAGATCCGCAGCTTCGCCGACCTCCAGCTGCCACCGGTGATCGCCGGAATGGCGGAGCGTCCGCGTGGGCTCGTGCTCGTCACGGGCCCGACCGGATCGGGCAAGAGCACGACGCTGGCGGCGATGATCGACAAGATCAACACCGAGCGCCGCGGGCACATCATCACGGTCGAAGATCCGATCGAGTTCATCCACCGGCATCGCAACTGCATCATCAACCAGCGCGAGGTCGGCGCGGACACGAAGAGCTTCGCGTCCGCCCTCAAGTATGCGCTGCGTGAGGATCCGGACGTCATCCTGATCGGCGAAATGCGCGACCTGGAGACCATCCAGGCGGCGCTCACGATCGCGGAGACGGGCCACCTGGTGTTCGCCACGTTGCACACCAACAGCGCGGCCGAAGCGATCAATCGCATCATCGACGTGTTCCCGAGCCACCAGCAGAGCCAGGTGCGTGCCCAGCTCGCGTTCGTGCTCGAGGGCATCATCACGCAGGTGCTGCTGCCCAAGCTCACGGGGCGCGGCCGGTCGATGGCGGCAGAGATCCTCGTCGTGACGCCCGCGATCCGTGCGCTGATCCGCGACGACAAGGTGCACCAGATCTACTCGTCGATGCAGTCCGGCAAAAAGTTCGGCATGCAGACGCTCAACGATGCCCTGTACGCGCTGTACGTGTCGCGCCAGGTGAGCGCAGACGAGTGCCTGCGCGCGTCGGGCGACCCGAACGAGTTCCTGCGCATGATCGGCAAGACGCCCTCCGACGATGCCCCGTCGGCGAACGCACCGGCGCCGCGGAATGGCGAGCGGCCGATGGTGGGGGCGGGGAAGCGGTAGGGAACGGCAGAAGCTGAACGGCAGAAGCCGAACGGCAGAAGCCGAACAGCAGAAGCCGAACAGCAGAAGTGGCAGTCGAGGAATCGTCTTGCAAGTTGACCGGCCGCCAGTGTGGCCGGGGTTCATTTCGCCCGCGTGCCCGTCGCACGCACTCCAGCACTTCCCGGAGCATCTAATGCCTACGTTCACGTATACCGCCCGCAGCAGCAGCGGCGACCTCAAGTCCGCGACCATCGACGCGCCCAACCGGGACGAGGCGGTCGCGCAGCTCCGGCGGCAGCGCCTGACCATCGTCAAGGTCGACGAGGAGAAGTCGAACGCGAAGCAGGCGAGCGGCAACGGCATCAAGATGCGCGACATCGTGATCTTCACGCGGCAGTTCAGCACGATGATCAACGCCGGCCTCCCGCTCGTGCAGGCCCTCGACATTCTCGCCAAGCAGAGCGAGAACAAGAGCCTGTCGAACGTCGTGCGCAACGTCGTGTTCGACGTGGAGTCGGGCAACACGGTGGCCGATGCGATGCGCAAGCATCCGAAGGCGTTCTCGGACCTGTACACCAACATGGTCGCGGCCGGTGAGGCGGGTGGTATTCTCGACACCATCCTCAACCGGCTCGCCGTGTTCATGGAGAAGAACGACGCGCTGGTGCGGAAGGTGAAGGGCGCGATGATCTACCCCATGGTGATCATGTGCGTCGCCGCGCTCTGTATCATCATCCTGCTCTGGAAGGTCATCCCGGTCTTTGCGAGCATGTTCGGCAGCATCGGACAGGAGCTCCCGATGCCGACGCGGATCGTGATCGGCATGTCCGGGTTTCTGACGACCTACTGGTGGGCCCTGCTCGGTGGCACCGTCGCGGCGACGTTCCTCGTCAAGAACTACTACAAGACGTCGAACGGCCAGCTAGTGATCGACAGCATGCTGCTCCGGGTCCCGGTGCTTGGCGACGTGCTCCGCAAGTCGGCGGTCTCGCGGTTCACGCGAACCCTTGGCACGCTCATCTCGTCGGGTGTGAGCATCCTCGACGGCCTCGAGATCACGGCGCGCACGTCGGGCAACCGGGTCGTGCAGGACGCGATCATGGCGAGCCGCGCGAGCATCGCGGGTGGTGAAACGATTGCCGCGCCACTCCAGAAGAGCCAGGTATTCCCGCCCATGGTCATCAGCATGATCGCGGTCGGCGAACAAACGGGCGGGCTGGACGAGATGCTCACCAAAATTGCCGACTTCTACGACGACGAGGTGGACGCTGCGGTCAGCGCACTGCTGTCGCTTCTCGAGCCGATGATGATCGTGTTCCTGGGTGTGGTGGTCGGCGGCATGATCGTGGCCATGTACCTCCCGATCTTCGACATGGTGAATGCGGTGAAGTAAAGGGCGCGGCGTGTGGAGTCTCACGCCAATCCGAAGGCGTTTGGCCACGCAATCCCGCAGGAATTCCTTACGCGATATCGCAGCGGGGCCGGTCGACTGACCGGCCCCGCTGTGCCACGTTCGTACCGCGAGCGCCGAATGGCAGCGAGCAGCGACCCGTGTCGGCAACGCGTGACCGCGCGAGCGCGTACGCGACGTCGCTGAATGCTCCGCGTTTCGCGAGGATGAGCAGCTAGACCTTTCGCAGCCAGATGCTCCCGCCCGGGTTCTCGAGGCACAACGGCATGTGCTCCCGGAAGAACGGCTCGTGAAAATGCTGCATCATGGTGTTCATCATCACGACCTCGAACCCGCTGTTGTACTGCAGGAATGCGCGCAGCATGTACAGCTCGTTCCACGCACACCCGTCGTAGATCCAGTCCCGCGGATACTCGAAGGGATAGAACACGTCATGAAAGTGCACGTGAACGCCCCGCGCGATCGCTGGCAGGATCTCGAAGAAGATCCGATTGACGTCGCTGTTGACCTTGCTCACGTGGGTCGAGTCGACGAACAGGATGTCGTGCGCCTCGAGCGACTGGAACTGCTCGAGCGGCACATCCTGCAGCCGCTTCTCGATCAGGTGGATCCTACTTTTGTCCTCCTCGCGCAGGAGCGACAACAGGCGTTCGGGATACGGGTCGATGAACGTGAGGTCGATCGCGCCGCCGAAGAAGCGTTCATTCGTGTCCATCGTGACGCACGAGGAGAAGCCCGATCCGATCTCCATGATGCGGCGTGGCCTGAGGTGCCGGATCATGCAATGCAGCATCGTCGCATCGCAGTAGCCGTACCACTCGTTCTCGAAGTAGTAGCGCAGACCGTCGACCTTCTCCGCGCGAAACGGCATCGAATCGTACAGCGGCGTCCAGGACTGGAGCAGCGCCAACTGCTCGTCCTCCCGCAGGTCGACCCCCGGGATGCTGCGCGGGAACTCGCGGAAGATCAGCCCGTCGTCGCGCCGTACTTCATCGAGCGACGGAATCGGCGAGTAGTAGTGTCCGGCGGGCACGAGTCCGGACGCGGCTCGCAACGCATCGCGCTCGGCGATGAGCGCCTTCACCTGCGGCACTTCCTTCACGAGCGCCTTGAGCGCTGCGGAAACTGACATGCGTCATCCTCGCGACAATGATCGTGCACCGTTCGCCTGCAGGAATCGTACTGCGCAGGCCACGTCCCCGCAGTCCTGCCGGGAGCCGCGCGAACTGCTTCACATGGTGGAGGCGGTAACTGCTGATGGTCAACACCTACCACCAGGTGGCCAACCATATCGAGAACGTTCATCGAAGGTGAACACCTGGCAACCGGGGCCCTCGCCATGCGGCAACGAGGCTCCGGCGTATCGAATGCGCCGTTGGTACCCACATGTTCGTGCCGCGCTCTCCCTGCATATGGGCTATGAAGCTCCTTCCGTGCGCGCGCAAGTGGCTGTTGTATACCGCGGAGCAGTGGCCTGCGCTCTCGTCCACCAACCTCGTGCAGCCTATGACCTCGATCGTGCCGCAGCCAGCATGGCTGCTGTTCACTTTGCTGATGATCGGAAGGGCGGGCTACTCCACCGCACGCGTTACCGAAGGGCCCGCCAACGGCCGCCTCCTCCCCGTGATCTTGAACAGCGATTCGGCCATCGGCGAGATCGTCTTCCAGCGGAGCGACGGCGAGGGGAACGTCGAGATCTTCACGGTCGCCGCGGATGGCTCGTCGCTCCGCCGGCTCACGACGTCACCCGGTTTTGACGGGGAGCCGCGCTGGTCGCCCGATGGACAGCGCATCGTGTTCACCTCCGATCGCGACGCGACGCCCCGGCAGCGCGCCAGCCGTGACGCCGCTGGCCTCGAGCTGTACGTCATGAACGCTGACGGCACGGAGGTGCGCAGGCTGACGACCAATGACCACTACGACGCGAGCCCTGCCTGGTCGCCGGACGGCCGCCGTATCGCGTTGGTGGCGACACCCGGCGTACGCGCGGACAGCGCGCCCGCCGGCTGGGCCGCGCAGCGGCAGATCCACGTGATGAACGTCGATGGCACTGGCCTGCAGCGGCTCACGGCATCGCCGGGCGGCAATGACTATCCGGCATGGTCTCCCGAAGGCCGGTTCATCGCGTTTTCCTCCGGCCGCGACGGAGCCGGCGGGGCGCAGATATACCTGATGAACGCGGACGGCTCCGACCAGATGCGACTGACGTATAGCGCCGCGGAGGAGACGTACCCGGTGTGGTCGGTGGACGGCCGGCAGATCGCCTTCAGCAAGGGGCGGGACTCGCTGAGCGACGTGCACGTGATGGAGGCGGACGGGTCCTACGCCCGCCAGATCACGCGCTCGGCCGGATTCGACGGGTTTCCGGCCTGGTCGTCCGACGGCAAGATGCTCGTGTATGCCAGACATCTGGAGCCGGGCGCGGCGCCGTCGCTGCACGTGCTGGACGTGGCCGGCGCGCAGCCGCCGCGGCCCATCGGCGTGGAAGGTACCCGGCCGTCGTGGCGACCCGGCAGTCGCTAGCGGAGTGTCGCCCGTTCCAAAACAATGAGAGTTCGGTGACGACACTCTCGGAGCGAATGGTGGAACGGATCATCGCGGCAGACGTCCGCGAACAGACGTGTGCGTCGGCCGAGACCGCGGTTCGATGCGTCGTTGCGCGGTGTCGTGTCCGCGATGCAGGCACCATACGTCCGCACGCAGAAGCACGTGCTCGTGTCTCACGTCAAGCCGGGAACTTGAGGCCCAGGATTTTAGGGAACCACTCGTTCCAAAGCATGCGGCGGTAGACTGTCGCACTTGGTGGATCGTAGTTCGAGAGCACGATGATGACGTGACCGGTGGAATGCAGGTAGTAGACCGTGTTCATGCCTTCGGATCCCCCGGTCCACCCGTCCCATTCGAAATAACCGGGCTTCTGCGCGCTGAAGCCGAGCAACGAATCGGTGTGCGCCGCGTCGAGCAACCGGTGTGACGTGATGGCGCGAGCGAGCCGTAGCAGATCGTGCGCCGTGGAATAGCCACCGCCCGCGGAGGACCCCCGATACGCCAGCAGTGGCGTTGCGGACTGCCGCTCGGGGAGCTTCGCGCCCGCTGCGAAGTTGCCCATGGCTTTCGCCGACGTGGTGTATGGGACCGCCATGTTCGCGACGACTTCGTCCACGGCGTAGTAGCCGGTGCTCGCCATGCCTGCGGGCTCGAAGATGTGGCGTCGGACGTAGTCGTAGTAGCTCTGCCCGCTCGCCGCTTCGATGATCTTGCCGAGCACGACATAGCCGGCGTTGCTGTACGCGTAGGTGGCTCCGGGCGTGGAGTGCAGCGAGTCCGTCGCGAAGAGGGCGAGATAGTCGTCGATGCTCCGCAGCTTCATCCGGTTTGCGCGGTATTTTCGGTCATCGTCGCTGTCGAAGCCACGCAACCCAGACCGGCCGTCGAGCAGGTGCTTGATCGTGACCTCGTTGCGAACTCGCGCATTCGGGTAGTCCGGCAGGTGTGTGCCGACCAGATCGGCGAGGGTCAGCTTTCCCGCTTGCTGCAGCTGCCGTATCGCAATGCGCGTGAAGTACTTGTCGTTCGAGGCCAGGTTGAACCTCGTGTTCGGCCCGTTGCGTGTACCACTGGCACGATCGGCGAATCCGTTCGCGAAGGAGTAGAGCGTATCGTCGTCACGTGCGAGCATCACCACGCCGGAGAACGAATCCGCCGCCGCGAATGCACGGGTGAATGAGTCGACCACGGCTACCAGTGCGCTGTCCTCGAGGCCACGTGACGCGCGATCCGGAGCCAGCGGACCCTGCATGTCTCCCGGCTTCTCCGCTCCCACTCGTGCGGTCGTGGCGCACGCTCCGAACACGACTGCAGCAATGACGCCCATCAGCACTGATTGGTTCGCGTACCGCATGTCCGTCTCCTCATGCGTGCGGGTGATGTGAATGGACTCGTGCTCGACTTGTCGATGCGGTCACGCGCCTCTGTCGGCGTCTTCGCGCGCGGGGATGCCGAGTGGCGTCGCCGCCGGACCGGTCGCCTCGCGCAGCACCAGATCGATGACGTCGCGACTGAACGACTCGAACGCGTAGCCGCCCGCGGCACTTCGCCACCGGCGCTCCAGCCACCCCAGCGTGGCCAGGTAGAGCACCTCAGCCAGCTCTCGACTACGCTCACCCGTGGCGCCGGCGTCCCGGAGCACGCCCTCGAAGAACTCCGTTCGTTTCGCCTCGATGGCCTCGACACGGCGAGCGACCTTCCCATCCCGTCGTGCCCACGCGAAGATCTCGCGGTCGGGCGGGTAGGGACTTGCGTTCGCCATCTCGAAGTACCGGAGCGCGCGCTCACGTGGAGTGGCGCCGCCGCTCGCGCCGGCGACGAGCCATGCGGTTTCCTCCTCCCAGCGCGCGAGGATCATCTCGAGCAGCTCCTGGCGGTTGCCGAAGTGCCAGTAGAAGCTCCCTCGGCTCACCCCGAGCTCCCGGGCCAGCACATCGACGCGTACGCCGTCGATACCACCACGGCGCAGCGAACCGATGGCCGCCACGAACCAATCCTCGCGGGTCAGGGTCACGGACAGGCTCCATACAGGGGTGTATGGAAGACAGTACCGCCGAGAGGCTCGGATGTCAATACAGTGGTGTATGGTCTCGCCGGTCGCGTGGGCGCCGCGTCAACGACAGGGGTTCGGTGCGTTGATGATTGGCGGGGGCTGCCTGTCGTGCCCTTCTCCATGCGCGATGCTGTACTGCTTCAGGGCACGATCGAGTCCGGCGACGGTGCCGGCGGACGCGTTCGCAGTCCGCTCCTGCAGGTGTCCACGCGCAGGTCGACGATTCTCGTCACGCTCTAGCAGGCGCCATGGCGCCGCATCGTGCCCTTTCCGCGCGTCGAGCGAATACGCTGACGGGCGTGTCCGGTGCTTCAGGAGATCGCCGCCGGAGGGTTACGGAAACGACTTCGCTCGCACGTACACGCCGTCCTCGAAGTCCGTCATCTGCATGATGGTGTTGTACTTCAGCAGGAGCGTGTCTCCGTGAAGGAATCCGGTCGCCCCCAGTGTCCCCCCGCCGCTCCAGGCGTTGTAGCGAAAGTGGAGCACCGAGTCCCCGCCGCTGTACTGTCCGGACCACGCGTGGTGTGAGATCCCGCCAGGGAAGACGATCACGAATGCACTGTCAGGCCCCGTCGACAGCAGGTACGCGTCCGATCCATACGATGACGGCGACACCCGCTGGTAGAGTACGGACGGCCTCGTGATGGTGGGCGGTAACGGTACCGGCGGCGTCGTCGGGGTCAACGGCGAGAGAGGCAGGCCGGGGGAGTGAGGCCGCGGCGGCGTGAGGTCCATGCACGCGGCAGCGAAAAGCGCCAGTGTAGCGAGGAGCACGCCGCGTGAAGCGGAAGAGTTTTCCCTATTGAACGGTCATTCCCGGAATCGAGTGCACCGTGCTCGAAAATTCATCAGCCCGGCTGCATGGACACGAGGCGAACAGCGCCGTATGCTGCCACTTCCCCAAAGCAAAGGATGAGCTGGTGAAGAGTACAGCGGCGTCGACTACGTCCACGATCGTGGATGTCCTGCACCAGCATGAAACCGAGCTGTTGCAGGAGTGGGTGACCGCGCAGTCGCGCATGGTCTCCGGTGGCGGCAGCATATCCGGTGCCGATCTGCGCGCCCAGTGCAGCGAATTCCTCACCCTGTTTCGCCGGGCGGCCGAATCCGGCAACCTCACGGGCGACGGCAGCGCATGGGCGCCCGTGAAGGAGTTCCTCAGCTCCATCTCGCGCTCCCGCGCCCAGCAGGGCTACTCGCCCAGCGAGACGGCCACGTTCGTGTTTTCGCTCAAGGGGCCGCTGTTCATGCGGCTGCGCACTGCCCATGCCGGCGACGCGGATGGACTCGCGGAGAGCACCTGGGCCGCGACGATGCTCATCGACGGGCTGGGACTGCACACCACGGAGCTCTACCAGCGCAGCCGCGAGGAAGTGATCGCGCGCCAGCAGCAGGACATGCTGGAGCTCTCGACGCCTGTCGTCTCGCTCTGGGACGGCATCCTCGCACTGCCGATGATCGGCACGCTCGACAGCGCGCGCACGCAGGTGGTCATGGAAACGCTGCTGCAGCGCATCGTCGAGACGGGCGCGGACATCGCGGTCATCGACATCACCGGCGTACCGACCGTCGACACGCTGACGGCGCAGCACCTGCTCAAGACCGTCACGGCCGCCCGGCTCATGGGCGCCGAGTGCATCATCAGCGGTATCCGTCCGCAGATCGCACAGACGATCGTGCACCTGGGCGTCGACCTCGGTGGCGTGATCACCAAGGCCAGCTTGTCGGACGCGTTCCGGCTCGCGCTGCAGCGCACGGGGCGCAGCGTCGTGCGCACGGCCACCCCGGGCGCTCAGGCGTCGAACGGATCGCAGGGATCGCCGGCATCGGGCAGCACGCCCTCGCGAGGCTGATCCCCCGTGGAACGGATTCCCATCTTGCGCATGGGGAAGATCCTGCTCGTCACGATCCAGGTGGACATGCACGACCGCCTCG
Source organism: Gemmatimonadota bacterium (assembly GCA_040387895.1). Lineage (GTDB taxonomy): Bacteria > Gemmatimonadota > Gemmatimonadetes > Gemmatimonadales > Gemmatimonadaceae > Gemmatimonas. The sequence goes on from JAZKCW010000109.1 coordinate 42,203, forward strand.
CCATGACGCTGCAGGACGACCTCACCGCCCGCATCTCCGAGACGGGGGCGCGCGGCGTCCTGCTCGACATTTCGGCGCTCGAAATCGTCGATTCGTTCATCGGCCGCATGATCTCCAACATCTCGAGCATGGCGCGCGTGCTCGATGCGGAGACCGTCGTCGTCGGGATGCAGCCCGCCGTGGCCATCACGCTCGTGGAGCTCGGACTCTCGCTGCCGATGGTGAAGACCGCGCTGAACGTAGAGAAAGGCATGATCCTGTTGCGACGGGTCACTGACGACTTGGACGTGGAGCAGCAGGGGCCCGAGGACTTGCATGACAGTCCTGCGGCATGAGGTTCTGCAGGTGCAGTCGCAGAACGACATCGTCACGGTGCGGCAGCAGACGCGCGCCTGGGCGATCGCGCAGGGGCTGAGCCTCGTCGACCAGACCAAGATCGTCACCGCAGCCAGCGAACTCGCACGCAACACGCTCCAATACGGCGGGGGAGGCACCGCCACGCTGGAAGCGCTCGTGGAGGGGGCGCGAAAGGGGCTGCGGCTGACATTCGAAGATCGTGGCCCGGGAATCGCTGATCTGACTCTTGCCCTGACCGACGGCTGGACGAGCGGCGGGGGCATGGGGCTGGGACTGAGCGGGTCGAAGCGACTCGTGAACGAGTTCGATCTCTGGTCGAAAGTCGGTGAAGGGACACGTGTTACGGTCACTCGCTGGAAGTGACGTACGGTGAGGTGGCTTCCAGCACGGAGAGCAATTGGAGCAGGCAGGCGGAGGTCCGGCATCGGTCATGATGTCGGTGACGGACCTGAGTCAGGTGGGCGAGGCGCGTCGTGCGGCCGGCACCCTGGCGGCAGACGCGGGACTCGACGAGAGTGAACGGGGGACCTTGGCCGTGATCGTCACCGAGCTGGCCACCAATCTTGCCCGGCATGCCAACCAGGGCGTGCTCGCGCTGCGGGTCATCGGCGGCCCAGGCGCCTGCGGCATCGAAGCGCTGGCGATCGACAAGGGGCCCGGCATCTCCGACCTCTCGCGCGCGATGGAGGACGGCTATTCGACCGGCGGGACCGCGGGGAAGGGCCTGGGTGCCATCCAGCGCATGGCGTCGGAATTCGACGTCACGTCGGCGGCCACCGGCACCGTCATCCTGGCGCGAGTCTGGTCGGCCGCCGGGAATCGCGAGCGCAAGACGCGACCGCGCATGGAAGGCGCCGTGTGCACACCGATCGCCGGTGAACGCGCCTGCGGCGACGGGTGGCTCGTGATGCAGACACCCACGCGCACACTCGCGGTGATCGCCGACGGCCTGGGTCACGGGCCGGAAGCGGCACGTGCCGCCGACGCGGCGCTTCGCATGGTGCGCACGCATGCGCAGGCGGGTCCGGCCGAACTCATTCAGCTGTGCCATGGCGCGCTGCGTCCAACGCGTGGGGCCGCGATGGCGATCATGGAAATGCGCACCGATGCCGAGGACATCCGCTTCGCGGGCGTGGGCAACATCGCCGGCAGCATCGTCACGCACACCGGCACGAAGAGCATGGCATCGCACAACGGCACGGTCGGCCACTCGATGTACAAGGTGCAGGAGTTCAGCTACCCGTGCCCCGCCGAGGCCCTCGTGATCATGCACTCCGATGGGCTGATGACCCGTTGGCGACTCGATGCGTATCCTGGACTCGTGGTGCGTCATCCCGCGGTGGTGGCGGGTGTACTGCATCGCGATTTCATTCGCGGACGCGACGACGCGACGGTGCTCGTCACACGCGCCGTGCCCCGTGCCGACCCGGCGCGCGAGTTCGTGACGTGACGACCCCAATGTCCGCGCGGAGTGCGGGCGACGGTTCCGTCTCGCTGCTCACCCTCGAGCTGCGCTACGAGCATGACGTCGTGCTCGCGCGGCAGCGCGCGCGGCAGCTTGCCGGCCTGCTCGGCTTCGACGTGCAGGAGCAGACGCGCGTGGCCACCGCCGTGTCGGAGATCGCGCGCAATGCGCACGAGTACGCGGGCGGCGGGCAGGTGCGCTTCCGCATCGTGCGCGACCCGGATGGTCCCTCGGTGTTCTCGGTGCGGGTACGTGATCAGGGGCCCGGCATTGCCGACGTGGACGCCATCCTCGATGGACGCTACGTCTCGCGCACCGGCATGGGCCTGGGCATCCTCGGCGCACGCCGGCTGAGCGACCGCTTTCACCTCGAGTCGGCGCCCGGCAAGGGCACGACCGTCGAGATCGGGCGCGCGCTTCCGCACAACGCGCGTTTCACGATGGCGGATGCCGACCGCGTGGTGTCGGCGATCGCCCAGGGCACGTCCCAGAGCCCGTTCGAAGAGATCCAGCGACAGAACCAGGAACTGCTGCAGGCCCTGGACGAAGTGCGCACAGGGCGCGCGCAGGTGGAGCAGCTGAACATCGAGCTCGAAAGCACCAATCGCGGTGTGCTTGCGCTGTACGCCGAGCTTGATGATCGGGCGCAGGATCTCAAGCGCGCGTCGGAGTACAAGTCCCGCTTCCTGTCCGACATCAGCCACGAGCTCCGCACACCACTCACATCGGTGCTGAACCTGACGCGCCTCCTGCTCGATCGCACCGACGGCGAGCTGACGGGTGAACAGGAGTACCAGGTGTCGCTGGTGCGCGATTCGGTCGGCACCGTGATCGACCTCGTGAACGAACTGCTCGACCTCGCGCGCATCGAGGCCGGCCGCACGACGCTCCGGCCCACCGAGTTCACGATCGGCAGCTTCTTCGCGTCGCTGCAGGGGATTGCACGACCGCTTCTGGTGTCGGATCGTGTCACGCTGCACGTCGATCGGCAGCAGGATGCCACGATGATGTTCACCGATGAGAAACGGCTCGCGCAGATCCTGCGCAACTTCGTGTCGAATGCCATCAAGTTCACGGAGGCCGGCGAGATCCGCATCGCCGCCCAGCCCGAGTCCGACGACAGCGTGCGGTTTCTGGTGAGCGACACGGGTGTCGGCATCGCGCCGCAGCATCAGTCGAAGATCTTCGAGGATTTCGTCCAGGTGGACGGGCCGATCCAGCGGCGCGTTCGTGGCACGGGTCTCGGTCTTCCGCTGTCTCGCAAGCTCGCCGGGCTGCTCGGCGGCCGGGTGGAGCTCGAGAGTGCGGAAGGCAAAGGCTCGGTATTCAGCGTCGTGATCCCGCGGGTTCTCGCGGAATCCGACGTCCTGGAAGCCGCAGGCATGGACGGCGAGCCAGCGTGACGCCGCACATCCTCGTGGTGGACGACACGGCCGGAAACCGCTATGCGGTGTCCCGCCTGCTGCGCGGCGCCGGCATGAAGGTGAGCGAGGCAGCGTCCGGCAGCGAAGCGCTCCTGCTGGTGGAGGGCATTCCCGACCTGGTCGTGCTCGACATCAACCTGCCGGACATGACCGGCTACGATGTGTGCCGTCATATCAAGGGACGTCCGCACACGGCGTTCATTCCGGTGTTGCATCTGTCCGCGAGCTACACGGCGAGTGCGGACCGCGCGTTCGGGCTGGAAGCGGGCGCGGATGGCTACCTCACGCACCCACTCGAGCCAGCAGTCTTCATCGCGACGGCACGTGCACTGCTGCGTGCCTCGCGCGCCGAAGCGGAAAGCCGGCGTGCCGCGCGCGAATGGACGGCTACGTTCGACGCGATTCGCGACCCGATCTTCCTGGTGTGGTTCGACGGCACCGTCAAGCGTGGCAACCGGGCCGCGGCGCTGCTCGCGCATGACACGCCGGGCGGGCTCGTGGGGCGATCGTGGGCAGACGTCATCGGTGCGATGGGTGCCGACGCCGATGCTGCCGCATCGCTGCGACGCGTCTCGCACGCGGTGATCCAGGAGCAGGAGGTGCGCCTCGGCGACCAGTGGTTCAGCGTGACCACGAGTCACGCCGAGGGCGAGCAGGTCGCGGATGCGTTCGTGGTCTGCATCCTCGCCGACGTGACTGCGCGTCATGCGGCCGAGGAGGAGCGTGCGTTGCTGCTGGCGACGAACGTGAAGGCCCGCGTGGAGGCCGACGTCGCGCGCGCGGATGCGGAGACCGCCAATCGTGCGAAGTCGGACTTCCTGGCAGTGATGTCGCACGAGCTGCGCACACCACTCAACGCGATCGGCGGCTTTGCGGACCTCATTTCCCTCGGTGTCCGCGGGCCGGTCACGCCGGAGCAGCTGGTCGACCTCAGCAAGATCCGGCGCAGCCAGGTCACGCTTATCGCGCTGATCAATGACCTGCTCGGATTTGCAAAGCTCGAGAGCGGGTCGGTGCACTACGACATCGAGGAAGTCGAGGTCGACAGGGTGATCGACGCCGCGACCGAATTGATGGATTCGCAGCTGCAGGCCAAGCAGCTGGTGTTCTCGCACGAGCGTTGCGACGAGTTATGGGTGCGTGCGGATGCCGACAAGCTCCAGCAGATCCTGGTGAACCTGCTGTCGAACGCCATGAAGTTCACCGCGCCTGGCGGGACGATCCAGGTGTGGTGCGATCAGGGGGACGGCACGGTGCTGCTCCACATGCGCGATTCCGGGCGCGGCATCCCGGACGACAAGATGTCCACGATCTTCGACCCGTTCATGCAGGTCGACCAGCGCCTCGTGCGTGAACATCAGGGTGTCGGACTCGGCCTAGCAATCAGCCGGGATCTCGCGCGCGCGATGGGGGGTGACCTGACCGCGACGAGCGTGCTGGGTGAAGGCTCGACTTTTACCCTCGCGCTTCCCGCGTCGAACGAGCCACGCTGAAGCACGCGCGGCTGAGGCATGCGCGGCTGAACGTGTCGACGCACGCGTTCGCCAGCGAAGGGTGGTAGTCACGGTGGCATCGGGTTCGCATCGGCAGCGCGATCCACGCCGCAGAACACGCGGCTGCAACGGCCGCGCTCGCACCTGCTCCGATGTCCACCGTCCTGCCACCGCTCACTCCACGGCACGCACGCGCTGCGTCGCCCACGCTTCCCCGCACGAGCATCCCCTGGGCCCGCCGAGTCGCGGGCGTTCCGTACTCCGAACTCGACGGCGGCATCTCATGGACGCCGATCGGCGCCAACGAGGCGATCACGTGGCCCGACCTGGCGGGTCTCTACCGGCGGCGTGACTTGCCTGGCGTGGAGTCGCACCTGCGCGACCTTCGTGCGCAGGGTGTCACCGTACTGCGGCTGATGCTCGAGTACGCGCACCACGAACATCGCTATCTCGAACGGCCGGTCGGTCGGTTCGTTCCCGCGATGGTGCGGCTCTGGGATGACCTGTTCGCGTTGTGCGAGGCGGTCGGCATGCGCATCCTGCTGACGCCGTTCGATACGTTCTTTCTCTGGCAGCGCTGGGCATACCATCCGTACAATCGACGCCATGGCGGGCCATGCGCCGACCGTACACAGCTGCTGTCGTGCGCGGCAACGCGTGCGGCCGTCAAGCGACGACTCGCCTTCGCCTCGGAACGCTGGGGAAACAGCGGTGCACTGTTCGCGTGGGATCTGTGGAACGAGTTGCATCCCGCGCTGGCCGGTGGCGACTACTTCGCGCTCTGGGACTTCGTGTCCGATGTCAGCGCGACGCTTCGCGCGCTCGAGATCCGGCTGCACGGTCGAGCGCACCTGCAGACGGTCTCGTTCTTCGGACCGGACCTGCTGCTTCACCCCGAGCACAACGAGCTCGTGTTCCGTCATCCCGGGCTCGACTTCGCGAGTACACACTTCTATGCGCGCGGAACGATCGACGATCCGCGCGATACCGTTGCCGCCGCCGCCGCGACGGGTCTGCTGGTCCAGCAGTCCATCGCCGAGATCCGCGACATGCGGCCGTTCCTCGACAGCGAGCATGGGCCCATCCACCGCTTCAAGGATCTCCACCAGACGCTGCCGGCCCCGTTCGACGACGAGTATTTCCGGCACATGCAATGGGCGCATCTTGCTTCGGGCGGTGCAGGTGGCGGCATGCGATGGCCCAACCGGCATCCGCATACCCTGACTCCGGGCATGCGTGCGGCACAGCGCGCACTCTCGGCGTTTCTTCCGCTCATCGATTGGTCGACTTTTCGTCGTCGCGACGTGAGCCGCGAGCTCGTGCTGCGAGACTGCAGCACCGGCTGGGTGTTGCCGATCGTTGCACCGCATCTCACGACGCGCGCGGGTCGTCAGCCGACAGTGCGCCTTGCAGGCCGCGCTGCGGTGGCGCTAGGCTGCGCCGACGACTCGCAGGCGGTGGTGTACCTGCTGGCGGCCGATCGCGTTGGCAGCGACGGGCGCCTGCGAACCGACATGCCACCCCGCAACCTGTCGATCAGCGTGCCTGGACTGGGGGCCGGCCGCTACCGGATCTCCGAGTGGGACACGCTTCGGGGCGCACCGCGACACGCGTACGAGACGGAGCACACGGGTGGCAATTTCACGATAAACCATGTTGCGCTCGCTACCGATGTTGCGCTCGCCATCACACGCGTGAGGTAATCAGCGAACCTGACGGGAGTATGCAGCGCAGCGCATGTGCAACCAAGGTGCAACCAAGGTGCAGCCAAGGTGCAGCCAAGGTGCAGCCAAGGTGCGACCAATGTGCAACGACCGTGCAGCGAACCTGCGGCGAGTGTCACGTGCACGTGCGGCGGGTGCCGTCGGCGATGTACGCATCGTGGCGCGCCGTGTGCGCAGCGCGTGTACACGTTGTCAGTCCAGGGCGCAGATGCTTGCGGACAAGGGAGTCCGCGTGAACAGCGTCGCCCCGGGGACCGATCTGGACGCCGCTCATCCCTGCGACGATGCCACCGGATTCGGGCGCGCGCGTTGCCGTCACGGGAGGGGTGCCGGTGATCTGAGGGCTGGAGCACGCGGGGAGGGCGAGAGGGGGGGAGGCGGGACGGGCATGGGTCGAATGACCGTTGCCGGCCGAGTACGGCGCCCGTATTCTTTGGCCCGTCACCCTCACCCCCCGACTCCGTCCCAAGGAACCCCGCTATGCGCCGTACCGTCCTGACCCTCGCCGCTGCCGGCGCGCTCGCCGCGTGCGGCGGTGCGAGTGATACACCCGCCACCGACACGACTCAGGCCGCCGCGCCTGCCGTCGCTGCCACACCGGCGGTCTACACGATCACCGCGAAGGATTACGCCTACGAGGCACCCGACACGATCACCGCCGGCATGGTCACGCTCCGGCTGGTGAACCAGGGGCCGGAGCTGCATCACGCGCAGCTCGTGCGGATCGATGATGGCAAGACGTTCGCGGATCTCGCCGCCGGCCTCAAGGCGATGAAGCCCGGTTCGCCGCCGCCACCCTGGATCCACGATGTCGCCGGCCCGAACGCGCCGGTGCCGGGCGGGGAGCAGAGCATCACGCAGGAGCTGGCGCCGGGCAACTATGCACTCATCTGCTTCATCCCGAGCCCTGACGGCACTCCTCACGCCATGAAGGGCATGGTGAAAGCCCTGACCGTCGTCCCGGGTGCTGCCGGAGCCACTGCCGCGTCGCCGGCGGCCGACGTCACGGTGAAGATGACCGACTATGCGTGGGAGATCAGCCCCGCACTGACGGCGGGGAAGCACGTGCTCAAGATGGAGAACGCTGCGGAGCAGTCGCACGAGATGTTCATCGCGCAGCTGGCGCCAGGGAAGACGGCCGCGGACCTCGCGAAGTGGACGGAGACTCAGCAGGGTCCACCACCGGGCAAGCCGATCGGCGGCATCTCCGGCATGGCCAAGGGCGCGATCGTCTACCTCCCCGTGGATCTCGAGCCCGGTGAGTACGGACTGTTCTGCTTCCTGCCGGACGCGAAGGATGGAAAGCCGCACATCGCGCACGGAATGATCTCACAGGTCACGGTGAAGTAGGGCGATCGAGAGATCCGAAATGCATCCGGAGGCGTAGCGGGGAAAACGGTTCTGGTTTTTCCCCTCGCCTCCGGATGCATTCTCATGACGACACGAGTTCCCCTGCTCCTCGCGGCCTTCGCGCTCGCCGCGTGCGCCGAAGCGCCCACGAGCATCGACGCGTCCACGCTCAGCCAGGCGGTGCCTGCGGGCGCGCGCTCCGGCAACGACGATGGCGTCGTCTCGGGCGAGACGCTCATCGGCCTGACCGACAACAACGAGCTCGTCACCTTCGAGAGCGGAAAGAGCAATCAGACCACGAACGTCGTGGCCATCACCGGCCTGACCGGCGGCGAGACTGTCGTGGGCATCGACTACCGGCCCAGCGACACCGGCGCGAATGGCACGAACGACATCGGCAAGCTGTATGCGGTCACGACCGCCAGCCGGCTGTACGTAGTGAACCCCGTCACCGGCGCAGCGACGTCCCCGGTCACGCTGTCGATCGCCCTCACCGGCACGGCATTCGGAGTGGGGTTCAACCCGGCGGCTGATCGGCTGCGCATCCACAGCAATTCCAACCAGAATCTCCGGATCAACGTCGAGACCGGTGCAACGATCCTCGACGGAGCGTTGGCGTACGCAGCGGGTGACGTGAACGTCGGCCAGGATCCGGACCTGACGGCCACTGGCTACACCAACAACGATGCGAACCCGCTCACCGGCACCGACCTGTTCGCCATCGATGCCGCGCGGGATGTGCTCGTGACCTTCGGGCCGGCGACAGCCACGACGGGTCCGAACTCCGGCCAGCTGCTGACCGTGGGGGCGCTCGGCGTCGATGCCGACCTCATGTCCGGATTCGACATCAGCAATACGACCGGCACGGCATACGCGGTGCTCGGGACGTCGGCTTCTGGAAAGTCGGTGCTGTACACGATCGACCTTCGCACCGGTGCTGCAACCTCGCTCGGACTGCTCGCGCAGACTAAGGGTGCACTGTTGAGCGTCGTAGTGGTGCCGTAACAGCGACAGGCTGTACATCGTGGGTCTGCCATGGCATCGCTTGCCATCAGCAGACCCACGAGCAGTTCTGCACGTGCAGGTCTGCGCACCAGCCGAGAGCACCGCGCTGCCGCTGGCAGTGTGCGCGGGAAGAGCGTACGTTGGCACGATGCACATGACCTCGTTTCCCCGCAGATCCGCATTCGCGGGAAGGCTCGCACGTACCGCGGCGGTGCTGCTCCTCGCGACCATCGTCGCAGAAGCCGTCGTGGAACCTGCCACCGCACTCGCGCAGCCCGCGCCTGCGGTCCGCGCCGATTCGTTCGACATGCTGATCACCGGCGGCAAGGTGCTCGATGGTACCGGCAATCCCGCCTTCTTCGCGGATGTCGGCATCAGGGCCGGTCGCATCGCGGCGGTCGGGCAGCTGCGCGGTGCCAAGGCCACGCGCACGGTTGACGCGCGCGGCAAGACGGTCACCCCGGGCTTCATCGATATCCACTCCCACGCCGATGATGGGTCCTCGCCGCGAGGCGGATTCCGCGACCCCGATCCGAAGCGTCGTGCGGCACCCAATCTCGTCGCACAGGGAATTACCACCGTCGTCGTGAATCACGACGGCCGCTCGCCGCTGCCGATCCGCGACCAGCGCCAGTCAATCGAGAAAAACGGCATCGGCCCGAACGCGATGCTCATGGTGGGGCACGGTAGCGTGCGGGGTGCGGTCATGGGCAGCGATGTGCGGCGTCCTGCGCGTCCCGACGAGATCGCGAAGATGCGCGAACTGGTGCGCACCGCGATGAACGAGGGCGCCGTCGGCCTGTCCGCGGGACTCGAGTACGCACCCGGCCGCTGGAGCACCACCGCGGAAGTCGTGGAGCTCGCGCGCGAGATCGTGCCGTTCCGCGGCGTGTACATCTCGCACGAGCGGGCCGAGGGTGCGGACCCGATGTGGTATTGGCCGAGCCAGGATGCGCCCGGTGCGCCGAGCCTGCTCGATGCCGTGCGCGAGACGATCGAGATCGGTGAGCGTACGGGTGCCCGCGTCGTCGCATCGCACATCAAGGTGAAGGGTCTCAACTACTGGGGCTCGAGTGGCGCCGCGATCGGGCTGATCGAGCGTGCGCGCGAACGCGGTGTCGATGTGTGGGCTGATCAGTACACATACGCAACGAGTGGTACCGACGGCAGCACCGTGCTGATTCCCGGATGGGCGCTCGGCACCGGAACCGTCGGTGATGCACAACGCTCGGCCACGCGCGATTACGCCGCCGCGTTACGCAAGGTGCTCGCGGACAGCGCGCAGGCTGTAAAGCTGCGTCAGGACATCACGCACGAGATCGCGCGGCGTGGCGGTGCGTCGAATGTCGTCGTGTTCGACTACCCCGACTCGTCGAAGGTGGGCAAGAGCCTCGCGCAGCTCGCCGCGGCGCGCGGCGCGACCGAGGTGGAAACGGCGATCGCACTGCAGCTCGAGGGGCGTACGGACCGGCAGGGCGGGGGGCGCGTGCGCGGTTTCTCGATGGACGAGGCGGACATGGATCGCTTCGCGTCCAAGAACTGGGTGGCTACGGCGTCGGATGCAGGCATCGCGCTGCCGGAAGACGGACCGTCGACGCATGCACGGTTCTACGGTACGTTCCCGCGCAAGATCCGGCGGTATGCGATGGAGCGCGGCGCGCTCACGGTGGAGGACGCCGTGCGTTCGATGACGTCGTTGCCGGCGCTCATCATGGGGCTCGAAGACCGCGGATTGCTGCGGGTCGGCATGGTGGCGGACGTCGTGGTGCTCGACCTCGCGACCGTGCGCGACAAGGCGACGTTCTTCGAACCACACCAGTATCCCGATGGCATCGAGCTCGTGCTCGTGAACGGCACGCCGGTCGTCGAAGGCGGGAAGCCGAACATGAAGCTTCCGGGCAAGCTGCTCACGCGTCGCTGAACCAACTCCACACTGTGATGAGAATCAACACGCCACGCGCCTGGATCCTGGCTCTCCTGCTCGCGTCGACGAGCGTTGCCGGTTGTGTCACGCAGCAGCTCAGCAAGGTCGAAACCACATCCGGCCAGGCAAAGCTCTTCATCTACCCCGGCGCCGAGTGGACGCGGGTGCCGAGTGTCGCCGCTGCGGGATACTCGCAGGCGGGACTCGACAGCGTGCGCGGATTGCTGGCGGCAGGCGCGTCGACCGGATTCATGGCGGTGGCCGATGGGCGCGTGCTGATGGAATACGGCGATCTCGACACGCTCAGCTACCTCGCATCGGTGCGCAAGAGCATCCTCGCCATGCTGTACGGCAACTACGTCGCGAGCGGCAAGGTGCGGCTCGACAAGTCGCTCGCGCAGCTCGGCATGGACGATGTGGGAGGCCTGCTCCCGTCGGAAAAGGAAGCGACGATTCGCGACCTGCTAACCGCGCGTTCCGGCGTGTATCACCCCGCGTCGAACAGCGGCGACGACCTCGCGAGTGCTCCACCACGCGGATCGCAGAAGCATGGCACGTACCAGCTGTACAGCAACTGGGACTTCAACGCGGCTGGCGCGGCATTCGAACTGGAGACCGGCCGCAACATCTACGATGCGCTCGACACGGACCTGGCGAAGCCGATCGGGATGCAGGACTGGCAGCGTGCCCGTCAGCGGAAATCGGGCGACACGACCAAGTCGCGCTACCTCGCGTATCACATGGACCTGAGCACGCGTGACATGGCGCGCGTCGGCCTGCTGATGCTGCGCGGCGGCAACTGGGCGGGAACACAGGTGGTACCGCAGGACTGGGTGAAGGAGATCACGCGTCCGGTGACGCGCGTCGGCGAGATGAATCCCGCATCGCGCCGCAACGGGCCGTTCGGCTACGGATATCTCTGGTGGATCTGGGATGGTCAGTGGAACGCCGGGCCGTATGCCGGTGCGTACAGCGGGCTCGGTGCCGTGGGGCAGCACATCACCGTATTGCCGGCACTCAACCTGGTGGTGGCGCACAAGACCGTGCCGGGCGGCGGCCGGAGCGTCTCGCACGACCAGTTCCTGAAGATTCTCGACCAGCTGGTGCGCGCCCGGTGCGCGGCGGCGTGCCCGCAGTAGTCGATTGCTGAGTTGGTCATGCCGGGCCACTGCGCCGTTGACGGCTGGCTGCGTTCAGCGATGCCGCATGGCCTGCGCCGACGTCGGCATGCCCATGCGCGTCAGCAGCTCGCGAAATCGTTTCGTGCCCCGCAACGGATCGAGCGCGTACTTCACGCCGGCGAAGATCATGAACGGATTGCGCTGGCGGTAGGCGCTGTACAGGCAGTCCATGGCGCGATCCGTCTCGCCCATGGCGGCGAGAATCTCGGCGCTGCTGTACAGCCCGAGACCGCTGTCGCCGCCGCGCTCGTCGAGTTCGTGCAGGATTGCAGTCGCGCGAGCGTGATCTCCCGCGCTTGCACTCGCGCGTCCCAACTGCGACAGGAAGAGTGAACTGCGGCCGGTCTGCGCAACGCCCGATTCGAACGACGCAATCGCGCCCGGCAGGTCGCCCATGCCCTCGAGCGCCATGCCGCGCACCCAGGTCGCCTGCACGAGCGAAGGATGCGACTGCAGCACGAATTCCGCCTCCTGCAGGCCGAACTCGAAGCGCCGGCCAAAGACGCAGCACATCGCGTAATAAACGCTGAGGGCCGGGTTGTCCGGCATGTCGTCACGCGCGCGGTCGAGGATCGCCAGCGCAGCATCCGTGTCACCGATCGACGTGAGGTAATAGAGCGCGTAGAGCAGCCGCGCGACGCCGGAGGCCGGATCAACCTCCAACGCCTTCCCGAAGAGCGCCTTGGCGCCGGCCCAATCGTAGTCGTAGCAGAGCGTCACCTGCGCGAGTACGGCGTGCGCTTCGCCGAGTCGCGGGTCGAGACGAATGGCCCGCGTTGCATGCGCCTTGGCGCGCGGCCATGCGTCGCTTCCCGGATAGTCGACGTAGACGTTTGCCTGACAGAGGGCGAAACCAAGACCGGCATGCGCCTCCGCATACTCGGGCGAGAGCTTGAGTGCATGCTCGTAGCTCTCGATGGCCTTCATGATCGTCAACGGCGATCGCTGCCCTGCGAACTGGCGTGCCTGGAGATGCGACCGCCGCGACTCCGGTGACACCAACCGGGGGCGAAGCACGGTGGGTGCGGCAGCCGGTGACGCGGCGGTCGCATCTTTCGTCGCTGCCAGGGACACATCTGCAGACGCATGCACGGCCGCACGCCCGGACGCATGCACGGTGGCGACCCGACCCGCATACTGCGTCTCCGGAGACAACGCGATGCCGAGGTCCGCCTGGAAGCGTTCCGCGGCTGCATCGTAGAGCGACGTGGCTCCGGCGCGATCGCCTGACTTGTGCAGCAGCTCGATCGCGGCGCGCAGCAGGTCCTCGTCGTACGGCGCATGCTGCAGGGCCCAATGCAGCCATGCGTTCGCGTCGGCCGCCTCATGGTGCGCTGCGCCGTGCTGCGCGAGGGAGAGCGCGGCGCGGGTCGCGCGCTGCTGCACCCGTCCGCGCTCCATTCCGAGCCATGCGGTGAAATCCGCGCTCGCGTACGGGCTGAAGCCGTCGAGCAGCGGGCCGCGATAGAGGGCCAGGCCATCGCGCGCGCGCGACTGCTCCAGATGCGCAGAGAAGAGGTTGACGTCGACCCGAACGGCGTGCGTGGCGAGACCCACGCTGTCATGCGGTCCGGTCACCAGTGCCTCGGCCGGCAGGTGCTGCCGGAGCAGAAACAGGCTCTGTCGGAGCGCATTCCGAGCGCGGGTCGTGTCGGCTTCCGGCCAGAAGAGGGCGAGCAGCGCATCGCGCCGGCGAAAGCCACCGGCGCCCCCCAGTGCCAGGTACGCGAGGACCGCGAACGCCTTGGGCTTCCCCAGCAGCTCCGACGCGCGCTCCGCTCCCGCGCCCGTGAAGCTCGGGGCTCCGAAGAGGCGAAGGGTAAGTCCTTGCTCGATAGCAGGATCCGGTGCAGCCGACGGCGTCACGCGCGGGGGGTCGAAGCGAACGGTTGAACGCCGGTGGCACCAGCTAACGGTGAACTAACGCCGGTGCTGTACCATGTCGCAAGGAACAGCGCGTACCTCTCTCTACTCTCCTCCGGAAGGCACCATGATCGGCATCCTGAAGCGCTCCGCTACCGTCTCGCTCTTCGCAGTGGCGGCCGTGCTCACCGCCGGCTGCGGGGATACCACCGTGTCGCCGATGGAGCCCGATGCTTCGCCGGCATCGCTGGCCGCAGCCCAGTCAGGCGCGGCGATGGCAGGTCAATCGGCCGATCGCTGCGAGCGTGTCCTGGTCGAAGGGAGCGCCCCGCTCGGATTCGTCCAGCTCGCGTCCGGGGAGGCTGGATTGGGCGCACTGCCCACGACCGTGACGATCGCCGGTCGCACGGGGACGTTGCGCTCCGTGGTCACGGGCATGAACCCGTCGGGCAGCCTGGCGCAGGGCGCGCTGCACCTGACGCTCGTCCACTTGTTCGAGTCGGGTGCGGACAGCTTCCGGACCTCGGACGTGGCCGTCTGCGCGCCAGCGGGGCCGGATGCCGGCACATGCCGAGTGAACGACGTCCTGAGTGTCGTGAGCGGCACAGGAGCCTTCGCGAATGCCGGCGGCTCGCTGCGCAATCATGGCGTGATCAACTTCAACACCGGCACCCTCACGATCTCGCTGCGCGGTCGCGTCTGCGGTGACGGGGTGTAAGGCACGGAGCGCATGCCTGCTTCCCGTCGCGACGTGAAGCAGGCGCGAACACCACGCAAACAGAACGCAGTGACAATGAAATTGAAGACAATGTGAGCGGGACGCCGGGGCACTCCGATTGTGGGGTGCCCCGGTCTTGCTAGGCGACGCTCGCGCCCACCAGTCGCCGGATCGCGCGCTCCCCATCGTCGCCGATGTCGAGACTGTGCGCGTTGACGTAGAGGGCGATGTGTGCATCGCACACCGCGTCGGAGAGCTCCTGCGAGTGGGCACGCACGTACGTCCGGCTGGCCTCCGGATGATCGAACGCGTACTGCACCGACAGGCGAATGGCGCGCTCCGCTTCGGCGGTTGCGTCGTCATCGAGATCGGCCCGCGCGCAGATCGCGGCGAGTGGTACCGGCAGCCCCGTCTCCGCTTCCCAGAATGCTCCGAGGTCGGCGGCGCAGGTGAGGCCGTGGTCGCCGTATGTGAACCGGCTCTCGTGGATGATGAGCCCCGCGTCCACGTCGCCATGCTCGACCGCCGCCAGAATCCGGTCGTAGCGCATCTCCACCGGGGTGCCGATCGCAGGCGCCGCGAGCCGCAGCAGGCGATACGCCGTCGTCTCCGTGCCGGGGATGGCCACTGTGCCGCGCACCGCATCGGAGAGCGACATCGGCGTGCGCGTGACCACCAGCGGCCCCACACCATGTCCGAGGGCAGCGCCGCTCCGCAGCATGCGATACCTGCTGCCCACACCCGCCAGTGCGCCGATGCTCACCTTGGTGAGGTCGAACTCGCCGGTGAGCGCGCGCACGTTGAGCTCTTCGATGTCGAGGAGGACCGGCCGGATCCTGAGCGGGGTGTCCAGCAGGCCGTGCGACAGCGCATGAAACGCGAACGTGTCGTTCGGACAGGGCGAGAAGCCGAACGTGAGTTCACGCATGCAGGGAGATCGTGTGGTGATGGTGGATCGGCGTGCGCGCAGTCATCTGCACCGTGAAGTATAGCGGCGACCGCTATACTTCCACGCATGCAACTCACCCTCGAGGAGATTCGCCCCGGCGTCGTCGCCGCACTGGATACGACGATCCTGCGCGGGCTTGGCGGAAGCCTGACCAACGCCGTGTCGGGGCCTGAGGGCGACCGTGCGGTGGTGGACGTGCATCGCTTCCTGGTCGTGCACGTCGATGCCGCCACCGCGACGTGCACCGCCGTGCCGCTGTACGATCGTGGCGCCGTGGGCAACCAGCCGCTCGACGATGCGAAGAAATCAGGACCGGGCGAAGGGTGGATCGGAGCCGAGTGGTTCTTCTCGCGCTGGCAACACTGGCGCATACCGCTCACGGCGGTGGTGGAGGCGTCGGTGGCGGAGGACACCAACCTTTCGGAGCGTCGCTCGTACGCCACGGCTGATCGCTCCGCGCTGGACGATATTCGGGTGTGGGAGAGCCGCAACCGGGCAGCGTACAGGCCAGTGTGAGTGAGTCGCCGCAGGCGCGTGGTCTGTAACGGCTGGGTCAGGTTCCCGCTGTGAGTTCTGCCTCCGTGGCGCGAAGACTGCATAACCGTCCCGCATCACGCGAAACGGAGGAGTACGACATGCAACAGGTTCGCGAAGGTCAGTGTGGACTGTGCACGCACTTCGGTGAGACGCACCCGGACGATCAGCGTCTGGTCTCGATTCGGCGCAAGCATGAAGCGCCGGAGACCCTGGTCGAGGAGTGTGGCCATCCGCGTCACGCGTCGCTCAACCTGATGGTGACGCCGATCAGCGGGTGTCAGGGATTCGAGCCCGCGCTGCTGCAATAGCTACAGCACTTGGACTGTCGCATCGCCCCTCTGACACGGGCGATGCGACGGGTGTCGGCGCGACTCGTCCACTCGGGCGGGTCGCGCTGTCGCGTGCAGAGGGGCGAGGCGCGTGACCAGTAGAGACGGGCACCGCACGCCCGACGTGCCGGGGCAAACTCGGCATGGTTGACCTCGCCAGCGAACGGCTGCAGCATTCCGATACTCCTTCGCGTCGAATCGAGGCTCATTCCACGCGTCGACCGAGATCGACTGCCCCCAGCCCCGGAGTCTCGCATGCGCATCACAACTCGATTCAGAGCGCACCGTGCCGTCGTCGTGGCGGGGTGTGCCCTTGCGGCGTATGCACTGTCCGCGTGCACGGCACCCGATAGTGCGACGGGTGATACCGCGAATGCCGTGGCGGGCAGTGCGACGACGGCAGCCCTGTCCACGGATCCTGCGCAGGCGCGCGGTGCGATCGACAGTACCAACGCCGCGAACGCCAGCGCGTTCGCCCGGGGCGACAGTGCCGCCGTCGCGCAGTTGACGGGGAGCTACCAGTCCGACGCGGTGCTGATGCTGCCGAACCAGGCGCCGCTCCGCGGGGCGGACGCGATCGGCGGGATGTTCAAGGGCATGTTCTCGGAGATCAGCATCTCCAACGTGCGCATGCAGTCCGACGACCTCATGGTCAGCGGCGACCTCGCAGTGGAAACGGGGAGATACAGCTGGACCGTCACTCCGAAGGGTGCACCGGCGATGCCCGACAGCGGCAAGTTCGTGACGGTGTGGCGCAAGCAGTCCGACGGCGCGTGGAAGATCGCGCGGGACATCAACAACAGCGACGTTCCGCTGGCGCGCTGAACGTCGCTGTTGCCGTACGCTGTTGCCGTGCGCCCTTGATGTGCGCTGTTACTGCACCGGACGCACGGTGGTCACGCCGCCGAACAGCCGTGAGTTCGTCGCGATCCACGGCGTGCCATCCTTCGCGATGGTGACGGCGGTCGGCAGCGGAATGCCGGACTCCAGAATCGTGCAGACGCCGGTGGTCGTGGAGCACGCGCGAACGCGGCCACCGGCCACCGGCGCACCACCGCTTCCTTCGATCGCGAGCCATGAGGCCGCGTCGAGTTCGACCGCATACAGCGTGCGACCATCGGGCGAGATCTCGAGGTCGACGATGGATGTGAGGCCGCTCGAGAGCAGTGTGCACGCGCTGCTGGGGCACGTCACGCCGCGGCTGCCCGCCGCGATGCGCCAGATGCGCGAATAGCCCGGTGTACCCGGAAAGCCGGTCAGCTCGCCCGCGTAGATGGTGCCGTCGGGGCCGACGGCGACCGACGTCGCAACAGGCTGCGCCTGAATGAACCCCGTGGGGCTGCCGGCAAACGGCACGGGCTGCCGAGTGAGCAGGGCGACCAGTTCGATGTTGCCCTTGTGGTCGACTTCAAGGATGTCGTTGCCCGCCGCGTCCGCGACGAGCGCACGATTGCCACCAAGGGCCGCGATGTCGAACGGGTTGGAGTCCGGTATCGGGTTGTACGATGCGTCCGGATTGTTCGCTGCCTCCCACGCGGCCAGGTCGGCCACCAGCTGCGGCTCCCGGTTGCCCGTGATGCGCCAGAGCTTGGCCGCGTCGGGTGACTCGCCTGCGCCCGTGATCACGAGCAGGTTGCCGGCGCCATTGGGTGCAATGCCGGTGACGTTCTCCAAGGCGGCCAGCAGCGTCGTGCCCTTGCTCCCGATCTCGACGACGCCGATCGGCACCTGACCGGCGAGCAGCGTGCCATTGGGCAGCGTGGCGAGCGCGAAAGTCGGTGACGGTCCGATCGTGAGTGGTGCGGACGGCGCACGGCTGAGTGCCGGCGCGACGTCGACTGGTGAGAATGCCTGCGTGGAATCGGTGCAGCCCGCGGCCATGGCGCCGGCCAGGCCGATGGACACGACGTACGACATTTGGCGACGAGACATCACATGCCCTCGAAAGTGGTGGACATTCTGCTGGGGGGCGAGATCATAGCATACGTGACAGTGGGTGCAAGCGAGCTTGGCATTCGACGACGTGAGCCGTGCCGAAGCCCAGTGGTTTCCTCCAGCGACCTCAGCTTGACCACCTAGTCGCGGCTGGTAATTTCCCGCCATGTCACTCCTCGACCTCTTCGACCTGTCGCTCCTCGGCCGCACCACGGAGCCGGCCATCGACAGCGAACGGGGAGATGGCTCCATGCTTTCGCTGACCTTCGGCGACCTCGAACGTCGCAGCAATGCGCTCGCCCGGACACTGCAGGCACGAGGCGTCGCGCGCGGCGACCGCCTCGCCTTCTGCCTCGCCAATCGCGTGGAGATCGTCGACCTGTGGATCGCGTGCATGAAGCTGGGCGTGATCGTCGTGCCCATCAATGTGCTTTACCGCGAGCGCGAGGTGCGGCACATCGTCGACGACTCGGCGCCGCTTGCGGTGGTGACCACGCCCGAGCAGGCTGTCCATTTTCCCGCGCAGGTGACCTGCTGGAACGTCGAGACTCTCGCGGGCGAGATGGCGCAGCACATGACGAGCGACCAGGCCCCGCGTCCTCGCGAGTCCGTCGGTGCATCGGCGCCGGCAGCACTGGTCTACACGTCGGGAACGACGGGCCCGTCCAAGGGTGCCGTACTCACGCACGGGAACTTCGCGAGCAATGCACTGGCCCTGGTGACCGCCTGGCGCATCACCGATGCGGATCGCTACCTCGCGGCGCTGCCGCTGTTTCACGTGCACGGCCTGGGCAACGGCCTGCATGTCTGGCTCGCCAGTGGCTGTCACATGCGACTCGTGACGCGTTTCGTGGCGGAGCAGGCACTGGAGTGGTTCGAGGCGTACACGCCGACGCTGTTCTTCGGTGTTCCGACGATGTACGTGCGGCTGCTCGAGGCCGACGAGGCGCGAGCGCGCCGCATCGGCGAGGCCGCGCGACTGTTTGTGTCCGGGTCGGCACCGCTGCCTGCGAGTGTGCTCGATGCCTTTCGCGGGAAGTACGGCCACGTGATCCTCGAGCGGTACGGCATGACGGAAACGCTGATGAATACCAGCAATCCGTACGAGGGCGAGCGCCGCGCGGGGACCGTCGGCCGCCCCTTGCCGATGACGGCAGTGCGGATCTGCGACGAAGCGGGTCTCGATGTCGATGACGGCACGAGCGGGGAACTGTGGGTACGCGGGCCGAATGTGTGCGATGGGTACTGGCGGCGGCCGGACGCCACCGCTGCTGCATTCCATGACGGCTGGTTCCGTACCGGCGATGTCGGTGTGCGGGGCGCGGACGGCTACATCACGCTCGAAGGACGGCGCAGCGACCTGATCATCTCGGGCGGATTCAACATCTACCCACGCGAGATCGAGGAGCTTGTCGCCGAGTATGCGGGAGTCCGTGAGTGTGCGGTCGTCGGTGTCGCCGATCCCGTGCGCGGTGAAGTGCCGGTCGCGTACGTGGTGTGCGACGATGGCGTCGACCTGGATGCCGTGGCAACGGAATGCCGGCAGCAGCTCGCGTCCTTCAAGGTGCCTCGGGCATTCGTGCGCGTCGATGAGCTGCCGCGTACGGCCCTGGGCAAAGTGCAACGGCACCTGCTGCCGCCCTGGAACCGCTCGTGAGCGCGGGTGCGCTCTCCCTGCTCGCATTGCTGCTGGTCATCGCCACGAGCCTGACGTCGCGCGTGAACGTCGGCGTGCTGGCTGTCGCACTCGCGTGGCCCATCGGCATCTTCGCGGCGGGGTGGAAGGTCGAGCAGGTGATGGCCGCATTTCCGTCTTCGCTCTTCCTCACGTTGCTTGGTGTGACGCTGCTCTTCGGCGTCGCACAATCGAATGGCACGATGGCCGCGGTCACGCACGCGGGCGTACGCCTCGTGCATGGCAGCGCTGCGCTGCTGCCGATGATGTTCTTTGCGCTCGCCTGCATCGTGTCGACCAGCGGCCCCGGGGCGATCGCGACGACCGCGTTGCTCGCGCCACTGGCGATGGGAATCGCGCACCGCGCCGGAGCACCGATGCTGCTCATGGCGTTGATGGTCGGCAACGGAGCGAACGCGGGTAACCTGTCGCCCATCAGTGCGATCGGCGCCATGGTGCAATCGCTCATGACCGCGGCGGGACTCGGCGGGCACCCGTGGGAGGTGTGGAGTGCCAACTTCCTGGCGCATGTGCTGGTTTCCGTCGTCGCATGGATGCTGTTCGGCGGGCCGGCGCTGCTGCGCGGCGGACGCGTCGAATCCGACGAGGATCGCCTGCCGCTTACGCGGCAGCATGCCATCACGCTCGTCGTGGGCGCGTTGTGGGTCCTCAGTGTCCTGCTGTTGAAGCTCAATCCAGGGCTCACGGCGTTCGCCGCGGCCGCGTTGCTCGTGCTCTTCGGCCTTGGCGACGATGCCGCGATGCTGAAGCAGGTGCCGTGGCCGGTGATCGTGATGGTGAGCGGTGTCAGTGTGCTGATCAACGTGCTCGAACGTACCGGTGGCATGGAGCTGTTCACCGACTTCCTGTCGCAGCTCGCCACGCCCGGTACCGTCAACGGCGTGATCGCGGGCGTGACTGGCTTGATCTCGACCTACAGCAGCACATCCGGTGTCGTCTACCCGGCGTTCATTCCCGCCGTCCCTGGTCTCGTGACGAAGCTCGGTGGCGGCAACCCGCTGGAGATCGCACTGAGCATCAATGTCGGCGCCGCACTCGTGGACGTCTCGCCACTCTCGACGATCGGCGCGCTGTGTATCGCGGCGGTTCCACCCGGCTACGACACCAAGGTGCTGTTCCGGCAACTGCTGTTGTGGGGATTCGCCATGACGGTCGTGGCGGCGCTGTTCTGCCAGTTCCTCGTTCCCTTGTACACGCGGTAGCCGACCGACCACTGCCCAGAACTGCGGCGACCACGCCGAGTGGCACGGTGCACAGTGGTCGGTCGGCTCGCGAAGTCTTCAACGACGGGCGACGAGCCTAGTCAATGCAACACGGTACTCCGCTGCGGCGGCATCGTACGTGATGCGATACGCGGTCGGATATGCGCCGGGTACCTGATAGCGCTTCGGGACGGACAACGGGATGATCTCGTCGCGGACGGCCGGATCAGTGGCGCTCCGCTTGGCGAGCATGTGTGCACGCGTGATCATCGGCTCCCAGAAGTGGAAGCGACCATCCCACGAACCGTGGATGAACGTGGCGGTGAACGGCTTGAATGCCTCGGGCTTGCCGAGGAGTGCCTGCAGCTCCGACGATCGCACGTCGATCCAGTGCACGCCCATCATCGGCACGGCAACGTCCGACGGCTTCGCGCCCGGAGGTCCGAGCTGCAGCGTGAACGGCGGAACGTAAAGGCTGTCGGGCAGATTGTTCGCCTTGGCGATGTAATCGGCTGCCGTCGGCACGATGGCGTCGCGGTCCTTCATGTCGATCGTGTAGAAGTGGAAGTCGAAGTGCGGGATATCCTGGTACACGCCCGCCGGTTCGTGCCCCATGGGATTCCAGTTCACTTCGACGAAGCGGAACGGTGCGGCAATCCCCGCCGGAAGCGCGAGGTTCCATTGATGCACCCGCCCGTGCTGGCCATGGTGGCCGGCGCCGTCGGAAGGCAGGGAGTCGAGCGCGGCCGCCGAGAACGCGACGCCGATCTCTGTCGGCGCACCCGTCTTCGCATCGACCGTCACGTAGCTGCGAACACGCCCGGAGCCGACGGACGCGCTGTCGCCGAAGCGCAGAACAGTCGCGCGCGCCGGGGAACGCCGGGCCTCGACCGCACGGGCCTTGCCGCGCGTGTTGGCGGCCGTGGCGACGGCGGTCTGGGCGGACAGTGCGTCCGGCACGAGCGCTGTCAGTGCCAGCGCCGAGACGAGCGAAGCGTTCAGGAGTGTGTCTGCTCGCATGGTCATATCCTCGCGGCTATCGCCGCAGCGTACGGGGCTGTCGCCAGGCGTCCCGGGTGCTGTGGCCATCAGTGCGATTCGGTGGTGCGATCGCACGGCGATGGATTGGCGACATCAGAAGGATCGGCAATGCCGCTTACGCGCTGCGGACCGAGCAAGGCACAGCTCGCTTACCTGGCAGAGTGGACCACGAGGAGCCGGGGTCATTCCCGACGTCTCGCTCAAGCCGATCCAGGTCCGTAAGTGCCTCGTAAGCGCGACGCGCGTTCTTGCATGCGCCTGTCGGCTCCGCTCCGCCGCGTCGACGATGACAACGCTCCGATCAACCAGCCCACACAATGCGCACTCCATTGCTCCGCGAGCTCGCGACGCTCGCCCGACACGCCAGCGAATCCCTGGCCACGTCACGCCGTGGCTTCCTCGGCGCGGTCGGTGCCGGTGCCGCCGCCACGGCGCTCGGCGCCTGCGACAACGCGCCCTCGCCTTCCGCGCCAGTGTTCGAGACGCCCCGCGCGGCACGCGGCGGAAGCGGCGAGAACGTCGTCGTGATCGGTGCCGGTCTCGCAGGCCTCATGTGCGCCTATCGCCTGCGCCAGCAGGGCATCGTCGCCACGGTGTATGAGGCAAACACGCGCATCGGTGGTCGATGCTGGACCAACCGCAAGACGTTCGTCGAAGGGCAGATCGCTGAACATGGCGGGGAGCTCATCGACCAGTCGCACACGACCATCCGGCAGCTCGCTCAGGAGCTCGGGCTGCCGCTCGACAACGTCCTCGCGGCGGAACCGAACGGCTCCGAAGCCTTCTTCTGGTTCAACGGTGGGCGTTATTCGTACGAGCAGGCGCTCACCGACATGAAACCCGTGTGGCAGTCGCTCAAGCGGGACTATGTCGAAGCCGGCTATCCGACGTTGTACACGCGGTCGACCGCACGCGGTCGTGCCCTCGACGCCACCAGCGTACGTGCGTGGATCCAGACCAACGTGCCCGGCGGAATCGCATCACCGCTCGGAGAGATGCTCGACGTGGCGTACTGCATCGAGTACGGTGCGGAAACCACGGACCAGAGCGCACTCAACCTGATCTACCTCATGGGCGCAGTGGGGCAGGGGCAGCTGCGGCTGTTCGGCCCGTCGAACGAGAAGTACAAGGTGCGCGGCGGCAATGACCAGCTGGTGTCGGGCATGGCGGCATCGTTGCACGGTCAGATCGTGACCGGCAAGGCGTTGACCGCGCTCCGCGCGAATGGCAGCGGATGGACACTCGATTTCGACGACCGCACGAGCGTGAACGCGGATCGCGTGGTGCTGGCGCTGCCGTTCTCGGTTCTGCGCGAGCGCGTTTCGCTAAAGGGCGCGGCGTTCCCGCTGCAGAAGGTCCGAGCGATCGCCGAGCTGGGCATGGGGCGCAACGCGAAGCTCGCGCTGCAGTTCTCGAGCCGGCACTGGAACTCGCTCGGCAACGGGGGCGATACATTTGCCGACACCGGATATCAGGCGACGTGGGACGTCACACGTGCGCAGCCGGGCACCAAGGGAATCCTCGTCAACTACACCGGCGGTGCGGTCACCGACAGCCAGAGCGGCCGCATGCCCGCCATGCTCGCCACGCAGTTTCTCACGCGCGTCGAGCCCGTGCTGCCCGGTCTGACGTCACGCTACACCGGCGTCGTGAGTTTCGACGACTGGCCGCGCAACCCGTGGTCGCTCGGCTCCTACTCGTACTACCGCGTGGGGCAGTACCAGCGGTTCGGCGGCGCCGAGAGCGAGATCGTCGGCAGCTGCCACTTCGCCGGCGAGCACACTTCCACGGATGCGCAGGGCTATCTCGAGGGTGGCGTGGAATCCGGTGCGCGGGCAGCGAGCGAAGTGCTCGCTGCCGTCAGCGGCAAGTAGTTCGCGTTCGAGCGATCAGTTGTCAGCGAAGGGTGGCGTCGTACGCGAGTGCGCTGCCACCCTCGCCTCGTCCGACGCTCACGCGACGGGTGATCCAGCGCAGGTAGCGGCCGTCACGCGTGCGCGCCAGCGATGGAACGCGCCGCACGCGCACGCCCTCGCGCGGCACCTCTTCCTCGAACAGCGTGAATGGCGTGGGATCGAGCAGCACCCCGATCGAATCGTCGGTGTCCGACATCGTGCCCTTGCGCAGCTTGAATCCACCCTTGGTGCCAAGGGGCACCGGCACGAGCGGGATCCAGTGCGGTGGCACCGCGGTCTGCAGCAGGTATTGCAGCTCTGCGCCAGCTTCGAAATCCTCGACGGCATTGCGCGGACGCGGCTCGTCGTCGCGGCTGCGCGGATCGCCCGACACGGTCGGCACAGTCTTCTCGATGGCCCAGCACATGTTCGCCATCTCGTCGCGCAGGAACAGGACATCC
>JAZKCW010000110.1:0-48129 GCA_040387895.1 Gemmatimonadota bacterium
CGCCGCTCGTGGCTCGACTCGAACACGAGCGAGAGGTGACCGTGCTCGAGATAGCGCACGCCCCCATGCACGAGCCGAGACGACCGGCTCGAGGTGCCACTCGCAAAATCGTCGCGCTCGAGCAACGCCACGCGCAACCCGGCCAGCGCGGCCTCCCGCGCAACGCCCGCGCCGGTGATGCCGCCACCGATGATCACCACGTCGTAGGCTTCGGCCGACAGCATGACCAGCCCTGCGTGGCGCGAAGCGACCGCAGCAGGACCGCGCGCGGCAAGGCGTTCTGCCGTCGTTCCGACGGGAAGCTCGGCCGGCTTCGAAGGATCAGGATGCTGATGCGTAGTGGACATCACACGTCAGAATGGAGCCGGGTGCGACCCGCGCGCTAGAGTGATGCGCTCGCCGACGATTACCTTGGAGGATGCCTACCTTTGGAAATGGTCGGCGCGTGGCCATCGTGGCGGGGATTCGCACCCCGTTCGCCCGCTCCGGCACAGTGCTCAAGGATTACACCGCCATCGACCTCGGGCGCCTCGCAGTGGCCGAGCTCGTGCAACGCACGGGACTCGACGGCGCGCATGTCGACACGCTGGTCTTCGGCACGGTGGTGCAGTCGGTCGTCGCGCCAAACATCGCGCGTGAGGTCTCGCTGCTGCCACACTTCCCGAAGACGCTGCAGGCGTTCACCGTGAGCCGCGCCTGTGCATCGGCCAACCAGGCCATCACGGACGCCGCCGACCAGATCGCGCTCGGACACTCGCACATCGCCATCGCCGGTGGCGCCGAGTCGCTGACGCAGGTGCCGATCCTGCACTCGCGCGGCATGAGCGATGTGCTGGTAGCCGCATCCAAGGCGAAGTCGATGTCGCAGCGCGTCGCCACCCTCGCGCGCGTACGCCCGAAGGACTTCGTGCCGATCACTCCCGCGATCGCGGAGCCGAGCACGGGCGAGACGATGGGGCAGTCGGCCGAGAAGATGGCGAAGCTCAATGGCATCACACGGGAGGCGCAGGACCGGTTCGCGCTGCGCTCGCACCAGAACGCGGCGAAGGGCACCGCCGACGGCCGCCTCGGCGCGGAGATCGTGCCGGTGCCGGCTCCGCCGAAGTTCGACCGCATGATCACGAGCGACAACGGCGTGCGCGCCGACTCCACGCTGGAGCAGCTCGCCGCGCTCAAGCCCGTGTTCGACCGGCAGTTCGGCAGCGTGACGGCCGGCAATGCATCGCCGCTCACCGATGGTGGCGCCGCGGTGCTCCTCATGTCCGAGGAGCGTGCGCTGGCGCTGGGCTATCGCCCGCTCGCGTTTATCAAGTCGTACGCGTACGCCGCAGTCGATCCGTCCGAGCAGCTGCTGCAGGCGCCCGTGCTCGCGGCGCCCGTGGCGCTGCATCGTGCTGGCCTCACGCTCGGCGACATCGATCTCGTCGAGATGCACGAGGCGTTCGCCGCGCAGGTGTTGAGCAACATCCAGGGACTGGCGTCGAAAGCGTGGGCGGAACGCGCGGGGTTCACCGAAGCGACAGGCGAAGTGGACACCGATCGCCTGAACGTGATGGGCGGGTCGCTGTCCATCGGCCATCCGTTCGGCGCAACGGGCGCGCGCGTGCTCACGACGCTGTGCAACGAGCTCGCGCGGCGTGACGGGCAATTCGGCATGCTGACCGTCTGCGCCGCCGGTGGCATGGGCCACGCCATGATCGTGGAGCGCGCATGAAACGCGAGATCGACGACGTCGCCACCGGGATCACGGTCGACGTCGAGCACGGCATCGCGGTGCTGGTCTACGACCAGCCGGGATCACCGGTCAACACCCTTAACACGCGTATCGCGCCGGTCTTCGAGCGCGTCTTCGACATGGTCGAAGCGGATTCGGAGATCATCGCGCTGGTGCTGATGAGCGCGAAGCAGGATTCGTGGATCGCGGGTGCGGACATCGAGGAACTGTCGCACGTCGCCACGCCGATGCAGGGCGAAGATCTCTCGCGGGGCGGGCAGCGCCTGCTCAACCGGCTGGCGTCGCTCCGCAAGCCGACGGTGGCGGCCATGCATGGCGCTGTGCTCGGTGGTGGGCTCGAGACGGCACTGGCCTGCCGCCATCGCGTCGCCACCGAGCATCCGAAAACCATGCTCGCGTTTCCCGAAGTGCAGCTCGGACTCATACCCGGTGCCGGCGGAACGCAACGGCTGCCGCACACGGTCGGACTGCAGGCGGCGCTGGACATGATCCTCACCGGCAAGAACATTCGCGCGAAGCGTGCGCTCGCCATGGGGCTCGTGCACGAGCTGGTGCATCCCGCGGTGCTGCGAGAAGTGGCCCTGCGGCGTGCTGGAGAGCTCGGGCGCGGTGAGCGCCCCGCATTGCGCGAACGGACGCCCACCGTGCGCGAGAACGCGACGACCACGCTGCTCGAGGACAACTCGCTCGGCCGCCGCGTCGTATTCCGCCAGGCGCGCGAGACCGTGATGAAGAAGACGAAGGGCGCATACCCGGCGCCGCTCATGGCGATCGACGCGATCCAGAAGGGGTACGCCGACGGTTTCGAGGCCGGCCTGCTCGAGGAGGCCAGCCGGTTCGGCGACCTCGCCGTGCATCCCGTGACGAAGCAGCTCGTCTATCTGTTCTTTGCGACGACCGCACTCAAGAAGGATTCGGGGCTCGACGAGGGCGAGCAGGCGACACCGCGCTCCGTGCGGAAAGTCGGCATCCTTGGCGCGGGATTCATGGGCGCCGGCATCGCCGCGGTCGCCGTGCAGGCGGCCACGCTCGTGCGGCTGAAGGACGCCTCGCTCGAACGCGTGAACGCCGGGTGGCGATCGGTGCGTGACGTGCTGCGCGAACGCCTCAAGAAGAAGCAGATCACGCGTGCGGCGATGGACGACATGATGTCGCTGGTCGGCGGCACGACGGACTACACCGGATTCTCCAACACGGATCTGGTGATCGAAGCCGTGTTCGAGGACCTGTCGGTGAAGCACCAGGTGCTCCGCGAGACCGAAGCCGCTGCACCGCATGCGATCTTCGCGTCGAACACGAGCACGATCCCGATCGCGTTGATCGCGCGGGCAGCGGCGCATCCCGACCGTGTCATCGGCATGCACTTCTTCTCGCCGGTGCACAAGATGCCGCTGCTGGAAGTGATCGTGACCCCCGAGACGAGCGCCGAGACGACGGCGACGGTGGTGCAGTACGGCCGGATCATCGGCAAGACCGTGATCGTGGTGCGTGATGGCCCGGGGTTCTACGTCAATCGCATCCTCTCACCGTACATCAACGAGAGCGGCCGCCTGCTCGACCAGGGCGCGAGCATCGAGGCAGTCGACGACGCGATGACGGCGTTCGGATTTCCCGTGGGCCCGTTCACGCTGCTCGACGAAGTGGGCCTCGACATCGCCGGCAAGTCGGGCCCGATCATGGAGGCCGCATTCGGTGTGCGGATGGCCCGTGCGACCACGCTGGAACGCGTCATCGAAAGCGGCCGGCTCGGGCGGAAGTCACGTCGCGGATTCTATCGCTACGACGCCGGCGGCAAGCGCCAGGGCATCGACGAGACGATCTACTCGCTCACGCCGGTCGGCAGCGCGCGCCGGACGTTCGAACCGTCCGAGATGCAGCGGCGCGCGGTGTTCGCGATGCTCAACGAAGCCGTGCGCTGCCTGGAGGAAGGCATCATCCGGTCGCCGCGCGATGGGGATATCGGCGCGGTCTTCGGCATCGGATTCCCGGCGTTCCTCGGCGGCCCGTTCCGCCATCTGGACACGCTGGGATTGCCTGCGGTCGTGCGCCAGCTCGACGAATTGAACCAGGAATTCCCCGGGCGCTTCGAGCCGGCGGCCCTGCTGCGCCGCATGAGCGAATCCGGCGCGACCTTTCATCCGCAGTCCGGGCCCGCCGGGCGAGTCGATCGGTAGGCGGCGCCGAGATGGCCCAGCCGGGATGGGCGCGTCGCGACGGGCGCGTCGCGATGGGCGCGCCGGGACGGCCCACCTCGCCTATATTCTGTGAACCGCCCAGCTCTGCCCACACGGTAAGCCCAACTGCATGCTTCGCACCTCGTTGCTCTATCTGTCGCGCCAGCAGCGCATCTTCTCGTTCATCCGCAACGTCGGATTTGCGCGGAAGATGGCGTCGCGGTTCGTGGCCGGCGAAACGATCGATTCCGCGCTCGATGCGGTCGCCGCGCTCAATGCAAAGGGCATCAGCGCGTCGCTCGACCTGCTCGGCGAGAGTGTGGCGAACGAGGCGGAAGCGCGGGATACCGGGCGGCAGTACCTGCAACTGCTCGATCGCATCGACCAGCGCAAGCTGAACGCGAATGTCTCGGTGAAGCTCACCGCGCTCGGGCAGGACATCTCGGATGCGCTCGGGGTGCAGGTCGTGCGCGAGGTGCTGGAGCGGGCCAAGCGGTACGGTTCGTTCGTTCGGCTCGACATGGAGAGCAGCGCCTACACCGATCGCACGCTCGATACGTTCGAGCAGCAGCTCTACCCGGACTACCGCGACAACGTCGGTGTCGTGCTGCAGAGTGCCCTCCGTCGCACGCTCGACGATGTGGAGCGCGCGAACCGCCTGCAGGCGCGGGTGCGCATCTGCAAGGGCGCGTATCTCGAGCCACCGGAAGTCGCGTTCCCGGACAAGACGGATGTCGACCGCAATTTCGTCACGGCGATGCACCGGCTGATGGAGCACGGACGCTATCCCGGCATCGCGACGCATGACGAGACCATCATCGCGGAGGCAAAGCGTTTCGCGAAGGAGAAGGGCATCGCCACGGATCGCTTCGAGTTCCAGATGCTCTACGGCGTGCGGCGTGACCTGCAGGAACAGCTCGTGGCGGAAGGGTATCGCATGCGCGTGTACGTTCCATTCGGCACGCAGTGGTATCCATACCTCATGCGTCGTCTGGCCGAACGCCCGGCCAATATCGCCTTCATGACGGGCAACATCGTGAAGGAAATGTTCGGCGGCACGAAGCCGTCCGGGCAGGACACTGCACGATCGCGCAACGGGACGCACTGAGTCTGCACGATGAGCATCACGCAGGTCAGCACCTTCCGCCGGATCCCTCGCAAGGCGATGAACGCACGCTCGGTGGATACATGGCGGTCCATGCCCGCCCGGCTGCCTTCGAAGGTGTCGACGGCTTCTCGTATTCGGCCGACATCCTCACGGATACGACCGGCGACCTGGCCGCTCCGTGGGGAGCGTACCTGTTCTTCGTGCGCTGGGGACGCGGCGAGCCGGAGGTCCAGGGGCACGTCGAGTCGGGCTTCCTGGTCACGGGACAGAGTGAACCTGCAGTGCGACACGCCCTCGGTGCGATGCAGCTCGCCACGGTGAAGGCGACGCTCGATGGCCTGCTAAGGCCAAGCCGGCCTGCCAGCGGCGGAGGCGACCGGTGAGCACCACGCGCGAAGGCGTCGTGCTGCAGGGCACCGGCGGTGTGTGGCAGGTGCGGACCGACGACGGGGAGACGCGCGACGCATCGCTGCGCGGCCGCCTCAAGCAGGAGGGCACGCCGCGCGAGAATCGCGAGACACGCGATGGGGGGCGGGAAGGCTCGCGCGACGGATCCGCGCGCCAGCTCAAGCTGGCGGTGGGCGATCGCGTGACGGTGAGCGGTGACGAGGCAGGGAACCAGTGGACGATCGACGAGATCCATCCACGGCGCAGCAAGCTCGCGCGCAAGCGGCCGGGCAATGCAAAGGGTGAACGCATCATCGTCGCCAATCTCGACCAGGTGCTGGTGGTCTTTGCGGCAGCGAATCCGGAACCGCATCCGCGCATGCTCGACCGCTTCCTCGTGATCGCGGAGGCGAACGATCTCGCCGCGCGCATCGTGATCAACAAGATGGACCTCGCGGACGAGGCCTCGACGCGCGCGCGCTTCGCGGAGTTCGAGGCGGCGGGCTATCCGATGCACCTCACCAGCGTCAGCGAGAACCGCGGGCTCGAGGCGCTGCACGCCGAGATCGCGGGGCGCGGCAGCGCGCTCACGGGGCCGTCCGGTGTCGGCAAGTCGTCGCTGATGAACACGCTCTTCCCGGGTCTCAACCTGCGCACGGCGGAGATCAGCGACAGCGTCAACAAGGGTCGACACACGACGGTCGGCGCACTGCTGCACGCCCTCCCGGGCGGCGGGTTCATCGCCGACACGCCGGGCCTGCGCGAAGTCGGCCTGTGGGGTGTGGAACCGAACGAGATTCCCGCCTGCTTCCCGGAATTCCGTCCATACCTCGGCGAGTGTCGCTTCGCCGACTGCATGCACACGGTGGAACCGGGATGCGCGATTCGCGACGCCGTCGCCGCAGGCACCCTGAGCCGCGGGCGATACGACAGCTACGTGAAGCTGCGCGACGAACTCGCCGTGGCGTCCGCCGACGTCTGGTAGGTCTTCGGCGAACTGCAACTGCAACGGCAACCGCGTCACTCGCGGAACTCACCGCCGACTACGGAGTGACGAGGCGAACCGCCCGTTTCTACCGCCTCACGCGGAGCCGCGGAGGACCAGGAGCCGCGGAGAACAGCGCGCGGAGACGCGAAGCGGGGCACGCCGAGGAGATTGCGGCATGCCCCCTTTCTTTTGTTGATGGGGTCTGTGGCATGCCACGCTGCCACCCCAAAAGAGTCACTGCACTGAGTTCGCGGCCTGCACCCCTCCGCGCCTCCGTGCGCTGTTCTCCGCGCCTCCGCGTGAGGCTGTAGAAACTCGCGCTTCGCTGCGCCACTCCGTAGTCCGCCAGGAGCTCCGCGTGAGTTGGGGTTGCAGTTCGCTGTTAGCTGTGGGCATTCCCTTGACTCGGACCTGCGGTACAGATCCACCAGGCAGCCCGGGGCGTAGCTGGAGTGACCCCCCATGACTCACACCGCGACGCTCCTTCCTCACTCTCTGGCCGCCAACGGCCTGTACCATCCGCTGGTTTCGGAGTACGTTCACCGCGCAGCCCGACGTGGTGCGACACCCCTCCCGAATCCACCGGCTATCCAGCGTTACGTGCAGTCCCTCCCTGCTGAGAACTCCGATCTCCAACTCGTGACCGCCATGGCTGGCGGCGACGAGCGCGCAGCGTCGGTGCTCTACGACCGGCACGGGGCCATCATGTTTGGCCTGGCCATCCGCATGGTCGGGGAAACCGCCGACGCCGAGGAGGTCGTGCTGGATGCGTTCAGCCAGGCCTGGCGGGATGCTGCGCGGTATGACACCTCGCGGGGGACCGTCGCCGGCTGGCTCACGACCATCGCGCGAACGCGGGCGCTCGACCTGATTCGCGCGCGTGGCCGTCGGGCCAAGATGGCCGATACCGCCGCCGCACAGAGCGACGCGCCCGTCGCCATGGGTGAAGGATTCCCGCAGGCCGACCGAATGGTGGCCGACAGCGAGCGCTCGCGCGCCATCGCGACCGCGCTGCGCACGTTGCCCGACCCGCAGCGCCGTGCCATCGAGCTCGCGTTCTTCGAGGGCCTCACGCATCACGAGGTCGCCGAGCGCCTGCGTGAGCCGCTGGGCACCGTGAAGACCCGTATCCGGCTCGGCATGCAGAAGTTGCGCGACAGCCTCGGCGATCTCGCGCCGGAGGGTGCCACATGAAGCCGCTCACGCTGGACGAACTGCGCGAGCTCGCACCGGGCTTCGTGATGGGCACGCTCTCCATCGACGAACGCCGTGCCTTCGACGTGGCCATGGGTGACTCCGCGATGGCGGCAGCACTCCAGCCCGAGATCGCGGCGCATCGTGCCGCGGTGGAGTTCCTCTCGAGCGCGCATTCCGTCACGCCACCGCCGGCACTCAAGGCGCGTGTGCTGGCGCGGATTGCGGCCGAGCCGAACACCGTGCGTCCCGCATCCGATATCTCGCCGGCGTCGCCGCCCGTGCAGGACGAGGTGAATCCGGTGAAGGCACCAGCGCAGCCGCACGCGCCGGGGCCCGTCAGCGTGCAGTCGACGACGCCGATCACGATCGCTCCTGTCCTCGTCACCCCGGTGTCGTCGTCCGCGCCGCCGCTCGTGCTCGCAAAGCCGCCGAGCAGTGCAGGGAAGTGGAGTGCGGCATTTCTCGGCATCGCGCTCGCGGCGTCGGTCGTGTTCGCACTCGACATGCGCAGCAAGGCGCAGACGCTCGAGGGAGAACTCGCGGAGCAGACGGGCCAGCTCGCGGTCGCGAAGCAGCAGTTGGCGGAACGCGAGAAGACGCTGGCCACCATCCTCGGCAGCGGCAGCGACGTGACCCTGGTGCGCCTGTCGCCCAGTCAGCCGGCCGGCCCCGGGATGCAGGTGTTCTGGAACGTTCGCGAAGGCCGGGCCATCATCAGTGCGAGCGGGCTGGCGCCGGTGGCAAAGGACCGTGCTTATGCCCTGTGGATGATCCTCGACGGCAAGCCGGTGCCGCTGGCGTTGTTCAACCCGGATGCGAGTGGACGCGCCGTGGTGCAGGACATCACGGTGCCGACCGATCTTGCGGGTGTGGCTGCATTCGCGGTGACCGAGGAGCCGGCTGCTGGTTCGCCACAGCCGACCATGACCCCCTTCCTCGTGGGTGCCGTCGGGCCGAAGTAAACGGGGGCGCTCGATCGCCTCAATGCGAAAAATGCTGCGGGCATCCGAACATGGATGCCCGCAGCATTTTGGTTCATTGCATTCAGTTGCACGCATTTGTTCATGAGTTCCTGCTACCAGCTCTTGACGTCGCCCCACGTGGCCCAGCGCATGTGTCCATCGCGGAAGAACGGCGCCATCTCCTTCAGCTCGCCGGCTCGTGCCTTGAGCGCAGCCCGTTCGCCATCCGTGAAGCTCGACGGCGACGACTCCGATCCATCGCCATTCAGCAAGGCAATCGCGTAGATCGCGATGCGCTCGCGCAGGAGGCCGAACTGCTGCTTCGTGAGTCCCTTGCGGGCCGCTTCGGGTACCACGATGTCGCGCCGGACACGGCCACTCTCGTCGACTTCGCCGGCGGGCTCCGAATCACGTGCGAGCTGTGCCTCGATCATCGCCGCCGGCGTGTACATCGCCTTGCCGCACTTGGCGCCGACCATCATCGCGGTCATCTCCATCGTGTACACGCCGACGGTATCCTGCAGGTACGCGACCTTGCGCTTGTCCCCGGTCTGCATCGCCTTGCCGAGCCGGTTCATCGCCTCCGCCGACTTCGCGGTCTCCTTTCCGTCGTTGTTGAGGTACGCCTCGCTCATCGTCGTGGCGTTCTTCCCGGCCAGCGTGACGCACTTCTCCCACGCCTCACGCTGGGCGCGGAACGACTTCTCGACCGCCTGCGCGGCTGCCTCGCGCTTCGCGTCGGCAACCAGTGGCGTCAGGGCGACGATGACTGCATCGAGACGTTCGGGCGTCACCGTGTAGTCGACCTTGGCCTTCGGCGCACTGCTGCTCGCACTGCCGCTCGTGCCCGCATCGGCGGGCTTCGGTGGCAGGCCGGCGGCGTCGCGACCCGCCTCCTTCACGAGATCGCCCCCCAGCTTCTTGAGCTTGCCCAGCTGTGCCTGAGCGTCAGCCGGGGTGAGGACGAGGGCGCCGATCACGGCCGCGGAGAACGCCAGCGGCACGAAGCGGTGCGAGTACGACGACGAGACGGCACGGGAACGAGAGCGCACGGGAACCTCCGGCGGCGGAGTAGAGGACAGCGCAGGCCATCAGGTCGGCCAGCGATGACGTACTCTCGCGCCGGGGCGCGTCGGGCGAATTGGTCGATTGACCCATCTTTTGCCCGGGACTCGCGGCGACGTCCTGAACGGAACAGCCTGCCGCAAATCACGCAAATGCGCCTGCGGCGCAGACGCGAATTGAACCGAGCAGCCCTCCGAGAACATCGCGCATGGCAGGATCGACTTCTTTGGTCGGGCTCCGCACCTGTCCCAGCGCCCCGCGTGCTGTTCACCAAAGAAACGCGGTCTCGCCAGGCGCACCGAGCCCCGCTCGCAGGCGTCGGACAGATCCGTTTCGTTTCCGGTCGTTTCTGTTTCTATCCGTTTACCCGCAGTTCCCGGTCACTCGCACCGCACCCGGCCGCCCACTCGGCTCCATTCGCGTCTGCGCCGCAGGCGCATTTGCGCAATTTGCGGCAAGCAGTTCCCCTCGTTCCGAAAACAGCCTGCCCACCTACGGACTAAGCCGCTCCCGCTGCCACGCTCCACCTCGCAACAGGAATCGAATCCGGTCGTGCAACCGGCTCGGCCGCCCCTGCCAGAACTCGATCTCGTCGGGCACGACGCGGAAGCCGCCCCAATGATCCGGCAACGGCACCTCGCCGTCGGCGAAGCGCGCCTGCACGTCGGCCAACTCCTGCTCCAGCACCTCGCGCGACTGCAGCACTTGGCTCTGGCGCGATGTCCACGCACCCAGTCGGCTGCCCACCGGGCGTGACTGGAAATACGCGTTGCTCTCCGCGCGACTCACCCGCTGCACGCTGCCTGCGACGCGCACCTGCCGTTCGAGCTCGCCCCAGAAGAAGCAGAGCGACGCATGCGGATTGTCGGCCAGCTCGACGCCCTTGCGACTGCGATAGTCCGTGTAGAACACGAAGCCGCGTGCGTCGACGCCTTTGAGCAGCACCATGCGCGCCGACGGATATGCATCCGGCGTGGCCGTCGCGAGGCACATCGCATTCGGTTCGTGCACCTGCGCGCACACGGCCTCGCCGAACCACTTCTGGAACTGCACGATCGGATCGGCATCGACATCCGACTCGCCGAGCGCGGCGCGCGCATAGTCGGTGCGGATGTCCGCGATGGACATGCGGCTCACACCTCCACGAGGGGCAGCGCGGCGCGGGGATACTGCTCCGGAACCGACTCTATGGAGTCGAGTGCGAGCGGCGCACCATCGGGCGTCTCCAGCACGAATCCCGCGTCCTCGATCATCCGCATGTCCTCGCGTGCCGTCTGCCCCTGCGTCGTGAGATAGTCGCCGATGAAGATGGAGTTCGCCGGGTACAATCCCATGACCTGCATGCTGCGCAGGTGCACTTCGCGTCCGCCGGAAATGCGGATCTCCTGCGTCGGCAGCAGCATGCGGTACAGCGCGAGAATGCGCAGGCAGCGGCGCGGGTCGAGTTCACGCACGTCGGAGAACGACGTGCCCGGCACGGGAATCAGGAAGTTGACCGGCACGCTCTTCACCTCGAGCGCGCGCAGCGAGAGCGCGAGGTCGATCACGTCGTCGTCGCTCTCCCCCATGCCCAGGATGCCACCGCTGCACGTCTTCATGCCGGCATCCTTGACCGCCTGCACCGTGCCGACGCGATCGTCGAACGAGTGCGTGCTGACGATCTCCGGCGTGAAGTTCGCGGACGTGTTCAGGTTGTGGTTGATCGTCTCCACACCCGCGTCCTTGAGCCGACGCACCTGCTCGGCGTTCAGGAGCCCCAGGCATGCACAGATCTTGAGGTCGTGCTTCTCGCGAACCGCGCGAACCGCGTCGAGCACCTTGCCGAACACCGTTTCGCCCGGACTGCGTCCCGAGATCACCATGCACAGCGTGCCCGCCTTGAGCTGTGCGGCGCGATCGGCCGCTTCCATGATGCGCTCCGCGGCGAGCATCGGATACTTCTCGATCTCGGCGGCGGAGATCTTCGACTGCGAGCAGTAACCGCAATCCTCGGGGCACAGGCCACTCTGTGCATTGAGCAGGAAGTGCAGCCGCACGCGATTACCCCACGTGGCCCGGCGTACCCGGTATGCCGCCGCCAGCTGGTCGAGCAGTGCCTCGTCCGGCGCCGTGAGCATCGCGCGCGCTTCCTCGCGTGTCAGCTCCTCGCCCGCGAGCGAACGGTCGGCCAGCCGCTGCCAGTCGGCATACGTGTACGTGTGCGATGTGGAGAGCGAAGAAATCATGAGGCGGGTGTGAGGAGGAAATGCAGGAACAGTCAATCGAGGAACAGGGTGCCGGGCGGTGTCGGTGCCGGTGGCTCGGCGCGCAGCAATCCATCGAGGCCGCTGCCTTCCGCGGCGGCGGCAAGTGCCCCGAAGTCGTCGGTGCGATCGACCCAGGGGAAGCGATACAGCGCGTAGCCCGGCAGCAACAGCCGGAGGGCGTCGTAGTTCGTGGCTTGCGCGATCGTCGGCTCGCCACTGCTGTACGACGTGAGCACGATCGCGCGAACCGGCACGCCGGCACTCTCGGCCGCGCGTACGGTGAGCAGCACGTGATTCAGCACGCCAAGCCGGTTGCCGGCGACGACGATCAGCTCGCAGGCCCAGCGCCCGAAGAGATCGAGAAACGTCGTCTCCACCGTGATCGGCACGAGCAGGCCGCCCGCTCCTTCGACGAGCAGCAGGTCGCGGTCGGCGGAGAGCGCCTCGTGGGCCGCGTCGAGAATCGCCTGGTCGATCGTGACGCCTGCCCGTCGCGCCGCCATCATGGGCGCGAGCGGTTCGACGAGCGAGTACAGTCGCATCTGCGCAATCGAATCCGTGCCGCCGGTCGCCGCATGCAGGCGCTCCACATCCGAGTGGTACTCGCCGGATGTCGACTCGTGCGGCTCGACACCGCTCTCGATCGGCTTCATCGCAGCCACCCGCAAGCCCAGCTCTCTCGCGCGCGCCGCGAGCGCCGCGGTGACCACGGTCTTGCCGATCCCGGTGTCCGTTCCGGTCACGCCCAACCGCACCAGCACGTGCTCAGTCATCGATCGGGCCTCCGGTTGGGGGTGCCGCGGCGCGCGCACCGTCGAGGAAGCGGTGGATCACGCCATAGACCTGCGCGAGTTCGTCGTCCGAGGTGCAGTACGGAGGCAGACAATACGCGACGTTGCCCAACGGACGCAACAGCACCCCTTCGCCGAGTGCGTACGCCGCGAGTTCGCGCCCGATTTCACTCAGGTACCCCGGCGGCGCCTCGAGTTCGATTGCCCCGACCGTGCCAAGCTGCCGGACGGCACGCACCCCCCGCTTCCCCCGCACGTCGGCGAGCTGCCGGGCGTGCGCCACCTCGATCCGGATCCGCGCATCCTCACTGTCGTCGTCGAACAGTTCGAGCGACGCGAGTGCCGCCGCGCAGGCCAGCGGATTCGCGGTGAACGAATGTCCATGAAAGAACGTCTTCGTGCGATCGGTGCTGCGAAAGGCGTCGTAGATCCGCTCGGTGGCCGCGGTCGCGCCGAGTGGCAGCATTCCGCCCGTCAGGCCCTTCGACATGCACAGCAGGTCGGGCGAGACATCGGCACGGTCGCACGCGAACATCGGACCGGTACGCCCGAAGCCGGTGAGCACCTCGTCCGCGATCAGGTGCACGCCGGCCGCAGTCGTGCGGGACCGGATTCCCTGCAGCACGGACTCGTCCCACACACGCATGCCCCCCGCACCGAGCAGCAGCGGCTCGACGATGACGGCCGCGAGCTCCGCGCCACGCGCGTCGATCAGCCCGTCGAGCGCGCGGAGCGTGTCCCCGTCGGACGGATCGGGCAAGCGCACGACCTCGAACAGCAGCGGGTCGAATGGGGCGGTGAAGATGCTGCGGGCGCCGGCCGCCATCGCACCGAACGTGTCGCCGTGATACGCATGGTCGAGTGCCGCGACCAGCTTTCGCGGCGTGCCGGCATTGGCGTAGAACTGCAGCGACAGCTTCATGGCCACTTCCACCGCGGTCGAGCCGTTGTCGGAGTAGAACACGCGGTTCAACCCGCGCGGAAGGCGCGACACGAGTTCCGCCGCGAGTGCAGCCGCCGGCTCGTGCGTGAATCCCGCGAACATGACCTGGTCGAGCGACTGCACCTGCGCAGTGATCGCTGCGACGATGTCCGGATGACAGTGCCCGTGCGTCGTCACCCACCACGACGAGATCGCATCGAGGATCGGACGCCCGCCGGCCTCGTACAGCCATGCGCCGGACGCCCGCGTGATGTGCGTCGGCAGCGGTGCATCGAGGTGCTGCGTGTACGGATGCCACACATGTGCCGCGTCGTGGAGCAGCACCATGTCCACGGCGGGACCGTCCGCGTCGTCGTCAGGCTCGTCGTCGGACGCGCGGCCACGTCCCTCGTCCGTGCGATCGTCCTCGTCGCCATCCGTCGCATCGTCACCGAACAGCTCGGGTCCTTCACCCTCGTCATCGCCGAACGGCTCGAGGTCGAATTCGTCATCGAACGTGCCGCCGCTCATGGCACGATCCCGCGCATCGCTTCGACGAGGCTGGCCGCGAGTGCATCGACGAGCTCCGGCGGATGCACCGCAGAGAGCGAGACGCGCATGCGTGACGTGCCGTGGGGTACGGTCGGCGGCCGCACGCCCGCCACCAGAAACCCGCGCCGGCGCAAGTCGGTGACGAGCGCCATCGTGCTCATCGCGTCACCGACCATGACCGGAACGATGTGACCATCCTCGGCGCCCGTGGTCTCGCGCCCCGCCGCATGGAGTCGCGTACGCAGTTGCCGCGCGCGTGCACGCACGGCCTCCCGTCGCCACGGCTCCACCGCGGCGATGCGCATCGCCTCGAGTGTGGCCGCGGCCAGGGCAGGCGGCGATCCCGTCGTGAAGATGAACGACCGCGCGGTAGTGGTGAGAAACTCGATCAGCGTGAGCGAGCCCGCGACGAACGCACCGGCCGTCCCGAGCGCCTTGCCCAGCGTACCGACCACGACGTCGATGCGGCCACCCACACCGAACTGCTCCACTGTGCCGGCGCCGGTTGCACCGAGCACACCGGTGCCGTGCGCGTCATCGACATACGTCCACGCGCCATGACGCCCGGCGATCTCCACGAGCCGGTCGAGCGGAAACACGTCGCCGTCCATCGAGAACACGCCTTCCACCACGATGAGCGCACGGCGATACCGGCCGGCGTCCTCGTGCAGCATCGCGTCGAGCGCCGCTGCGTCACAGTGCGGGAAGATCCGGAGTGTCGCCTTCGACAGCCGGCAGCCGTCGATGAGCGAGGCATGGTTGAGCGCGTCCGAGTAGATCACGTCATCTGCCCCGACCAGCGCCGGTATGGCTCCGATGTTCGCCATGTAACCGGACGGGAAGAGCAGTGCGCGCTCCGTGCCCTTGAACGCAGCCAGTTCGCGTTCGAGTGTCTCATGCACCGGATGGTGCCCCGAGATCAGGCGTGCGGCACCGGCACCCGTGCCCTCGGCCTGCAGCACGGCCATGGCGGCGCGGGCGACGCGATGGTCGGCCGCGAGCCCGAGATAATCGTTCGACGCGAAGTCCGCGATGCGCTCCCCATGGAGCAGTACGGTTCCCGCGCGCCGCTGGTGCACGGCGCGCAGCGTGCGGCGGAGCCCTGCGGCCTGCAGCGACTCGAGTTCGTCGGACAGCGTGTCCGACATCGCGCGGCGCGCCGGGTGCAGGACGCTCGTCGGGGAGTGCAGGGAGGTCGGGAACGGGTTGGTCATCGAGCGATGAATGTGATGCCGCGCTGCGTCGGGTGTGCCGTGCACATGCCGCCGTACACGCCAGGCGGAATCCGGTAGGACGAGGTCTCGCCTTTCGGCACGCGAAACATCGCGATCTGGTGCGGCATGGTGTCCTCGTTCACCAGCTGCACGCGCCGCCATCCCGAACCGCCGATCGTGATGGTGTCGCCGAGTGGACTCGTCGTGCGCAATGGGCCACTCCGTACCGTCGCCAGACCGCCACGCGCGATGTGAATGATGGTGTTCGCACGTGGCCACAGCAGCCACGCCGCTGTCATGGCCAGCGCCAGAATGCCCAGGATGACGCCGGTGCGCTGCGGGGTGCCGTGCACGTCAGCGGCCCACGCTAATTGGCGCGCACGATCGCGAGGGCGCGCACCGCGCGGCCATCGGCGAACCGAAGCGAGAGTGGCACCGTGTCCCCGACCGCGAGCGCGCGTGTGAGCTCGACCAGCATGATGTGCAGGCCACCCGGGCGCATCGCGATGGTGGCACCGTGCGCCACGAGCACGTCCGGGCGTGGCTCCATGTGGGACATGCCCTGGCTGTCCATGGTCTCGTGCAGTTCGGCACGCGTGGCTACGGTGCTGATCACGCGCGTGAGATGCACGTCTGCCGTATCCGTGTTCTCGAGCGTGATGTACGCGACTCCCGTCGTGCCGATGGCCGCAGGCCGCGACCACGCATCACGCACTTGCACCGGTTGCGGCGGGTCGGGTGGTTCACGCTCGGCGCACGCGGCCAGCGCGAGCACCAGCACCAGGGCTCCCAGAATTCCCGATGTCTTCAGGCTCGGCTGCGAGGTCACAGCATCCTCCTGAGATCGTCGAGCAGGGCATCCCAGCCACTGCCGAACGAATACATCGACACGAGGCGTCCTTCGCCGTCGACGACGAACGACTGCGACGAATGGCTGACCAGGTACTCCGCGCTTGCCGCACTGTCCACTGCGCCCGCGTCGCGAATCGACGCCACGCCGAAGGCCTGCTGGATCTGCGCCGTCGTCGCGGAGTCGCCCGACACCCCGATGAAGGACGGGTCGAACTGCGACGCGTACTGCTGCGCCACCTCCGGCGTGTCGCGCTCCGGGTCGACCGTGACGAACACGAACTGCACGCGTGCGCTGTCGCTGCCGAGTCGCGCCTTCACGCGCTTCCAGTCGGAGAGCGTCGTCGGGCAGACGTCGGGGCAGTGCGTGTAGCCGAAGAAGAAGACCATGAGGTCATCCTTCGCGGGCTTTGTGCTGAGGGCAGCGCCGTTCGCGCGCGTGAACTCGAACACGGGCAGGGGCTTCGGCGGATCATACGCCACGCCGCGCAGTGGCCCGCCCTCGCAACCCATCGCCAGCAGCGCGAGGGAGACGAGCGCGGTGGTGCGCCGCCTGATGCGTCGCATGCGGTGTCGCATGCTGTGTCGCACGATGCGTGAACGTGGATCGGCCATCATGCGAGGGAATATCGTGGGTGGAGGCGCCCCCGTGCAGCGCTTGCGCGATCCCGGCGCCGTGCTATCGCCGTGGCTCCGCTCCGGGCTCAGGTTATGCGGCTACGCAGCGCGCGCAGCGCCCGTACAGCGTGACGTCATGCCGTTCGAGCTCGAACCCCGGCGGGGTGAGTTCGCGAAGATCTCCCGGACAACCCGGAATCTCGAACACCCGGGCGCATGCGGAACAGCGGAAGTGATGATGATGACCCGCTCCGGCACGCTCGTACCGGGCCGCCTCGCCGGGCAGCTCGACCGCGACCAGCCAGTCCGTCTCCAGCAGGGCGTTGATCGTGCGATACACGGTCGCGATGCCGAGACCGGTCACGCGGCTCTGGGCCGCCTCGAGCACTTCGACCGGGCTGAGGGGCCGAGGCGTCGACTCGAACACATGCCGGATCGCATCGCGCTGTCGGGTGTTGCGCTCCATTCCCTTAATATGCCCTGGCCGGTGACGGTGCGCTGCGGTGCTGTCGCCCGGTCCTCGCCGCCCATTAATTGCCGAGCATGCAGACGACGCCTTCCGCCGCGCCCACCGAAGCACAGGCGCCCGATCGAGCCATACATGGGGCGCCCGGGCCGCGTATCCTGCAGCTGTGGCAGTTCGTGCTGGTCGGCGTGGTCCTCGTGATCGGGGCACATCTGCTGGACGCGATGGCGTGGCAGTCGCTTCGCGATCCCCGCGTGAACGAGCGCGATTGGGGCCGCATGCTTCGCACCATGGGGTACGTGCCACTCTGGGTCGTGCTGGGCCTCGCAGTGGGACTGCAGGACCGCGGGAGTGGATTCGGGTCGCGCCGAGGTTGGCTGCTCGTGGGCGCACCACTGCTTTCCGGTGCGGTTGCCGAACTGTGCAAGCTGCTCCTCCGCCGCCTCCGCCCGGACCCGTCGCAATTCGACTACGCCTTTCGCGCCTTCGCGGACGACCCACTTTCGACACGTGGCCTCGGCATGCCGAGCAGCCACGTGATGGTCGCGTTCGGGGGCGCTGCCGTGCTCGCGCGCTTCTTTCCGGAGACGCGGGCACTCTGGTTCGTCTTGGCGGCAGGTTGTGCGCTCACACGCGTGATGTCGCTCGGACACTTCCTGAGCGACACCGTCGCTGCAGCGTTTCTCGGCGTGCTGGTGGCGTGGGGGCTGATGCGCCGGTGGCCCGCCGGCGTGGTCGCCAGCGGGTCCGCAGGCCGGCACGCGACCGGGACAGGCACGGCGGTGTAGTTACACTTCGGTACTTCGAGCACTCCCGAACCCTGTCGGACCCGTCGATGCCCTCACGCTTCAGTAATCGATCGTCATCCGCCGTGTCACGTCACATGTCCCGTCTGGCCGGCGTGGCCCGCGTGACGGTCGCCGCAATCCTCGCTTCCGCCGCGACGCTCGGATCGGTCGGAAGTCTGCGAGCGGCACCGGACGCCCGTGGCCATGCTCGCATGTCCGGTGCGTCCGATTCGACGGCTGCCGAGTCCGCCGCCGCTCTCACCGCGACTCGCCGGCTGCGTCATCTCAGGCTCGTGCGCTCCTTCCCGAGCGCAGACACCGTGCTCACACGGGCGCCCGATGCACTACGCCTGTGGTGGTCGGAGGCGGCCGAACTGCCGCTCACGAAGGTCGAGCTCACGAGCACGGCGTCGGGGAAGATTCCGCTCGAGAAGATCACGCGCGCGCCGGCGAAGGGCTCACCCGTGGTCGCTCGCATCCCGAAGACCCTGCCCGTCGGCACCTATCGTGTGTCATGGCGCACCATGTCGCGCGACGGACATGCGATCAAGGGTGAGTATGCGTTCCGCGTGAGTGCGCAAGCAGCCCGCAAGTAACGCGGAGTGATCGCACTCCTCGCGGTGGTCGCGAAGCTCCTCCTGTATCTCGGCGCAACGGTCGTCATCGGCGATGTGACAGTGAGGGCGCGTCACGTGTTCGCGCTGGCCGGATCGCTGCCTGCCGCACAACGCAGCGTTGCCCGCATCGGATGGGTGGCGATCGTGATCGCGCTGCCGCTGTTGCTCCTGGCGCAGGTCGTGTCGCTCGAACTCGATGCCACCCGGGAATCGTACGAGATGCTGCTCACGGGCACGGGCTGGGGACAGGGCTGGCTGGTGCTGCTTGCCGTCACCATGGCCGGTTGCGCGGCGTTCGCGTTGCGATGGACCATCGCGCTCCAGCTCATTGCGGTGGCGGCACTCGCGATGGCACTTGGTGGACTCGGACATGCCGCCGCAGACGAAGGGTGGCCCGTGCTCTCGCGGGTGCTCGATGGCGTGCATGTCGCCGCCGTCGGCGCGTGGATCGGTGGGCTGCTGCTGCTCGCGCGCTTCGCGCCTCATGAGCATCAGGGCGAAGCGTGGGCGCGCTTCAGTCGCGTCGCCACGGTGGCGGCGCCACTCGTCGTGGCGTCCGGGATCGGTGCATCGCTCCGGCGCCTCGCCGGGGTGCCCACGGACGCCGGTGTGTCCGCTGCGGTGTCCGCCGTGTTCTCGACGGACTATGGCTGGTGGCTGCTGGCGAAGCTCGCACTCGCGCTCGTGGTGCTCGGATACGGCGCGCGGCACCGGCAACGCATCGCGCGCGAGCAGTTCGTCGGTACGCGAACGATTCGCGCCGAGCTTGCGTTCGCGCTGCTGGTGTTCGCGGTGACAGCCGTGCTTACCGGAAGCGCGCCACCCGGCGAGTATTGAGCACTACTCCCGCTTGAGGCCACCCCTGCCCACCGTCCGCTCCCTGGTCCTGTCTGCATTCCGCCGGCTTCGCAATCCGTGCACGCTGGCGGTGCTGGCCGTGCTTCCGCTCACCGGATGCCGAACCACGGCCCCGGCGTTCGGCACGGCGGCCGCGACGCGCAGTGCGCCGGTGCGGGTCTACGATGCACGAGCATCACGCTGGGTGCCGTTCGACGAGATGATGCGCTCGGTCTCGACTGCGGATGTCGTGTTCCTC
Source organism: Gemmatimonadota bacterium (assembly GCA_040387895.1). GTDB lineage: Bacteria > Gemmatimonadota > Gemmatimonadetes > Gemmatimonadales > Gemmatimonadaceae > Gemmatimonas. The sequence continues at coordinate 19,776 of JAZKCW010000110.1, forward strand.
GGCGAGCAGCACGACGATCCCGTCACGCACAGCCTCGAGCTGGCGGTGCTTGCCGCCATTGGTGAACGGCGCGGGCGCGTCGTGCTGTCGCTCGAGATGTTCGAGCGCGACGTGCAGGGTGCGCTCGACCGCTATCTCGCCGGCACCATGCCGGAGGTGGACTTCCTCGCCGCGTCGCGCCCGTGGGATCGCTATGCGACCGACTACCGTCCGCTCGTCGAGCTGGCGCGCGTGCGCGGCTGGCCAGTGGTCGCGGCGAACGTGCCGCGGCCGATCGCGAGTGCCGTGAGCCGGCGCGGGATCGCGCACATCGATTCGCTGTCTCCGCTGATGCGCACCTTCGCCGCCGCCGACCATCAGTGTCCGCGCGACGGTTATTTCGATCGGTTCGCGGAGACGATGAGCGGACACGGCGCGGGAATTCCCGCTGCACCCTCGTCGGGTGCATCCCCTGCAACTGCAACTGCGGCTGCGGATCCCGGCGCACGAGCGGTGATCGAGCGCTTCTACGAGGCGCAGTGCGTTAAGGATGAGGCGATGGGAGAAGCGGTCGCGACGGCCTTTGCGACGTCCGGTCGTGCGACGCCGGTGCTGCACGTGGATGGCGCATTTCACAGCGACTACCGGCTCGGCACCGTCGAGCGCGCGCGTCGTCGGATGGGGAACGCCCGGATGGTGGTGCTCTCCGCCGTGCCGGTCGCCGATCTCGCGACGGCCGATGCGGCGCCGCATCGCGGGAAGGCCGACTACATCGTGTTCACGCTCGCGACCACGAAACGACCGTAGGCCGCTGCCCGGAGAAAAACACAACGGCGGGTGCGCATGCGCACCCGCCGTCTTTCCAGCATACCTGCAGGCCTAGCGGCCGTAGCGCTTCTTGAACTTGTCGACGCGACCCTGCGTATCGATGAGGCGCTGCGTGCCCGTGTAGAACGGGTGCGAGTCGCTCGTGATTTCGAGCAGGATGAGCGGGTACTCGTTGCCGTCGTCGAGACGGATCTTCTGCTCGCTGGTCATCGTCGAGCGCGTCAGCACCGTGGCGCCGGTCGACGAGTCCTTGAACACGACCGGGTGGTACGGCGGATGAATGCCTTCCTTCATAGCGACTCCTGCGTGCGCCGCCATTGCCGACGGAGGCGCGTCCATGGGATTGTCCCCCTGAGGGGTCTCGACCGCGCCGGCCCGAAGGCGACGGCATCTGCGGCGAGGAGAGCATGAATGAATGGTCGAGCCGGGCGCCGGAATCAAGGTCTCGCCCCGATCCGTTCACCGGCGCCGCGTTATACCAGCAGCGCGCTGCCCATGCTGACGAGCACGCCCAGCCCGGACCAGCCGAGGCGGTTCCAGTGCGTGGGGTCGGCGTGCCGGTCATGGAGGGACGCCCGCCCGACGATATAGGCGATGTACAGGTATGTCCCGGCGGCGACCGGCAGCAGCAGGTTGCCGACCTCCGCCACCCGTGCGCCGATGGTCAGCGTGATCGCGGCACCGATCATGGCCACCACGGCCGTCAGCAGGTTGTACGCGACTGCCCGCATCGGGCGGATGCCGCCATGCACGAACAGGCTGAAGGTGCCGACTTCGCGGGGCAGCTCGTGCAGGGCCACGGCGAGCAGGGTCAGCAGGCCGGCCGACGTCCCCGCCAGAAAGCTCGCCGCGATGAGCATCCCATCGACGAGGTTGTGGAGCGCGTCGCCCAGAAAGGCCATGGGAACCAGCGCCCGGGCCGAGCGCCGGGCCTCGTGCTCATGCGGGTGCACGGCGTCGTGCGCGTGCTGGCGCGCCGGGGTGGGGTGCAGGTGGACGCATGCTTCGGCGCTGCTGTCCGTCTCGTGTGCCGAGGGCGCGCCGAGCGCCTGGCCGTGGGCGTGCGCGTGGTCATGGCCCGCCAGTGCCCGTTCGATGCCCCAGAACAGCCCATACCCGGCCACGACGCACAGCGCGACCAAGGGCGCGGAGGTGCCGGAGGCGAGCGCCTCCGGGATGATGTGGCCAACCGCCGCCGCCAGCACGGCGCCCGCGCCAAAGGCACTCAGCTGCGGCAGCACCCTGCGGATGGTCGCTTCCCGCTGGGCCATGAGCAGGGTGACCAGCAGCGGCAGCCCCGACACGATCGTGACGGCAGCGAGGCTGCCGCTCCAGGGCGTGAGGGCGGGAAAGAAGTCGGGCATTCTTATTGAAAACTAATTCGCAAAAGGCCCAAGGCTATGGTTTGGGCCAGACGACACGCGTCTGCCGCGGTAGGCGCCGGACGCCTACCGCGACCAGTTGATCACGTCCTGATAGACGAAGATCCGGCCGGAGCGCGCGGCTTGCACGATGCTGTCGACCGGTGAGATGAGCTGGGTCATCGTGATCACGGGCCCGGTGTTCATCGTGTTGGCGAACGCCCGCATGCCGCCTGACGTGGAGCGGATGAAGCGGCTGTTCATGTCCATCGGGATCGTCCCGACATTCTCGTAGAACCGGCGCCAGTCGTCGTTCGAGCGGAAGAGATACTGCTCGACATTGCTCACGTAGAACGTGCCGAGTCGCGCGCCGCGCTCCTGCATCCACGCGCCGACGCGTCGCAGTGCCTGCGGTCCGGAGAAATTCCCCGTCACCGGGATGACGAGATTCCGTCGCTGCAGGTCGCGCACGTACCGGTACGCGCTGTCGCTGCCGAGGAAGCCGATGTTGTTGCCGTTTTCGTCCGTCGTGCCGGCGATGAGCGCGAACGTCGGCATGCGCCGGTTGCCACCGCCACCGCTGTAGTTGTTCGAGCCCGACGAGTAGTTGAGCGACGGCCCGGAGAAGTAGAACACGCTGTCGACGTACGCCAGCGTGGCGAGATCCGTGGAGTCGATCGTGAACTTGTGCACGCTGAGGAGCTGCCGGCGCACGTCCGCGTAGGTGCGATTGAACAGGGCGGAATCCGGTGCCGTGCGCTCGAGCAGTGCCATGAGCGCTGGCGCCTGTGGTGAGGTCCCGAGCAGAGCGATCGCGTCCGCCGAAATCGGACGCGCGAACAGTCGCGACAGGAATTCGGCGCGCGTGGGCGACAATTCGAAGACGGCCTTGTACCAGAGATGCTGCAGCAGATTCTGGCGGCGGATGTCGACGATGAACGCGATGCGGGGCTTGAGCGATGCGAAGTACGTGAAGTTCTGCTCTGGTCCGACGCCGACGTACACGCTGCCCGGAGGAATGGTCGGACGCAGTCGCGACACCACCTCCTGCAGCCCCATCTCGTTCGAGACGAAGTTCTCGGACTGGAAGTAGCCGCCCGGTTCCGAGAACTCGCGGACCATGCGCCAGAACGTGCTGTCGGCGATCTGGTCGGGAAGGCGTGCGCCGTGCAGCGCGGCTGGAAGGCCGACGAGCGGTTCGGCCACCGCCGCTGGCGCGGCGACGCTCGGCGTGGAAGGCTGTGCACGGCAGCCCGTGAACAGGGCAGCGAGCGTGAGGAATCGAAGCGCAGATCGGCGTGTGCTCATGGAGAGACCATAGCGCGAAAGGGCGGCGGGGCGGAAGGGTCACGGGACGGGATGAGTCCAACGGGTGATCCGGCTGGGACGGGTGAAACGCCCACCGGTTCACCGGCGTACTTTTCTCCGAGCGTCGCCGGTTCGGCGCGCCGTCCTTTTCCGGAATTCGCATGCAGGCTCCCGCACCCGCTCCAGCTCCAGCTCCCGCTCCCGCCATCGCTCCCACGCCCGCGCCGGCCACGGTCGTCGGAACGCCCCAGCTGCAGGCGCCGAGCGGGGCCGAACCCGTCGCGATCTATCGGGCGGCGCGGAGCCAGCGCGAGGTGCTCGGCGAGCAGCTCGACCGTCTCGAGGAGAAGCGCTCGGAGCTCATGCAGCAGTCGCAGCGGCAGGATGCCGGGCCGATCTCGGAGGGCACGCTGGCGCGCATCAAGGAGATCGATACCCGCATCTCTGCGGTCGACGCGCAGATTGCCGCGGCTGACGCCGCGGTCGCCCAGGCCGCTGCACTCCCGGGGGCGGTAGTGAAGGAGCCGGAGCCACCGCGGACGACCGATTACGAGGAGATCGTGGGCATGTCCCTGTTCTTCTCGTTCGCCTGCTTCTTCCCCTTCATCATCGCGTACTCCCGTCGTCTCTGGCGCCGGGGTGCCACCGTGATCGCGCCGGTGCCGCAGGATGTGCGCGACCGGCTCGACCAGGTGTCGCATGCGGTCGAGAGCATCGGACTCGAAGTCGAGCGAATCGGGGAAGGGCAGCGTTTCATCACGAAGGTGCTGAGCGAGCAGGGAAGCCGCGGCCTGGCAGCCGGGGCGATGAATGCAGGAATGGGCGCGGGCGCGCCGCAGCGTGAAATGGAGCCGGCGCGCCGGCACGGGGAGTAACCTCCCCGGCGAGCCCTGCGTGGGCCGGGCCCGGTCCCTGTGCGACTGGCCCCGGCACCCCGCGGTTCGGTGCGCAATCCGGCGTGCAACCCTTTCGGGGGTGCTGCTGTCTTTCCCGGTGCACATGCATGCGCAACGAACGGCGACCGGCAGGTGGCGATGGTTCACCGGCGCGAACCCTGGTTCGTGACTGACGCGGAACTGATTGCTCGATTGCAGGCGACCGACGTACCGGCCGAACGTGAACCCGCGGAACGCGAGTTCTACACACGCCACGTCGATCGCGTGTACCGCCTCATCCTGCGGATGAGCGGACGGGCGGACCTCGCCCAGGAGTGGACGCAGGACACGTTCATCCGCGCCTTTCAGCGGATTGCGCAGTTCCGCGGCGACTCCGCGTTGTCGAGCTGGCTGCATGCCATCGCAGTGTCGATCACGCTGAACGGACTGCGCACCCTCAAGCGTCGTGAGGCGTACGCGGCTCCGATGGAAGAGGCAGCGGGCGTGGGGCGTTGGCAGCAGCAATGCGAACCGGACCTGCGCGACTGCATGAAGAAGGCGATCGACGCGCTCCCCATGGGGACGCGGACGGTGTTCGTGATGCACGATGTCGAGGGATATACGCACGAGGAGATCAGCGCAGCGATGGGCGTCGCAGTCGGCACCAGCAAGTCGCAGCTCTTCCGTGCCCGAGAGAAGCTGCGCGTGGCCCTGGCGCCATTCGCACGAAAGGAGTTGGCATGACAGACGGTGAGCAGGGCGGGAAACCGCAGGTCGACACACCACTCGACCCATGGATGGCGGCGCTGGTTCGCGACGCGATGCATGTCGAAGACGACGCGATTCCACGCGAGATGATGTGGGCACGCATCCGTCAGCAGCGGGCGGCTGGTGCGGTTGCAGAAGGCGGCACGATCGCTGGCAGCCCGGCGCAAGTCGGCACGGCGCAAGTCGGCACGGCCCAGGCCGCGCATGGGGTGCCCGTGTCGGTACGGCCGCTGCGACGGATGCGGACCGCGGTAGCCGGCCTGCTGGCGGTTGCCGCGACGCTGCTCGTCGGCATCGGCATCGGCCGGTACGGCGTAGAGGCCGGCGCGGGCGTTTCCGGCACGTCGGCATCGGCTGCACTGCCTGCTCCAACGAGTACGACGACGCTTGCGTCGTTGGCCACCGACCCCGCCGTCGTGGCGATGGAAGAACATCTCGCGCACAGCGTGGCGCTGCTGGTCACGGTTCGCGACGAGAAGCTGGATGCCGGACTCGCGGGTGACGTCAGTGGATGGGCGCGTGAACTGCTGGGCACCACGCGACTGCTGCTCGATGAACCGCAGCTGCACGAGGATCGAACGAAGCGACTGCTGCAGGACCTGGAACTGGTGCTCGTCCAGATCGTCCAGGCGCGCAGCACGAATGCGCCGGAAGCCCGGCGTGCACCGAGTGAAACGATGCGTGAAACCAACCTGCTCCCGCGTGTTCGCGCCGTCGTGACGGCATCGCGCAACACGGACGAGTCGTCCTTCCGAGGAATCGCCGAATGAAGTTCGTGACCCGCAGTCTCCCGTTCGTCCTGGCCGCCGCGGCCGTCGTGCCAGCGTTCTGGACACCCGAATTCCTCGGCGCGCAGACTCCGGTGCGTCCGGCGCCGGCGCCAGCCCCGCGCACCGCACCGGCACCTGCACCGGCCCCCGCTCGTGCGCCGGTCGCACGGGAGTGGATCGACCGTGAAGCGATGTCGCGTGCCATCGACGCGCGCGTCGCCGCCTCCATCGACCTGTCGGAGATGTCGGCGCGGCTCAGCGACCTCTCGATCGACCGCGCCATGGTCGCCGGCGCCTTTGCGATGGACCAGTATCGCGATTTCAACTACTCGTTCGCGATCCCGCCGATGGCGATGGCGCCCATGGCACCGATGCCACCGATGGCGTTCGGCGACTTCGACTTCGCGTTCACGCAGCCACCATACGGTGGACCCGGGCAGTCCATCGACGACTCGCGCATCAGCCGTCGTCCGCCCGAATCGTGGGCCACGGACGATCCGGCCGACTCCCTCTACCGCGAAGCGCGCAAGGCGCTCGCGAGTGACTCGTACCGCAAGGCCGCTGATCTCTTCCGACGCATCCGTGATCAGTATCCCAAGTCGACGTACACCGCCGATGCCCCGTACTGGGAAGCGTTCGCGCTGCAGCGGCTCGGTGGAGAGACGAACCTGCGCGCGGCCAAGGACGCATTGGCGTGGCAGCAGAAGCAGTTCCCGAAGGCTGCGACGGCGGGCGACGCTACGGTGCTCGCGACCCGCATCGATGGGGTGCTCGCGCGGAGCGGTGACCGGCAGGTGATGAGCGAGCTGGTGGGACGGGTCGGGCAGAGCTCGACGCCAGGCTGCGTAAAGGATACGGACGACGAGCGCATCGCGGCACTCAATGCGCTCTCGCGCAGCATGGACACCGCGCAGTTCATCCCGATGCTCAAGAAGCAACTGGCTCGCCGTGAGACGTGCACCCAAGGACTTCGCCGCAACGCCGTGTGGCTGTATGCCCGCACGAAGGCCGCAGATGCACCGCGCGTCCTCATGAACGTGGCCCGGACGGATCCGGACAAGGAGGTGCGCGAGCAGGCCGTGTACTGGATGGCGAATGTGCCGAGCGAGGAGTCGGTGAGCATGCTCGCGGAGCTCGCGAAGAGCGGCGCCGACATCGACATGCGCAAGCGTGCGGTGTATGCGCTGTCGCGCTCGAAGTCCCCGCGCGCCACGTCGACGCTGCGCGAGGTCGCCAGCGACGCGAATGCGCCGGCGGAACTGCGGGCGGAGTCGCTGCGCTGGTACATGTCGGGCGAAGGCCGCACGGCGGACGATGCGATGTCCTTCCTCAAGGACGTGTACGGCAAGGCGGATGACCCGCGTTTCCGCGCCAGCGTGCTGCAGTCGATCGCCAGCCGCAAGACCGACGAATCGCGCGAGTTCCTGGTGACCGTCGCGCAGAACTCCCGCGAGAGCATGGAGACGCGCCGTCAGGCCCTGAGCTCCCTGCAGTCGGGCGGCGCCACGAGTGCGCAGTTCGCCAGCATCTACGACCGCTCCACGAACGACCTCGAGATCCGCAAGCAGACGATCGGCATCATCGCGGGCCTGAAGGACGGTGCAGGCACGGAGAAGATCCTCGACATCGTGCGCAACGAGAAGCAGCCGGAGTTGCGCAAGCAGGCGGTGAGCTACCTCTATCGCATCAACGACCCGCGTGCGGTCGCGTTGCTGCAGGAGATCGTGTCGCGATGAGCCCCCGCGTGCTCGCCGCTGGCCTGGCGGCACGAATCGCACTGGTGATGGTGCCGGTGCTGGCGCCCCTGCATCACGCAGCGGCGCAGGGAAATACGGGGAGCGGTGGCGGCGTGGCGTCGCGTGTGGAAGGCGTCACGACGGGCACGGTGCGCATGGTGTTCGCCGCGCGCGAAGGCGTCTGTGGCGACGGCATGAACTGGTATCGCCTGCGCACCGGCAACACCAGCTCGATGACGGGCTCGTTCAACAATTCGTACGGCATTCACAGTCGCGACGTCGAGGTGGACTGCGAGACGGGGCCGGTCCGTGTGGTGGTGGTGCGGGACCAGGGTGTGACCCGGCAGATCCGCACGTATGTCGGCGGCCGCTGGAAGGCCGACACGGGCATCACGGATCTGGGGACGGTGCCGGCGCGCGACGCGGCCGCGTGGCTGCTGACGGTCGCAGGCACGGCACCTGAGGGCGTCGCGAACAACGCGCTGTCCACGGCAACGCTCGCGGACAGCACGGACGCGGCGGCGGCACTGCTGCGCATCGTGAGCGACGAGAAGCGCCCCTCGGGTGTGCGCTCGTCCGCGCTCGGCTGGCTCGGCGAAGTCGCGGGCGAGAAGGTCGCGGCGCGGTTGGACTCGATCGCATACGAGCCGGGTGACCGGGAGATCCGCAAGCAGGCGATCTACGCGATGTCGCGCCGCCCGGCGGAGGAGGCAGTGCCGAACCTGCTCAAGATGGCGGAGACGCTGCCGGACCGTGAGCTGCGCAAGACGGCCGTGTTCTGGCTGGCTCGCTCGAAGGACCCGCGCGCATTGGCGTGGATCACGCGCGCCGTGGAGAAGTAGGGACTGTCGCTGAGTCATGCCACTTGAACTGCAGTAAGCGGATTCAAGCGGATAGGAACAGAGGAAAGCGGATCTTTACGGTGCAAATACAAAAAGAGGATGACATCAGCCAAGCGATGTCGTCCTCTTCTCGTAAACGGAGTAGATCCGTTCTTATCCGCTTCTATCGCAGCTCAAAATCCGCTTACCTGCAGTTCAAGGCGGAATGCGCATAACAACAGCCTACTCGCCGTTCAGCACCAGCTTCCACTCCACCGGCGCGCTCTTGTCGAGCGAATCGCGCACCGAGCAGTACTTGGTGACGGCCAGCTCGATGGCCCGCTCGGCATGTGCGCGTTCGATTCCGGCGCCGTCGACGACATACGTCAGCTCGATGTGCGTGAGGCGCGCGGGGACGCCGTTGAACCGCTGTCCCGTCACCTTGACGTCCATCGCCGAGACAGGCGTGCGGCGCTTCTCGAGGATGTCGACCACGTCCACGCCCGTGCAGGTGGCGAGCGCCAGAAGCAGGGCGTCAACCGGTGATGGTCCTGTCTTGCCGCTCGCGTCGATGCGGACCGACGGGAAGTCGCCCTGGCGCTTCACGTCGAACCGATGCTCTCCCGCCCAGGTGGCCTGTACATGCGACGGCGGCTTGCCTGCCGCCGGCGCGCTCGGTGCCGGTGGCGTCACCGCAGTCGTTCCTGCGCTCGTTGCTTCACTCATCGTGTTGCTCCCTTGCGAATCGGTGTGCGGACGGCGTTGCCCCATTCCGTCCATGAGCCGTCATAGTTACGTACGGATGTGAAGCCGAGCAGATAGGTCAGCACGAACCACGTGTGCGACGAGCGCTCGCCGATGCGGCAGTAGGTGACTACGTCGTCGCTCGGCGACAGGCCCAGCTCGCCCTGGTAGATCTGGCGCAGTTCATCGGCGGGCTTGAACGATCCATCCGCGGCCGCGGCGCGTGCCCACGGCACGTTGTGCGCGCCGGGGATGTGCCCGCCGCGGAGCGTCCCCTCCTGCGGATAGTCCGGCATGTGCGTCTTCTCGCCGGTGTACTCGGCGGGCGAGCGCACGTCGATCATCGGCTTGCCCGCCGCCTGGTGCGCGCGGGTGTCCTGCAGGAAAGCGCGGATCGTCCCGTCGTCTCGATCGCGGGCCACATACGCCGACGGCGGAAATGACGGCACGTCCGTCGTCGTCTCACGGCCTTCGGACAGCCACTTGGCTCGGCCACCGTCGAGGATGACGGCGTTGTCGAACCCGAACAGCTGAAAGGTCCAGAATGCGTAGGTCGCCCACCAGTTGTTCTTGTCGCCGTAGAAGACGACCGTCGTGCTATCGTCGATCCCGCGGGCACGCAGCAGGTGCTCGAAGGCCTCACGCGTGATGTAGTCGCGCTCGACGGCATCGTTGAGGTCGATGTGCCAGTCGAGTTTCCCCGCACCGGGGATGTGCTCGACATCGTACAGCAGCACGTCCTCGTTGCACTCGAGCAAACGCACCGACGGATGGTGCAGGTTGGCAGCGAGCCAGTCGGTGGACACGAGCCGCTCGGGGTGCGCGTACCCCTTGGCGGCGATGGCCGGATCTGGCAGTCCGGGAAGCACGGATTGGGTCATGGCTTGACGCTAGTGGAGTTCGCCTCGCGCCGCGAGACCGTGGTAGCTTTCGGGAACGCTCGCCCACCGGCTGCCCGTGAGGTCATATGGATTTCGATCGCGACACCGTGGCGTCGGCCATCGTCGGCACCGGGGGCGCATGGCTTCTGGGCTCGGCGATCCTCCACCGGCGGAGCGGCCGCTGGAATGCGGCGCAGCTGCAAGGCTTGGCGCTCGCGGGCGCCGGGTTTCTTCTCAGTGCGGTCGCGGCGCGCTGGCTGCAGGGCCTCGGCGCGCGGGGCATCGCGGTCTCGCTCGTGGGAACCATTCTGGCCATGCGCGGCATGTATCTGCTGGTCCGCGAACGCGCTGCCCGGCGCGACCGCGAGAAGCCCCGCACGCCGGAGTAACGCCTGAAGCCGTTGCCGTTGATGGAGAAGTATTCCCGTCACGTCCTGGTGTGCACGGGGAGCTACTGCTCGGAAGGACGCGGCGGACGTGCAACGTACGCGCAGCTCGCCGCCTCACTGCAGCGTGAAGGGCTGCTGTTCGGTCCGACCCGTGTGAAACGCAGTGAAGCGCCGTGCCTCGGCGTGTGTGCCGGCGGGCCGATCGTGTGTGTCTATCCCGAGGGTGTCTGGTACCGCGGCGTCACACCGGCCCTCATGGACCGCATCGTCGTCGAGCATCTGAAGGGTGGTCAGACGCTCGACGACAGTGTGTTTCACCGGCTCGAGAGCGACACCGGCGAGTAGCCCGGCGCGCGCATCTCGCTCGCGAGCGCCTCGAGGGCGGCGACACGCTCCTCCGTTGGCGGATGCGTCGCGAAGAGCTTGCCGACTCCACCCATGCGGAATGCAGCCAGCGGGTTCACGATCGCCAGCGGTGCGGCACTCGGGCTCACCTGCATCGGGATGCGGCGCGCACCCATCTCGAGCTTCTGCAGTGCGCCGGCGAGCGCGAGCGGCTTGCCACTGATCTGCGCACCCACCGCGTCCGCCTTGAACTCGCGCTGACGGCTGATCGCCATCTGGATGATCATCGCCGCGATCGGGCCGATGATGAGCATCGCGAGGCCAGCCACCGGGTTGCCGCCTTCCTCATCGTCGCTGCTGCCGCCGAAGAAGAACGCGAACTGCGCGAGGTTGCTGATCGCACCAGCCATGGTCGCGGCGATGGTCTGCAGCAGCATGTCGTGATTCTTGATGTGCGCGAGCTCGTGCGCGAGCACACCCTCGAGCTCCTCCTTGCTGACCAGCTTGAGAATGCCTTCCGTCACGCACACGACGGCGTTCTCCGGATTGCGGCCCGTCGCGAACGCATTCGGCTGCGCGTGCGGGGCAATGGCCAGCGTCGGCATCGGCAGCCCGGCGTTCTGGCGCAACCGATCGACCGTCGCGTACAGCTCGGGCGCTTCCGCCGCCGTGACCACCTTCGCACCGTACGAGCGCAGCACCAGGCTCGACGAACTCCAGTACATGAACAGGTTCATGCCGGCCGACAGCACCAGGGCCATGATCGCACCGGTGCCGCCGCCGATGACCTGTCCAAGCGCCACGACGAGGCCCGTCAGGCCTGCCATGAGCACGAACACCTTCATGTTGTTCATATGACGTCGCTCCAGTTCGGGATCGGAAATTCAGGACCACTGCGTCACGACTACCACACGCTCGCAGGGACACACATGCAAAAGGCGAGACCATCGCTCATGGCGGACCCCGGTGCGCAGAAGCGCTGCGGGTGTCGCAATGTGCGAAGGTCTCGCCTGGTTCAGAGGAACCCGACCGGACCGTGCAGGCCGAAGCCTGCAGTCTTGACGATCCGACCGCACGGGCGGAGGCGGTGACGCCGGCCCGCGTAGCTACTCCCCTTCAGTCCTGCTGTGATGCTTGGAATCCTGCTTCGCGTCGTGTTGCCAGCGGTCGTGCTGCTGCATGAAACTCGCGATGGCCTCGGGGCTGCGCAGCCGCCGGACCCCCTCCACGAAATCCGAAGGAGCGTCTACGACGCCCCGGCGCGCAAGCTCCTCGGCCACCGCGATCAGATGTCTTGGCCATACATACCGCGCCAAGTGGAAGAAGTTCCTCCGGGCCTCCGGAAGCTCCAGCAGGAACTGGGGCAGGGAGCGGGACGCCTTGGCCGTGTTGCAGGGGCTGCAGGCGGTCACTACGTTGCCCCCGGACCCGTCTCCGCCACGTACCTTTGGCTGTACGTGGTCGATGCTCAGGTCGGTCGCCTCGAAGACCCCGCCGCAGTACACGCACCGATACCCGTCACGCGCGAAGATCTCCGACCGCTTCACCACCGCCTCCTGATCTTCCAGTGAAAGTACCCGACGAAGCCCGGCGCATGTTGATGCAGCGGGTCACGCGTCTCTTCGACCAGGAAGAGAGCACGCAGACCCAGGCCGACCTGCCACCGCGCCTTACACTTTCTGCCCTCGAGGGCCTTCGAATGTCCCGTTCCCGCGAACGCATCCTCACCAACCTCGAAGAGATGTATCGCGAGGCTTTCGACCGCGCGAAGGAGACCGGCGATCCCGGGGCCATGGCGCAGCTCGACTTCGCCTATCGCCGCGAGCAGTTGTACTTCGAGATCCTGCTGGACGTTCGGGACGCGATGGAGAAGCGCTAGCCGCTGACTACGGCGTCAGCCGGACGCCGAGCGAGGCGGAGATCCAGCGCCAGTGCGCCGCGGATGCCGCCTCGCGCGCGACACCGCCATCGTAGACGTCGACTTCCGCACGCAGCATGATGGTGCGCTGCAGCGGCACGTCGAGATGCGTCCAGAGCCGCGCGGCCGGCTGCCAGGTGCTGAGTGCCGCTGCCGTGAACGTCTGCATTCGCTGCATGCCGACACCGGCATCGATGGCCAGGAGGATGCCGCTGTCGCTCTCCCGCTCGAGATACGACGACAGCTCGGCGATCTGCGCCTCACGCGGGGCGAAGTATCCCTGCGTCGTCGGGCGCGCGAGCCTGATGCGCTGGGCGTTGAGCGCGATGTCACCCCAGCCGGGAAGCCGCCGCACGAGCGATGCACCAAGCAGGGTGCGCGTGTTCTCGGGTTCGTCGGCCGAATTGATGTAGCCGCGCCGGCCGGTCGCGCGAGCGCGCAGGCTGGCGAACAGCGGCACGTCGGCCGACGCGGTGCCTTCGGTGCGCACGACCCGGTTGGCGACCAGCAGCGGCGTGGCGTCGATCAGCACGCGCGTCGCACGCAGGTCGACGCTGGGCCCCGTGGCGCTGCTGCGCCAGCGCATGCGTGCGAGCCCCACCGGCGTGTTGTATGTCGACGCGACCGTCCCGCCGGTCGACAGGGACGCGGCCCGGACCTGGCTCGCCCCGGCTGACGTCTCGATGCTGAGCGCCGCGCGCGGACGAAAGAGCACGCCGAGTGTCGCGGTCTGCGCGGAGACCGATTGGCCGGTGTACTCCAGCGAGTTCGTGGCCCTGAGTGCGGACGCACTTGCGGTGACGGCGGCGCGGCCGACGAGCGGAAGACGAATCGCGAGGCCGCCGCGCTGTGTCGTGTTGCGGTCACTGTCGCGCGTCATGCCGCCCGTCGGCTCGAACTGCGCACCGCTCTCGTGTCGCCATCGGTCGATCTGCCCGCCGCGACGCGGGGTGGGATTCAGGCCCTGAGCAATCTCGAGTGCGCTGATGGCCTCACGCGGCCGCCCGGCTCGGCGCCGGACTTCGGCGAGCGCCTGCCACGCATCTGCGTCACGCGGATCGGTGCGAACCAGTTCCTCGTACACGGCGATAGCGGCATCCGTGCGACCCTCGCGCTGCAACTGTCGCGCACGCGCAAATTCGCCGTCGCGCACGGTCGCTGCCGCCACGGCGCGCGAGGGTGCCTGCGCGCGCATGGAACGCGGCGCGGTCACGGTAGCCGACACGCCGGTGGCCATGAGCAGCGCCAGCACCAAGGACCGCTCGAGGCGAGCAGCCGCGCGCTTGCGCGACGATGCCACGACCAGCCGCGCGACCTGAACGGCGCAGAGCACCATCGTCAGCGTGCCTACCGACAGGGCCAGCGCGCTGATGCGCCACGCGGACGTCGCGCTGCCGATGCCAAGTGGTCCTGCACCAGGCCGCACCGAGCCCGCAGTCAGCTGCAGCAGCGCGCCGACGACGACGCCCGTCAGCCACATGGCGATAACGATGCCGACGGCCATGCCACAGAGGCGAAAGGCCTGCGCCCACAGTGGATCGCGCGTGCTCCCTCGTGCCCTGCGGGTGAGTTCGCGTAGTGGAGCCGCCACTGCGCTCAGCACGTAGAAGAGTCCACCGATCCCGACGCCCGGTATGCCGGCTGCCATCTAGTGCCCCTTCTCGTAGGTGCGAAACGGACGGCGCAGCACCCATTCAGCGATCGCGGCGCGCAGGAAGAAGATCGCGTTGACAGTGCGCAGCACGACGAACGCGGGCATGCTCGCGATCGCGCGCATGCCTTCGCCACGTGGAACCGCGCCGATGAGCACCGGCACCAGCAGCACCGGCAGGTCGAGCACGTATCCCAGCAGCCATCGCGGATCACCGGTCACGAGCGCGATCACCGGCAGCAGCATGAGGTAAATCGCGGCGGCGAGCGTCGCATCCCACACCGAGACGGCAACCGCCGACCGCAGGTAGGGAACGTCGAGCAGGCCACGCCAGTGCAGGCTCACGTTCTGCACGAATCCGTGCGACCAGCGCTTGAGCTGCTTGCTCGTGAAGTTCCAGTCGTGCGGCTCGATCGGATAGCAGACGGCCTCCGGCACGAAGCGCACGCGATGCCCCGACTGGTAGAAACTCCACGTCAGGTCCATGTCTTCGGCGAGCGTGCGCGTGTTCCATCCGCCGTGCCGCCGCAGGATGTTCGTGCGGTAGGCGGAGAAACATCCCGAGGCGATGAGCGGCTTGTCGTAGAAGTCCTGGACCTGCTTGTAGAAGGTGAACGCGAAGAGGTACTCGATGTACCGTCCACGCTCCCATATCGAACGGACGTGACGAGGAATGACGAAACCGCAGGCCGCCGCGACGTCGGGTTCACGAAACACGCGCAACAGCCGCTCGATCGCATCCGGTGCGAGGGTGGTATCGGCGTCGATCGCCATCGTGTACTCGGTGCGAACCCGCTCGAGGGCGAAGTTCTGTGCACCCGCCTTGGAGCCCGTGCCGCGTGGTGGCGAAAGCACGGTGACGCCGCACTCGCGCGCGATACGCGCCGTGTCGTCGGTCGAGCCGTCGTCGACCACGACGATGCGTCCGACGCGCACCGTCTGCGCCTGGAGGCTGCGAATCGTGTCTGCGATGCTTGCGGCCTCGTTGTAGGCCGGCACGATCACGGTAAGCGCTGCCGCGGCGCGCTCCACCGAGAAGGACGGTGCGGCGACAGGGCGTCGCGCTACGCCTTCCCGGTGGGGCTCGGTTGTTGTGACTTCCTCGACGAGACTTGTCGCCATATGCACTCGCTGTATCGGTTTACCGTCCCACGATCCAGCGGAGGCATCGTCACCTGCCGTACTGGTCGTTTACGATAGCGAGAGCGGGTGCACTACATGTACCGTGCATCATGTGCGTGTGTGTGCTACATCACACGCCTTGCGTTACTCGGTGTTGGGAATCGTCACGGGGTGACGAAGCGGGACACGAGTGTGTCGGGTGTGTTACCGCCGCCTCGGCGAAATCAGCGGGTAGATCACTACCGTCGCCACCTTGTCGTCGCCGTACAGCTTTCCGGCGACGTAATCCGCGCCGATCTCGTACGGCTGGAAATGCGCAGGCATCGCGACGTCGCTCAACCATCGCCCGTCCCCGTCGAAGACCGACCACGTGCTCGGTACCGCCGGTGGATCGGTGAGGGAGCCTGCGGCAATCGCGTCCTGATAGTGCGCCTCGCGCACCCACAATCGTCCGACCCGGTCCGGAATGAACTGCGAGAATGCGGGCATCGTGAACGCATAGGGATCGTCGCGCACCTTCTGGATCTCCTGCTTCGCCGAGTCACCGGTGGATTTTACCCAGAGCTTCGACCACTCCACGACCCAGTGTTCCCAGTCGGCGGGTGTGACGGGAGTTGGCGTCCAGGCACGACGGATGATCGACTGCAGGGAGCCCGTGGGCGAGTACACCTGAATGGCGTAGCGATCGCCGAAACCGTAGTACAGGTGATCGGCATTGCCCACCACGACGGCGATCGACGACAGCCACGGCTGCGTGTAATCCTTGGCGTTCTCCTGCGCGAGCGTGACGTGCGGCAGGCGTCCGAGGTCGCGCACTGTCACGTTCGCGGAGTCCAGCAGCAGGAAGCTGATGGAGTCGAGCCACTGCGTGCCGGGAGGTCGAGGTGCAGGATTGGGGAACGACACCGCGAGTCGGTTGCCATTCGGCAGCATGTCGAGCAACAGCAAGCCCGGGGGCCCCACGCGGTCAGCGCGTGGCAGGCTCAGAGTGCGGGCGTGGCTGCCCTCCGTCGTGTACAGCGCGACATCAGCGAAGCCCGTGCCGACTGCGATGGTGTCTCCGCGCAGGCGTCGCACGAAGTTCATCCCGGAGAGCAGACCGGGTGTCGTGCCCTTGCCGGCGGTCGCCTTCACGAACTTGCCATTCGCGTCGTAGAAGCGGAGCTGCAAGCTGCCACCATCCGCTACCATGATGCGGCCATCAGCGAGTCGCATCACGCCGCGGATGCGACTGAACTTGTACTCCGGACCCTCCTGCCGGCCGAGCACGAGCAACGGCGCGGGCGACAGGTGCAATGGGTCGCTCGCCGTCGAGAGCGGGCGTGCGTTCTCCACGATGCGCACGCCTGCGCTGTCGCGCGTCGTCTGCGCACCCGCACCAGCAGAAGCCAGGAATGCTGCGCCAACGATTGCGGCCTGCACCCCGCGGCGAGCCGCCGTGGTCCAAGTGTCGCTCATGAATCGCATTCTCCCGTTGATGGTCATCATGTCCCCTTCTCAAGGATTTCGGTGAGTGCGCCGGCGTTTCCGCCATACTGCGCGAGCATCGTCACGGCCACACCCTGCGGATCGCGCAGCAGTGCGAGCAGCAGGTCCATCGCATTCATTTCCTCACGCCGCTTCGCTTTGGCCGCCGCAATCATGCGGTCGAGCACCGCCTGGGTCCCGGGATCCGCGGGTAGCGGTGCCTCGGACAGTCGCTCCCGCCCCGGACGCACACGGTGCTCGACATCCTGCCGGAAGCGCTCCGCGTCAATCCCGCTGCGCCGGACGATCAGGTCGACCGGCGAGTTTCCCGCGCGCAGCAGACCGAAGATCACGTTCTCCGGTGACACGTCCGTCTTTCCGTGCCGGAATGCATCGTCCATCGCGAGCTCGAGCGCGACCTGCAAGGTCTTGTGACCCGTGGGCTCCGGTACCGGCTTCGCATTCTCCTCCGCGACGATCGCCTCGGTATCGAGGCCGCACAGCTCCGCAATGCGACGGTAGGTCTCGTCGAATCGCTGTCCGACGAACATCGCGCGCGCGAGTTCGCGTGGCGTCTGAGCGGGGTGCCAGCCCCGCAGGTCCAGGTCCGCGCCGCACTTCACGAGACATTCCACCACGGGCGTCCACGCATTGCCGATGGCCATGCTGATGATCGGCGTGCTGTAGGCCAGGCTGTTGGCGTCGACACCACGCGAGATCAGGTATTCGAGCACCTGCGTGCGTGCGTTCAACGTGGCCACGAAGAACGCTTCCATCAGCAGGTCCTCGTCGCTGGGTTCGGGCACCGTCGGTACGCCGAGCGCACCGACCGCATTCCACATCGGCCGATGCTGCCGCACGGACGGAAGCGGTTTGCCGACCGCATCGAGAAACGCGCTCACGCCCTGCACGTCGCCGAGTCCCGCGGCGATCCAGAGTGCGCGGCGAGGCTCGGTGCGGGCCGCGACCAGGTCGGCCGCTTCACCATTCCAGTAGCGCAGCAGCGCATGTTCGAGCACAGGGATGCCATTCGGTGCAACCCAGTTCGGGTCGGCGCCACGCTCGAGGAGGCTGCGTACTTCCTCCGTCGACATGCGCAGGTGTCCGCACAGGCGCACGTTGAGCTGGCGTTGCACATCCTGCCCTTGCTCCGCGAGCCAGGTCATGATCGGCCGCATGGTCTGCGTTCCGTGCACGCGCTCCCAGTGCACCGCGGTGCCCAGCAGCGTGCCGCCGCGACTCATCTCGTGCAGGGTTGGGGTGAGCAGCTCGGGATGCTGCGCCACGACGGCCTGCAGCGCCGCCAGGTCCGGCGCCTTGAGCGCGTCGTTCACACGCTGCAACGGCGTCGGTGTCCATCCATCGCCTCGCGCCGCCATGCTCGCTGCAGCTCGTTCCTGCAGCACCTCCCAACTCGGGCACCGCTCATGGCGCGCCACTGCCAGTCTCGCTTCGTCCGTCGTCACCGATGTGGCGAGCACTTCGTCCACACGCTTGCCGTAGAAGCGCGGTACGTACGCGGCGAACGAGCGCGCGGCGAAACCCTGTCGCTGGCGATGCCCGGCCAGCAACGTGCTGACGCTGCCCTCGTAGACCTCCATCGAGTGCAGCGACCAGTACGCGTCGCGGGCGAGTTCGACTTCGCCGTAATAGCGCACGAGCCGGGGCCAGCTCGAGAAGCCGTACTCGCGGGCGACAGTCAGCTGCGCATCGGCGAGCCGCGCGGACTCCGGGTGTGCGGCGTCGAAGTCCGGGTGCATCGCGCGCACACGCGCGATCGCGGCAGCATCACTGGCGCGGAGTGATCGCAGGAACGCTTTCGCTTCCTTGCGTTCGTGTTCGAGATTCGGCCGCGCGGGGAGCGGGCGGACCGGGAGATGCGGTTCCGTCATGCATGCCTCCTTTCGTCGTGGCCCGTGTCCGCGTGATGGGCCTGAAAGAAGGGGAGCGCAAGCATGGGGCGGCTCGAGTGCTTCGGATGGGATCGTCCCTTCCCGCGGACCGGATGCGCTCCGACGGCGCCGCGGGAACGTGGCACCGCCGAAGGGACGCGTCAAGCGTCCGCTGACTTCCCGGCGGCGAGAACAAGGCCTGGCGGATCGACGAGGACGCCCGGCCGGTATGCACCGGCCACGATGACGCTGCTGAAGAACCAGACGGTGGCGATTCCGAACAGGATCGCGCCGATGATCGCGAGAACGGCGAGACGCTTGAGACAGCCGAACGCCATCGGGATGCCACGCCCGCGCACGAGTGGCGGGAGGTCCGGAAGCTCGATGCGCGTCGGCTCACGCCCGCGGTCGCGGTCGCGGTCGCGGTCGCGGTCGCGGTCGCCGCCGGGTGCGCGCCCGCGGCGTCCGACGTTGCGCAACTCATCGAGCAGTTCGTCGATGGAGATGGCACCCGGGTGAGTCTCCCTCCGTCCGTGATGCGGGGTCTCGTCGGAGTCCACGCGCGCGGCCGTCTCGGTGCGCGGCCGTGGAGGCAGCGCGACGTCCGGGGGTGCCGTCCGCGGCGGTGCCACCCGGGGCGGTGCCACCCGCGGCGGTGCCGTCCTCGGGGGGCTCGACGAGGGTGCTGGGCGCGATCGCGACGCGGGTGGGGGAACGGTGCGTGCTGTCGACGCCGGCCGCAGCGCGCACTCCGCACACGTCGGCCCGTCGAGCCAGCGTCCTGGTGAGTGATTGGTGCAGTAGTGGCGCACGGTGGCCTCGTGGCAGGCCTCGCACTCCCCTGGGTTCGACTGCTCGGTTCCGCAATTGGGGCAGCGCAGCACGACACCGGACTCGCCGCTCATTCGACCGGCCCGGGATCGTCCGTCATCGTTGCCAACGCGTCGGGGTAGCACGCGCGCACCATGTCGGGCGGGATATGCAGTCGATGCACCTGCGGCAATCCGTGCACGACATGCCGGGCGATCGTGGGCACCCGTTCGAACGGCCCGAAGGGTTCGCGCGCGAGCTGCCGCGAGAGCGCCACCGTCGTCAGGATCGGATGCGCCGCGTACGCCGGAGGAACGGCCCACCGTTCGTCGACATGATCGTGCCCTCGCACCATGTGCGTGACGGGCCGGCGGAGCGCGGTAGCGACGGCACAGAAGTCGGCGAAATCCTCGTAGCCGAACTGCGAGCCGCGTGAGGAACGATTCGGGAGCTTGCGTCGGGCCTTCGGATGTGCGCGGGTCCACACGAAGTCCGTGAGACAGCGCCGGTCGTTCCAATCACCGTGCTCCAACAATCCGGCGTGCAGGTCGACGAGCGGAAATCCACCGTGCGCCACGAGCAGCCCATCCGGGAAAAACAGCGCGCGTGGCGCCCGGGCGAACAGCTGGACGGCCAGCAGGCCGACGCGGCGCGCGAGATCATCCGGCGCGGTCGCATTCAGTGCATCGCTGAAATCCGACGGCGCAACTGTCGCCGTGAACTTCGTCCCGTCGAAGCCCAGCGCTTCGTCGTGGTTGCCGGCGATGATGGTGACCGACGCCGGATCGTCGAGCAGGAGCTCGAAGACACGCAGCACGGTTTCGAGGCCGTATCCACCATCGTCGAAGAGATCGCCGAGGAACACCAGTCGGGATCGCGAGACTGCATCCGACGGGCGTGCGACGGCCAGCGCCGCCTCCAGGCCGAGCAGGTCTCCATGCAGGTCGCCGATGAACCAGAGCGGGGTCGCCTCGTCGATCTCTGCAACCTGGATGGCGCGATCATCAGGGTTGCCGCGGTCGCGGTCGAAGAGAAAGCCTGGTCCCCCCTCCTGCGCCAGCAAAGCGTCCATGCGTTCGATCGTCTGTGGCATGCGGCGGCGCACGCCTTCGGGATCGACTGCGGCCTGCACGCGCTCCCAGTCGAACCGTTGCACCTCGACCACGGGCGGCAGCGCCGGTGGGCCAGCCGGTGCGCGGGAACCTTGCGATGCATCCTGCGGGTGCTCGGGGGCCAGGTCATGATGCACGCCCGGCGGAACGACATTGTCGGGAAGCCCGTCGGCAGATCGTGCGACGTCCGGACGCTCGCGTTCCTCCACGGTCAGACCGAACGGATGGAGAGCGGAAGCTTGATGATCCCCTTGGCCTTGCGGCCGACCGCCAGGACGTCTCCGTCGTGCAGCAGCTGCGCAGCGGTCACGATCTCGCCGTTCAGCAACGTCTCGTTCGCCGTCGCGGGCGCCGGCACGACCTGCCACTGCCGATCCGCTCGCCGTTCGAGCACACACTGTCTCGCATCCCAGAATTCCGCATCGGGGCCGAACTGCCGAGCGAGATGCTTGCCGATCTCCGTTCGCACACCGACGTCGAGTGTCGTGCCGTTCGCGGCGGCAATGCGTACCCGGTCGGTGGTGAGCGGCACGCTGCCCGTACCCGCGCCACGGGCCGGTACTGCGGTCTTCGGCCCGACCGTCGTGCCGGGTGCGGCGCTCGCTGCAGGGCCAGGCGAGGTACCGGGCATCCAGCTTCGTACGCCACGGCCACTGAGCACGGCGCGCAGTTCGGCCGCCGTCGGACGCGACGCAGGGTTCGGGTCGAGACACGCGTGCAGCGCGGCACTCGTCTCCGCATTCGACGCAGGCGCCAACATGAGAC
The DNA here is from genome assembly GCA_040387895.1 of Gemmatimonadota bacterium. Taxonomy (GTDB): domain Bacteria; phylum Gemmatimonadota; class Gemmatimonadetes; order Gemmatimonadales; family Gemmatimonadaceae; genus Gemmatimonas. The sequence continues at coordinate 41,318 of JAZKCW010000110.1, forward strand.
CCGCGAGCTTCGGCGCCGGCGCCGCATGCGCCTGCACGAGGCGCGCGTACTCGCTCTGGTCGTCACGCCAGTACGGGTGCACGCCGGTGAGCAATTCGTGCAGGATCAGCCCGCAGGTGAAGACGTCGGATGCGAGTCCCGGCACCGCACCACGCGTCATGTGCTCCGGCGAGCGATAGTTGTCCGTTCCGACATAGCCCTGATGGCCATGCCACGGTGCGCGCCGGTCCGCCAGCACGGAGAAATCCATGTCGATCAGCTTGAGCTGATAGCCCGCCGCAATCGACGCATCCTTGATGAGATAGACGTTGGGTGGCTTCAGGTCGGCATGCACGACCTTCGACTCGTGCAGGCCCGCGACCGCCGCGATGAATACCTTCGCCCACGTGACGTGGCGGGCCCACACCGCCGGATCCTGCATCGGTGACACGCCGGTGCGCGTATGCTGCGCCCGCTCCTCGTCGAGGATCTGGCCCAGGTCGCCACCGTGCTCCACGAATTCGTACGCCTGGAAATAGCACGGGCCGCCCCAACGCTCCTCGAATGCGTCGACGAGTCGCACGGCGTAATGCGCGCCTTTCCCGCCGCGGACGCGCGCCGCCAACTCCTGCTGATAGTCGACGAAGGGTGCATACCAGACCACGGTGGGTGCAGGTGACTTGTACTGCTTGAGGAACACCTTGCGCCCGTCGCTCGCCTGTGCCGCGTAGGAGATCGCCATCGCGCCCGGTCCGAAGACCTTCGTCACCGTGTAGCCCCGCAGGACGTCACCGACCTTGAGCTTCTTTGCCATGCGTACGCGACCGCGCCTACAGCGCGACGGTCTCCGCCGACTTGGACACGCTCGCCGCGAGCTGTTTGAGCGTGTTGCGGAAGTTCGCCTGATCGCTCGTGTACTTCTGCAATGCCTCCTGAGCGGACAAACCCTCGTACTCCACGACCTCCCACTCCGACTTGTCGATCTGGCTCAGGCGATCGTACACCTCGAAGTTGGGCGCGAAGAGGCTCAGGATGATGCGGTTGGCCATGACGACGTTCGCCACGTCCTGCAGCGAACCACCCTTCGCCTCGGGAATGGCCATCGTCTCGCGCACGCTGGCATCGGTGAACACCACCACCACGCGCGCTGCCTCGCTGCGATAGCGCCAGCGCGTCGGTTCGACGGACTGCGCGCCCTTGGGCGACGTCTCCATGGTCGCGATCTTGTACAGCGCATCCAGCAGCGACTCGGGTTCGTCACCGCCCCCCTCGGCACGCAGGTCCGCGAGCTGCGCCTTGAGCGCCACCGCATCGCGCACGAACGGGTTGTCGTGAAACCAGTCGGGGTCATGTTCGGCGTCCCGGTATCCGACGACCTTGCCGCGCCAGTCCTTCACCGGGGACGCATTGTTCGCATCGGCGCCGCTCAACGAATCGATGAAGACCTCGATGTTGCGACGCAGGGCGTCGATCACCGGCGCCATGCTTCCGCTGATGTCGATGAGGAAAACGATGTCGGCAACACCCTTGGTCCGCGCGCGCTGTTGTGGAGCCGCCGTGGGGGTAGCGAGGTCGGCCCCGGTCGCGACGTCAGGCAGCTGCGCATCGGTTGCCGCGGTTGCGCTCACAGCGGCGGCCGCGGCTGCATCGGCGCTCGGAACGCCGGGAGCCACCTCGCTGGGTGCGAGCTCTTCTGCTGAAGCGCCCAGGGATTTATCCGGCACCGTCGGGTCGGGAGGAATCGATGCAGAGGACTCCGGGTGCGTCATGGCAGGCTCCAAAATGCGGCAGTGGGGAGTGTCGGGCGCATGGGTCGCGCGATTCGCACACTCGCCTCTGCAGGTAGCCTGCCGCAGCGGCGGGCTCGGCCCGCACACTCCTGTATTCGCCTTCAGCTCCGCAGGGGCGCATCCCGCACAGAAGGGGTCCGGAGCCATGCGCGGCGGATGCATCGCTCGTACCTGCGCGCGCCCGCAGCCACGCATAAAGCAATGGAGGGCCGGCATCGCATGGATGCCGGCCCTCCAACCGCGTGCTCGTAGCGGCCACAGCGCTACTGCAGGATCACGCGCACAACTGCACCCGCCAGCGGCGCACCTGCTAGCGGCGCACCTGCGCGCGCGACCCGCGCGTGCGCCTGCCGGGCGTGCCGAGGTCAAGCTCCGACCGCGACGTCCACACGGTCACGTCACCGCCACGTGCGAACGAGAGCACCTGTCCCGTCTGGGGATCGCGTACGACCACCAGCGGTGCCTTGTCGGCGTTCCAGCGAAGCCGTGCGCGACCCGTGCCGGCGCCCTCCAGCGACGCTGCTGCCACCGCGGCCTCGGCCGCCGCACCGGCAACGGCCGCGCGGGTTTCGCGGCCATTGCCACGCAGCTCCACCGATGCCAGACCCGCCTGCGCGGCGGCACTGACCGGCACCACGAATGCGAACGACTGCTCCGTGCCCGCCGGCGTGTCGGCGAGTGCAACCGGGTCGAACGACAGCGAGAACACGGACGTGCCATTTGCGTCGACACCCTGCACGGTGTACCGGCCGGCGCGCGTCGGGAGCACCGGGCGCGCATCGATCGCAACTGCGGGCTCGAGCACCATGCGACCATCCGTCGTGATGCGTCCCCACACCAGCAGCGCGGGCTGCTCCACCGCTGCGCTCGTGACCATCGCCGAGGCCATCATCGCGCCGCTGCCGCCGCGGAAGCTCATGATGCCACGATACGTGTAGTCGCTGACCCACTGCGGACCGCAGTAGCCCATCAGGTCCTTCCAGTCCGACGACACGACCTGACCCGTCGTGAGGTTGAAGCCGTACGCGCCGATGGTGCCGCCAGCGTGCGGATACGATGCATCCGCGCCCGCGACGCCTCCGCAGGGTGCATGCTCGCGTCCCCACGTGTGTCCCAGCTCGTGCGCCATCACGCCGCTCGCACTTGGCAGGAAGTCCCAACCGATGGCGGTCGGTGCACCGATGTAGCCAATGCCGGCGACGCCGCTCGTGTAGTTCGTCTTCGCGACGCCATAGTACGTGCCGTTGCCCCCTTCTGCGGCGCGCAGCGCCCAGAGTTCGGAGATGGCCTCACCCCAACCTGCACCGTTCGACGAGAGCGCGTACGACGTGGTGTACGGTGCCCGTACGCTCGCATTGATGCCCGCGATCGGCAGCAGCTGACGCGTCGTCGCCAGGAACTCTTCCTTGTTGCTCTCGCTGATGCCGCCCTGCTGGCCGGTGGGGCTCTGCAGGAGTGGCACGAAGGTCACGGCGAGCGTCGGCACGACGCGCACGTCGATCGTCGCGGCCGAGCCGGACGACGGGTACTGGTTGTCGGACTCGTTCGACTCCGGCACACCGTTGTCGGGATCGACTTCGGCCAGCACCGAGAGGCCAGGCTGGATCAGCGAGGCGGGAACCTGCACGTTCCACGAGGCGCCCGTCGATGCCTCGTTGATGCCCGTCGGCACGGCGCCCGATCCGGCGGACGCGGTGATCGTCGAGACGAGCGCGCCGGAGCGGAAGAAACGAGCGCGGACGGTCGGCTGTGCACTGTTGCTGCCGTTGGCCACGGCGAACACGCGAAGCACCGCGTTCTTGCCGGCAACGAGCGGTACGCGGCCGTCGAGCGACTGCACGCTCTGCGTCAGGTACATCGCCGCGATCTGCAGGTTGAGCGACGACGACGACGGTGGTGGTGGTGCGGGCGCGTCGACCGGGTTGAACGACACGGCGACACTCGCCGTATTGCCGGCGGTGACGAATGCCGTCTGTCCGGCGGGTGACGGCGCGTACGTGACCCCGCCGCTCGAGATGTTCGAGGCGGAGATCGCATAGTCGCCCGCCTGGAGATCGCCAAGCGTGCGCGTCGCACCGAGTTGCACCGCGTATCCGTTCGCGCCGGTCACGCTGACGGCGCCGGCGATGTCGGCGGGCAGGCCGGAGACGTTGACGGCGAGGGAGCCGGTCGTGGCCGAGGGAGGTGCAGGGGGAGGCGAGGTGCCGTCGGCGGAATAGCTGATCGTCAACTGGGCGTTGGTATTCCGGCCGACACTGACCTGCTGGTAAACAGGCGACGGCGAGTACCCGGCATCACCGACGTTCACCGGGCCGGCAGACACGGTATACGTCCCGTTCGCGAGGCCGGTGAGTGACGAGGACGCGGTGAGGTTGGCCTGGTAGCCGGAGGGGCCGGACACGGTGACAGCGGCGTCGCCGGGCACCCCGTCGATGGAGAGTCGGATGCTGCCGGCGCGGGCGGCACGCGCTTCGGCCGTGGTGCCCGGGGCGACGATGCGGCTTGCGGGGTCGGCCCCGTCGTCGCACGCGGCGAGGACTGTCGGGAGCGCGAGCAGGAGCCACACGCGCGAGGCGCGTGCGTGAAGCGGGAGGCGTGATGTCATTCGGTGCTGGACCTGCCAGGAGGGATGAGTGCAAACCCATGGGTTCGCCTCGAGGCGTCCAGTCAGTGACGAATGAGCTGGTCAGCGGACATGCGCACGACGTGCGCGAGCGTCACCGATAGGACGGTGCCGCAGCGCCGCGACCCGAGGAACCTACCCAGGCGATGCAGGCTCAACGGTGCGCCGTGTCACAGCCCCGCGCCCCGTGCGGTGAAATCTCGCTCACGCACCGAAGCCGTTTCGTGGGCGTCGGATCACTCGATTCCATGTTACAGAGTGGTGTAACGATCACGAAGATGACGTAATGAACCTGCCTTCGCGTCGATAGTTGAAGCGCCGTAAGTCTCAGTAAAATAGCAAGATAGCAGACTCAACACAGTTGGATTTCCTCTTGACGGAGAACAGCAACTGTCACATAGTTGCTCCTCCGTAGATTGAGTCCGGTACTAGCAGGGGCCGGCCAGAAGTTTACGAGATTTAACAAATGCCAGAGGTGTGATGTTCGACCACCAGAGCAGCGCGGAGTCATCCCGCCCGCGAGCCCCTCCACCCACGGTTCGCCCCCCAAAACACAGCAAGCACGGCCGACGCAGGCGACCGCCTGCCGGCACAGGAGAGTGAGGGACCACTCAGCACAAGCAACCTGAAGTCCACATGGAGGTGGACGCACATGCATGCTCATCTGCAGTCAAACACTGGCAATACCGGGGCGGCTCGCCGCCTGACGCGTCGCGCAGGCGCCGCGCTCGGGAGCACGCTGTTGCTCGCCCTCGGTGCCTGCCAGGACGGGTCGATGCCGACCCAAGCCGAGGCCCCCGGCGAGCTGATTGACCAGAAGCAACCCGTCAACGCAGTCGCAAACCCCGCAGCGCCCGCTGGTTACCTCGAGATCTGCAAGGTGGCCGGTCAGAATGTGAATGCCGGCGAACCGTTCCAGTTCGTCCTCAGTGGACCGAATGTCCAGCCGCTCACGACCACGGTGCTCGCCGGCGGCTGCTCTGCGCCGATCGCGGCCAATGCGGGTGATGTGACGGTCACCGAAACCGCGCAGGCTGGTGTCACGGTAGACCAGATCTCGTTCGTCGGGCCCGGCTCTGCCGCCAGCACATTCAACCTGGCCAATCGCGTGGCCACGGTGCGCGTGGTCGAAGGGCCCGTCAACAACGTGACGATCGTCAATTTCCGCAATCGTCGCGGGTTCGGCTTCATCAAGGTGTGCAAAGTCGGCGTGACGCAGGGAACCGCGACCACGATCGGTCAGTCCTATGCCTTCACGTTCGGCGGCGCTGCCGCAGTAAGTGGCGGGACACCGGAATCCGGGTTCAGCCTGATCGCCGCGGCCGGCACCGAAGCCAGCAGCAACTGCGACATCATCGGTGGCTCCGTCAACCCGACGATCTACAACGCGGGCAGCGTGGTCACGATCACGGAAGCCGCCTCGGCCAACTCCGCACTCTCCGGTGTCACGTTTGCCGGTGGTACGGGCTCGCTCAGCGGCAACGTGGCCAGCCTCACGGTCGGATCGGGTGAGAACGTGGTGACGTTCACGAACGTCCCGCTCTTCCCGCTCCAGGTCTGCAAGGTCGGTGTCGGCATCCCCGTCGGCACGAACTTCAGCTTCACCGTGGCCGGTGGCACCGCCTTCAACGTGGCCTCGAACACCTTGGCCAACCTCAACTGCGTGCAGGACGGATTCTATCCGGCCGGTACGGTGGTGACGGTTGCCGAAGGTACGCTCCCGACATTGCCCGGTCTCACGATCGCGCTGACGGGCGTGGCGGCATCCGGTCCCGCATCGGTTGCCAACACCAACCTCGCCGCGCGCACCACGCAGGTGACGATCGGCGCGACGACGGCCAACAGCGGCCCGAACCGCGTCATCTTCACCAACACCGGCACGTCGACCGTGGTCCCGGCCCAGCTACAAGTGTGCAAGGTCGCGGGTACCGGCATTGCCGCGGGCTCCACGTGGACCTTCGGCGTGAGCATCAACGGTGGCGCGAGCACGAACGTGACGGCAGTAGCCGGTGGTACGTGCGCGACGATCCCGGGCCTGGCCCAGGGTGACATCGCCACGGTCATCGAAGCCGCGGTCGCAAACACCCAGGTTTCGGGTATCGTGATTTCGGCCCCGGGCACGGGCACCGTGAACTTGGGCACGCGCACGGCCGTCGTGACGCTCGGCGCCGGCAACAACGTCGTGACGTACACGAACGTCGCCACGGCGACGGTCCAGCTGTGCAAGATCGCCGGGAACGCAGGCGCAGTCGGCCAGACGTTCACGTTCACCAGCAACATCACGGGTAACACCGTCACGAGCCTCACCGCAGCCGCCACGGCATCCGGCAACTGCGTGCAGCTCGGTGGCCCCGTGGCCGTTGGTTCGACCGTGACCGTGACCGAAGCGGCGCGCGTGGGCTACATCGTGTTCGGCAACG
>JAZKCW010000111.1:0-32136 GCA_040387895.1 Gemmatimonadota bacterium
CGTGCAATCAACTCGCCGTCAAGCTGCAGAAGGGCGAGTACGTGCTGCGCGACGATGCACGCGCGGCGACGCTCTTCGATCGGGCTTGTACTGGCGGGGTCGCGCCAGGCTGCGCGAGCCTCGGTGTCGTCTATCAGCGTGGTCGCGGTGTACGGCGCGATTCGGCGCGCGGACTCTCGTTGCTGCAGAAGGGTTGTGAACAGGGTGCAATGGATGGCTGTGCACGCCTCGGCATGCTGTACCGCAAGGGAGCCGGCGTACCGATGGACCTGCCCCGCGCTGTCGCTCTCTTCCAGCAGTCCTGTGAACGAGGAGACACCGACGGCTGTGCGCATCTCGGCGCGCTGTATGCCTCGGGCGAGGGAGTGAGCCAGGATCCGACACGTGCCGCGGGCCTGCTCACGCGAGCCTGCGACGCGAAGGTGGCACTTGGATGTCTCGGTTTGGGACGACTGCATGCGACCGGCACCGGCGTCCCGAAGAACGATTCGAGCGCAGCGGCATTCTTCAAGAGCGCCTGCGAGAGCAAGGAAACCGAAGGCTGTTTCCAGCGCGCCATCCTGCTCGAAGCAGGACAGGGCGTGACGCAGAACTTCGACCTTGCCGCCGACCTGTATCGGGACGCATGCGAGGACGCGCATGGTGAGTCGTGTGCACGGCTCGCCGGCCTGTACGACAAGGGCGCAGGCGTGTCACGCCAGCCGGAGCATGCGGTTACGCTCCGCAAGCGAGCCTGCGGGTACGGGTACAAGGAAGCATGCGTGAAGCCGGCGGCGCCCGCACCAAAGGCGGCCGCATGACCGCGACCAAGGAACCCTTGCTGGTGGTCGACCGGCTCACGAAGCAGTACAAGAACGTCCTCGCGCTCAACGACGTCAGCTTCGGCATCTACGATGGCATCACGGGCATCCTCGGGGAGAACGGCGCTGGCAAGAGCACCGCGATCAAGATCCTGCTCGGGCTGCTGCGGCCGACGTCGGGACGCGCGATGGTGCTCGGACAGGATGCATCGAACAGCGTCGCCGTCCGCGGGCGCGTCGGGTACATGCCGGAGCACGACTGCCTGCCGACCAGTGTCAGCGCAGCCGAATTCCTGACGCACATGGCCGAGGCGAGCGGGCTGCCGCCGTCGATGGCGCGTACGCGTGCCGCGGACACCTTGCGTCATGTCGGGCTGTTCGAGGAGCGCTACCGCGCTATCGGGGGCTATTCCACTGGCATGAAGCAGCGCGTCAAGCTCGGGCAGGCGCTCGTGCATGATCCCGTGTTCGTGTTTCTCGATGAGCCCACCGCCGGACTCGATCCCGCGGGCCGCGAGGAGATGCTCACGCTCATCCGGAAGACGCATCGCGAGTTCGGCATCAGCGTGCTCTTCTCGTCGCACCTGATGGCGGACATCGAGCGCACTTGCGACCGCATCATCGTGCTGCAGGGTGGGCGGCTCGTGCAATCCGGTGAAGTCGAGCAGTTCACGACGGAGACGGAAACCGTGTTCATCGAGGTGGACACGAATCGCGAGCAGCTGGTCGCAGCCCTGCGCAGGCGCGGCGTGGTGGTGACCGTCGAGCGCACCGGACTCACGATCGAAGGGCCGGATGTCTCGGTTTACGATCACGTCCGTGACGCCGTGGTGGAATCCGAGGCACCGCTCCGCCGCATGGCACCGCGACGCCGGGCGCTCACGGAACTGTTCGAACGCACCGCAGAAACCGTGAAGACCGGCGAGGCCGCATGACGAGCAGTGCAACGAGCAGCATGACAACGATGGTACCGGCGACCACGGGTGTGGAGTTTGGTACGTCGACCGCGCAGGGCGGTACCGTCTTCGACACGGGCTACCAGCGCTATACCGGTGAGCGTCAGGGGCGTAGCCGACCGCGTCGCGCGATCTACAAGGATGGCGTGCGCACTGCACTTGGCCTGGGACGTGGAGGCCGCGCGAAGATCCTGCCGTGGTTCTTCATCAGCATTCTCTCAGCGATCGGACTCGTGATGGCGATCGTCGCCGGTGCGGCAGATCGGCTGGGTGGTCCGGGTACCGCAGACTCGATCAACCTGCCGACGCACTCGGACTACTACGGCATCGCCTCGGTCGTCCTGTTCGTGTTCGCAGCCGTCGTCGGGCCGGAGTTGCTCTGCCCGGACCGGCGCAATGGCGTCATCAACCTGTATCTCGTGCGTCCGCTCACCGGTACCGACTACATCGTGCCGCGGTGGCTCGCATTCTTCTCCGTGATCCTCGCTGCCGCTTGGGCGCCGCAGCTCATCCTCTTCCTCGGGCTGTCGGCCGGGGACATGGAGCCGCTCGAGTACCTGCAGGCGCACTGGCTCGACGTGCCGCGATTCCTGCTGGCGGGCGCGGTCATGGCGGCCTATGCCACGACGATCGCACTGCTCACGGCCTCGTTCACCACGCGCCGCGCATACGCCTCGGTGTTCCTGGTCGGCCTGTTCCTGGTCACGACGCCATTCACGATGGGCGTGTCGCAGGAGATCGGTGGGACCGCCGGTGCGTGGGTCTCGATGTTCAGCCTCTCCAACATTCCCCTGCACGTGAACGACATCATTTTCGGCGAGCCCAGCGAGATCACCTCCGAGGCACCCGCGCGGGCGCTCGGCTGGGTCACGCTGCTCTGGTGGTATGTCGCGTGGACGGTGGTGCCCGCCGGCATTCTCTGGTTCCGCTACCGGAGGATGACGCCATGAGTGCGGCAACTGCTCCGGTCATCCGGGTCGACGGCGTCTCGCGCTGGTTCGGCAGTGTCGTCGCCGTCAGTGAAGTGAGCTTCGACGTCTCTCCCGGCATCACCGGCCTGCTCGGCCCGAACGGCGCAGGCAAGACGACGCTGCTGCGCATGATGACGGGGCTTGCTGCCACGTCGAGTGGCACGGTGACGGTGTTCGGGGAGCCCGTGCGCGACAATCCCGCGCTCTATCGCCGGCTCGGCGTGATGTCGGAACACGAGACGGTCTACGGATTCATGAAGGGCCGCGATTTCGTGACCGAGATGGCGCGCCTGCGCGGCGTCCGCGACATCGAAGCGGCGGTCGATCGTGCCATCGCCCGCGTCGACCTGGCGCATGCGCAGCATCGCCCGATGGACACGTACTCGCGTGGCATGCGGCAACGCATGCGGCTCGCGGCCACGCTGGTGCACGAGCCCGAGGTACTCATCCTCGATGAGCCGCTCAACGGCGCCGACCCGGCGCAGCGCGTGCACTTCACGCGCCTGCTGCAGCAGCTCGCCGCTGAGGGGCGCACGATCGTGCTGTCGTCGCACATCCTCGAGGAAGTGGAGCAGGTCGCAGACACCGTGCTGCTGGTGGTGAACGGGAAGCTCGCCGCATCCGGAGGGTTCCGTGCCATTCGTGCCGCGCTCAACGAGCGTCCGTATCACGTGCGCGTGATGTGCGATGCGCCGCGCCGCCTCGCGGGCGCCGTGCTCGGGCTCGAGTCGGTGGACGCGGTGCACGTCGATCCCGACGGAGCCATCGTCGTGCTCAGTCGCAACGTGCTGGCACTGCAGATCGAGTTGCCCAGGCTCGCGCAGGCCGCGGGCATCAGTCTTCGCCGGGTGGAGCCGCTGGACGACTCCCTCGAAAGTGTATTCGGCTATCTGGTGGAGCAATAACTCATGGGAGCCGTGTACCGACTCACGCTGCGCCAGCTGACCGGCAAGTGGCGCCTCATCATCATGACCGTACTGGCGGCCATGCCGGTCGCGATTGCGTTCATCACCCTCCGATCGGACAGCACGCCGTCCGTCGCTGAATTCGAGACGACGGTGCTGAGCGCGATGCTCGCCGGATCGATTGCGCCGCTCGTGGTGCTGGCCATTGCCGCCGCGGCGTTCGCCAACGAGATCGAGGACCGCACGCTCGCCAATCTCACGCTCTCGCCGATTCCACGCTGGCAGATCGCGGTCCCGAAGCTGCTGGCCACTATCACGATTGCAGCACCGTTCATCGTGGCGAGTGCCTTCGCCACGAGCTACATCGCCTTCCTCGGGGACATCACGGCAACGGTGGCCGTCACGGTCTCGGCGCTCGTCGGTGTCGCCCTGTACTCCGCGGCATTCGTGTGGCTTGGCCTGGTCTCCACCCAGGCCATCGGCATCGGCCTGCTGTACATCGTGCTCTGGGAGGGTTTCTTTTCCGGCTTCGTGTCAGGCGTCCGGCTGCTCAGCATCCGGCACTACGCGATCGCCGTGATGCACGGGCTCGACCCGCGCCGGTTTGCCGGGGGCGATCACCTGGGTCTCGTTGCAGCCCTCGTCGTGTGCAGCCTCCTGTTCGCTGCCTTCCTGCTGTCGTCGGTGCGGCGCCTGCGTCGAATGGATGTGCCGTAACGGACCGGATCGCGAACCGGGATCACGAAGCGGATCTACGACGCGACCACCGCGTCGTAGATCCGCTTGGCCACCTTCGGGTCGTCCAGGTATCCGCTGATGCCATGCTGGTTGTCCGTGTGATTCTTGACCTTGTCGTGATTGTCGATCGTGCCGCCGGTGTCGAAGTGCTTCTTGCTGAGTGGGTACAACGACACCACGTCATCGGGATCCATCGCGTTGTACCAGGCCTTCACCTGCTTGGGAAACGTGTGCGGCCGGATGCGGCTCTTGATCGCGTTCACGGCGAGCGGCGATCCGAGCGTCACGAACAACGGCACCTTGATGGCGGGAAATGCAGCGACCCGCCCCATCAGCACGTTGTAGGCAACGACGGTGCCCAGTGAGTGCGAGACGACCACTGCTTCCTTGCCGGGCAGCAGTGCGTCGCGCACGCCGTTGTCGATCTTGGAGCGGATCGCCGGATTCGTGAGATACTTCGCCACGTCGGCCGTGACGAGTGAGACCATCGCGCTCGATACCGGACTCACGCGATCGAGCGCCGTGAGGATGCCCTGCACCCATCCCCAGTTCGCCGGCCCCTTGGCGATCACCGCGCTGTCGAGTCCTGCGCGGATGTCCACCTCGGCAACCCCCTCGTGCGCCGCGATCTCCGCAATCATCTCGCGCATGACCTCCTGCTCTGCCGACGTCGGCGCCGGCCCCTTCGCGATCACGGCGGCCGCATCGCCGGCACTCATGCCGTTGACCATCTGGATCAGCGTGTCGCCGTAATAGGCGAACCGGATTTCCTCGTCCGGCAAGGGATTGGAGAGCCCATTCGCCTTCAGTCCCTTTTCCCATGCACTGATCCATTCCTTCTTCAACCCGACCGGATCCTTTGCCTGCTGCGCCCGGCCGTGCACCATGAGCAACTGTCGCATCAATCCTCCGGTCCATCCTTGAGGGTCTCGATCAGCACGTCGGCAGCCGCCGGCGTGAAGTGTGTCCACAGCGAGGGCCGCAGCAGTCGACGCAGCTCGCCAAGCCGGCCAGGTAATTCGACGCCGAGTGGCGATAGCAGCGACCACCCTTGCGTGAGCATCGGCACGCACGGGTAGAGCTCGCGCACAGGCGACTTCGCGCGGCCCTTGCCAAGGGAAAACGCCAGCAGCGCCACGTCGAAGATCCGTGCGCCGAGATCAGTGTCGAGGAAGCGCTGCATGTCCACGATCTCGGCGCGCATGCGGCGGTCATGGAACGCATACGCGGCGTACACGGCGAGCGCAGGGTCGAGCGTCTTCATGCGGCGAAGCCGCGCGAGCAACGCCGCGCCCTCTTCGACGTCGTCGAGCCGGAACACGCCGAGCGATGACGCAGCGGCGATCACGGCGCGAAGCGCACCGAGCTCGCGGGCATTCTGCTGCCACAGCTGAAAGCGTGGCGTGTTGGCCGACGGCTCGAACGACACGTCGTCGAGGTTGCCGTCGGCGTCGAACGTGAGCGCCGTGAGGTAATCGCGCAGCGCCGGCACCATCACCAGTGAGCCGTCCGCGACCTTCACCATGACGTTCGTGCCACGTCGATTGTCATGCAACGCGATCCGGATGACGTCGTTGGCGTGCCCCACGTGCGCATCGGCGTGCCGCGCGAGCGTGGAATCGATCCGCGCACCGCGCACCTTGATGCCACACTGTGTCTCGAGATGATCCGGACCGAACTTTTCGCTTGCAGTCGCGATCGACTTCTCCAACGCTTGCCGGGGAGCGCCCGCCCGGCCACCCCGCGCACCCGCACGCGTGGGCGGAGCAGATCGCTTGCGGTCGGTGGGGATGTCCGCGTCGAGTACACCCAGCAACGCCGCTCTCGCATCCGTCACGAGGTCAGCCGGTCGCTTGTGCGTGCCGACGATGGAGGGTGGTGGAAGCGGTTCGTCGCCGGAGAGCACCGGCGCCGTGCCCGCCGGTGACGCCGATGGCGGCAACGCTGCGCCACCGCGCGTAGCAGTCGAGCGACGCGGTACCCCGGCCTTCTTCGCGGGCTTCGCACGTGCCGGCGCGGCTTCCTTGTCCGCGGCTGGTACCGTCGAGAGCCACGAGTCCGGCTCGGATTCGATCCGTGCATCCGGCTGCTGCGACTCTCCACCCGGCAACTTGAGCGTGCCCATGTACTCCGGCACGGCCAGCGCGAGATGCTTCTTGAGCGGCCACGGGCGCACGACGCGCTGATCGCCGTCCTGTTCGACCAGCGCCGGCACCGTTCCCGAGAGCGCCTCGAGCAGCACGTGCGTGTATGCGGCCGCGTAGCGCGCGACCGCCGCTTCCACCGTCTTCACCTCGAACGCCGGCCGGCCCACCAGCGTGGCGTAGAATTGGTCGACGGGCTTTTCGACACCCTGCGCCCCACTGTTCGGGAAGATCTCGCCACCCGTGATCCCTTGCGCCTGGATGCTGTCTGCCGCGGTGCGGCATGCATCGGAGATGAAGACCACATGGCCGATCCCGCAGAAGCGAGCCAGCATCTCGCTCCCCTTCACGTTCACTGCGGCGACGGGATCATCCGGCGCGCGCGAGAGCAGCCACTGCTCGTGATGGCCCGAGTTGATGCCGTGACCGCTGAAGTACACGATCAACTGCTCGACATACCCGAGCTTCGTGATCGCTTCGACTGCGTCGAAGATGCGGTCACGCGTCACCCGCGTCTTCTCATCGGTGATCAGCTTGACCCGGCTCGCCGGTATCCCCTGGTGCGCGCGGGCCCACCCAGCCATCGCCTTCGCGCTCTCCTGCGCTGCCTGCAATTCGGGAAGACCGCCGGTCTTGCGTACGCCAATGGAAATGATTGCCCGTTGCATCGGTCCTCAGCCCAGGCGTGCGCCGAGCGGTAGAGGGGTCACGCCATGCTCACGCGCCGTCACGACGTCGAGCATGGACAGGAAGCGGTCGGCGTTTTCGTCGCTGAAGTAGCCACGGCCTTCCTCGATGGCCGCGCTCAGGCTCCAGCGGCCCGTGAGGCCGACGGATTCGAGCGGCACGAGCGCATTGGCGCCGATGGATCGCTTGATCTCCTCGACTGCCGTGACGTCGAATGCCCACGGCACGCCCGGTCGCTCGCGTGCCGCGCTTCCGTCGCCGGTGCGGTCCTGCCGGCCTGGCGTGGCAGCCAGCTTGGCGATGCGCCGGAGAAACGCGTCGCGCGCGGCATCGGTGCGCCAGTAACCCGGGAACGCATGATCGTTGAGCAGGAAGACGACCGGATAGATCTCGACCGCTTCGAGCGACGCTGCGACCATCAACGCCAGGTCGATGCACGTGCCGAACCCGCCGCTCACGACTTCGGTGGGGGTGCGGATGCGCTGTGACATCACGGCGTAGGTCGGCGGCGGATTGATGTACGACGCCGGCACCTTGTAGATCACGGAGTACCACAGCGCCTGCACCTGCCGGTCCACGTTCTCCGCGGGGTTCACGAGCTCGGGATCGATCGACTGGTAGCCATCGAATCCGGCCGCCGGGTCGTCGCGCAGCGCCGTCACGTAATGCTCGGCGTTCCGGATGACCGTGCGCACCGCCTGGTCTCTCGGAAACACGAACGACGGCAGGAAGCTGCGATCCATGTCCGTGTCGGCCCACTGATCCACCGGCGCCAATGTCACTGGGAAAGTCTGGCTGAAGATCTGGTGGTCGCCCCAGGTCACGCCGACATAGAGGCTCGTGCGCAGCACCTCATCGAGCGTGCGCGCGAGGCTCGACGTGAGTGCGATGCGGATCTCCCGCGACAGGTCGAGCACCGGACCGTCGAGTGTGAACGACTGCCGGAACGGGTATGTCCCGTCGTTCGAGTGCAGCTCCACGAACACCTCGAGGCGCAGGATGCGGGCCCCGTTGAGGTTGCGGATGAGAAACTTGCGAAACAGGTCGCGGTTGTTGTGCAGCAGGCCGTAGCTGATCTGCGGCTCGGGCTCGACGCTCACGGCAATGCACTCCGCGACCTGCGCCGCACTCATGCTGCTCGGCACCAGCGTCTGCCGCTCCACGACCGTCGCGGGCGTTCCTGCGCGGCGGGCCGTGTGTGCCGTCAGCTGGCGTTCGGCGCCACCATGCCAGAGCACGATGCCTGTACCACGCAGCGATTTCCGCTGCTCCATCAGCGAGGCCCAGCCTCCTTCGAACGCGGTGTCGACATCCTGCGTCTCGGTGAGCGTGCGGTAGAAGTTGCCGAGGAAGATCTCGGCGAACGCGTCATCGATGCTGTCCTGATAGCTGATGACGGCACCGGCACCGGCCGCAACCATCAGCGGCGCCACACGGGCGGAGGAGTTCCAGATGTTGCAGAAGACGACTGATGGCGCATAGCGCCCTGGCGTCAGCGCGTCGGCGAGCGCGAATGTGGTTACCGGTTCCACACCGCCACCGGGGCCGGCGAGGAGGTAACCGTCTGCCGTATCCGCCGCGCGCGGATCCCGTGCGAGCTCGAGCCCCTGATGTGTGTCGAAACCTGCGAGATGAATGACGTCGGGCCGAAGTCTCGCGACGGCTGCCGCGAGTTCGTCCAGCGTGGGCGAAACGAGCCGGTCGAATGTGTCGGCCTTCGCATAGCGCTTCACGAGCTTGCGCTCGTCGGCGAAATCCCATTCGGATCCCAGGCGCCCCGGCGCGCTCTCCACGAAGAGCACCTTGGCGGTCTTCGTCGCGCGTGACGCCGTGTTGGTGACGAGCCACCGTGCCACGAGCAGCCCGCCGGACCGCAGGTCGCGGGTGCCGGCGGACAGCACGTATTCCCACGGGAAGATGCGCGATTCCCATCCGATCTCCTCGTGCGCGAACGGGATCGACACGGTCACCGTCCCCGCATTCGCGATCGTGTGACGCTCGGCCTCACTGACGCCGAGATCGCGCAGCAGGTCGCGGGCGCGCTGATCCTGCTCTTCTCCACCGGACTTCGATCGCACCCAGCGTGTGCGGTTCCGCACGATGTGGGTCCACTCGATCATGCGTTGCTGCAGCTGTCCAAGCTTCTTCGAGCCGACCGCAGGCCACGGCAGCCGCACGCGCGCTGTAGGAGTCACCAGTGTGACGGAATGCGCCTCTGCGGTCGCCTGCTTGCGCGCTGGGCTCATGCCATATTCGCCTGTGCGGCAACCACCGCACGATTCACAATTCGACTCACGATGTACGCCCCGCTATCGATGCCGAGTGATGTCACGCACCATTGAGGCGCGACGCCTTGGACAGCGCGGAGATGCTACGGCGTGCGAAGGACCTCTGCAATAGCGAAATTGGAGAGCCGGACGTCGGGCGCACACGTCATGAACCGTACTCGGCATTGCTGCCGTGATGATCGTCACACACGTTCATACAGTATGATGTCAAACTCACACAGGAGGAGTTTCGTGCTCGCCAGATTGTTGCTGCTCGGTTCCTTCGCGGGTGTCGTCGCGTGTGCGTCATCATCCACGGGCGCATCCTCATCGGGAGGGACGCCGCCGTCGTCCCCGTCCGCGTCGCAGGCGCACTTCTGGACGCCACTGCGTCCCGGTCGCACGCATCGCATCCGGCCGTCGCCCACCACCGTCGTGTACGGCGGGTACGATCCCGCCGCGGCACCGTCGTTGCGCGTTGCGTCCGGCGACATCGTCGATGTCGGTTCCGTGTCCACGTGCGGCACGCGCCTCTTGCAAGCCGGCCAGGACTCGGGCCGCATCGAGCCGGCGATTCGCGCGATTCAGGCGGCGGTGCGCGACTCCACCCTGCGCCGCGGGCCGGGCGGGCATGTGTTGACAGGACCGGTGTTCGTCGAGGGCGCGCAGCCCGGTGACGTGCTCGAAGTACGTATCCACAGCATGCGCCTCGACGTGCCGTTCGCCTGCAACTCGTTCGGG
This sequence comes from Gemmatimonadota bacterium, assembly GCA_040387895.1. Lineage (GTDB taxonomy): Bacteria > Gemmatimonadota > Gemmatimonadetes > Gemmatimonadales > Gemmatimonadaceae > Gemmatimonas. The sequence goes on from JAZKCW010000111.1 coordinate 10,210, forward strand.
CCACGCAGCGGCTTCATCCCCGAGGATTTCCCGGGCACGTCGCGCTCGCGCATCGTACCGCTCGATACGGCGCGCATGATCGGGCGCTTCTCCGACTCACTCGGCATCGAGATTCCGCTGGGCCCGTTCTTCGGCAGCATCGGCGTGGCGCCAAAGCCGGCGCAGGGACGCATCAACAGCGCGCCGCCGGGAATGCATGCCGGAAATCTCGACAACAAGGAACTCGTTGCCGGCACCATCCTCTACATCCCGGTCAACGTGCCTGGAGCGCTACTGCATGTCGGCGACGGACACGCTGCGCAGGGCGACGGCGAAGTCGACATCACCGCGCTCGAAACTGCGCTCAGCGGCGACCTGCAGCTCATCGTCCGGAAGGACATGCGCCTGACCTGGCCGCGCGGCGAGACCCGCACGCATCACATCGCCATGGGAACCGACACGAACCTCACGGTTGCCACCAAGATCGCCGTGCGGGAGGCCATCACGCTGCTCGGGGACGTGTACAAGCTCTCGCGCGAGGATGCGTACATGCTCGTCAGCACCGCCTGCGACGTGCGGATCACCCAGCTGGTCGACGGCACGATGGGCGCGCACGTGATGATTCCCAAGGCGCTGTTCACCCGGCGGCAGTAGCAGGCGCGGGCGACTCGCACCCGCCGGCAGTAGGCGGACGGCGCGGATTACAGTTGCTTCTTCACCAGCCCTGCGAGGCGCTCCTTCACTCGCTCCCCGAGCGGTCGAGCCTTCCATTCGGCAAGGGTGATCACGTGCCCGTGCTTCCAGTCCTCGTCGAAGATCTCTTCCTGCTCGCGAGCGAATCCCTCGTCGAACACGTTGAGGTTGGCTTCGTCGTTGATGCTGAACGACCGGTTGTCGAAGTTCGTCGAGCCGACCGACACCATGCACGAGTCGACGATGAGCGCCTTGACGTGGAACATCGTCGGCTGGTACTCCGCGATCTCGATACCGGCTTCCAGCATCGGACCCCAGATGCCGCGCGAGGCGCGACGCACGACGGCCTTGTCGGTGTATTTGCCCGGTACCAGCACCCGCACCTTGACCCCTCGCTTCGCGGCGCCAAGCAGCGCGTGGATCGCGAGACCATCGGGCACGAAGTACGCGCTCGACAGGTCGATGCGGCGGGATGCCGACGTGATGGCCATCAGGTACATGAGCTGCATGCTCTCGCTGCCACCCGACGGCGAGCTGCGGAACATCTGTGCGCCCATCGATCCGGCGGGCTCGATCGGCGGAAAGTACAGGGCGCCGTGCAGCACGCGCCCCGTCGCCTTGATCCAGTTGTCGATGAACACGCTCTGCATCTGCGCGACCACCGGGCCGGTGACACGAAAATGCGTGTCACGCCAGTGCTTCGGATCCTGCGCATGCCCGCTCCACTCGTCGGCGACGCCCACGCCTCCGGTGAACCCGATGGTGCCGTCGACGACGAGTGTCTTGCGGTGCGTGCGATTGTTCATCCGCCCGAGATGCCACCACTGCGGCTTGTGGTAGCGCTGCACCTCCACGCCGGCGTCGCGCATCGTCTGGATGCTCTCGAGATCCATCTTCATGCTGCCCACGAAGTCGAGCATCACGTGGGTCTTCACGCCCGCACGCGCCCGCTCGCTCAGCGCGTCGACGAACTCCTTGCCGATCTCACCGGACCAGTAGATGAACGTCTCGAAGGTGATCGTGCGCTGGGCGCTGCGGATCGCCGCCAGCATCGCGGGAAAGATCTCGTCGCCATTCAGCAGCGTCTCGACGGTGTTTCCATCGAGGATCGGCGGTCCGAGAAGCAGGTCCATCGATCGCCGGAACTGCGCATCACCGACCGCATACAGCCGTTCGATGCTGCGCTCGACCTTCTTCTCGGCGACCGAAAGATTGAGCCCCAGCGCGACCAGGAGGAGCGTGAGGGCGCTCGCCCCGAGCGCGATCCAGATCGTGCGGGCATCCACTGCGCGTGCTCCTGCGTCCCGGAGTTGCTGCCAGCCGCGGACTAGTCTTCGAGCGTGAACGTGAGCATGAGGTTCACCTGATAGCTCGCGATCTTGCCGTCGCGGATCTCGACGCGCTGTTCCTTCACCCACGCACTCGTGATGCCGCGCATCGTCTGCGACGCGCGCTCGATGCCGCCCTGGATCGCCGCTTCGAAGCTGGTGGAGGAACGCGCGCTGATTTCGATCACCTTGGCAACCGAGGTCTTGGAGGAGGTCTTGGAGTCGGACGTGGCCATGACGGATTCCTGAGGCAGAGGGGAGATGACGCCGGGGGTTGTCGGCGCTGGTCGTGCGAATGCATGAGCAGCTCATCGATGGAGCGGCTCATGCTCCTCTCCTCATCTGGCATGGAACGGGCCAGAAGCTCGACCGGAATCACTGATCAGTCCGGCAGGAGCGGCGTCCAGACGCCGTACCGCTAGCGTCCGTGGTGGCGCGCGATCTCGGCTTCCGATAGCCGAAGGAAACGCGCGGCGTTGTTGTAGAAGATGTCCCGCTTCTGTCTCGGCGAGAGGAAAGGCGCCTCCTGGATGCCGCGCACCGCTGCATCGATCAGTCCCGGCCAGACCATCTGGTCAGAGCCGAACATGATCCGGTCGCCGTACCCCGCCTCGACGAGGCCTCTGAGGAACCGGTGAAATGCCGGACGCGTCTCGACGTTGACGGCCATGCTCAACTCCACGTAGACCTGCGGGTGCGTGAAGAGCAGCGCCTGCAGATCCTCGAGCAGGGGGTAGCCGGCGTGCATGATGTACACCCGCATCCTGGGGTGACGGATCAGCACCTCCTCGAGCGTCAGGGCGCTCTGCAGCCGCGCTCGAAAGCCCGGTGCCCCGCTGTACGGCTCGGCCGGCCCGCCACCGCCGATGTGGATGCCGACCGGCACACTCAGCGATTCCGCCAGTGCCCAGTAGCCCTCGAGGCGCGGATCGTCCGGTGCGATGCCCGCATACTGGTTCATCACTTCCGCGAGCACGGTGAACGCCCCCGCCTTGTGCAGCGCGCGCACCGTGTCGACGGGCAGCGAACGCCACGGCACTCCCTGACGTGTGGTGGCACGCGCGATTGCCGTCGCCGGATCGAACCGCAGGTCGAGCGCGGCGATGAACCGATTCGGAATCGCAGTACGCCATGCCGCCACCAGTTCCGGCGTTCCGCCGAGCACTCCGTACACGTTGTGCCGCTCCATGCTCGCCCGGGTCTGTCGCAACACCTCGTCGTCAGTCGCAGGCGAGATCAGGGGCGCGCGGCACGGCGGCGGCGCCGAAGGCTCTTCACCGAATCCCCAGCGCTGATCCCAGCGCGGCATGCGCTCGACCGGTGCGCACAGCGGGAGTCCGGTCGGACCGTAATGCGCTGCTTCCCTGGCATGCATGTGCATGTCGAGGATGGGCGGCACCGTGCGCACGGCGCGCGTAGACGGCCTCGATTGCGCGAGTACGCTGCCGGGGGCAGCGCCTTGCACGAGGGTGGCGGACAGTGCCACGGCACAGGCGACCAGCGCTGGCGTCATGCTACTCTGCATCTCAATCACCAATGATGGGTTGATCCGCGCGGACGGTCCGCCGCTGGCGCAGCGTCTCGTACACGCCGATCGCCACGCTCGTCGACAGGTTGAGGGACCGCACGTGCGGCGACGAGATCGGCAGCGTGACGAAGCGGTCCCGAAACCGTTCATGCAGGTCCGCCGGCAGTCCTGCCGTTTCGCGCCCGAAGATCAGCACCACGCCGTCCGGGCTCGCCAACGGCACATCCCACAGCACGCGCGTGGCCTTGGTCGAGAAGAAGTATGCTTCACCCAACGAGGGCAGCTCTCGCTCGAACGCATCCCATCCGGGCCAGACGCGCACGTCGACGTGCTGCCAGTAATCGAGCCCGGCGCGCTTCACCTCGCGCTCGTCGAGCGAGAACCCGAGTGGCTCGATGAGGTGCAGCGTGGCACCGACCGCCAGGCAGGTGCGCCCGACGTTGCCGGTGTTCCAGTGGATCTCGGGGTGCACGAGCACCACGTGCAACGGTGGAGTCATGGCCAGCGATCGTCGTACGCCGCGAACAGCACCTGATCCAGCAATTCCCCATCCTTGATCGCGCTCCGCCGCATGTACCCCTCGCGAACATACCCCGCCTTCTCGAGTACACGCGCCGACGCTGGATTCCGCGCGAACGGCACCGCGAACACGCGTCGCATTCCCAGCGTCTCGAACGCGTACGACGTGGCTGCGCGGACCACATCAGTCACCACTCCTCGGCCCCAGAACTTCCGCCCGATCCAGTAGCCGATCTCGGCGTTCAGGCGCTCCACGTCACTGCCCGGCATCAGACTGACCGTGCCGGCCGCCTCACCATCGAGCACGATTCCGAAGCTCGTCTGCCGTGCCCGGCCTGCGACTGCCGCGATATACGACTCGGCGTCCGACAACGTGTACGGATGCGGAAATCGGTCACGCAGGTTGAGCCAGATCTCGCGATCGTCGGCGTTGCGCGCGAGTGACGCAGCATCCGCGGCATCGAGCGGCCGCAGCACACAGGTACGACAGGTGATGATCAATGAAAGTGTGACCCGCTGCAGAGATCGAGATTGGCCGAGTTGCCCATGACGGGGCTAGCTTGGACGCAACCTGGAGATCCGCGCCCATGACACCATCGCTCCCCTCCCGCCCGTGCGCCAGTCCCGCACGCCGGCTGTTCCCCGTGCTCGCATTCACTGTCGCATTCGTCACTGCGACCGCGCTGCCGAACCACGCCCTCGTTGCGCAGTCGACCTTCCCGGCGGGCGCGATCCAGGGCCCGCAATGGCGCCACATCGGCCCGTTCCGCGCGGGACGCACCAAGAGCGCCGTCGGCGTACCGACCCAGCCGAACGTGTTCTACATGGCGGCCACGAATGGCGGCGTGTGGAAGACCAACGATGCGGGCCGCACGTGGAAGCCGATCTTCGACGCGCAACCCACCGGTTCGATCGGCGCCGTCGAAGTCGCACCGTCGAATCCGGACATCATCTACGTCGGCAGTGGCGAAGGGTTGCACCGGCCCGATCTCTCGACCGGCGACGGCATGTACCGCTCCAACGACGCGGGACGCACGTGGACACATCTCGGACTGCGTGACGGCCAGCAGATTCCGCGCATCGCCGTCGACCCGCGCAATCCCGAACGCCTCTTTGTCGCCGTCCTCGGCCATCCGTACGGTCCCAACCCCGAACGCGGCATCTATCGGTCCACCAACGGTGGACGTGAGTTCGAGCGGGTGCTTTACAAGGACGAGAACACCGGCGGTGCCGATGTCGTGCTCTCGCCGGACGATCCGAACACGGTCTACGCGGTGCTCTGGGAAGCGCGGCAGGGCCCGTGGGAGAACGCTGCCTGGAGCGGAGGAAACTCGGGCCTCTTCAAGAGCACGGACGGCGGCGGTACATGGACGCAACTCGCCGGTGGCCTGCCGACGACGGCCGATGGTGTCGGACGATTCGGCATCGGCATCAGCCCCAGCAATCCGCGCCGGATCTACGTGACGGCGACGGCGGGAGCGAAGAGCGGCGTGTATCGCAGCGACGATGCCGGTGCATCGTGGACACGCACGACGACCGACAATCGCGTGTTCGGCCGCGGTGACGACTTCGCCTCGATCACCGTCGACCCTCGCGACCCGAACACGCTCTACTCGATGAACGTCGTCGCGTGGAAGAGCACCGATGCTGGCGTGACATGGAAGGCGTTCCGCGGCGCGCCCGGTGGCGACGACTACCAGCGACTGTGGATCAACCCGCTGCAGCCCGATCTCATGCTGATGGTGGCCGACCAGGGCGCGGTGATCACCGTGAACGGCGGTGAGACGTGGAGCTCGTGGTACAATCAGGGCACTGCACAGTTCTATCACGTCACCACCGACAACGCGTGGCCGTATCGCGTGTGCGGTGGACAGCAGGAGTCGGGATCGGCTTGCGTGTCGAGCCGCGGGAACGATGGCAGCATCACGCTTCGTGACTGGCGCCCGGTGGGTGCGAGCGAATACAGCTACGTCGCACCGGATCCGCTGAACCCCGACATCGTGTACGGCGGTACGGTCACGCGCTTCGACCGTCGCACCGGACAGACGCAGAACGTGAGCCCGAATGCCGGCCGCGGACGCGGTGGTGCAGGCGGCACCGGCCCCGATTACTTCCGCGGCATCCGCACGATGCCGATCCTGTTCTCGCCGATCAACAAGCGGAAGCTCTACTACGGCACCAATGTCGTCTGGGAGACGGTGAACGGCGGCACGTCGTGGAAGCGGCTGAGCGGCGATCTTTCACGCAAGACATGGGCGGTCCCTTCGAGCGTGGGCAAGTATGCGAGCACGCCTGCCGCCCAACCGACTCAGCGCGGCGTCGTGTACACCATCGCGCCGAGCCCGGTCGACTCGAATACCGTATGGGCCGGCACCGACGACGGGTTGATTCACGTCACACGGAATGGCGGGCGCACATGGCAGGACGTCACGCCGCCTCAGCTCGGGCCGTGGTGGAAGGTGTCCATCATGGACGCGTCGCACCGGGACGCGAACACCGCCTACGCAGCCGTGAACACGTTCCGCCTGGATGACCTGCGCCCACACATCTACCGCACGCGAGACGGCGGGAAGACGTGGACGGAAATCGTCACCGGCATGGCGGTGACGGCACCGGTGAATGTCGTCCGCGAGGATCCCGTGCGGCGCGGGCTGCTCTTCGCCGGCACGGAGCACAGTGTGTGGTTCTCGCTCGACGACGGTGACCACTGGCATCCGCTGCGCGCGAACATGCCCGTGATCTCGATTCGCGACCTCGTGATCAAGGACGACGACCTCGCCATCGGGACGCACGGGCGCGGCTTCTGGATATTCGACAACATCACGGCGCTGCGGCAGTGGACGCCCGCGGTCGAGACGGCGCCCTCCACCCTTTTCAAGCCGGCGACCGCGACCCGCGTGCGGTATTCGATGTACACCGACACACCGGTGCCGCCCGACGAGCCGCGCGCCGAGAATCCGCCGGACGGCGCGATGATCGACTACTATCTCGCGCGCGACGCCGCACGTGTCGACATCGAGATCCTGAATGCGGCCGGACGTGTCGTGCGTCGCTATTCGAGCACGGATCCCACGCCTGCTCCAGTCGATGCCGGCAACTGGCCCGCGATGTGGTTCCGGCCGGCGAAGGCGCCGAGCACCAAGGCCGGCCTGCAACGCTTCCCCTGGGACTTGCACTACACGCGACCAACCACCGACTGCTCGCTGCCGATCTCGGGCACGCCGTACAACACGAAGTGCGAGCCGGAAGGGCCGTGGGTGATGCCGGGCCTGTATTCGGTGCGCCTCACCGTCGATGGCGCCGTACACACGGAGAAGTTTGCAGTGCGTATGGACCCGCGCGTCACCACACCTGTGGCCGCTCTCAGGCAACAGCACGACCTCTCGGTCGCGCTGTACGATGCGATGCTCGAGTCGGCGACGCTCTCGTCGAGCGCGCGGGCGCGTGGTGACTCGGCTCTCGCCGGCCCGCAGGGATTCGGCGGCATCGCGGCGGCACATGCGTCGGTCATCAGCGCACTGCAGGGCAGCGATGCACCACCGACCGCCGTCGTCGTTTCCACCGCGAAAGAACGCCTGGCGGCATTCGCAGCGCTCAAGGCGAGGGCGGGCAGCTCGATGCCGAAAGACGCGCCATCGCAGGACCCTGCACCGCGGTTCGAGCCGCTGCAGCCGGAGCTGTTCGCAACCGGCGGCTCATTCGCGAATGCCTTCGCCGACATCGACTCTGACGGAGATCTGGATCTCTTTGTGGGTTTCGGTGCGAGTCCGAACCGGCTGTACGAGAACACGCGCGGCGTCTTTCGTGACATCGCCGCCGCAGCCGGTGTCGCCGACGCACGTGCGACGCGCGCTGCTGCGTGGAGCGACATCGATGCGGACGGCGACCCGGATCTGCTCCTGGGATTCACGCCGGGAGCAGGAGGCGTGCTTCGCCTCTACCGTAACGACCGCGGCCGCTTCACCGACATCACGCGCGCGAGCGGCCTCCTCGTCGACACTGGCGCGGTACGCCAGCCCGTCTTCCTCGACGTCGAAGGCGACGGTGACATCGATCTCTTCGTCGCGTTCCGTGACAAGCCGAACGTGATGTACCTGAACGATGGCGGTGCGTTCACCGATGCCGCCGCACGCCTCGGGCTGGCCGACGCGCGCAAGACGGTCGGCGCGGTCTGGTTCGACTACCAGCAGGACGGAGATCTCGATCTGTACGTCGCGAACCAGGATGGGGGAAAGAATGGCTTCTTCCGCAATGACGGTGGTCGCTTCACCGACGTCGCCGATGCCATCGGGCTGGCGTGGGGCGGTCGTGCCGCAGACGTCGCAACGCAGGGCACGGTGCGTCCGTGCGTCGCCGATGTGAACAACGACGGCATCGCCGACATCATCAACGCCAACTACGGGACCAACGGCCTCTTCCTCGGCGCGCGTGACGGCACGTTTCGCGACGTTGGCACCGCATGGGGCTTGGGTGTCGATGGCCGTCATGACACCTGCGCGCCGGCCGACATCGATCACGACGGCCGACTGGACGTGTACGTGAACGGGACGGTCTCGGGCACGGAGAGCTTTCGCGATTACCTGTTCGTGGGGAAAGCCGATCGGTTCGTCGATGTCACGCCGCCGAACGTCCTCGCGCTGGGCGCGAGCCACGGCGTCGCATGGGCTGATGTCGACGGCGACGGGGCACTGGATCTCGCGCTTGCGAGCTCACGCGCCGACACGCCGCATGCACTGCTGCGCAACGCCCTGCCCGCCGAACGCGCACGTCGCTCGCTGCAGGTGCGCGTGCTCGATGGCAATGGGCGTGCAATCCGTGCAGGGAGCGAAGTGCGTGTCTACGCAGCGGGCAGCTCGCGCCTTCTTGGCACGCGCTGGGTCGACACCGGATCGGGCTACAATGCGCAGAGCGACGGGCCGGTGCACTTCGGGCTCGCGGGGAGTGCACCGGTGGACGTCGAGGTGATCGTGCCATCGCGCGGCGCGCGAGCGCGCACGATCGTCCGCGGGGTCAAGCCGGCAGACTACGCGGGCCGATGGTTGACGGTGCGCGCCGCGGGGCGCTGAGCAAGCTCACGAACGCACACCGATGCAGCGCTGGCGTCAGGAACAGACGATCGTGCCTTTCGTCCGGATTCCGCTCCGCGACCCGTCGTCGACGGACACGCGACACTCCGGCGACAACCGGCGGTCTATCCACACCTTGGCGTTCCATCCGCTCGCCGTCGTGTCGATCGACAGCTTTACCTCTGCAGGCAATGCCGGAAGCTTCAGCGCGGCCAGGTCAGTCGTGTACTTGCCGGTCGCCGCGTGATGCGCTTGTTGTGCAGCCTTTACTCCCGCTAGCGTGGGCTCGAGATGCGGGTAGGGGCTGAAGCGCGTCCAGACGATAATCGCTCCGAGACCCGCTGCCGAACTTGCGGCCAGCATCCTCGTGGAATCCGCGGGGTTCAGGCAGATCACCTCAATCGTCAGGAGATCACTCTGATCGACGGACTTGAGCGCGGTGTCCGACGAGACACGACCATCCAGGAAGAACACCGGTTCCTTCTGAATCGTGGTGCGACACTTCCGCAGCGCCGATCCGGCAGAGGCCGAGCCCGGGGCGCTGGATGCACCGAGCCCGAGCAGCAGCGGAGCCATCAGGACCAGCAGTGCGCGCGCATGCAGCATGGTGCGGCCCCCCGAAGTACGAATGAGATGTCGTTGCGCCCCGCGAATGGCCAAACAGTGCAGCCACCCGGCACGACTGTCAAACATTCGGGATGGCTGCCTCGTCACTTCAGTTCAGCCGCCGGACGCAAGACGCTTGTACCAAAGGAGTTGCGTCTCCTCAGGAAGCGACGGGTAGGCGAACCGGTTGATCGCGCCGAGCGTGCATCCCATACGCATGTAGAAGCGACAGGCGGGGACGTTGATGTTCTGCGTCTCCACCTTGAGCCAACAGGCGTCGCGCGCGGCGGCCCACTGCTCGGCGGCGCGAAAGAGCGCCGTGCCCACGCCTCGAGATCGTGCATCGGGACGGACGCGGATGTCCCACAGCACCGCGAGATCAGTGCGACCGTCGAGCATCGCGACGTCGCGCGAGCCCCACGCCACCGCTGCGCCGCCGATGCGCTCGCCGTTTTTCGCCCACGCCGAGAGGATGCCCCACGATGTCAGGTCGACTTCCCGTGCCCAGGACAGCGGCCCCGACTCGGCGTCGTAGTCTTTCACCCAGGGCGGGTCGACCTGTGCTTCGACCAGGCTCAAGCCACCGAAACCTGCGGACACTTCTCCCACCCTCAGTTGCGATCGCACCTCGAACGCGATCGGCACCCGCGCATACGCAGCGAGTGCCGATGGCCCTTCTTCCCGCGTGCTGACCGTCGCGCCTAGCCGTTCTTCTTCTTCCACGCCTTGTATTCATCCGGCATGCACTTGGCGCACGGCCGGTATCCGGCGGCGATGGCCGTTGCCTCGTCGGCGAAGAACACGCGCTGCTGCGCGTAGAGTGCACCATCGTTCAGTGCGCGACGTGCGACCTTGCAGTCGAGCCGGCCGTAGCGGCGCTCCTTGCGGTAGCCACCGAGTGTGCCTGGCGTGGTGCTGGTGACGCGGGTGCCGTCCGGCCCGATCAGTTGGTAGAGCTTTGGAGATTCCATCGTCGAAAGATACTCGAAATGGATCCCGGCTGTCCCGCCGCACGATTTCAGGGGCCGCGTGATAGACTACCCCGCATGCCCGACCTCGCCCGGATTCTCGTCGTAGCCGCCACCGCTCGCGAACTCGCGACGCCTGAAGGCTGGCTCGCCCTGCAGTGTGGCGTGGGGCCTGTCGAAGCAGCAGCGGCGACGGCAGCGGCGATCGCCGTGCATAACCCCGTGGCGATCCTCCACGTCGGGATCGCCGGCGCGCGCAAACAGCGCGGGCTGCGTCCGGCGGCCTTGGTGATCGGCAGTGAAGCCTGCTACTGCGACCTCAACATCCCGGCCGAGTGGGCGCCGCGACTCGTTGATGCATCGCCGATATTGCTCGCGGCAATCGAAGGGGCGATGCCCTCTGCCGTGACTGCGCGCATCGGCACCAGCGCGCGCGTCGGCGGCACGACCGGCTACGACGTGGAAGCGATGGAGGGGTTCGGCGTGCTGCGCGCGGCACAGCTGGCCGGCGTGCCCGCGATCGAAGTGCGCGCGATCTCGAACGACATCGAGGAAACCGATCGCGCGCGCTGGCATTTCGATGAAGCATTCGCGGCGATCACGGCGGCGACACCGGCGCTCGTGGGCGCGATTCAGCGTGCGCTGTCGGAGAGGCGTACGCGTGACACGCCGGTGTCCGTGACCCCGGCCTGACCTACTGCTCCCACACTACCTGCGGTGACGGGTAGTAATTGATCCCGAGCAGTCGCCAGCGTCGTGCGTGTGCACCGATGCGTGTCCGGAAGCCTTCCCAGTCGCGGGCAGACTGTGCGCTCCACCCCACCTCGGCGAGTGCGGGGAGTCGCGGCATCAGCAGATACTGCGCGGCGGTGATGTTCGGCACTGTCTCCGTCCACAAAGGTGCTTCCACACCGAGCACCGATTCCTCCGACAGTCCCGCCGTGTACTTCACGGGATCCCAGTCGTACGCCGTGCGCAGCTCGATGAAGCCGGCCCATCGCAGGCCGAGTTCCGAGCGCGCGGTGTACTTCATGTCCAGATAGGTGCGCGGCCCCGGGGACATGATCAGCTTGTTTCCCTGTTGCACCGCGAGCAGTGCGGTGTCGCTGCGCCAGAACTGCGCGATGGATTTCGGATGCAGCTTCGCCTTCCCGACTTCCTCCCAGCCGACCATCGCCTTGCCATGCTTGGCGACGATGTCCTGCGCGCGCGCGATGAAGCGCGTGTACTGCGTACGCGACAGCACCTCCACCTCGTCACCGCCGATGTGGATGTACGGCCCGGGTGTCATCGCCGCGAGCTCGCGCACCACGTCATCGACGAACTTGTACGTGCCGGGTTTATCGGCGCACAGTGCGCTCCAGCCGACACGAATGCCGGTGTACACGCCGGCGGGTTGCGTGCCCCCGTAGATCCCCGGAGTCGCTCGGCTGCAGCCAAGCTTCGGGTATGCTGCGATGGCGGCATTCGTGTGCCCCGGCATGTCGATCTCCGGCACGACCGTGATGTACCGCTCGCTCGCATACCGTACGATGCTCGCGTAGTCCGCCTTGGTGTAGAAACCACCATTGGCACCGCCGACCTGCGTGCTGCCGCCGACCGTCGTCAGTTTCGGCCACGAGTTGATCTGGATGCGCCAGCCCTGATCGTCCGCCAGGTGCAGGTGCAGCGTGTTGAGCTTGTACAGCGCGAGCATGTCGATGAACTGCTTGACTTCATCGACGGTGAAGAAATGCCGCGCGACGTCCAGCATCGCGCCACGCCATGCGAAGCGCGGACGGTCGACGATGCGGCCCGGCTGGATGATCCAGTTGGCGCCGTTCACGCGCAGGGCACTCTGCTCCGCTTCGATGCCGGCCGGCAGGAGCTGACGAATCGTCTGGACGCCGCGGAACAGGCCAGCCGGGGTCGAGGCTACCAGCCGCACCGAGTCGGCGGAGATGTCGAGCGTGTAGCCCTCCTCGCCCAGATCCGCGTTGCTGGCGACCCGCAGCACGATGGCGCCCGCTGGTACCACGGTCCCGGCATTCGCGGCGGTCCCGGTTGCACCCGCGATCCGCAGCCGGAAGCCCGTCGACTTCCGGAAGCCGGCGGCCATGAGCTCGGCCACCGCTGTTGCTGCCTTGCGCGTCGTCTCGCTGGTGCCGGACACGACGATCGTCGTGGTCGCCGCGAGCGTGAACGGCTCGCCGGATGTCGGGGTGACCGTGACCGGCAGCGGGACCAGGCGATGGCCGGCCAGCGTGGGTGGAGAAGGGGGCGCTGCCGGAGCCTGAATTGGCGCCGCCGGTGCTGCAAGCGGGACGCCAGGTGCCGGGGTTGCCGGAACGGGGGCGGCCGGAGCCGGAGTGGGCTGGGCCACCGGAGGCGTCGGGGATGGCACCGGTGAAGGCACCGGTGCCGGGGCCGGCACTGCCGGCGGTGGGGCCGGGCGGGGTGCACAGGCGCCGGACATGGCGAACACGACGCCAGTCAAAAGGGTCAGCGGGCCGAGGCGTGTGGGCTGGGGCATGACACAATCTGGGTCGCTGAAGGCTACATTGCACTGCGCCGAGCGGGCTCGGCGGCGGAGCTCCTCGCACCCTATGGCCGGTCGGGCTGCTCTGGTGGAATGCCAGATAGGACGGGCATCACAGATGCTGTGGCTGCTGGTGTGTTACGAGAGCAACACATATGCGCACACCGCACACCTGAGCAGTACAATTGAACTTTGACCTCGTTCCCTAAGTCATTGCAGTCTAATCGTTTACTCAACCTGTTGCGCGCTTCAGACTCTGGCATGGCTCCTGCTCATGAAGCCCTCGACAGAAGTAGTGCCAAAATTGCTTTCTGCTCGGCGCGAACAAGCGTTCGCACATCACTCCTCCCGGAACACGTTCAATGAAGAAGCTCGCGTCGATGATGACGGCGGCCGTGGCTGCCACCATGCTCCTCAGCTCCACGATGTCTGCCCAGGCTGTGGCCGGCAACACGAACCGCAACTGTGCGCTCAACAACCTGTCGGGCGCGACGATTCTTGGCTGCTCGGGTTTCTACAGCGGTAACCTGCTGCAGGGCAACACGGGTGACGCTGCCAGCGCCCAGGTGCTCACCGGCCTGCAGGCGGCTGGCTACGTCGGCGGCACGGCGACGTACCTCCAGAAGATCGGCTCCCTGAACGGCGGCTTCGAGATCGACTTTACGTCGCTCCTCAACGGCACCACGTTCATCGGCCTCCACTTCGGTCAGGGATCGTCGGTGTTTGATCCCTCGCAGACGTACACGGGCACGGGTGGTGGTACGGCTTTCTATCGCTTGACTGGCTCGAACACTGACAAGTTGATCATCAACGCAGCCTTGAACGGCTCGTCCGGCGCAGCGCTCTTCTCGACGGGCCCGTCCTCGACCGTCCCGGAGCCGAGCACGTACGCCCTGATGGCCGCTGGTCTCGCTGGCTTGGGCCTCGTCGCCCGCCGTCGCCGCCAGGCCTGATTCACCCGCAGGACCACGCTTGAACCGCCCCCCGCTCTCACGAGCGGGGGGCGGTTTGGTTTTCGGGGCTGAATTGCTCGCTTGCTCGCGACCCCCGCTCCATCCAGTATTCGAGACGTCCTTCCTCGATTGCTGGGAGCCTCTCGATGCCTCTTCTATATCGCCCCCGCCCCGCGCTCGCCGCGCTCGTCGTCACCGCCGCGATCGGAGCCGTAGCCGCGCCCCACGCCGCCCACGCGCAGTATCGCCAGCCGCCGGCGCCGATCGCCGACATTCTCGATAAACCGGCCACGCCGCAGGTACAGGTCAGTCCGGATCGCACCCGGCTGCTCCTGCTCGAACGTCCCGGACTGCCCTCCATCGCGGCCATCGCCGCGCCGGAGTATCGCATCGCCGGCATCCGGTTCGATCCCGCCAACAACGGCCCGTCACGCCGCTTCGGTGCAACCGGGCTCGCGCTGCAACCCGTGGGTGGCGGCCAATCGCGCACGATCAGCATGACGCTGCCGCCGAAGTCCACCATCGGCAACGTCTCGTGGTCGGTAGATGCGCAGCGCATCGCCTTCACGGTGAGCAGCCCCGACGCGATCACGCTCTGGCTCGCCGAGGCGACGAGTGGCAGCGCGAAGCAGCTCACTCCACGGAAGCTCAACGCGGTGCTCAACACACCGTGCAGCTGGGCGAGCGCCGCACAGCTCGTGTGTGCATTCGTGCCGGAGAACCGCGGCCCCGCACCTGTCGCGCCGACCACACCTGATGGTCCAATCGTGCAGGAGGCGCTGAGCGGCAGCACCGACCGCGCCGCGACATACCAGGATCTGCTCAAGACGCCGTTCGATGAGAAGGCCTTCGAGTACTACGGCACGAGCCAGCTCGCGCTCGTGTCAATGGACGGCACCGTGCGCCCACTCGGCAAGTCCGGCTTGCACACCAGCGCCCGCGTCTCGCCCGACGGAAAGTTCGTACTGGTGAACACGCTGAGCCGTCCGTTCTCGTACACGGTGCCGTGGAACTACTTCCCGACGCGCACCGAGGTATGGTCGCTCGACGGCACGCCGGTCAAGACGGTCCACGCGCGTCCACTGGTCGAGAAGGTGCCATGGGGCGGCAACGGTGCGCTCACGGGCCCGCGCAACGTCACGTGGCGGAGCGACGCCGAGGCGACGCTCGTGTGGACGGAAGCGCTCGACAATGGTGACCAGAACGCGAAGGTGCCCAAGCGCGACAAGATCGTCGCACTCGCCGCACCGTTCACGGGTTCACCCACCACGTTGCTCGAGACGGAGTACCGCGCCGGTGGCATCCTGTGGGCGACTCCATCGATGGCGATCGCCACGGAGACCGACGGGAAGACGCTCCGCACGCGCACGTGGATGATCAATCCAACGGGTGCTGGCGCGCCTCGCATGCTCTGGGATCGCAGCGCAGAGGATCGCTACGGCAATCCCGGCACTTTCCTCACTACACGTGACCCACGAGGACAGACGGTGCTCCGCACCACGCCGGACGGCCGCTCGGCGTTTCTCGTGAGCGAGGGTGCAAGTGCCGAAGGTGATCGCCCCTTCGTCGACAAGTACGAACTCGCCACGGGCAAGACCACGCGGCTGTTCCGGAGCGAGGCGCCGTACTACGAGAGCGTGATCGACCTGCTCGATGCCGCCGGGAACGTGGCGCTCACGCGTCGCGAATCGAAGACGGAGCCGCCCAACTATTTCTCGCGCGATCTCGTGCGCCGCATTGCACCGCGCGCACTCACGTCGTTCGCCGATCCGGCTCCGCAGTTCGCGGGCATGACGAGCCAGCTGATCTCGTACACGCGCAAGGATGGTGTGAAGCTGTCCGCCACGATTCACCTGCCCGCTGGTTACGACAAGGGTCGCGATGGCCCGCTGCCATTCCTGCTCTGGGCGTATCCGCTCGAGTTCCGCTCACAGGATGCCGCGTCGCAGGTGGTCGGCTCGCCGTATCGTTTCGTACGGCCGAACGGTGACTCGCATCTCTTCCTGCTCACGCAGGGCTACGGGGTGATGGATAACCCCACTATGCCGATCGTGGGCGGCGAGGGCAAGGAACCGAATGACACGTACGTCGAACAGCTCACGGCGAGCGCGCAGGCGGCTGTCGATACGATCGTCGCGATGGGCGTCGCCGATCGTGAGCGCATCGGCGTCGGCGGGCATTCCTATGGGGCGTTCATGACGGCGAACCTGCTCGCGCACACCCGGCTGTTCAAGGGAGGCGTGGCGCGCAGCGGTGCCTACAACCGCACGCTCACGCCGTTCGGTTTCCAGGGCGAGGAGCGTTCGTACTGGGAGGCGCCGGATCTCTACGAGCGCATGTCACCGTTCACGCACGCGAACAAGATCAAGGATCCGATCCTGCTGATCCACGGTATGGCGGACAACAACACCGGCACGTATCCCATCCAGAGCGAGCGCATGTACCAGGCGCTCAAGGGCCACGGTGCGACCGTGCGTTACGTGCAGTTGCCGGCCGAGTCACACGGGTACGCCGCGCGCGAGAGCGTTGGGCACTCGCTATCGGAGATGGTGGCGTGGCTCGATCAGTACGTGAAGGGAAAGAAGAAGGCCGCGATGTAGCGTGATGTAGGTCTGTTCAGCGGTGAGCGGCGGCGATTGTCGCCAGCTCGTGGAGCTGGGCCGCATGCCGCGCATCGTGGTGCGCGCTCAGCTCCACCCAGGCCCTCAGCGTGAGCGGGCCGAAGTACGGGTGCGACCACACCGATTGATCGAGCACGTCGGCGGGCGCCGCACGATACGCTTCGACGAGTGCGGCGCGCGCATCCACGAGCAGGCCCATGGCGCCGTCCGGCGACAGCGTGCCGGTGGGGCGCACGCGCTCCGGTGCCTCGAGACGCATGCTGCGGTCTCGGATCTTGGAGACGATGATTGCCGGCAGCGGCGCAGCGAGGATGCTGGCCGCCTTCGCGGCCGCTTCCTCCTTGGCTGCGCGCAGTTCCCCCGCGCGAGCCGTGGCGAGCAACTTGGCGACGCCCCGATCCACCCGGGCGACATGCTCGACGACTTCGATCACCGACCAGCCATCCGCCACCAGGCGCTGTGCCTGCAGCGCGAGTGGAATGCGCTCGATCTCCGCGACCAGTCGCGCGCGCTCCTCGTCGAGCAACACGAGCAGTGCATCGGTTGCCTTCTGTTCAGACGCGCGAGTGTTGGCGAGCGTGGTCGCGGCGTCGGTGGTCGGTGCGGTAGTCGGGTCGGTTGTCATGTCTCGAATGTACCGTGCGACCCGCGGGCCGTCGAACGTGCGATGCTTCGGAAGCAGTGCGTGGCGATCAGCGCACCGGCCACGCGCGCATCGCGATGTCGGCGACCGCGACGAGCCGTTCGCGCGGCGCTCCGTCGCGAGCCAGCGTGGACATGCCCTGAATCACCGACATGACGTGCGCCGCCAGTGCCTCGGCGTCGGTGTCCGGGTCGAGTTGGCCGGCGTCGATGTCCTCCTCGATTCGCTCGCGCAGACGCTGCTCGATGCCGCGTCGAACAGAGGCGAGCTCCGCCTGCACATCCGCGGCGTCGGCCGAACAGCTGATTGCGCCGCTCGCGAGCAGGCACCCGGGCGGCGTCTCCGGACCGGTGAACCCCACGGCCGATGCCTCGAGCAGGCCACGCGCCGCATCCTGAGCACTCTCCGCCGCCTCGATGATCGACTGCGAGGTGACGGGGCCGGAGCAGTACCGCCCGACGGCTTCGAGAAAGAGCCGGCGTTTGTCACCGAAGGCCGCGTAGAGGCTGGGCGGGCTCACGCCCATCGCGGCGGTCAGGTCGCTCAGCGACGTCGCCTCGTATCCATGCCTCCAGAACAGCAGCATGGCTTGATGCAGCGCGGCGTCACGGTCGAACGCGCGGGGGCGCCCCGGTCGCCTCGACGCCCGTTCTGTTTGTTTCATATCGATTACTATGAAACGGTTGACGCAGTAGCGCCAGTGACTTAGCTCTTTGGGACTGGATTGTGTAACGCTCAATATCGAATTCTTCCCAAGCCCGGAACCGCATGTCGCTCTCCCATTACCGCACCCTCGGCCGCTCCGGCCTCGTCGTCAGCCCGCTGAGCTTGGGCACCATGACCTTCGGCACGGCTCGCTGGGGCTCGGGCGAGGACACGTCGCGTTCCATCTTCAACGCCTATGTCGAGGCGGGTGGCAACTTCGTCGACACGGCCGACGTGTACTCCGCGGGGCGGAGCGAGGAGATGGTCGGGGCGTTCATCGCCGAGCGCGGCCTTCGCGACGGGATCGTGGTGGCGACGAAGGCGGGCTTCGCTGCCGGCAAAGGGGTGCACGCGGGAGGAAACAGCGCGAAGCATCTGCACACGGCGCTCGACGGGTCGCTCCAGCGGCTGGCGACGGACTACATCGACCTGTACTGGGTCCACGTGTGGGATTCGGTCACCCCGGCCGAGGAGCTGCTGGAGACGATGACGGTGCTGGTACGCTCGGGCAAGATCCGCTACTGGGGGATGTCGAACGCCCCGGCGTGGTACGTGGCGAAGGTGGCGACACTCGCGGCGGTACGCGGCGTGCCCGGTCCGATCGCGCTTCAGTACTTCTATTCGCTCGTGAACCGCGACATCGAGGACGAGCACGTGCCGCTCGCCGCGGAGTTCGGCATGGGAGTACAGCCCTGGAGCCCGCTCGCGTACGGCTTGCTGACGGGCAAGTACGATCGCGCGACGGTGGAGGCCTCCGGGTCGCGCGCGGGTGGCTTGCCACGCGACGCCGCCGCGAAGGACGAGCAGCGGCCGGACGAGGACAAGCGACTGGACGGTGCGAATCCGTTCGGCGACACGCTGTTCACGGATCGGAACTGGACGATCGTCGATGCGGTGCGGCGGGTCGCGGACGAATCAGGCGAGAGCGCTGCACGGGTGGCGCTCGCGTGGGTGCTCGGACGGCCGGGAGTTACGTCGACATTGATGGGTGTGAGCCGCGCCGAGCAGGTGAGTGACAACGTCGCGGCGCTGGACGTGGTACTGTCGCCGGAGCATCGCGCGGTGCTCGACGCGGTGAGCGCGCACGCGAGTCCGCGGTTCCTGTATGGTTTGTTCACGCCGGCGCTGCGGCAGCATGCGGTGTTCGGCGGGAGCACCGTGCAGGCTTGGACCCGGTAACATCTACGGAGACAGCAACAGCGATCGGCAAATGGCGAACTGCAACCGCGTCTTAGGCGGAGATCGCGGCGGACCACGGAGAGGCGCAGCGAACCGCCGGTTTCTACAGCCTCACGCGGAGGCGCGGAGAACTGCGCGCGGAGGCGCGGAGGGGTGCTGGCCGCGAGACCAGTGCAGCGACTCTTTTGAGGTGGCTCCGTGGCACGCCACAGACTCCATCAAGAAAAGAAAAGAGGGGCATGCCGCGATCTTGTCGGCGTGCCCCTCTCCGCGTCCTCTCCGCAGTTCTCCGCGCCTCCGCGTGAGACGCGGTTGCAGTTGCCCTTACTTCGAAGCCGCCGCGAGATCGCGGATCGCTGCCGCCATCGTGCGGGTCTTGGCCGCGTCCTTCGCACCCGTCGCGTCCCTGGTCACCTGCGCCGCGAGCTTCGTGAGCGACGTGCGACGTGCCGCGCCCGTCTGGGCCTCGGCGGCCGTCAGTGCAGCGTCGATCGCCGTCGTGCGTGCTGCAGCGAGGCCGTTGTCACGCACCAGCTGGTCGAGGTACGAGCGGACAACCGGGAACGCTGCCGGCCACTTGATGCGCGGCTGGCTCTGCGGGTTGAACTGCTCGAACTGCACCAGCTTCGCGGCCGCGATCTCGTTCGCCGAGAGGTCAGCCGACGGCGTGAGCTCGAGGATGTCGAGGCCACGCGCCATCTCCGACGAGTAGATCGCGCCGTTGTAGTAGTACGCGCCCCACGAACCGCCAATCGTCGTGCGCGCCGGCGGTGCCTGCGTCGAGCCCGACGGACCGGCGTCGATCAGGGGCGGCGCATCGACCGGGCCACGATCGAAGAAGCCGATCTCCTTCGGCTTGTCCGGGTTGGTGAAGTCGATGATGTCGACACCGCCCTGATACCAGCCCTGCACCATGATGTCGCGGCCCGGCACCGGAATCAGCGAGCCGTTGTGCGACACGCAGTTCTCCTGCGCCGTCTGTGCGCTCGGCAGCTTGAAGTACGCGTGCTGCTTCATCTTGCGATTCTTGCCGATGGTGAGCGTCGTGTTGCCGCCCATCTCCAGCATGCTCCCCTTCTGGCACATCGGCTGCGTGCCACCGCCCCACTCGTCGGTGAAGACGATCTTCGAACCGTCGTTGCTGAACACGGCCGTGTGCCAGAGCGAGAAGTTCGTGTCGGCCGCTGCGTCGAGACGCACCGGCTTCTCGGGGTTGCGGATGTCGACCAGGATGCCGTAGCTGCCACAGGCGCCGGCGAGGAGACCGACTTCCGGGTAGGCCGTGACGTCGTGACAGTTGCGCGGGCCAGCGGGTGCAGCCTGCGGCTCGGCGGCCGCTGCAGCCGCCGCGGCGACACGTGCACTGTCCGCCGCAGTCACCGGTGCTCCAGCCGCGCCGCCACGTCCACCAGCGCCACCGCGACCACCACGTCCCGCACCTGAACTCGCGCGACGCGGGGCCGGCAGCATGCCAGTGAACACGCGCGCGCCCGTCACGACTTCCGCCTTCATCGGATCGTTGAGCGGCACCTTGATCACGTCGAGGCGGTACATCGAGTTCGTGGTGTCGGCCGGATCAGTGCCGCTCTTGCACCCTGCCATCTCCGTCTCCGGGCGTGCACCCTGGCTGCCGGACACGTAGAGATAGATGACGTTCTTGTCCTTCGGGTGCGGCACGATCGTGTGCGTGTGCGAGCCTTTGCACGTCTGGACGTTCTTGATCAGCTTCGGCGCCTTCGGATCGGACACGTCGAAGATGCGCACGCCGGCCATGTGATCCTTCGGGTCCGTCACGCCACCCTTGGCGCAATCGTTCCGGTTGCCGGGGCCTTCGGCGGAGAGGAACAGCAGGTTGCCGTAGATCGACGGGTCACCCTGCGAGGTGATGCAGGACATCACCGACACCTTCTGCGGCTTCGACGGGTTGCTCACGTCCCAGATCGAGAAGCCGGCGAAGTTGCCCTGGTAGACGTAGTTGCCGCGGAACGCCATGTCCGAGTTCACGAACGTCAACCCGCGTGCCGTGTCGAACTCCGCGGCCTTCGGCGTGAACGAGAGCAGCTTCATGCCCTTCGTCGCGACTTCCGCGTCGAGCTGCCCCGACTTGAGGTTGTCGCGCGGGTCGTTGCCGGCCGGATACGTCTGGGCATCCACACCCGACGCCAATGCGACGACCGCGATCGCCGCGGTGATGGTTCGTGCGATCATGCCTGTCCTGCGAACACTTCCCATGGGGCGAGACTCCGGTAGAGGGCTCAAAAAATGTCTCAAAGTTCGGTCAGCATCTGTTTCATGAGTGCAATCTCGGCGGATTGCGTAACCTCGACGTCATTCGCGAACACGGAGATGTCGACATCCTGCGCTGCCCGCGGACTCGCGAACAGGTCGGCTACCATCTTGAGTGCGCCTTCATGATGCTGGATCATCAGCATCAGGTACTGCTTGTCGAACTCGGCACCGCGCGCGGCATCGAGCCCCTTGAGCTGTTCGGGCGTGAGCATGCCGACCATCTGCATCGTGCGCCACGACGACGTGTCCGGCGCAACCTGTCCATTCGCGCGCAACCATTCCTGCATCTGCCGGATCTCGGCGTCCTGCGACTGGTCGATCTTCTTCGCGAG
>JAZKCW010000112.1:0-35050 GCA_040387895.1 Gemmatimonadota bacterium
CCAGCCGGCCAGCCACGCCTCGGCTCGCCTGCACGAGCGGGATCCCGCTCGCCGGTCCATGTTATCCGCATGCGTACATCGGCTGCGGTCGCCCCGCTGCGCGCGGCTCTCTGGGCCGTGCTGTCGCTCTCGGTCATCGCCTGCAACCCGAGCGAGCCCGTGGGGAGCGCGACCGTCACGGGTGCGTACACCCTCCGGTCCATCAACGGTGCGCCGCTGCCGTACACCAGCACCGCCGCTGGCGTGCAGACCGTCTTCCTCGACGACGTGTTCAACCTGTACCAGGGTGGGACGTACGCGCAGACGGGACACACCCGGACCACGGTGAATGGCGTCGTCACCGATGCCGCACCCACGGCCACCGGCACCTACTCGATGCTCGGCACCTCACTCTCGCTGACCGTCAATGGTCAGCAGGGGTTGCGGATCGCCATCATGAATGGCCGCACGATGACCATCGTCGAGGCGGGCTTCACGTACGTTTATCGCAAGTAGTCCGCGTTGCAGGCACCTATCACCGCTCTGGAGCAACCATGATCTCGCCCCGTCGCCTCGTCGCCCTCGCGTCCATCACGACCATGATGGCCGTGCCGTCGGTCGTGCTCGCGCAGAACCCGCCGGCAGCCCCCGCGCAGCCCGCGCCCATGACGTTCTTCATCACGAGCGTCGGCAAGGGCGATGGCGCCAACCTGGGTGGCCTCGCCGGGGCGGATGCGCACTGCAAGACGCTCGCGGATGCCACCGGCGTGCAGGTCCCCGCGGGCCGCACATGGCGTGCGTACCTCGCCTCCGTAGGCACGGACGGGCGCCCGATCCATGCGCGCGACCGCATCGGTGCGGGGCCATGGCACAACGCGAAGGGTGCGCAGATCGCCGCCAACGTGGCCGACCTGCACGGTGACATCATCCGTGACCGCAACCAGATCAACAAGATCAACGCGCTCACCGAGAAGGGGCAGCAGGTCACCGGCAACGGCGACACGCCGAACGTGCACGACATCCTGACGGGCACCGACTCCTTCGGCCGCGCGATGGGCGGCACGTTCGACACGACCTGCTCGAACTGGAGCAGCAACGTCGCGACGGGAAGCGCCATGGTCGGACACCACGACCGCACCGGTGGCGGCAACTCCAGCTGGAACTCGGCGCACGCATCGCGCGGCTGTGGCCAGGCGAATCTCGTGGCGACGGGCGGTGCAGGGCTTTTCTACTGCTTCGCGGCGAACTGAGACCATGAACATGCGCTACTATCGCGCCACGGTCGTCCTGAGCGCGCTCTCCTGGCTGATGGTCGGCATGCACCTGCCGATGCTGCACGACATGACGCATGAGGGTCGATCGACGCGCTGGGACGTGCTCGCGGTGACGGCGCTGCTGACTGTCGTCGGCATTGTCGGCGTGATCCTGCTGCTGCGAGCGCCCGGCTCCGACCGGAGTGCACCCGGCTCCAGCGCGAGGGCATGACTCATGAGAATCGCGCGCACGCTCTCATCGCTGGTGCCGGCCTTGCTGCTCGCCGCTGGAATCGCGAGCTGCACCGATGATCCCGCCACCACCGGGTGCTGCACGGGCGGCACCCCGTCGCTTCGCATCATCAACGCGTTCTCGGGTCCCGTCGATGTGCTGGTGGACGGGAGTGTCGCGGTGTCGGCGCTCCCCGCCGGTACGATCGACACGGTGGCGCCGACCGCCGGCTCTCACACGCTGACAATGCGTCCGGCCGGAACGAGCGGAACGGCGATCATTCAGTCCATCACGACCGGATCGTCATTGAGCACGATCGCGGTGGTGCGCGGCGCCAACGGCAGCATTGCATCGGCCGCACTGGATGACACGAACAGCGTCGTGCCGGCGGGCGCGACCAAGGTGCGCGTGCTGCATCTCGCACCGAATGCCGGCGTGCTGCAGGTGTACCGCACGCAGCCCGACTTTCAGCAGCCGGTGTCGTGGCAATTTCCCTTCACGTACCAGTCGAATCCGACGAGCCTCACCTCGCCGTTCTACCAGAGCACGGCCGGTACGTGGGAAGTGCGGGTCTGGCAGGCACCTGCCGACGCGAGCGGCTGGGCGGGTGCAACGGTGAAGGTCGCGATACCGCTGGCGAGTGGCGAGAAACGCACCGTGCTGATACTCGACAAGCCGGGTGGCGGCGTTCGGATCGAACTGCTCTGACGCGACACACTCGCACGCACCGCTGTCGCACCGCTACGGAATACGCTTCCCCACGATCGCCAGCGGCACGCGGCGCATGCCCTCCCAACGGTGCGTGTCGGTGCCCTCGCGCACCAGCAGCTGCGCCGACAGTCCGCCGTCGAGCATGAGTGCCTGCTGCGCGCCCAGGCGTCGCATGAGTTCGGCCGTTTCGTGCGTCGTGGGCCCGACGGGCAGCCTGGCGGACAGCGCACCGACGCCCTCGTAGCGGGTGAGCGCGAGCAGCACGTGGCCATCGGCGCGCGTGCCGATCGCGAAGCGGATGTCGCGATGCGTGCGGTCGAGACTCGCCTTCGGGTCGCAGAGCAGTGGTGCGGGACGCCCGTCGAGCAGCAGCATCGGGAAGGACTGCAGCGCCTCGCGCACCCCCTCGCGCAGCCCTTGGGGGCGTGCGCCTCGCAGCGGTGCGGCGGCGCTGATCGTGACATGCCCCGCGGAATCGACGACCACGGTTCCCGCCAGCGGGCCGGTGCCCGGCCCCTGCCATTCGCGCCCCCGGTGCACCACCCAGCCCCATGGCCCGTCATCGGTGAACTGGCCGGCGTTGAAGGCGACGGCCGCATCGGCAGGTGCGTCGTCGAGCGACCAGGGCCGCACCTCGTCGCCGTCACGCGCGATCTCGAGGTCGAGCCGGACCCGCGACGGGTCGATGTCGACGACGATCACGCGGGCCCGGACGCCCCGTGTGCCAAGTGCGACCGGCCACTCGGTCCAGCGCATCGCGGGCTCGCCACGCCATGTCAGGGAAGGACTTACGGCCGGTGCCCTGCTCGTCGGCGCCGTCGAGTTGCACGACACCGCGGTCACTGCCGTGCGCTGCACCGACGTGCGCGGGCGCGTCACCTGTGCTCCGGCTTCGAGGGGCCGCACGATCGCGAAGCAGGCGGCGGCGACCATCGCCAGTCGCGTACGGCTCATCGGGTCACGGGTTGGCTGGTGTAAAGATCGGGTAACGGAGATTAGAGTTCCGGACTCACGCCGTCCATGGTGCGTCCCCAGTCCATCTGCATGCTGCGCTGCATTTCGTCCGTCCGCCGTGCCCTCCCGCTGCTGCTCCTGCTGGCGGTGACTGCCTCGGCGGAGGCCCAGCAGACGCCTCCCGCCACACCCCCCGCGCCGGCAACACCGTGGTACGAGAAGGTGCGCATCCGGGGCTACGCGCAGATCCGCTACAACCGACTCTTCGAGACGAACGAGCTGCTGCAGTGTGAGCAGTGCGACCGCAGCTGGGGCACGGACGGCGGATTCTTCATCCGGCGCGCACGCCTGATCGTGCAGGGGCAGGTGCATCCGCGTCTGTTCATCTACCTGCAGCCGGATTTCGCGAGTACCGTCGGGACGAGCACGAACGTCGTGCAGCTGCGCGACTGGTACATGGATGTCGGGCTCGACAAGGACAACGAGCACCGGTTGCGCATCGGGCAGAGCAAGGTGCCGTTCAGCTTCGAGAACCTGCAGAGCAGCCAGAACCGGCTGCCGCTCGATCGCGCCGATCCCACGAACAGTTCCGCGGCGAACGAGCGCGACCTCGGGGTCTTCTACATGTGGGCGCCCGCACGCACGCGAAAGGTGTTCAGCGATCTCGTCGCCGAGGGGTTGAAGGGCAGTGGCGACTACGGCGTGTTCGCGATCGGCGGGTACAATGGCCAGACGGCCAACCGACTCGAGGCGAACGACCAGCCGCACGTCGTGGCTCGTGTCTCCTATCCGATGGCCATCGGGACGCAGATCGTCGAAGCGTCCGCGGCCGCGTACACCGGCCTGTATGTCGTGACCGCGGACCAGCGCAGCACCGGCGTGAAGGGCAAGGCGGACTGGAATTACCGTGACGAGCGCGCACTCGCGACGTTCGTGCTGTACCCGAAGCCCTTCGGCATTCTCGCCGAGTACAATGCGGGGCGGGGCCCGGAGTTCAACCCGGCCACGGACAGCATCGAGACGCGAACGCTGCGCGGCGGGTTCGTGACGGCGAGCTACATGCTGCGGGTGCAGAAGCAGATCCTGTTTCCTTTCGCACGCTACCAGGTGTACGATGGGGGCAAGAAGCACGAGCGGGATGCGCGCAGCTACTCGGTGAACGACGTCGAGTTCGGGGTCGAGTGGCAGCCTACTCCCGCGTTCGAGTTGGTCGGTGCGTATTACAGGGGAGATCGTCGGTTCGAGGATTTCCAGCGCCAGTCGAACCGGCAACGCGGTGAACTGCTGCGCCTGCAGGCGCAGTTCAACTTCTAGCGCACACACCAGCACGCGAGCGCGACGCGAACGCGTGCGCGAGTGAGTGCGCGCAGGCACTTCCACCAGCACTCCTCGGTCGCGCCCATGCACTCGTCCTCGCTGTCCCGGCACTCCGTTCCCGCAGCACGGCAGGTGACCGGACGCGCCGTCGCCTCCCTGACAACGCTCCTGGTCGGCGCATCGCTGACGGCTGGTGTTTCCGGTGCGCAGCCAACGCCGCCCGCACCCAGGGCCGCGCCGGTGTTCGTGAACGGCATGGCGCAGACCGTGCCCGCCTTTCGCGATAGCCTCACGTGGATCCGCCAGGACCTGTGGGTGCAGACGGACTTCGACTCCGACCGCGACGGCAAGCCCGATCGCGTGCACGTCGACGTGACCCGGCCCGGTCAGACGGAGAGCGAGGGGCTCAAGGTCTCCGTGCTGTATGGATCGAGCCCGTACTTCGCCGGTACGGCACGCGGCCAGGTCAACTGGGATGTGAACCAGGAGCTCGGTGCGCCGCCGGTGCCGCGCGGCAAGATGAACGCACCGGCGTATCAGGCCGGCCGGCGTCGCATCTCCAATGCACTCGTGAACGACTGGGTGCCGCGCGGATTCGCGGTCGTGCATTCATCGGCGAGCGGTACGGGGCTCTCGCAGGGCTGCCCAACCGTCGGCGACTATCCCGAACGCGCCGCGATGAAGTTCGTGATCGACTGGCTCAATGGCCGGGCGAAGGGATACACCGGGCCGACGAGCAGCGAGGAAGTGCACGCGACCCAGTGGTCCACGGGTAAAGTGGGAATGATCGGCACGTCGTACGAGGGTACGCTGCCGCTCGCTGCCGCGACTACCGGTGTCGACGGCCTCAAGGTCGTGGTGCCGGTGTCACCGAACACGTCGTACTACCACTACTATCGCGCGAATGGCCTCGTGCGCTCGCCCGGTGGCTACCTCGGCGAAGACGTCGACGTGCTGTACGACTTCGTCGCGAGCGGCGACCCCGCAGGACGTGCCAACTGCGACGCGATCTGGAAGGGCGACGTGTTCGCGAAAGGGCAGGACCGCGCCACCGGCGACTTCAACGAGTTCTGGCTTGCACGCGACCTGCTCCCGCACACCGGAAACATCAAGGCCGCCGTGCTGCTCGCACATGGGTTGAACGACTACAACGTCACGCCGATGCACAGCGTGCGGATCTACGACGAGATGAAGCGGCGTGGCCTGCACGTGTCGATGTACCTGCACCAGGGCGGCCATGGCGGGAACCCGCCGGCGGACATGCTGAACCGCTGGTTCAGTCACTACCTCTACGACGTCGACAACGGCGTGGAGAAGGATCCGCCGGTGTGGATCGTGCCGGACTCCGGTGCCGGTCGCGGGCGCATCTCCGGGCCACCCGCACCATTCGCCGCGTTTCCGGTGCCGGGATCTGCAATGGTGCCATTGCATCCGACCGCTGGTGGCCGTGGCGTTGCGGCGCTGTCGTTCACCGCAGCACGGGGTGGCAGGGAGTCACTCTTCGACGACGTGGCGCTCAGCGGCAGCGCGAATGCGAGTGCCGAGCAGGGCACGGCACGATTGCTCTACGCGACGCCGACGCTCACCAGCACCGTGCACCTGTCGGGCACCGCGCGCGTGACATTGCGCGTCGCGTCGAGCCGACCCGCGGCCAATCTCAGCGTGTGGCTCGTCGTGCTGCCCTACGACTCCGCCCGCGCCGGTGCCGGCCACCATATCGGCAGCATCACGCATGGCTGGGCGGACATCCAGAATCACAAGGCGCTGGTGAACGGTGGCAACTTCGCGTCAATGCTCAAGGGTGAGCCGCTGGTGCCGGGGACGTTCTACGACGTGACGTTCGACCTCGAGCCGGGCGACGAGTACGTGCAGGCCGGCAAGCGCATCGGCGTGATGATCATGTCGAGCGATCGCGAGTTCACGCTGTGGCCCAAGCCCGGCACGGAGCTCACCGTCGACCTGTCGCGCTCGACCTTTTTCCTGCCGGTGGTCGGTGGGGCGGGCGCACTGCGCAACGCGGGCATGCGGTGACGCCAGCCGTCGCGTGCCGTCCATGATCTCCACGCGCGTGACGGTGGCGAGTGCTGCGGTTCTGATGGCCGGCGGTGTCACGCTGCTGTTCGGCGCCGATGCCATCCTCCCTCGTGCCATTCCCGGCTTTCCTCGGTCGGCCGCATGGCTCGGCCAGCTGCTCGCTGCCGGATGGATCGCGATCGCCATGCTGAACTGGAGCGGCCGCAGTGCGCTGCTCGGCGGCATCTACGGTCGTGCCATCGTCATGACCAATGTGATCGTCTACTTCGTGAGTGCAGCGGTGCTGCTCCGGCCGCTGCTCAAGGGCGCCGTGCCCGGGGTGGTCGGACTCTTCTTCGTGCCGGTCGCTCTGCTTGCAGCCACGTACTTCTGGCTGCTGATGCGCGGACCCTTCGCGCGTGACTTCGAAGCCTACCGGAACGAGCAATTGCGGCGATGACTCTCCCGCGCATCTTGTCCGTGAACGTGGGTGGAATTCGCGAAGTCGAGTGGAACGGACGGCTCGTCACGACAGGCATCTGGAAAAGTCCCGTCGCCGGGCGCGTGGCGATTCACGGCGAAAACTTCGACGGCGACGATCAGGCGGATCGCACGGTTCATGGTGGGCTGCACAAGGCGATCTATGCGTATGCGGTCGAGGACTACGCATACTGGCGTGATGCCGAGGAGTTCAGCATCGAGCACGGACTGTTCGGCGAGAATCTCACCGTCGAGGGCATCGACCTGTCACGCGCCGTCGTCGGCGAACGATGGCATGTCGGCTCGGCGGTGCTGGAGATCGCGCAACCGCGATTCCCCTGCTTCAAGCTCGGCATTCGAGTCGGAGACAACGGGTTCCCCAAGCGCTTTCAGCAGGCGTTGCGCCCGGGTGCGTACCTGCGTGTGATCACCGAGGGCAACGTGGGCACTGGTGACACGATTCGTGTTACCGACGGGCCGCCAGGTGGGGTGACGATGCGAAGCCTCGTCGAGGTTCGCAACCAGCGGCCTGCGTCGTAGAGCCTCCCGCGCGCCGCCGTTACCGCGCCTGCTCGAACACGATGTCCACCGGAATGCCCTTCGTCTTCAACCGGTCGAGATCACGGCGCAGCTGCTCGCCGACGGTGCCGTACTGCTCCTCGTACGCACCGACGCCCGCGTAATCACCGTTGCCCTGCAGCGTGAGGATCTTCTCCGTGAGGGCGTTCATGCCCTCCTGGAATTTCGGGAAGTCGACGCGATACTTGCCCGTCGTCGTGTCGCGGGTGAAGGCGCCAGCCTCCTGCAGGAAGTTGAAGGCCGCGATGTTGGCGCGTCCGTGCGCACTGCCGCCGCCGAAGCGCACCGACCGGAAGAGGCTCGCGAGGAAGCTCACGTAGTTGGCATTGATGTCGCTGCCCTGCAACTCGCCGCGCCGGTTGAGCTCCTGCACCATGTAGAGCCCGAGGATATCGGCCTTGCCTTCCTCGAGGGCACTCGCGCGCTCCTTGAGCGCCGTGCGCACCGTGCCCCTGCCGTTGATCGTGTTCTTGATGCCCAGGCCATGCGCGACCTCGTGGAACATCGTGTTCGCGAAGAACGCATCGAAGCGCAGCATGGCCAGCTGGTCCGCGTCCAGCAGCTCGGTCGCGATGGGCATCAGGATCTTGTCGAACTTCGCCTGCATCACGTTCTTGAGCTGCAGGCGGCGCGTGCCCTTCTTGAGCTGCACTTCCTCGTCGTTCGGCAGGTTGATGGCGATCGTCTTCGCACCGGCATTCGCCTGGCCTGCGTAGAAGATCGCGTCGTACGCGTTGAGGTCGGAGTCCGTGCCCGGCCGCTCCTGCTTGTACGTGGCCGGCACGGGGATGCCCTGCTGCAGCGACGGGAGCATGGCCGCGTAACGCGACAGCCGCTGACTCCACGATTTGTCCTTGATGAGGACGTACGCCTCGTTCGCCGCCTTGTAGCCGAACAGCTCGTCCTCATAGGTCTCGATCGGGCCGATCACGATGTCGAGCGTGTTGTTCTTCATGTCCATCCACGCGAGATCGCTGGGCTGATACTGATCGTTCAGCAGCGCACTCGCGCGGAGCTCCAGGTACTTTCGCAGCCCTGCGTCTTCGGCAAGCTTCGCGGCCTCACGCAGCTTGCCCGCGGCAATCGTGTTGTGTTCGGCGAACGCGACATGGTACGGCACTGCAGTCAGGGAGCGGTCTGGTGCGCGACGAACGAGTGTGTAGAGGCTCTTGAGCGAATCGGCCTTGGCGCCCGGTGCCGCCGCGATCGCAGCCTCGAACTCCGCCTTGGTGACGTCGGCCGGGTAGAGGTTGGCGCCCTCCGGACGGGGGCCGACCTCCGTCACGAACGGGGCGTAGTCGGCGAGCCGGTCGTACGGCCCGTAGTTGACGTCGATGAAGCGGCGGATCTCCGGGTCCGTCACGCGCGAGAGCAGCGAGTCGCGCGACCCGTATGCCTGCTGCCAGTAGATCGGGTCCATGGCCCGCGCCGCGTCGATGAGCAGCGGCAGCATCTGTCGCTCCTTCGGCGTGAGCGCGGTGGTGTCCGCGGTGAGGGCGACCGTGGTGTAGGCGGACAACCCCGGGGCGGCGGCTGCCGGTGGTCCAGCGGCGGCCGTCGTCGTGTGCTTTGCGTCAGACCCCGCGGACCCGCACGCCACCGCCCCTGACAGGAGCGCGGACGACAGGAGGCCGGCCACTCGACGCATGCGGAACCGGTAAGACTGGGGGGACGGGAAGCGGACTGCGGTCATGCCTTCTCCATGGAGCGCGACGGGACACTTCGGCGGGCGGGAGGGTGACGTTAGACGACGATGCGAGGCCTCGCCAGAGTGGAATGAGCGGCTGTCCATCTTGTGGTGCCGTCCGGGGCGCCGCATTGTAGTGCACTCCCACCGCTCGGAACGCTTCCGCCCGCCTCACCTCCCCAGGCCTGAACATGCGCGCTTCCCCGAAACTGATGGCTGCCGCAGGCGGCGCCGTGCTGGCACTCGCGATCGCACGTCACCAACCACCGCTCGATGCGCAGCCCACCGAGCCGGTGTTCACGAAGGACGTCGCGCCGATCCTCAACAAGAACTGCGCGAGCTGCCATCGCCCCGGTGGTCTTGGGCCCTTCTCACTGCTCGACTACGACAGCGCGAAAGCGAACGTCGCCGACATCAAGGACGCGGTGAAGACCGGCTACATGCCGCCGTGGCACGCAGAAGGGCCGCACGGCACGTTCCGCAACGACCGCCGCCTCTCGGCACTCGAGAAGGCGACGATCCTGCGCTGGATCGACGGGGGCGCCAAGCGCGGCGACATGAAGGCGCTGCCGCCCAAGCCGGTGTTTCCCGCTGGCTGGGAGATGGGTACACCGGACGCCGTCGTCGGCATGACAGAGGACTTCACGGTGCCGGCATCCGGCACCATCGAGTACCAGTACTTCGAAGTGCCCACCGGCTTTACCGAGGACAAGTGGGTGCAGGCGATCGAGTTCAAGCCGGGCGCGCGTGAGGTCGTGCACCACGTGATCGTGTACGCGCGCGCGCCGGCCGCTGCCCCGGGCGCCGCGCCGGTCGCGCCGCCGGCGGCGGCCCCCGGTGCCCCGCGCCCCGCCGCGCCGCGCCCGCTGTTCGTCAACAAGCCGCAGTACAATCCGACCGAACAGCCCGCGCGCACGGACACGCGGCACCCGCCGCCGCAGCGCATGGGCAACATCATCGGCACGACGGCGCCCGGCACGAACGTCATGGAATTCCCGGCCGGCACAGCACTCCGCGTGCGCGCGGGCACGATCCTCACGTTCCAGATGCACTACACGGCGCACGGGCACGATACGAAGGACCGCACGAGCGTCGGCTTCCGCTTCGCCAAGGAAGCCCCGAGCGAGGAGATGCGCGTCGGCCAGTTCATCAACGGCGCATTCACCCTGCCCGCGGGCGCGAAGAACGTCGCCGTGCCCGCCGAGCTGGAGCCGACCGAGGATATCAAGATCTGGGGCATCCTCCCGCACACGCACCTGCGCGGTACCGGCTGGAAGTACACGCTCGAGAAGCCCGACGGCACGTCGTCCGTGGTACTCGACGTCCCACGCTACGACTTCAACTGGCAGACGTATTACTTCTTCGCCACGCCGCTCGACGTTCCCGGTGGCGCGAAGCTCAAGTCGATGGCCTGGTACGACAACTCCGCCACCAACAAGAGCAACCCGAATCCGGCGATGGACGTGAAATGGGGCGAGCAGACGTGGGAGGAGATGCAGTACACGGGCTTTCTCTACACGATCAACAGCCGCCGCCTCAGCCCCGCAAAATGAACTAAATTGGAGGATGACCCACATCCTCCAGCACCTCCCCGTCGGCGAGCGCGTCGGCATCGCGTTCTCCGGCGGCCTGGACACCAGCGCCGCGCTCCACTGGATGCGTGCGAAAGGCGCCGTCCCCTACGCCTACACCGCGAACCTCGGCCAGCCCGACGAGTCGGACTACGACGAGATCCCGCGCAAGGCGATGGCGTACGGCGCCGAGAAGGCCCGGCTGATCGAATGCCGGGCGCAGCTCGTGGCGGAGGGGCTCGCGGCGCTGCAGTGCGGGGCGTTCCACATCACCACCGCCGGCGCGACGTACTTCAACACCACGCCGCTCGGACGCGCCGTGACGGGCACCATGCTCGTCGCCGCCATGCGCGAGGACGACGTCAACATCTGGGGCGACGGGAGCACGTTCAAGGGCAACGACATCGAGCGGTTCTACCGCTACGGGTTGCTCACGAACCCCAGCCTTCGCGTGTACAAGCCGTGGCTCGACCAGCATTTCATCGACGAGCTGGGCGGCCGCACGGAGATGGCGGAGTACCTGATCGCGAACGGCTTCGAGTACAAGATGAGCGTGGAGAAGGCGTACTCCACCGACTCGAACATCCTGGGCGCGACGCACGAGGCGAAGGACCTCGAGTTCCTCGACAAGGGCATGCACATCGTGCATCCCATCATGGGCGTGGCGTTCTGGAAGGACGAGGTGAGCGTTGCGCGCGAGACGGTGTCGATCCGTTTCGAGGAGGGCATGCCCGTCGCGATCAACGGGCAATCGTACGCGAGTGCGCTCGACCTGTTCATGGACGCGAACGCGATCGGCGGGCGCCACGGCCTCGGCATGTGCGACCAGATCGAGAACCGCATCATCGAGGCGAAGAGCCGCGGCATCTACGAGGCGCCGGGGCTCGCGCTGCTCTACATCGCGTACGAGCGCCTCGTGACCGGCATCCACAACGAGGACACCATCGAGACCTACCGCGCCAACGGCCGGAAGCTCGGTCGCCTGCTGTACCAGGGGCGCTGGCTCGACTCGCAGGCGCTGATGCTGCGCGACAGTGCGCAGAAGTGGGTGGCACGCGCCGTTACGGGTGAAGTCACCATCGAGCTGCGGCGCGGCAACGACTACTCCGTGATGGACACGTCGAGCCCCAACCTCACGTACAAGCCCGAGCGGCTGACGATGGAGCGAGGCGAGGCGTTCTTCACGCCACTCGATCGCATCGGCCAGCTCACGATGCGCAACCTCGACATCGCCGACACCCGCGAAAAGCTCGAGTTGTACTCCAGTACCGGACTGCTGCGTGTCGCGGCCAAGAACGGCGTGCCGCAGCTGCCGTCCACGACGAACGCGCCTGGCGCGGATGCGCCTGGCGCGAATGCCGCTAGCTCAGACGCGACGCCAGCAGCTCGGCCTTCTCACGAAAGCTGAAGACGCGTCCGCACTGCGAGCAGACGTAGTTGCCCGTGCGTTCGCCGAGGTCGTACTCCTTGGCGAACGACGGGTGCGGGCAGGGTTCGTCGCCCCATTCCTGCTGGAGCGCGACGGCGCGTTTCTTCTGCACGGTGTCTTGTCGGAATGACGGTCCAATGAGGAATGATCAGGCGCCCGCGGCGCCAGGCGAAAGGTAGCGCTCCTTACGCGTTGTCAGGACAGACTGCATGCTTTGGCGCGTTCGGATCAGCTCCCTACCCGCCCGCTGCTGTCCGTGCTCCTCCTCTCGACCCGGAGTCGCGTCATGATGGTAGTACCCGTCCCGCGGCAGATGCCGCGCGGGCCATGGTCTCGCATTCATCGGCGTTGCGCCGCGATGCTGGGCCTGGCCCTTGGCCTGTCCGCTACGCCGCTCGTTGCACAAGGCAACGGCACCATTACCGGCAAGGTGACCGAAGCGGGCAGCGGGGAGGCGCTCCAAGGCGTCAGCGTCCTCCTGGTCGGCACGCAGCGCGGCGCGCTGACGCGCGAGGATGGCACGTATCGCTTCTCCGTGCCCGCCGGCAACTACGAGCTGCAGGCGCGGCTGATCGGCTATTCGACAAAGCGCACGCCAGTGGTCGTCACGTCCGGCGGCACCGTCACGACCGATGTCGTGCTCGAGAAGTCGGCGTCGCAGCTGTCGGCCTACGCCATCACCGGAACGCGTCGCACGAGCGAGCGCACGGTGAGCGAAGCGTCGGTACCAATCGACGTGATCTCGGCCTCGGAGATGAAGCAGACGGGACGCACGGAAACGAGCCAGATCCTCCAGATGCTCGTGCCGTCGCTCAACTTTCCGCGCACGAGCATCGCCGGCGGCACGGACATGCAACGTCCTTTCACGCTGCGTGGACTGACACCGGACCAGACGCTCGTCCTGGTGAATGGCAAGCGGCGTCACACCGGCTCGGTGCTCGCGCTCAACAACAGCATCGGACGCGGCACCACCGGTGTCGACCTCAACGCGATTCCCGCGTCGTCGATCGAGCGCATCGAAGTGCTCCGTGATGGCGCCGCTGCGCAGTACGGCTCCGACGCCATCGCCGGCGTCGTCAACGTGATTCTCAAGGGCGCCGGCAGCTCGAGCACCGACTTCTCCGTCACGACCGGCGCCACGTCGGGTGGTGACGGTGAATCGTTCCAGGTGGATGCGTCGCACACCTTCACGCTCGGCACGAACGGCTTCCTCAATGTCTCCGGCGAGTTCCGCAACCGCGGCCGCACCAACCGCTCCAACCCCGAGTTCCAGCCGAGCGGCTGGTACCTGGCTGACGGGACGGCCGATCCGGGACGGCTGGATTATGCACGCCGCTACACGAACTGGTTCGGCGACGCACCCGCCACGGAAGGCGGCATGATGTTCAATGCCGGTACACCGGTGGGCAACGGGCTGCAGTTCTACATCTTCGGTGGCGCGATGCTGCGGCAGGCCACGGCGTTCGGCTTCTCGCGCCGTCCGCGCGACGATCGCAACGTGCGCGGTGTCTATCCCGACGGCTTCCTGCCGGAGATCATCGGCACCAGCTTCGACGCCTCGCTCGCAACTGGAGTGAAGGGAACGACGGCGGGCTTCAGCTGGGACGCCAGCGTGGAGAACGGCAACAACCATTTCCGCTTCGACCTCGCCAACACGCTCAACCCGACGTACGGGCTGGCCACGCAGAAGCAGTTCTACGCCGGCTCGCTCAACTCGAACCAGCTCACTGCCAACCTCGACGCCTCGCGCCCCGTCTCCTTCGGCCTCGCCAAGCCCGCCAACCTTGGTATCGGCGTGGAGTTCCGTCGCGACAAGTACAACATCTACGAGGGCGAGCCCGCGTCGTACAACGACGGTGGCCAGCGCATCCTGGATGGGCCGAGCGCCGGCCGCCTGGCCATCACCGGTTCCCAGCTCTTCTTCGGATTCCGGCCGGTCGACTACACGAATGCCACGCGCACCTCGTACGCCGGCTATGTCGATATCGAGCAGGCGTTCGGCACGCGGTTGACGCTCGGCGCCGCGGGACGCGCCGAGAACTTCTCGGACTTCGGCAGCACGACGATCGGCAAGCTCACGGGGCGCATCCAGCTCGTCCCGGAGAAGCTGGCGATCCGCGGGGCAGTGAACACTGGTTTCCGCGCACCCTCGCTCGCGCAGATCAACTACTCGGCGTCCGCCTCCAACGTGCTCGTGATCAACGGCGTGCCGACACCGAATGAGGCGCGCACCATCCCCGTGAACACCGACGTCGCGCGGGCGCTCGGCGCGACACCGCTCGAGCCCGAGAAGAGCACGTCGTACACGGCGGGCTTCGTGTACACGCCGACGAAGGCGTTCTCCGCGACCGTCGACGGGTTCAACATCGACATCGACGATCGCATCATCCTCTCGTCGAACTTCACCGGCACGGCCATCCAGAGCATCCTGAGCGGATTCCCGGGCTTCTCGGGTGACATCCGCCCTCGCTTCTTCACGAACGCGATCGACACGCGCACGCGCGGCGTGGACGTGGTGCTCCGGTACGCCACGACGATGGCCGATGGCGGCACGCTCCGCCTGACGGGTGGATTCAACTACTCCGAGAACTCGATCCTCAACGACTCGATCCCGAATCCGCCGCAGCTGCTCGGCGTGTCGGAGCTGCTGTTCGATCGTACGGAGCGCGCACGTCTGATCGAGGCGCAGCCGCGCACGAATGTGCGGCTCGGCGCCACGTACCTGCGGAACGCGTGGACGCTCGAACTGCAGCAGGCGCAGTTCGGATCGTTCGTCACGCGGTCGGACAACCGCGAGTCCGCCGCCGGACGCCTCGGTGACCAGAAGTTCGGAGCGAAGTGGATCAGCGACGTGAGCGTGTCGTACGATTTCGGCCGACTGCGCGGGACGCTCGGGGCGGACAACGTGTTCAACGTCTATCCCGACAAGATCTCCCTGCTCAATCCGGACAACTACTTCGGCTCGCGCCAGTACTCGCCGTTCTCGCCATTCGGTGCGAACGGCCGCTTCGCTTACCTCCGCCTCGCCTACACACCTCGATGAAAAGCCTCTCTGGATTTCTCGTCGGCGTCGCGCTGTGCGGCGCTCTCCCCGCGGCATCGCTCGTCGCCCAGACCACGACCGGCACCATCACCGGCAAGGTGACCGAGCTCGGTACCGGCCGGCCCGTGTCCGGCGCCACCGTGCAGGCGCTTGGCACGACTCGCGGTACCATCACCCAGGATGACGGTACGTACCGACTCGTGCTGCGCGCCGGCACGGTGGACCTCAACGCGCGCCTGATCGGCTACGGGTCGCTCACGAAGTCGGTGACCGTCGTAGCGGGTGGGACGGCCACCGCGGATTTCGCCCTCGACAAGTCGGCGCTCAGCCTCGAAGCCGTTGCCGTCGTCGGCTCACGCCGCACGGAGCGCACGGTCACAGACGCACCGGTGCCGATCGATGTCGTGACGGCGGAACAGATCAAGCAGACCGGCCGCACGGAAGTCGGCCAGATCCTGCAGATGCTCGTCCCGTCGCTGCTCTTCTCGCGTGCAACGGTTTCCGATGGTACCGATCACGCACGTCCGTTCACGCTCCGCGGCCTGGGCCCCGACCAGGTGCTGGTGCTGGTGAACGGCAAGCGGCGTCACAACGGCGCGCTCGTGAACATCAACAACACCGTTGGCCGAGGGTCGGCGGGTGTGGACATGAACGCGATCCCGGCGTCGGCGATCGAGCGCATCGAAGTGCTGCGCGACGGTGCCGCGGCCCAGTACGGGTCGGACGCGATCGCGGGTGTCATCAACATCGTGCTCAAGACCAATGCGCCATTCGACGTCTCGAGCACCGTGGGCATCACCTCCGAGGGCGATGGACAGGTGACGCAGGCCGACGCGTCCAAGTCGTTCGCGCTGGGCGGCACAGGCTTTCTGAGCGTCGCCGGTGAGTTCCGCGATCGCGGGTTCACCAACCGGTCGCTGCCCGACCTGCGCGCGCAGTACGGCGACTCGATCTCCGTTGCCAACGGCGCATTCGTGCGCACCGCGAATGCCCGCGCCGCAGATCCGTTCCGCGTGAACCGGATCAATCACCGGCAGGGTGATGCAGCGACGACGGACGCGGTCGGCTTCTTCAACGCGGGCCGCACTTTCTCGAACGAGATGACGTTGTACGGCTTCGGCGGCATCAGCAAGCGTCAGGGCGAGGCTGCTGGCTTCTGGCGCCGCGCCGGTGATGCACGCACGGTGCGCTCGCTCTGGCCCGATGGTTTCCTGCCGCTCATCAACACCGACATCGTCGACCGCTCGCTGGGCGTCGGGGTGAAGGGTGACGCGATGGGATGGAAGTGGGACCTGAGCTCGGCGTACGGGTTCAACAGCATGCGCTTCGACATCTCGAACACCAACAACGCATCGCTGGGTGCGGCGAGCGGGACCAACTTCTACGCGGGCTCGCTGCGCTTCAACCAGGTCACCAGCAACGTCGACATCGCGCGCGGCTTCGAAATCGGTGGCGCGGCGCCGCTCAACGTCGCGATTGGTGCGGAGCACCGGTGGGAGAAGTACGGCATCGGGCAGGGCGAGCCGGACTCGTGGCGGGACGGCGGCGCGCTGCTCAAGGCAAATGGTCGTGCGCTGTTCACGCCGGGTGACTCGCTGCTGCGCGGGCAGCCGGGCGCGCAGGTCTTCCCCGGCTTCCGCCCGCAGGACGAGGTTAGCGAGTCACGCACCGCCGTCGCCGGCTACATCGATCTCGAGACGAAGCCGGTGGCCCGGTGGCTGATCGGCGTGGCGGGACGTGCGGAGAACTTCTCCGATTTCGGCAGCGCCGTGACCGGCAAGGTCGCCTCGCGCTTCGAACTCTCCAGCCAGTTCTCGGTGCGCGGTGCGGCGAGCACCGGCTTCCGTGCGCCGTCGCTGGCGCAGAGCAACCTGTCCGCCACCAGCACGAACTTCGTCGGCAATCCGCCTGTGCCGCAGGAAGTCGTCACGCTGCCGGTGAACAGTGCGGCCGGCCGTGCGCTGGGAGCCACGCCGCTCAAGGCCGAGCGCTCGCAGAACCTGTCGCTCGGCGTCGCCTACACGCCGAGTCGCAGCTTCTCGGCGACGCTCGACGCGTATCGCATCACGATCGAGGATCGCATCGTGTTCTCCGAGAACCTGCTCGGCGCGCAGGTGCAGTCGGCGCTCGTCGGGCTCGGGTTCGTGGGGCAGACGTCAGCGCGTTACTTCACGAATGCGATCGACACGCGCACGAACGGCATCGACCTCGTGGCGAACTACGGGGTGACGCTGCCGGACGACGCCACGATGCGTGTCACGTGGGGTACGAACTGGGGTCGCACGTTCGTGACTCGGATCTCGGACAACCCGCCGCAGCTGGCGGCACTCAACGCGAAGCTGTTCGCGCGTGTCGAGCGCAATCGTGTGGAGGAGGCGCAGCCGCGCCTCAACAGCCGCCTGTCGGTGAACTACCAGCGAAAGGCGATCGGGTTCGAGGTGCAGCATGCCTACTTTGGGTCATTCACCTTGCGTCCGGGTGCCACGGTGGATGGCGCGGGCAACCCGGTGCCGGTCGTGACCAGTGCACAGGCCGACCAGACGTATCGCGGCCGGTGGATCACCGACCTGAGCGCGTCGTACAAGTTCACCCGGTTCACGCTCACGGGTGGCCTCGACAACGCGTTCAACATCGTGCCGGATCGGAACATCCCGATCAACGCCAACTCCGGCATCTTCCAGTACAGCCAGTTCTCGCCGTTCGGCTTCAACGGCCGGTTCGCCTACGTGCGCGTGGGGTACCGGTTGTAGACGTCGTGCCGGGCATGCTCCGGCAATTTGTCAGGTGAGGTACGACGACGGGCCACATGCTGCATGCATGTGGCCCGTCGTTTTCCTGCCGACAGAGCGACGCGGGTCGTACCGCCGAGTGTCTACTCGTCCATCGTCGAGGTGCGTTGCGTTTCCGGCATCGTCGCGTACACCACCAGCGAGGCGACGACGCATGCCGTCACGTACCAGTAGAACCACCGCTCGTGCCCGGCGTTCTTGAACGCGAGGGCGAGATACTCCGCCGTGCCGCCGAACAGCGACACCGTGATGGCGTAGGGCAATCCGACGCCGAGCGCGCGCACACCCGCCGGGAAGAGTTCGGCCTTCACGACGGCGTTGATGGCGGTGTAGCCGCTCACGGCGAGGAGGGCGAGCGTCAGCAGCACGAGCGCCGACCCCGTGGTGCGCGTGCCCTCGAGTGCCGTGAGCATCGGTACCGTACCCAGCGTGCCCAGGATGCCGAACGTGAGCAGCACCGGACGCCGGCCCACGCGATCGGAGATTGCGCCGACCAGTGGCTGGATGCACATGAAGATGACCAGCGAGACCGCAGACACGCGCGTGGCATCGGCACGCGTGAAGCCGCTCGTGTTCACCAGAAACTTCTGTGCGTAGGTGGTGAAGGTGTAGAACGCCACGGTGCCGCCCGCCGTGAGCCCGACGACCGTCGCGATCGAGCGCGGGTGTTGCGCGAGTGCCCGCAAGCCGGAACGCATTGCCACTCCGCTTGCCGGTGCCTGTCGCGCACGCTCGAACTCCGGACTCTCTTCGAGCCCGCGACGCAGGTAGATCGCGACCACCGCGCACGCGGCACCGATCACGAACGGGATGCGCCACGCCCACGCGTCGAGTGCATCGCTCGAGACCGTGGCCTGCAGCACCAGCAGCACCGCGAGTGCGATCAGCTGGCCCATGATGAGCGTGACGTACTGGAAGCTCGACCAGAAGCCACGGTGGCGTTGTCCCGCCATCTCGCTCAGGTAGGTGGCGCTCGCGCCGTACTCGCCGCCGACGCTGAGGCCCTGCAGCAGGCGCGCGAACACCAGCAGCACGGGTGCAGCGACACCGATCGTGGCGTACCCTGGCGTGATCGCGATCAGCAGCGAGCCTCCGCACATGAGAAGCACCGAGATCGTGAGCGCCGCGCGCCGTCCATGCCGGTCGGCATAACGGCCCATGAGCCATCCGCCGATGGGCCGCATGAGAAAGCCCACCGCGAACACCGCGGCCGCATTCAGCAACTGCGCGGTCTGGCTGGCGGGTGGAAAGAAGGCCTTCGCGAAGTACAGCGAGAATGCCGAGTAGACGTACCAGTCGTACCACTCGACGAGATTGCCGACGGAGCCGCCGAAGATGGAGCGCAATCGGGAGCGCGTGGTCGGAGCGGATGCGGCAGCGGATGGCGCAGCGGATGGTGCGGTGACCGGTCCGGGCATGTCGGTGCGGGGAGAGGGTGCGGTAGCTTGATGCATGACTGCGGACCCGATACGCGCGGTGGTCTTCGACCTGCTCACCGGCCTGCTCGACTCATGGACGCTCTGGAATACCGTGGCGGGCGACGAGAGCGCCGGTGCACGATGGCGTCAAATGTACCTGCGCCTCACGTATGCGCAGGGGGCGTATCGCCCTTATCTCGATCTGGTTGCCGACGCGGCGACAGCGGCCGGGTTGCCGGCAACCCTGGCCGACAGCCTCGCGCATAGCTGGCATACCCTCGAACCGTGGGCGGACGTGCACGCGGTGTTGACGAGCTTGCGGACCACGGTGCCACTCGGCGTCGTCACCAACTGTTCGGAGGCGCTCGGGGCCATGGCGGCGGAGCGTGTCGGCGTGCCCCTCGATGTCGTCGTCACTGCCGAAGCGGTCG
This sequence comes from Gemmatimonadota bacterium, assembly GCA_040387895.1. GTDB lineage: Bacteria > Gemmatimonadota > Gemmatimonadetes > Gemmatimonadales > Gemmatimonadaceae > Gemmatimonas. The sequence goes on from JAZKCW010000112.1 coordinate 19,887, forward strand.
GCTGCTACAAGCCCGATCGACGCTGCTATCTCGCTGCCGCGGATGCACTCCGTCTCGCGCCGGCGAACATCCTCTTCGTCGCGGGATCACCGTTCGACATCGTGGGTGCGTCGGCAGTCGGCATGCCGGTGTACTGGCACAATCATGCCGGCCTGCCGATCCCCGCCGGGCTCGAGATCACTGCGCCGTACATCGAGCACCGGCAACTCGCGCCGCTCGCGGAGATCGTCAGCGGTCGTTGATGTTGTCGCCAGTATCGTCGCCAGCCTTATCGTCGGTGTTGATGTCGGATCGGTCGTCGAAGATGCCGTGCATCGCCGTCGCCAGCGCGGCTCGCAGTTCATCAGCCGCAGCGCCCAGGTGAAACGCCGCCACCACGACGGGTCGCAGCAGTCCTTCAAGTGCAGCCGGTCGGTCCGGCGCGGGTAGGCGCGGGGGGAGCGGTGCGACGCGCGTCCCGCGTGCACCCTCCGTGATCACGACACCAAGGCGTTCGAGCTCTGCGTACGCGCGCGCCACCGTGCCCGTCGCGATCTGCAGCGTGTCCGCCTGCTGACGCACCGGCGGTAGGCGATCACCTTCCCGCAAACGCCCGGTCGCCACGGCCTCCTGCACCTGCCCGACGATCTGCTCGAAGATCGAACGATCCGACCTGTCGTCGATGACGATGCGGAATTCGCGCGACGCGCCGAATTCCGCTCCCGGCGTATGTCCACTCGCACTCTCATGCCTCGGCGCTGCGTCGGTGTCCCTGATCGTGCCGAGCAGTGTCACTGCGCGCTCGAACTTCACGCCCGTCTCGGCCAGCACGAGCGCGGCGATCGACTGCCCCTCTGCGAGCAACCCGAGCAAGAGGTGCTGGCTCCGCAGGACTGGATGGCGCATCTCGCGTGCTCGGGTCATCGCACCCTCGAGTGCGCGTTTGGCACGCGAGGTATAGGGAAGGAAACGATCGGCAGGCTTGTCGCTCGAGATCGAGACGGCGGCCCGTGGCCCGCTCTGGATCGCGGTCTCGATGCGCCGGCGCACGTCGGTCAGGTCCGCACCGCAGGCCATCAGCAGGCGGGCGCCGCCGCTGTCTTCCATCGCCGCCAGCGCGAGCAACAGGTGCTCCGGGCCGATGTAATCATGTCCGAGACGGATGGCCTCGCTGCGGGCGTCAGAGAGCACCCGGCGCGAGCGAACGCTGAACTCGGCATCGGAACGGGACGGGCGGGAGAAAAACATGGCGCGTCTCCAGCAGGGAGCGAGGTCGCAGGCGAGAATGTTGTACCAGTCGCGCTGAACATTCACCGCGCAGGCAGTTGTGTCAATAGGAGTGGTACAAATCGCTGGCTAGCTGTGCGTTGGGTGTCGGTTCAGCGTGCTGCGGGGCGATTGCTGATAGAATGCCGGATGCTCAACACCTCCTGGCCCGACCTCTCCGCGCCGGCACTGCCGGACCTTGCGACGCTGGAGCACGCCGCCGCGCTGATCTACCAGACGCTGCCGCCCACTCCGCAATACAGCTGGCCGACGCTCAATGCACGCTGCGGTGTCGAGGTGTGGCTCAAGCATGAGAACCACACGCCGGTCGGCGCCTTCAAGGTGCGTGGAGGGCTCGTGTACCTCGACACCCTGCGGCGCAACGAACCGGATGTGCGCGGCGTGGTCACCGCGACCCGCGGGAATCACGGGCAATCGATCGCGTTCGCCGCCGCGCGCCATGGCATCCCGGCGCTCGTCGTCGTCCCGCATGGCAACAGCATGGAGAAGAACGCGGCCATGCGTGCGCTCGGCGCCGAGGTGCTCGAGCATGGTGACGACTTTCAGGAGTCCGTCGAGGTAGCGGATCGCCTCGCAGTCGAGCGCGGCTGGCATCGCATTCCGTCCTTTCATCCGCTCCTCGTCACTGGCATCGCCACGTACGGTTTGGAGCTGTTCCGCGGTGCGCCACCGCTCGACACCGTCTACGTCTCCATCGGATTGGGCTCGGGGATCTGCGGCACCATCGCTGCGCGCGACGCGCTCGGGCTCACCACTGAGATCGTCGGCGTAGTCTCGTCGGCTGCGCCCGCATTCACGCGCTCACTCGAGCAGGGGCGGGTCGTGTCGCATGCCTCGACGACCGCCATTGCCGACGGGATGGCGTGTCGCACGCCAGTCGCCGACGCGCTCGCCATCGTCGCGCACGGCGCCTCACGAGTCATCGAGGTGAGTGACAGCGAGGTGGAGGACGCCATGCGTGCGCTGTTCGCCGACACGCACAATGTCGCGGAGGGATCCGGTGCTGCCCCGCTCGCCGGACTCCTGCAGGAACTGGGGCGGGATCCGGACCCGCATCACCACCGCAGCCAGCACGACCGTCATGGCGGCATGGGGCCTGCTGCGACGACGGGCGGACACGGTCGGCGTGTCGGGGTGGTGCTCACCGGAGGCAACGTCGACACGTCGGTATTCGCGCGCGTGTTGAGGTAGACTGCGGAAGCGGAACGGCAGAAGCGGAACGGCAGAAGCGGAAGGGCAGAAGCCGAAGGGCAGAAGCCGAAGGGCAGACCGTTGCGATCCGTAGTTCTGCGCTGCATATGGATGCGATTGCACGCCGACATGACATCTCGGTAACTGCCGGAGGCATGAAGCATGGCTCGTGAGGCATTGCAGGCGGTACGCGTCGCGATTCTCGCGGCGGACGGATTCGAACAGGTCGAGCTGACACGACCGCGCCAGGTCCTGCGCAAGCGCGGCGCCCACGTCGACATCGTCTCGCTGCGGCACGGCTCGATTCGCGCCGTGCACGGGCTGATTCCCAGTGGGAAGCTCACCGTCGATCACACCATCGGTGACGTCGACCCGGAGGATTACGACGCGCTGTTCATTCCGGGTGGGTTCATGAGCCCGGATCTGCTGCGGCAGAGCGATCGCGTGCTGCGCTTCGTGCAGGCGTTCGATCGCGCCAACAAGCCGATCGCATCCATCTGCCATGGTCCATGGGTGCTCATCTCCGCCGGGCGCGTCGGCGGGCGTCGCATGACGTCGTGGCCGGGCATTCGCGACGATCTGCAGAATGCGGGCGCACTCTGGGAGAACAAGGCGGTCGTGCGGGACGGCAACCTGATCACGAGCCGGAGCCCACTCGACCTGCTGCAGTTCCACAAGGCGCTCGTGGAGCACTTCAGCCGCGACCGGGAAGCGAAGGAGCGCCGCACCTTCGTACCGATGGGTGAAGCCGCCATCACGGGTATCGCGCTCGCGGCCGTCGGATACGGCATCACGCGCTACCGCCGGCGGGCCACATCCTCACCCGACGACATGGCCGAGCGCAGCGCGCCTGCGCTCGCACTCTCGTCGAGTGGACGGGTGACGACGCGCGAGTCGCACACGGTCGCGCGCGAGTCGTAACGAGCGTCGCAACGCGAGTCGTAATCCGGGGTGAAGAACGACGGTGAAGGAGCGCCGTGACGTGACGTGACGTGTCACGCCGCGCCGGGAGTGCCTAGATTGCGGGATGCTGCACTCCCGGCGTGCTGTTCTCGGTGCATGCGTCCTCCTGCTGGGCGCGGGTGTCTTCTCGCTCCACGGCGCATCTGCCCCACAGGCAGGTGTGCGCGTCCCGATGGCGTCGAGCGCAGGCTCGCGAGATCCGATCGCGCTCCTGCAGCAGCGCATCGAGCGTGGTGAGGTCGTGCTGGCGCGCGACTCGGTGTCCGGCTACCTGCCGGCGTTGCTGCGCGCGCTCGACATCCCGGTGTCGTCGCAGGGGCTCGTCTTCTCGCGCACGAGCCTGCAGACTGATCGCATCGCACCGTGGTCGCCGCGCGCGATCTACTTCAGCGACGACGTCTACATCGGCTACGTGGCGGAGAGCCAGTTCCTCGAGATCGCGTCGATCGATCCCGACTCCGGCGCGCGCTTCTACACGTTCACCCAGGAGCAGACTGGCAGTCCGCGTTTCCAGCGCGAGGGGCGTACCTGCCTGATGTGTCACCAAGGGCGCGCCGTCGCGGGCGGGGTGCCGGGGCTCATGGTGCTGTCGACCGTGGCGGATCGCAACGGCTATCCGATCACGGCAGCGCACGATGGCCAGACGATGGACGCGACGCCGGTGCGCCAGCGATTCGGCGGCTGGTACGTGACGGGCACGCATGGCCGCACGGGACATTCGGGCAACGTCTACTCCGACCTGCTCGCGCACGAGGTATCGGACAAGGCCCAGTACCGGGGCAAGATCGACCTCACGACCGCGAGCGCCCGCACGAATGTGTCGGACAAGTTCGACACGATTCCGTACCCCAGCGCGCACAGCGACATCGTCGCGCTGATGGTGCTCGTGCATCAGGCCACCGTGCACAACCTCATCGCGACCCTGCAGGAGGTGGCCACGACGGCCGGCCCAATGGCCGATGCGGCGCCGACCGCGGTCACGCGGGTCACGAGTGCGGTGGAGAATCTCGTGCGCGCGCTCGTGTTCGCACGCGAGGCGCCACTCGAGGGGACAATGCGTGGCACGACCACCTTCGCACAGGATTTTGCGCGGATCGGCCCGCGTGACCCGCGTGGCCGGTCGCTGCGTGACTTCGACCTCGAACGCCGGCTGTTCCGCTATCCGCTGAGCTATCTCGTGTACTCGCCGAGCTTCGATGCGCTGCCGGAGGATGCACGACGGATGGTGTACCGGCGGCTGCACAGCATTTTCGATGGCAACGACCCGAACCCCGAGTTGCGGCACCTCGGCGAAGCCGATCGCGTGGCGGTTCGGGAGATTCTGGCGGCAACGAAGCCGGAGTTCACTTCGATGTCGCTCGCACCACCGGCGAAGTGAGCGGACATTCGCATGCGATGCGCGCAGACTGCTGCAGCAGCATGGTACGTTGCGGTGTCGGCTCACTCCCTCACTTCCGGTCATTGAACGATGCGCATTGCCATTCGCCCAGCTCGTATTGCAGGGACCGCCGCTTCATCCACTGAGGGCCGCCTGCGCAGCATCGCTCGCCGCGTCACGGTTGCGGTCGCGTTCGTCGGCGGGGGCGCACTCGCTGGAGCCTGCGGGAGCGACACCCCAACGGAACCGGTGGCACCGACCGGCTCTTATGCGGCGACGACGTTTCGCGTGACACCCGCCGGGCAGGCACAGATCGACGTACTCGCGGCCGGTGGCTCGCTCCTGATGAATCTGGGAGCGAATCGCACCACGACCGGTACGCTCACGCTGCCGGCGTCCGTCACGGGCGGCGCTCCCCTCTCGGCCAGCATGGCGGGCACGTTCACGCAGTCCGGCAACACCATCGACTTCGTGCAGACCGCCGACACCTTCGTGCGCGACCTCGTCTGGACGGTCAATGGAAAGACACTGTCTGCAACCAACCAGACGGCGGGGGGCGCGACGTTCACCATCGTACTCACCACGCCGTAACGCATCACGCAAAGGCCACGGCGTCCCGATCGCTCACGTCGCCGTGTTGCCGCTGGGCAGAGTGCATCGAGGCCGCTATCCTGAAGATAGCGGCCTCTTCCGGTTCAACTGACAACGGTCGCCAGCATTCTCCGCTACTCACGCCCCTGCCGCCCATGACGGACGCTTTTCGCGAGACGCTGCAACTGGCGCTCGGCACACAGTATCTCCTGGGCCGCGAACTGGGCGGCGGCGGGATGAGTCGCGTCTTCCTCGCGCGCGATGAGGCGCTCGGGCGCGATGTCGTGGTCAAGGTGCTCTCGCCGACGCTCGCCCAGGAGTTCTCCGTCGAGCGGTTCACGCGCGAGATCCGCATGGCAGCGGCGTTGCAGCACGCGCACATCGTGCCGCTGCTGAGTGCCGGTGCGACGGCCGATGGGCTGCCGTTCTACCTGATGCCGTTCGTGGACGGCGAATCGCTGCGCGACCGGTTGGGGCGCACCGGCACGCTGCCGGTCGACGAAGTCGTGCAGACGCTCAAGGACGTGAGCCGGGCCCTCGCGTACGCGCATGGGCGCAACGTCGTGCATCGGGACATCAAGCCCGACAACGTGATGCTGTCGGGCGGCGCCGCCGTGGTCACGGACTTCGGCATTGCGAAGGCACTGAGTTCGGCGCGGGAGCCGGCCGCGAACGACGACACGCTCACGCGCATGGGGACGTCGCTCGGCACGCCGGCGTACATGGCGCCGGAGCAGGGCACCGGCGACCCCAACACCGATCATCGCGCCGACATCTACGCGTTCGGCGCCATGGCGTACGAGATGCTCGCCGGTGCGACGCCGTTCGGCTCGCGGCCTCCGCACGCGTTGCTGGCCGCCCATGTGGCGGAGACGCCGGTGCCGGTGCAGCAGCGTCGCACCGATGTGCCGCCACCGCTGGCCGCACTCGTGATGGCGTGTCTGGAGAAGGATCCGGACGCACGGCCATCGACGGCGAACGACGTCCTTGCGGCGCTCAACGAGGTGAGTCGCACGGGATCATTCACGGGAGCGTCCACGGGATCGGCGACGTCCGCGACATCAGCGGCAGGAACCGGGAGATCTGCGGATACGTCGGCCGGCGGAACCACCGCAATGGCTGCGCGCCGTGGCTGGCGCCGCATGCTGATCCCGGCGGTGGTCGTGCTCACGGTGGTCGCGGGCAGCATATGGGCCGCCGTGCGATGGACGAAACCGCAGGCAGCAGCGGGGGGCACACTGCTGGCAGTGATGCCCTTCAACGTGCGCGATGCTGCGCTGCCGATGTGGCGCGAAGGGCTCGTCGATGTGCTCTCGCGCAGCCTCGATGGCGTGGGGACCCTGCGCACCGTCGCGGCGTCGACGGTGATCGGCAAGGCGCCGGAGCGCGCCGACCAGGTGGGTGCACTCGCGATGGCGGAGGCAACCGGTGCGGGGCTCGTCCTGTTCGGTGATCTCGATGCGATCGGACGCGATTCCGTGCGACTGCGTGCCTCGCTGTACGACGTGCCGTCGAAGCGGGTGCGCGGGGACATCGACATCGATATCCGTGGCGAGAGCTCGCGCATCGATGCCCTGGCGGACACGCTGGCCCTGCGCGTCCTGCGGGCGCTCGCCACCGATGGTGCGCTGGGGAACGCGCAACTCTACACTCTCGGCACACGCTCGCTTCCGGCCCTCAAGGCCTTCCTGACCGGGCAGCAGTTCTACCGCCGTTCGATGGTCGACTCGGCGCGCGTCGCGTACGAGACGGCCGTACGCGAGGACAGCACGTTCGCGCTCGCATGGCGTGGCGTGGCGTCGCTCTACATCCGCATGGGGCGGGAGAACGATCCCGAGGCGCAGCGTGCGCTCGATCTCGCCATCAAGTACAAGAGCGGGCGCAGCCCCCGCGACAGCTTCATGCTGCGGGCGGATTCGCTGCGCCTGGCGGTCGTACGCACGGAACTGGCGTCGACGAATGCAGTCGACGCACTGCCTTCGCTGCCGGCTCTGTTCACGACGCTCGAGACTGCAGTCACGCGGTATCCGAGCGATGCGGAGCTCTGGTTCGAACTCGGGGACGCGCGCGTTCACTTCGGTGAGTTCGCGGGTGTTCCACTGCGCGACGCACTGTCGGCGTTCGAGCGCGGGATCTCGCTCGACTCGTCGTTCTCGGTGCCGTATGTCCATTCATTCGACATCGCGATGCGCGACGGTCGCTCGACGGATGCCGCGCGGTTCGCGCGAGGCTACGCGGAGCGCGTGGGGCCGGCTCTGGCCGCCTACTACCGCAGCATGGCGGCCGTCATGGAATCCGGTGACACGTACTCGCGGGGAACGGAGGCGCTCCTCGACTCACTCCCCGCCGCATACCGGACCGCGCTGACGACGCAGCTTTCGCCGTATCCGGACAGTGCGGGGGCTGCACTGCAACTGGCCCGCTGGCAGATGGCCGTGCCCGCGCGGCTGCAGGCAACCGACTCGGCGACCTCCCGCGACGCGATCGCGCTTGCATTCGCGGCACGCGGCCGCTTTCGCGACGCGATCTTGAGTCGGGGCAGCGCCTTGCCGCCGGGGCTGCTCTATCAGCTCGTGCTGCTCGGTGCCTCTCCGCGCGACAGCGCGATGGACCGCGCGCGACGGCTCGTTCGCAACGATCCTGCGCGCGTGACGGGCGCGGCCCGCCTCTTTCTCGAGGATCGTGACACGGCATCGCTCGACCTGCTGCTGCCGTGGGCCGACAGTGTCGACGCGGCCGCGACGACAGCCACGCGTCTCGCCCCGGTGCTGCGCGCGTATCGTACGCTTGCCCGTGGCGATTCGGCTGCAGCGTTGCGCGAGCTGCTGGCGATTCCCATGGCGCGGTGCCGCAACGCGCCGTGTGCGGGCGGCATCACGGCGCGACTGCTCGCCGCCGCCGGTCGTGATCGGGAAGCGGCGCGCGTGCTCGACCGGTGGATCCCGTCGCTCGCATCGAACATCACGGTCCCCGTCGAGCTGCTGTATCGCGCTCGGCTGGCCGAAAAGCTGGGTGACGACGCCGGTGCACTGGCGGCCTACCGCAAGGTCGAGATGCTGTGGAGCAGTGGCGACCCGGTGGTCGAGACGACCGTCGCCGAGGCGCGCGATGGAATCCGACGGTTGACTCGGCGATAGCGCAGGCGCGATTCGCCGAGCCTACCACGCAGCAGGCTACGCCAGCGCGCCCGGTATCAGCGCCACGAACTGCTTCATCTCGTCCGGCGTCCCGACGCTGATGCGGCACCAGTCGGTGAACGGCTGGAAGGTGCGCCCGACCCGGAAGCCGCGATCGAGGAAGTGCTTCTGCACGCCGGCCACCGGGCGCCCGACATGGAAGAACACGAAGTTCGTCTGTGACGGAGCGACGCGCTTGCCGGCCTTCGTGAGCGCATCGACGAGCAGCTTGCGGCCTTCACGGTTCTTCGCCTTCACGAACTCCTGGTACTCGGTGTCCTTCAGCGACGCGATCGCGGCGCGCATGCCGAATGTGTTCGCGGTGCCGGTCGAGAACGACTGCAGCCGCTTGATGGTATCGGGATGTGCAACGGCGAACCCGATGCGCAGCCCCGCGAGCGAGTGGATCTTGGACGCCGTGCGGGAGACGATGATGTTGTGGCCCGCGGTCACGAGATCCGTCATCGACTTGTAGCTCGGATCGTCGACGAAGTCGTGATAGGCCTCGTCCACCACGACGACGCACCGCTTCGCCGTGCTGATCACGAAGTCGCGCATGCGCTGCTGGTTGTCCAGCACCGCCGTCGGATTGTTCGGGTTGCAGACGAACACCAGCTTGGTGTCCTTCCCGATCTTCGCCTCCATGGCCGCGAAGTCGTGTCCCAGCTCCGGGGTGAGCGGCACCTTGTGCACCGTCACGCCCATCGACGTCGCATACTCCGGCAGCTGCTCGAACGTCGGCCACGGCACGATCATCTCGCCGCCGCGCATGCCGTAGGCGAGCGACACGAGCGAGAGCACCTCGCTCGACCCCTGCGTCACGATCACGGACTCCGGCTTCACCCCGACGTTCGCGGCGAACGTCTGCTGCAGTTCGGCCAGCGCGGGCGGGTCGTAGTGCGGGTGCTCGTTCCACGCGCCCATCAGCGCATCCTTGGCCTTGGGCGACATGCCGAACGGGTTCTCGTTGTAGCAGAGGCGGATCGGGCCTGCCGCACGCCGGTGAACGGTGATGTCGTGCTCGAGCTGGCGCAGGACTTCGCCGTACGACACCCCGCCCAGCACACGCGTGGCTTCCATCGCTGGGAGCAATCCGGGCAACGCGACGGTCGCGCCGACGCCGAGGCCTGTATTGATGAGCCACTGGCGACGTGAGAGGGTGTCGGACATGCGAACCTCGGGCAGGGCGGTGGCGGGAGCGGCGGAGCGCGGGAACAGCAGGCAGGGAACGGCAGGCAGGGAACGGCAGGCAGGGAACAGCGAAATGCGGCGCGCGACATATCCGGGGCGCCGCGGAGAGTATCGCTCCGCTTCGGGTCTCCCGCCAGCATTACCTTTCTCCTGTGACTGCTACGCACTACGACCTTCCCCGCGACCTGCTTCGGCGGTTTCCGCCCGCCATTCGCGTTCGGGGCGAGGATTATGTCGCCCGCCGCCGGGTTCGTGTCGATGAGGCCACCCGGCAACGGATCCAGGCCACGGTGCGGGGAACGAGCGAATACCGGGTCGAGATCGTTGCCCATCCCGGCGAGCTGGGCGTGGCCTGCACCTGTGCGTACGCTGCCGATTCGCGCGCCTGCAAGCACGCCTGGGCGCTCCTGCGCTTCGCGAGCGAGAACGGCTCCCTCGCGCCGCTGCTGGCGATCGTGGCGGGTGACAGCCCGCGCGAGACAGGTGAGAACAGTGCCCGGCAGCCGGTAGCGGTGACAGCGGCGACGGCGGCCACCCGGGGAGACCTGTCACAGGCATGGCGGACGCAAGCGACGCCGGCCAGCACCCGGCCGGACGTTCAGCCCGATCAGGCCAGTGGTACCTCATCGGGCGATCTCGCGAACCCCACCGCACTCTGGCCCGACGGGCGCCGGCTCGTGTACGTGGTCGATCTCGAGGAGACGGCGCAGTCCACCGGGGTCATCGTGGATGTCGCGGCGCAGACCCGTGCGCCGGACGGAAGCTGGAGCGCGCCCGAGCCGCTCTCGCACGGGGTGAACGAGTGGCTGGCGACCCCGGACCCGATCGATCGCCAGATCGCCGGGATGCTGCGCTCCGCGGAGCCCGTGCGCGCGCACGCGTCGAACCGCACCTCGGGCTTCACGGTCGGAGTACGGGCGATCCCCACGACCCTGCACGCCATCGGCGAAACCGGACGATGCGTCCTGCAGAGCACGCGCGGGGACATTCACGGCCGCACGCTGCGGGTGGACGATGCCGGCGCGTGGCACCTTCGGCTGCGCGTACGTCGCACCAGCGGCACCCTGCACACCCTCACGGGCGTGCTTGCGCGCGGCACCGAGGAAATGCCGCTCGCCAGCACGTGGGTCATGAATGCGGCGGGCTTCGTCATCGCCCCCGGCAGGAGCGGGGATGGGAGCGCAGGCGCGAACGAGGCCGCGATGGAAGCCGTGGTGATGGCGTTCGACCATGCCGGTGCGTTCTCCCTCGCGAGCGATCTCCGGCAGTCGCCATCGCAGCTGCTCGACGGGGAACTCTCCGAGCTGCTCGAACAGCTGCATGCACTGCCCCGGGTGCCCGAGCTCGATCTGCCCGAGGGTGCGCTCGTGGGCGAGTCGCATGCGGAGCCGCTGCCGTCCGTGACCATCGGCAACGATCTCACATCGTGGCGCAATCGCTCCCTCGCGCCACTCACCCTCGAGTTCTGCTACGGCGCAACACGCGTTCCCGCGGGCACGACGGCGCGGACGCTGTTCGACCGCGCGTCGCGCACGCTGCATCACCGGAATCGAGAGGCCGAACTGCGGGCGCGCTCCCGCCTGCTCGCACTCGGCGCGAAGGGCGAATGGAATCTCGCGCGCCGCGAGTACGATCTCGTCATTGCGCGAAGCCGCCTCGGGCCGACGGTGATGGTGCTGGTGCAGGAGGGATGGCAGGTGCGCGCGGACGGCGTGACGTACCGCTCGCCAGGCGACATGCAGACGTCGGTGAGTTCGGGCATCGACTGGTTCGACCTCGCGGGCACGGTGCGCTACGGAGACGTGAACGTGCCGCTGGCTGCACTGCTGGAAGCACGTCGCAAGGGGAAGGACGTCGTCGAGATCGCGCCCGGTACGGTGGGCCTGCTGCCCATCGAACTGCTCGACAAGCTCGGTCTGCTCGCGGGCACGGCTGAACGCATCGAGGACGTGACACGCTTTCGCGCGTCGCAGCTCGTGCTGCTCGACGCGCTGCTCGACGCGCTGCCGGAAGTGATCGTCGATGAGCCGTTCGCGCGTGCGCGCGCCCGGCTGACGTCGTTCGACCGTGTGGTCGCCGCCGACCCGCCCGCGTCGTTTCATGGCACCCTGCGCGACTACCAGCGCGAAGGCCTTGGCTGGTTCCACTTCCTCCGCCAGTTCGAGCTCGGTGGCTGTCTCGCCGACGACATGGGACTCGGCAAGACGGTGCAGGTGCTGGCGCTGCTGGAGTCGCGTCGCGTGGAGGGACATGGACCGTCGCTCGTGGTGGTGCCGCGCTCGCTCGTGTTCAATTGGATGCGCGAGGCCGAACGCTTCACGCCGGAGTTGCGGGTCGTCGACCTGAGTGTCGGGGCGCGACGCATCGAGGCGCTCGACACCGAGAACGCCGATGTCGTGGTGACCACCTACGGCGCGTTGCGTCGCGACGTGGATGCGCTGCAGGACGTCGAGTTCGACTATGCCATTCTCGACGAGGCGCAAGCCATCAAGAACGCGGGCACGGTGACGGCGAAAGCATGCCGGCTCATTCGCGCGCGTCACCGGCTCGCGCTGAGCGGCACGCCGATCGAGAATCGCATCGAGGAGCTGTGGAGCCTGCTCGAGTTCCTGAACCCGGGGATGTTGGGCAGCAGTGCACGCTTCGCCGCACTCGCGCGCGCCGCCACGGCGCCACCGTCGTACGACGACGATGCGCTGCCCACCGACGGGTTGCCAGCTGCCACGCGCGACGACGCGCTGACCGGGATTCCGGTCGACATCACCGGAGGCGCGGCCACCGGGGCGGACCCGGCCGGGCATGCGCTGCTCTCGCGTGCGCTGCAACCCGTCATCCTCCGTCGCACGAAGCGCATGGTGGCGACGGAGCTTCCCGAACGCACCGAACAGACGCTCGAGGTGACGCTCGAGCCGAAGCAGCGCGCATTCTACGACAGCCTGCTGAAGCATTTTCGTGGCGCCGTGCTCGATCGCGTCGAGCGCGATGGCCTGCAGAAGTCACGCATGCACGTGCTCGAGGCGCTGCTTCGACTGCGGCAGGCCGCCTGTCATCCGGCACTCGCCGATCCGAAGAAGGCATCCTTGCCGAGCGCCAAGCTGGATGCGCTCATTCCGACGCTCGCCGAAGTGGCCGCGGAAGGGCACAAATCGATCGTGTTCTCGCAGTTCACGAGCTTCCTCGCCCTGGTGCGTGCGCGGCTCGACGCCGAGGGCATCAAGTACGAGTACCTCGATGGTCGCACGCGCGACCGCGAAGCGCGCGTCGATCGCTTCCAGAACGATCCGGAGTGCCCCGTGTTCCTGATCAGCCTCAAGGCCGGCGGCCACGGACTCAATCTCACGGCAGCCGAGTACGTGTACCTGCTCGATCCGTGGTGGAATCCCGCCGTGGAGGCGCAGGCCATCGACCGTGCGCATCGCATCGGGCAGACACGTCAGGTGATCGCCACGCGGTTCGTCGCGCGCGACACGATCGAGGAGAAGATCCTGCAATTGCAGGGATCGAAGCGCGCCCTCGCGGATGCGATCCTCACGAGCGACAAGGGCGCGCTCGCGAGCATCGGACGCGCGGAGCTCGAACTGCTGCTGGGCTAGCGGACCGCCGGCCGGGCCGCTCGGTCAGGCAGCGCTGCGCTCCGAGAGGAGCGACGACACGCTGTGTATCGGAACGCGTTCGATGTCGTCCGATGCGTCTTCGGCAATCGTGGCGAACGTTCCCGCTTCCGCGAGTGCACTCGCCGCATCCAGGATGGTCGGGTCGAACGCCGTCCCGCGGTCCCCACGCATGATGTCGAGTACGCGCGCCACGGGCATCGCGTCCCGGTACGGGCGATTCGCCGTCAGCGCCTCGTACACGTCGGCGACCGCGAGCGTGCGCGCCAGTCCATCGAGCTGCGCCGCGGGAAGACGCCACGGATACCCGGTGCCGTCGATGCGCTCGTGATGCCGCGACGACGCGTCGGCGAAATGCCGGAAGGCCGGCACACGTTCGAGGATGTGCGAGGTCCACACGGGATGCTTCATGATCTCCGTGCGCTCACCGTCGGTCAGCCGGCTTGGCTTGTCGAGGATGGTGTTCGAGATGCCCAGCTTGCCGATGTCGTGCAGCAGGCCGGCGCGCAGGAGGTCACGACGCGTCACGTCGTCCACGCCCATGCTCTCGCCGATCGCACGCGCGTAGTGCGCAACGTTGCGGGAATGCCGGTACGTGAACGGCGTCTTGGCATCGATGACCGCGGCGAAGGCACGCGAGATCGCATCCAGCCGTTCGTTCGTGGCGGATTCCGGCACGCCGCCGGGCTCCTGCGCGATCACGGCCGCGTCGAGGCGCTTGAGATCCGCAATGGACGCCCACCATGCGCGATCGCGGCGCCATGCGACGACGAGATCGACGAGCGCCGGGTCGAACCAGCGGCCACGGCGGCCACGCGCCATCGACAGTGCCGCATCGACACCATGCTCCGTGTAGAACGCCTCGACCGTCTGCGCGAGCAGCAGGATCCGCGACAGGATCGGGATCTCGTCGCCGGCGAGACCAACCGGATGCCCGAGGCCGCACCAGTGCTCGTCCACGTGCGCGATCGCCTCCGCCGTCTCCGGAGGGAAGCCGAGCCACACGGCGATCTGTGCCCCCCGTTCGCAGCGCGCCTGGATGATCTCGCGCGTCATGTGCGGGGTGCCCGCGATGCGGAAGAAGTGCTGGATGCGGGCGAGGGGATTACGGCCAACACCGCAGTTGCGCGCCGTGCGCATCGCGAGGCGCCACTTGTCGTGCCAGTCGACCAGGCGCATGTCGCGCTTCACGGACTGGTCGTTCGACCCGAACAGCGCGGCCATGCGCGCGGCGTTGCTCGAGCAGCCCGAGTCCTTGAGGAGCGCCGCATAGTACAGGGCGCCCATGAGCGCTGGCCCGAGGCCCGCTTCGCGCCCCATGCGCATGGCGATCAATGCGGTCCGCAGGGTGTGCCCTGGCCGCTGCCCCTCGGTCAGGTCGAGCGCGTACGTGAGCGCCGAGAGGACCTCGGCGAGACGGATGCTCGACTGGGGCGGGGCGGGCTGACGTGGCGCAAACGGGATGATCGGCACATCAGGAAGACGCGTCGTCGCCCCTGCTTGTCACGGCTGCGCGTGGGCATTCCATTTGTGGAATGAACAATCCGGACTGGAAGCTTAGACGTCTCGACCATGTTACCGAGGCAGAGCTCGAGGGTCTCGCCGACGTGCTGATCGACTGCGTGGCCGGCGGTGCGTCCGTGAGCTTCATGCATCCGCTGCCGCGCGAGCATGCACTCCGCTTCTGGCGTGGGGTCGCCGACGAGGTGAAACAGGGCGAGCGGGTGCTCGTAGTGGCGGAAGACGGTGAGGGCGTGTGCGGGACGGTGCAGCTGATTCTCCGGCAGCCGGACAACC
>JAZKCW010000113.1:0-7688 GCA_040387895.1 Gemmatimonadota bacterium
TGAGCAGCAGCTGCGGAACCATCATGCTCTGGTCGAAGCGCGGACAGGTGCGCGCGAGCAAGCCGAAACCGCAATCCCTGACACCGTCGGCGCTGGTCGCTCGCATGCTGGAGCAGCGGACGGTGCTGACGGCCGCGGACGTGGACAGCGTGGCGCGCGTGGACTCCACACAGCTGGTGCTTCCCGTGTACCCGACCTCCCTCTACGAGACGGCCATCAGCGGGCGCGTGCTCGCCGAGTTCGTGGTGGCGGCCGACGGCACCGTCGACATGCAGACGTTCAGCGCCGTCACGGCAAGCAACCGGGAATTCGTCGAGTCGGTACGCACTGCGCTCGACCAGCAGCGATTCCGCGCCGCCTACCGGGGCGGGAAACCGGTGTATCAGGTGATGCAGCTGCCCTTCGACTTCCTGCCGGATTCGTCCACCGTCCAGCGCAAGAAGCGCCCGTAGCGCCGGTTCGTGCCGCTACGCTGTGGTCTCGAGCAGCTGCCGCCCATAACTCGCCTGCGGCTCTTCGGCGCCGTCCGCGAGCCACTCTTCGAATAGCGCGCGACTTTCTTCAGCGAGAATGTCGCCGACGATGCGGGGCATTCCGCTCTCCGGACTTTCCGGCGGCATC
Organism: Gemmatimonadota bacterium; assembly: GCA_040387895.1. Classification (GTDB taxonomy): domain Bacteria; phylum Gemmatimonadota; class Gemmatimonadetes; order Gemmatimonadales; family Gemmatimonadaceae; genus Gemmatimonas. The sequence goes on from JAZKCW010000113.1 coordinate 622, forward strand.
ACCCGACCCGAGCCGCTGTCCGCCGGTGCACGCAGCGCGAACAGGATCGTATCGACCGCGCCGACCATCGCGGCGCCGGTGCACATCACGCACGGCTCGAGCGTCGATACCAGCAACAGGTCATTGGCCTCGAGCGGCGTCTTGCCCGCGGCACGCGCGAACGCCACGATCTCGGCGTGTGCGGTCTTGTTGCCACTCGACTTCATCTCGTTGTAGCCACGCGCGACGATGCCGCCGTCCGCGTCGATCAGCACGCACCCGATCGGCGCTTCCCCGTTCTCCATGCCATCGCGCGCGACGTCGAGCGCTGCGCGCATGAACTCCTCCTGACGGTCTCGCGTGAGCTCCACGCGCGACGGCGACGCGACCGTGAGCGCCTCGTCCAGGCCCGCGAGCAATTGTGCAGTGTCGCGCCAGACGCGACGCGCACCCGCATTCATCAACCGCTTGCGGAGCGTCTCCTCGTCCGCCAGGGTGCTGGTGGCAACACCGAGCGTCACCACACCGGCGCGCCGCGCGGCCGTCGCGTCGTACGGGGTGTCGCCGACGAGTGCGCACTGCGCGGCGGATACACCGAGCTTCTCGATTGCACTCCGAACCACGTCGGGATGCGGCTTGCTCCGCTCGACATCGGACTTCGTGACGACCGCATCGAAGCGCTCGCGCAGGTCGACTCCGGCGCTGCGCATCATCACGTCGAGGTCCGCCTCGCCAGCCGACGTCGCGAGCGCGAGACGCATCCCGCGCGAGCGCAGTGTATCCAGTAGATCCAGCGCGCCGTCGAAGACGCGAAACGTTCGGGTTGCCGCGAGCTTGCGGAACGCCTCGGCGACACTCTCCCGGATGGCATCGCCGTCCCGCGCTGCCGCCTCTTCGCCGAGCAGCGTCGGAAGGAGCTGGTCGCCACCTTTCCCGATCTCCGGCGCGATGCGTTCGAACGAGAACTTGTAGCCATGCTTACCAAGCCCCTGCACCCAGGCCTCCGCATGCGTGGCGTTGGTGTCGAGCAGGGTTCCATCGAGGTCGAACAGCATGGCGTTGAGTGGCATACTGGGCCCCGTGCAGGAAACCTGCCGGGGCAGACGCCCGTCGCCAGGCGCGAGACGCCAGTTGGTCACCGGACGGCAGTCGCGAGACTCCAGTTGCACTCGAGAACAGGTTGCTGGGCTCTCAACTGGTCGCTGTACGAGAAACGCCGGGCACCAGTACACTGGCGTCCGGCGTCTCGCGTCTGACATCTGAGTTACCAGTTGCCCCCCCAGGTTTCGAACCTGGAACCTCCGCATCCAGAGTGCGGCGCTCTGCCAGTTGAGCTAGGGGGCATCGGACTGCGTTCACCGTGACCGGTGAGCGTCCAAATATAGACGACGCCAACCGTTCCTCCAGTCCCCGGCGGCACTTCCGTGCACGCCGGGCTGGCCACGGCTGGATCTGGAGCGCTAGCGGTCCTTGACCTTCGCCCAGCTGTCCCGAAGGGCAACGATCCGGTTGAAGACGAGCCGGCCGGGCGTCGAATCCTCGACATCCCCCATGAAATAGCCGGTTCGCTCGAACTGGTACCGGGTTCCGACCGGGTCACCCGCGACGCTCGGCTCGATCTTGGCCTGCACCGTCACGAGCGACTCGGGGTTGAGGGCAGAGAGGAAATCCTGCCCGTCGCCTACCGCGTCGGGATCGGGCTGCGAGAAGAGGCGGTCGTAGAGCCGCACCTCGCAGTCGAGCGCCCCCGCTGCGGACACCCAGTGGATCGTGCCCTGCACCTTTCGCCCGTCGGGTGCGTTGCCGCTCCGGGTCTCGGGGTCATAGGTGCAACGCAGTTCGACGACCTCGCCGTTCGCGTCCTTCACCACCTCGTTGCAGGTGATGAGATAGCCGAAGCGCAACCGGACTTCGCGGCCCTGCGACAGCCGGTAAAACTTCTTCGGCGCGTCCTCCATGAAGTCGTCACGATCGACCCACAGCTCACGCGAGAATGGCACCTTGCGCGAGCCTGTCTTGGGCACGTCGTGCGGGTAGTACGACGCGTCGAGCTCCTCGACCTGACCCTCGGGATAGTTCGTGAGCGTCACCTTGAGCGGCTTGAGCACGCACAGCACGCGCGGCACGTCCATGTTGAGACTGTCGCGCACCGCGTGCTCGAATGTCGCGATCTCGACGCGCGCGTCCTTGCGCGCGACGCCGATCGACTCGCAGAACGACCGGATCGCCTCGGGCGTGACGCCGCGGCGGCGCAACCCCGCGATGGTCGGCATGCGGGGGTCGTCCCACCCGCTCACATGCCCCTCGTTCACCAGGCGTAGCAGCTTGCGCTTGCTGAGCACCGTGTAGTCGAGCTCGAGCCGCGCGAACTCGATCTGCGTGGGCGGATTCTCGAAGCCCGCCTCGCGCACCAGCCAGTCGTAGATGTCGCGGCTGTCCTTGAACTCGAGCGTGCACAGTGAACGCGTGATGCCCTCGATGGCATCGCTCAGCCCATGCGCAAAATCGTACAACGGGTAGATGCACCAGTCGTTGCCACGCCGGTAATGGTGCGCATGACGGATGCGCAGCAGCAGCGGATCGCGCATGATCATGTTCGGGTGCGCCATGTCGATCTTCGCGCGCAGCACGTGGGCGCCATCCGGAAACTCACCCGCGCGCATGCGGCGCAGCAGGTCGAGATTCTCCTCCGGCGACCGATCACGGTACGGGCTCGCCCGTCCCGCGCTCGTCACGGTGCCTCGGCCCTCGCGAATCTGCTCCTCGTTCTCGGAATCGACGTACGCGCGGCCCTTGCGGATCAGCCCTTCGGCGATCTCGTACAGCTTCTCGAAGTAGTCGCTCGCGTAATATTCTCCCGACCAGCGGAAGCCCAGCCACGCGATGTCCCGCTTGATGGCCTCCACATACTTCACGTCCTCCGTCAACGGGTTGGTATCGTCGAAGCGAAGGTTGCAGGTGCCACCGTACTCGTTGGCGATGCCGAAGTTCAGGCAGATCGACTTCGCGTGGCCCATGTGCAGGAAGCCGTTCGGCTCCGGCGGGAAACGCGTTGCCGGCGCACGCCCGAAACGACCGGTCGCCACATCCTCCGCGACCATTTCGCGGATGAAGTCACGGCGCGGAGCCTGGGTGTGGGCGCTGGAGTCGGTGATGGGTGTCTCGGACACGGCACTCAGGTGTGAAAGGGTCAACGGAAAGTTACCCCGAATGCCGGCAGAACGGCACGGGCGGCCGGGCGTCGTGTATCTCCATCCCATGAACGACTTGCATTGCATCACGCGCCCGCACGATCGCGCGTCACTCCACCGCCCTGATCATCGCCCCGATCGCCTGCGGCTGCGCCAGCCCCGTGCGCGGTTCGGCGGCCGCTTCGCTTCGTTGCTCCTCGCACTGTCGGCCGTGGCCACGCTGCCGGCATGTCGCGGTGTGGTGAACGCGTACGCGGGCGACCCGGCCACCGCCCGTGCACATGCGGATGCCCTGGCCTCCGCCATCGAGCAGCGGTTCACCAAGGTCACGCGCACGCCGAAGTTCTCGAATGCGCGGCTTCGACTTGGCCGGTATGCGCTGGCACCGTCGAAGCTGGTGAACGACACCGCCCTCTGGACGGCATCGCGCAACGTGAAGAGTGGCCCCGAACGCGAACTCGAGCTCGGGGCAGGAATGAACGGGGCCAACTTCGCATTCGTCGCGCGCCCGCGCGTTCCGCTGCCGTCGCGCGTCGGCGATGAGCGGCATCTCATCAAGCTCACGAGCCTGGGCGGCGATGACTGGCAGTGGACCACGGAAGTGGACCATGCCGTCGGCGGTCTCGCCCCCGCGCGCATGGACGACATCGCGCGCGCCCTGTTCGCGAGTGCCGAACGCCCGACGGCCGCGATTCGCGTCGACTATCGCGCGGCGTTTCCCCGCACCACGCAGGCCCTCGGTCGCATGTTCACCATCGACTCGATCAGCACGGCGTCGCAGCCCGATGGGTCGACGCTCGTGGCGATGCACGTGCTCACGAGCAGCGCTGGGCTCAAGGCGCAGTTTCCGGCCTTCGCGAAGTACGTCGACAAGTACGTCACGCCGACGCGCTACCGGTTCCGGCTCACGGATCGCAGCGGGGCCGAGTGGTTCGACGCGCAGGGCGAGCGTGGGGGGCGCATGGTCCTCCGTTTCCGGTCACACCAGGGGGCGCTCCAACCGATCGCCGGCGCTGCGCGTCGCATGCCGGACTCCCTGCTGATCAACATCGATGCGCTCGCGAAGTTCGGACTGTTCACGGTGGGCGTGACGAAGATGCAGGGTGAGTTCGTGCATGTGCGCACGCCGGCCGAGCGTGCGTGGGCGATGCGCTTCACGCAGGACCCGCAGTGGCACCTCCCGTTGATCGCCGAGCGTCTCCTGCGCTCGCCGCTCGAGCGGCCGTTCGACGGACGCGGTGTGGTGTTCCGGATGTACATGCGCAAGGGACCGGACGGCAGCACGCTGATGGGACGCAACTTCGACGTCGCCGTGCGCGAGAGCGCGATCATGCGCTTCCTCGGCAATCTCGGGTTTACGGCGATGAGCGACTACGCCGGCGCAGTGGAGGACGAGGAGAACCGGTTCATCGCGGAGGCGTTCCAGGCGATGCGGGCGGATATCCGCGCGCAGTAGCGATCTTGGTGCGATTTCGATTGGTGTGCGCGACTTGACGCGCTTTCCGCGCTTTATTGCGGGCGACTCGAAGTGCCAACTGCTTTCCGCAGATACGAACTGATTGGGCGGAAACAGCGGATCTGTCCGGCGCGTGCGACGGGAGCACGGTGCGTAGGGCGGGATCAGGCTTTGGGGGGAACAGCAGGCGAGCGCTGGGACTCAGGCGGAGGCCCCCCAAAGAAAAAGTACGACGTCGGCCATGCTCGTCGACCCTTGCCCGTCCACCGTACAATCCGTGTTGTTTCCGCCCAATCAGTTCGTATCCGCGGAAAGCAGTTCGCCGTTGGAGTCGCCCACACCAACGCCTGCCCCGGACCCGCAAACAAAAAACCCTCGCAAGACTTTCGTCTGCGAGGGTTTTGCCAGAAGTGCCACGCGCGCCGTCATTGGAACTCTCCGTCCTACCGAACGGCGGCGGGCCTCATCTATGTACACAGGACGCCGCAGGGAGTTCCAGCGTCACACACGTACCGTTTTCGTCACGCCGGAACCCTCCCCGGCCGTCCTACCCATGGAGCTGAGGGGGCTCGAACCCCTGACCTCTGCAATGCGAATGCAGCGCTCTCCCAGCTGAGCTACAGCCCCTCGACCATATTTGTGACAGGCGCTACCGGAATAAAAAGCCCCGCACCAGTGGCGCGGGGCGCTTCAGGCAACGAGCGGAAGCTAGCCGGAGCCTTGGGCCTGTCAAGGGAAACACGGGCCCCTGAGGGCCCGGAACGTTGTCCCCGGTGCCGTTCGTTGCCCTTGCCATGCCCACTGCCCTGCACACGGCTTCGCCGCCCGCCCCGCACGCCCTCGACAGCGACTTCGTGCGCGACCAGCTCGTCGCCCGCACCGTCGACCTGAATGGGAAGACGTACAATCCGGACGGCGAGTTCGTGCTGTACTGGATGCAGTCGACCCATCGCCTCGACGAGAACTGGGCCCTGCGTGCCGCCATCCGCACCGCCAACCGCATCAAGCGACCGCTCGTGGTGCACCAGGGCCTCGATCCCACGTATCTCCACGCGTCCGACCGCCATCACACGTTCATCCTGCAGGGTGCCCGCGACACGGCGCGTCATGCCGACGCGCTGGGCCTGCACTACCACTTCGTGCTCCGCCGGCGCCGGGACGATGATCGGCGCGTCGTCGATCGTCTCGCGGCGCGCGCATACGTGATCATCACGGACCTCTTCCCGACGGCCGGAGTGCGCGAGCGCAGCGAACGATTCGCCGCACGGGTGTCCTGTCGGACGTTGGCGGTGGATTCCGTGTGCACGGTGCCCAGTGGCGTGTTCACGAAGGCGGAGTTCGCGGCCCGCACGATCCGTCCCAAGCTCGCGAAGCTGCTCGATCACTCGCTCGAACCCGTCGCCGAAGGCGCGCCGATCGTCCCCGTCTCACCGGCGCTGCGCCGCTCCATCCTCGACACGCTGGGCGTCCCGCCGCTTCCGCTGGCGCGCATGTCCGACACCGACATCGCCGATGCCGTCGCCGAGTGCGAGATCGACCACGAGGTGCCGGCTGTCTCGCTGCCGGGTGGCTCGGAGGCGGCCGACTCGCGCCTGCTGCATTTCACCAGTGCCGTGCTGCCCGACTACGCGGAGCGGCGGAACGAGGCGGGCGACGACGACGGCACCAGCCGGCTGTCGCCGTACCTGCACTATGGCCAGGTGGCGTCGGCGGCCGTCGTCCGTGCGGCGCGGGCGACGGGCGCCTCGCCCGAAAGTCTCGACGCCTTCGTGCAGCAGGTGACCACTTGGCGCGAGCTCGCCTACAACTGGTGCGTGCGCACTCGCGCGTTCGACCGCATCGAGTCCCTGCCCGACTGGGTGCAGCGCACCATGGCCGCCCACGTGTCGGATCCGCGCCCGCACCTGTACGACCTGCCGGCGCTGGAGCGCGGCGAGACCAGCGACGCGCTCTGGAACACCTCGCAGCGACAGCTGCTCCGCACTGGCGTGATCCACAACTACCCGCGCATGATCTGGGGGAAGACGCTCTTGCTCTGGACGCCCGACTACGAGTCGGCGCGGCGCACCATGTTCTACCTGAACGACAAGTGGGCGCTGGACGGACGTGACCCGAACAGTGTCGGCGGCATCATGTGGTGCCTCGGCCTGTGGGATCGCCCGTGGGGCAACAAGGCGATTTGGGGCGGAATCCGCCCGATGGTCACGTCACGAGCGAAGTTCAAATTTGACGTAAAGTCCTACATCGCCAATCATGGTAGACAGGCGTCGATGCACGAACTCACGGCGTCATCGCGCAACACAATTGTGTGAGACGCGCCTTGCTGGCGTAGTTTTCGACAACCTCTGACAACGTGCATGCATCACTTTTCGCCTGATCCGAACGTCTTACCTGCAATCGCTGCGGTGCACACTGCCGCCGAACGCTTGCGCTCCGTGATG
>JAZKCW010000114.1:0-11633 GCA_040387895.1 Gemmatimonadota bacterium
CACTTCAACGTGTTCGCCGGCAAGGATCGCACGCGCTACTTCCTGGCGGAGTACGACGCGAAGGCGATCCGTCCGCACGCGATGGGCAAGTTCCGCGACCTGCTCGGCGCGGTCGCGAAGAGCCCGGCCATGCTGTACTACCTCGACAACTGGCAGAGTGTCGCGGACAGCGGCCGTCCGACGCTTGGCAACGAGCGTCCGCTGGCGCAGGCGCTGCGACGGCGCGCGGCGCAGCGCGCCAACCAGAACCCGGCGAAGGCCCCGGTGATGATGCCCGGCGTCGCCCCGCTCGCCGGTCGCAAGCGTGGCCTCAACGAGAACTACGCTCGCGAACTGATGGAGCTGCACACGCTCGGCGTCGATGGCGGCTACACGCAGAACGACGTCATCGAGGTGGCGCGAGCGCTGACGGGATGGACGCTCGAGCGTGGTGCGCAGGGTGGCGAATTCATGTTCCGTGCGGCAGCGCACGACGCCGGCGCGAAGACAATCCTTGGCAAGCAGTTCCCTGCGGGCCGAGGCGTGGAGGAAGGTGAGGCCGTACTCGACATGCTGGCGGCGCACCCGGCCACGGCGAACTACATCGCGACGAAGCTTGCGCGCCGGTTCGTGAGCGACACGCCGCCGGCCGCGCTGGTGAAGCGGGCAGCAGCGACGTTCACGCGCACCAAGGGCGACATTCGCGAGACGATGCGCACCATCGTGACGAGCCCCGAATTCTTCTCGACGGCGGCGTATCGCGCGAAGGTGAAGTCGCCGTTCGAGCTCGTGGTGAGCACGCTGCGCGCGATGAATGCTGCGCCGGACCTGACGCCGCGTACCACGCAGCTGCTGACACGTCTTGGCCAGCCGCTCTTCGGACATCAGGCGCCCAATGGATATCCGGAAACGGGTGATGCATGGATGAACACCGGTTCGATCCTCAACCGCATCAATTTCGGTCTCGCCGTCGCAGCGAACCGGATTCCGAACGTGCGGCTGCAGGACTGGCCCGCGACGAAGACGCTGGCGACGGCATCACGCGAACAGCAGGTCGACGGCGTCATTCGTGAGCTCCTTGGCGGCGCCGCGTCGAGCGACACCCGTGAGGTGCTGCTGACCGGCACCAATCCGTTCCTGCAGGCTCGCGGCGGTGCGTCGGATACGCTGCTGGTCGACGACAGCGCCGACACCGGGATGATGAGTGGCTCCATGAGTGGCTCCATGAGTGGTGCGACGGCGGGCGCGAACAGCGGAAACACCATGGCCGGCGGGGACAAGGCGGCGTCGCGCCGTCAGGCCCGTCGTGCGGCACAGGCGCAGCAGCCTGGCCCGCGGCAGCAGGCTGCTGCCGGCAAGGAAGCCGTCAAGCCGGGTGCCGGCGCGACCCTGACGCAGTCGATCGGGAACCTGCCGTCGATCACCGGCTTCGCCCAGATCGTCGGACTCGCGATCGGTGCTCCTGAATTCCAGCGTCGCTGACGCTCCCGCTCACATTGCAGAGGCATCGAACATGAATCGCCGAGTCTTTCTCAAGTCGGGAGCATTGTCGCTGGTGACGCTGGGCCTGAGCCCGAGCTTCCTGCGCCGCACTGCGCTCGCGATGGACCTGCCGCGCGCCGCGCGCGGCAAGACGCTGATCGTGCTGTTCCAGCGCGGTGCAGCTGATGCGCTGAACGTGCTGGTGCCGTTCGGAGATCAGGCCTACTACAAGGCGCGCCCGCAGCTCGCGATCGGCAATCCATCCCGTGCGACGGGCCCTGCGGGCGCCATCGACCTCGATGGCTTCTTCGGTCTGCATCCTTCGCTGTCGTCGTTCAAGCCGCTGTGGGATCGCGGACTGCTCGCGCCGATCCACGCCGTCGGCAGCCCGAGCTCCACGCGCTCGCATTTCGATGCGCAGGACTACATGGAGACGGGCACGCCCGACGTGAAGGGCACGGCCGACGGGTGGCTCAATCGTTATCTCGCCACGCGTGGCACATGCGAGCAGTGCGCACCCGGCAGCCCGGAAGCCGCGGCCGCGAAGACGCCGTTCCGCGCCGTTTCCATGACCGCGCAGACGCCGCGCATTCTTGGCGGCAACGCACCGACGGTCGCGATGAACTCGATCGAGGAGTTCACCATCCGCACGAATGGCGGCGGCTCGGAGAAGCGACTGGAAGCCCTGTACCGCACCGGCAACGCCGACATGGTGCACGGCAGCGGATCGGAGATGTTCGATGCGCTCAAGGTGCTGCGCTCGGCGAACCCGCAGCAGTACAAGCCGACGGCTGGCGTGGAGTATCCGCGCTCACCGTTCGGACAGCGGCTGCTGCAGATCGCGCAGCTGATCAAGGCTGGCGTGGGACTCGAGGTCGCATTCGCCGATGTCGGTGGCTGGGACACGCACGTGAACCAGGGTGCGGCGAACGGCCAGCTGGCCACGCGGCTCGGTGATTTTTCCTCGAGCATCGCGGCGCTCGTCGCCGACCTAGACGACCGGATGGACGACGTGGTGATTCTCACGATGTCGGAGTTCGGGCGCACCGTACGACAGAACGGCACTGGCGGCACCGATCACGGACACGCAGGAGCGATGTTCGTGATTGGCGGATCGCTCGCCGGTGCGAAGAAGGTGCACGGCAAGTGGCCTGGCCTCGCGCCGGAGCAGTTGCACGAGGGGCGCGACCTGGCGCTCACGACGGACTTCCGCAGTGTGTTCAGCGAAGTGGCGTCGAAGCACCTGGGCGCCGAGAAGCTCGACCGGATCTTCCCGGGCTACTCGACGCCTGAGCGAAGCTGGCTGGGGCTGCTGTAAACCGTTACTGACGCTGCCGGCGCGCCGCGACCATCTGGCGTTGTGCGTCGCGCTGCGCGTCACGCTGGGCTTCACGCTGGGCTTCGCGCAGCTCGCGCGAGATGTCACGCTGCGCCTCGCGAATCTCGTCGCGTACGCGGCGTGAGAGCTCGCGTCCCGTTTCGCTGTTTCGCAGGCTGCGCATCATGCCCTTGAGGGCCTCGCTGATCTGCTGGTCGGCATCGGGTGGTACCCGCACCGTCCAATCGGGAATCGACAGCGTGTCCCACATGGCGAACGACTGATCGGTCTCGCACGATTCCGTCGGCGTGGTGCCGACGCGGAAGTATTCGCGACGCGACGGGCCGCACCAGCTGCTGGCGAGCTTCCCGGTGCCGATGTCGATGTACTTCTGCTCGATGCCCATCGGCATCTCCCATGCGGCATCCTCGGTGGGGCTGTGCCAGCCCTCGCGGATGAAGCGCGCCCACACCGGCGCCGCGAGCCGTCCACCGGTGGCTCCGCCACCGAGTGGCACCGGATCATCCGCACCGAACCACACGCCGGCGACGATGCTTGGCGTGTAGCCGACGAACCACACGTCGGCGCCGTCGTTCGTCGTGCCGGTCTTGCCGGCGACGGGACCGCGGATACCGGCCTGTCGCACTTCGTAGCCCGTGCCATGATCGACGACGGACTGCAGCATCGACGTCACGAGGAACGCATCCGTCTCCTCGAGCGCCTGCGAGCTGCCGACCGACGGGTGCGTCCAGATCACGCGACCGAAGTTGTCTTCGATGCGTTCGATCATGTAGGGCGTGACGCGCATGCCGCCATTGGCGAATGGCGCGTATGCCGTGGTGAGCTCGAGCGGCGTGACGCCACCGGCACCGAGTGCGAGTGCGGGCACCATCGGTAGCTCACTGGTGATGCCCTGCGCGCGCGCCTGGTCGGCCACGAAGCTGATGCCGATATCGCGGCTCACGCGCACCGTCGCCGCGTTGGCCGACCGCATCAGGGCATCGCGCAGGGTGACGCGGCCGTAGTACTCGTCGCCGTAGTTGGCAGGCGTCCAGAGCGTGCGCCCGGACCCGATGGAGACCGGTGAGTCATCCACCATCGTGGCGGGCGTGAAGCCACGCTGGATGGCGGAGGCATATACGAATGGCTTGAACGCGGAGCCAGGCTGCCGCTGCGCGCGCGTGGCGCGGTTGAAGCCACGCCGCTCGATGCGGCGGCCGCCGACGAGTGCCCGCACGGCGCCGCTGGAGGGATCGACGGCGACGAATGCGCCCTGCACCTTCGCCGCGCCGGCGTTGTAGCGCTCCCGATCCACCTGCACCGCACCCCACGCGACCGCGCGCTCGGCCGCCAGTTGCGCGCGACGATCGAACGTCGTGTGCACGACCAGGTTGCCGTTGATGATGTTGGCGGGGATCTCCCCAGCCTTGCGCAGCGAGTCGAGCAACGGGCGCACCGATTCCGTGGCCCACGAGTCGACGTTCCGCGACGGATCCCACGTGGCCTTTGCGACCGTCAGCGGCGTTGCGCGTGCCTGCTGCAGCGCCTTGCGAGAGAAGACACTGTCACGCGCGAGCACCATGAAGACGACGTCACGTCGTGCGCGCGCCCGAGCGCGATCACGACGCGGGGAGTAGCCCGACGGTGCCTTGGGCAACCCGGCCAGCATCGCGGCCTCGGCGAGGTTCACGTTGCGCACGCTCTTGCCGAACAGGTCGCGGCTCGCGCCTTCGACGCCGTAGACGCCGTTCCCGAGATAGATGGCGTTCAGGTACTTCTCGAGGATCTGATCCTTCGTCAGCGCGCCCTCCAGCAGACGCGCGTAGCGGATCTCGAGCAGCTTGCGGGTGAAGCTGCGCTCCGCCGCTCGCTCGCTCAGGAAGAGATTGCGGGCGAGCTGCATGCTGATCGTGCTGCCGCCTTCACGTACGCCACCCGCCTTGATGTTGCTGACGGCAGCGCGAGCGGCACCGTACCAGTCGATGCCGTCGTGCCGGTAGAAACGGCGATCCTCGACGGCGACGAAGGCGGCGCGCACATGCGCAGGTACGCTCGACAGCGGGACGTTCGTGCGACGCACGGGCACGAGCGGGCTGATGAGCACGCCGTTCCGGTCGAGGACGCGTCCACCTTCTGTCGGCGTCCAGCCACGCAGCTCCGCCACCGAGGGGCAGCCGCGATATCCGCAGGATGACCACCACGTGGCGCCGGTCAGGCCGAGGCCTGTGCCGATCGCCGCGGCGTAGAGTGCAACACGAGCGAGCCTGCTGCGCTTCGGCCGACCTGTCGCCCCTTTCTCCGGCGATGCAGGCGGAACCGACGCCGCGGTACCGATGCCGGACTCGGCATCGTTAGGTTTCGCGTCCATCCTCACACTCTCCTGACCCAAGTATTCACGATGTCGCGTTGCAGCGATCGTACCACATATCACGAGCGTGATCTCGTGTTGCCGCTCCGTCATGCACGCGCGCTCACGGCAGCGCGCCTCTTGCTTCGTCGCACGAGCATCGCACTCTCACGTGCCCGCAGCGCCAGCGTCGTTGCGCTGTCGCTCGGCATTGCGGAGTGCACCGATGCCAGCGCCGTTCCCTCATCCGACGTACGCAGTGGCGCCGCACCCAGTGACACGGCTCGTCCCATGGGAGATTCAGCGACGAGCCGCGCGTCCGGGGGTACGGCGGAGAGCACACCAGCAAGCCCGACAGCAACAGCCGGTACCGCGGATCGTACACCGAACGAGCTCGGACGTATCCCGATCGTCGAATGGCATCAGGTGGTGGATGCAGACGGCACGTACAAGGTCTCGCGCGAGCGTTTCAAGGCAGAGCTCGAGGAGCTGCACGCACGGGGCTACGTGCCGATCAACCTGTCGGAGTATCTCGACCGAAAGATCGACCTTCCCGCGGGCAAGTCACCCGTGCTGTTCACGTTCGACGACGCGAGCCCGAGTCAGTTCAGCTACATCGAGCGTGGCGGCGCGCTCGTCGTCGATCCGCGCAGTGCGCTCGGCATCCTCGAGGCGTTTCTCGCCACGCACAAGGACTGGCAGCCCAAGGGATTGTTCTGCGTGCTGCCGGCGGCAGAAGCAGGCCACGCGTTCTTCGGCAACAAGGGCATCGACGGGCAGAAGACCGAGTGGCGCTCCCCGAAGCTGCAGTATCTCGTGAAGTCAGGCTATGAGCTGTGCAACCACACGCTGTGGCATGCACGACTCGACAAGTATTCCGAAGCCGTGATTCAGGAGCAGCTCGCGCGCACCGTGCAGGCCGTGGATTCGGCGGTGCCGGGATACACGTTGCGCGGACTCGCGTTGCCCTATGGCCTGTGGCCGAAGAACAAGGCGCTCGCGTACAGCGGATCGTGGTTCGACAAGAAGGCGAAGAAGGACATCCGCTACAAGCACGAAGCCGTGTTCCTCGTCGCCGGTGGCCCGGCGCGCAGCCCGTACGATCCCGAGTTCGACGCGCGCAAGCTGCCGCGCGTTCCGCTGCAGGGTGGCACGAAGCTCAAGCCGACGCTCGACGAGATGGACAAGAACGGCGCGATGGCGCGTTACGTGTCCGACGGCAATCCGAAGACGGTGGCCAAGCCGGCGCCCAAGGTCGCGGCAGAACCGGCGGCGAAGAAGTAACGAGGGAACACGCGGACGCTGTCCGTGCGGTGGAGCGCCTAGCCGAGGCGCTCCACTTCATCCCAGCGATCGACCGCACGGCGCAGGTGCGGAATGACAATGGAGCCACCGACGATCAGGCCGATCGACATCGTCTCGAACACCTCGTCGCGCGTGACGCCTTCTTCGCGACAGCGGATCACGTGATACGTGATGCAATCGTCACAGCGCAGCACGAGTGACGCGACGAGCCCGAGGAGCTCCTTCGTCTTGACGTCGAGCGCGCCCGTCTCGTAGGCACGCCCGTCGAGCGCGAAAAACCGGTTCATCACGAGGTTGTTCTCGCCGAGGATGCGCGTGTTCATGCGCTCGCGGAACGCGCGGAATTCGGCGAGCGCACTGCTCGTTTCCGTGTCGGCCGCCGCGTGATCGTGCGGCGGGTTCGTTCCGGCGGAACCTGGGACCGTGCTCACAGCTTGTATCCTCGCAGCGTGCGGATGGCGTTTTCGAGGGCGGCGCGTTGCTGGGGCTGCGTCGATTCGGCGAGCAGCGTCTCGTAGGTGGTGATCGCGAGCGTCAGCGCTTCCTTGTCGTGCTCGCTCGCCGCGAGCGATGCCGCGTTGTCGGCGAGGGCTGCCTTGGCGAGCGAATCCGTGGGAAAGCGCTGCGTCACCTGCATCCAGCGAATCGTGCGATCGCGCTGGTTGGATTCCGTGAGCGCCCACATGTGCCATGCGCCGCGATTGTCCGGGTCGACCGCGAGCGCGCGGGAGGCGAGCTGGCCAACGACTTCGGGACCGCGACCGGAGAGCCAGTAGGCGTTGGCGAGGATGACGAGGGCGCGGGCGTTCCCGGGCTGGTCATCCACGACGCGCTCGTACAGGGGGCCGGCGACTTCGGGCATGTGCAGGTACGGCTCGGCGGCGGCCACCAGGGCGTCGGGCATCACCCCGTCGCGCAGGGTGTGCAGGCGCTTCATGAGCACGGCCATGTTGCCCGTGGTTTCATAGGCGGAGACGGCGTCGGCAAGGGCGGCGCGCAGGTCTGTCGGAGGTGCGATCATAGTGAAAGCAAAGGTAGCGCGGACGAGCCACCCGGTGGACCGTTCCCGCGGGCCGTTGCCGTGGACCGGCCCCGTGGACCGTTCCGGCCGGGATGGGTTGCGCGAAGGTCGATCGGTCGTAATACTCCAAGAGTCGCTACGACATCGAGCGAATCGCCCAGCAGAGAGACAGCCTGCGAGCGCCCTCGCCCACGGTCCTGGCGACGCCCCCACGCCATATGATCTACCGCTGAACCCACGCCCGCCGGCAATGTCCGTCGGACTGGTGGCACGGAACATACAGATCATAGCGTTTCGGGCCGGTCGGGGTGCCGGGAGAACGTCGCCGGCAGCGACCCTGAAACCGGATTCGCGTCACAGCGCGCTCCTCCTGTAGGACCGGAAGACGATCTTCGTTCTCCGGCGATGCGACGGCCCTACCCCGCGTCCATTTATCGCTCGCAATTCGCACGCGCCTCACGCGTGACGAGCTCCAGAGAGAGCTCGGCCCCATCGGCTCGGCCTTGCCGGCACGTGACGGCTTCCGTCACCGTGCCTCGCCCCGTCCATTCCTGGACAGGGGCCCACGTTTCACACGCAGTTTCCGAATGAACGAACCAAAGCGTCCTTACCGCCGCAGCCGAGCCAAGGCTGCGGAATCCCCCGAGATTGCGGTGGATACCAATCCCTATCGCGATGCGCCCGAAGCGGGTGCATCCACCGCGCCGCCGACGAAGTCGGCTCCGGCGCGAGGCGCGGGTGCTGACGAGAGTCGCAGCCCGGCCACCGACGACGGCGAGAGCGCCGCTCGTCCTGCCCGCCCCCGTCGTGGACGGCCACCGCGTGCGACAACGGCCGCGGGTGATGCCGCGGCCAGCCCTGACAGCAACGGTGCCGCACACAGCGAGAGCGCGAACGGCGCCGGCGCTTCCAGCGGCGCTGCCAGCGTCGCTCCCGACGTCGTCAGTCGTGTCGAGCGCGTCGAACGAGTCGAGCGCGTCGAGCGCACTCCGCGCGCGGATCGTGTCGAGCGCGTCGAGCGCACCGATCGTCCGGACCGTGTCGAGCGTCCGGAGCGCGACACGCGCAACGATACCGGTGATTTCACGGAGCGTCTCGAGCGACTCGATCGCATGGACCGCATCGAGCGTGGGGAGAACGTCGACCGGCCGATCGATCGCCCGGATCGCGGGGAGCGCCCTGACCGATTCGACCGCAGTGATCGTGGCGAACGCGGTGATCGCGTGGCCGGTGATCGCCCCGAGCGCGACCTCGATCGCGGTGACCGTGGTAGCGACCGTGGCGGCGACCGTGGCATCGACCGCGGTGCCGATCAGCGCCCCGATCGCGGTGACCGCGGCGGAGAGCGCAGTGCCGAACGGGGCGGCGACCGTCCGCCGCGTTTCGATCGCAATGAACGTGGGCCGCGCCCGGATCGTGGCGCGCGCAACGAACGCGGTGGACGACCGAACCCGCCGCGTGGTGATCGACCGCCGCGCGATGATCGCAACGGCTTTGCGCCAGTCGACCGTGCGGCAGACCGGGGCCCGGAGCGTGGCGGAGACCGCAACGATCCAGCGGGCGACCGCAACCTGCGTCGCAACGGGCGTCGTGGCCGCAATCGCTTCCGTCGTGGCGGGAGTGCCGTAGAAGGAAGCGAAAGCCGCGAGCCGCGCGAAGCGCGTGAACCGCGTGTCGACCGGCCGCCCGTAACGCCGAGTGTGGCGGAAGGCACGATGACGGGCTGGTTCGATGCATCACGCGATGGCGGATTCCTGCGTCGCGCCGTGAACAGCTACCTCCCCGATCCCGCCGATCCGTTCATCTCGCCGGCGCTCGTGCGCCTGCACCAGCTGCGTCGCGGCGACCAGCTCGGCGTGACGTACGGACGCGATCATCGCGGCCGGCTCGTCGTGATGGAAGTGGAATCGCTCAACGACGGCTCGCCCGTCGTGCTCGAGAAGCGGCCGGATTTCAACACGCTCACGGCGAGCTATCCGGACCGGAAGCTCACGCTCGAAACGGGTCGTCCGGCGAAGACCGGCCCCGAGCTCACGCGTCGCGCGATCGACCTCATCGCGCCGATCGGCTATGGCCAGCGTGCACTCATCGTCGCTCCGGCGCGTGCCGGCAAGACGACACTGCTGCAGGCAATCGTCGAAGGTGTGGCGATCAACCATCCCGAAGCCGTGCTCATCGTGCTGCTGGTGGATGAGCGTCCGGAAGAAGTGAGCGAGATGGTGCAGTGGGGATACGGCGAAGTCGTGGCGTCGAGCTTCGACATGCCGCCCAAGCGTCACGTGGAAGTGGCCGACATGGCGCTCGAGCGTGCACGTCGCATGGTGGAGATCGGCAAGGACGTGGTGATCGTGCTGGACTCGATCACGCGCCTGGCGCGTGCACACAACACCGTCGAACGCGGAACGGGACGCACGATGTCGGGCGGTCTCGACAGCAATGCGATGCAGAAGCCGAAGGCCTTCTTCGGATCGGCGCGCATGATCGCGAAGGAACATGGCGGTGGATCGCTCACCATCATCTCCACGGCGCTCGTCGAAACCGGCTCGCGCATGGACGACGTGATCTTCGAGGAGTTCAAGGGCACCGGCAACTGCGAGATCAAGCTCGATCGCTCGCTGGCCGACCGCCGCATCTTCCCCGCGTTCGACATCGCCACGAGCGGGACCCGGCGCGAGGAGAAGCTCTATCGCCCCGACCAGCTCGAGAAGGTGCACCTGCTGCGTCGCGGGTTGCACCAGCTCCCGCCGCAGGCCGGCATGGAGTGGCTGATCAAGCGCATCGCCGCGACGACGAACAACGATTCGCTGCTCGACGGACTGTAAACGCGCATGAGCAGCATTCCCGTCGCGCCCCGTGCCGCCCCAACGGCACGGGGCGCGCGTGGCATCATCATGCCTGCCAGGCGCACCGCGCGTTGGCCAATGGCGGCCCGCTGGGTCACACGTCTCGCGTGGGCCTACTTCGCGTTGACGCTGGTCGCGTGGTGGGCCCTTGTCGCCAAGTCCGAGGAGTGGTTGCCGGCAACGCTGCTCGCGTACGGGCCGCGATGGACCATCGGGCTGCCGCTGCTCCTGCTGGTGCCGCTCACGGTGCTCGCGTGGCCGCGGACCCTGCGCACGCTGGCGCCGCTTGCACTGTCGGCGCTGGTCATCGTGTGGCCGATCATGGGCGGGCGCGTGTCGCTTGCGACCATTGGCAAGCCGATTCGACCGCTGCCGGCCGAAGGCGCACTGCGCGTGATGACGTTCAACACCTTCGGCGGGCGTGCGGTGGCCGCGCGGCTCGACGAGACGTTCGCGCTGCAGCCGGACGTCGCGGCGTTCCAGGAGTGCGGCGAGACGCTCTTCTCCGCGCTGCAACGCGTCAAGGGCCTGTACGCGGTGAAGTACCACAGCCTCTGCACGGTCTCGCGATGGCCGATCACGCGGGTCGACTCGATGCCGCGCCTGGAGAACGACCGGGGTTCGGCGCTGGCGGCGCGACATCACATCAGGACGCCCTCGGGCACGCTGCTGTTCGTGAACGTGCATTTCGAGACGGCGCGTTACGGCCTCGAGTCACTGATGCGCAAGGATGGCGGACTGGTGCCCGACAACGCCGGCGACATCGCACGCATGATCAAGTCGGTGCTGCGTCCGGACGCGGCGGCGGCGCGCCAGCTTTCATTCAACACCGTCACGCGCACCCGGGAATCGGCACGCGCGGCACAGTGGGCGACGGAGGGTGTGGGTGATACGCCGGTGATCGTCGCCGGTGACTTCAACCTGCCGGTCGAGAGCAGCATCTACCGGCGCTACTGGAGCAATTTCCGAAACGCGTTCGAGACGGCGGGAACGGGCTTCGGTTACACGAAGAGCGAGGGACAGCTGCTGCGGATCCGCATCGACCACGTGCTCGGCAACGCGACTGCGCCACGCGCGACCGGGGCGTGGCTTGGCCCCGAACTGGGCTCGGATCACCGGCCGGTGCTCGTGGACTTCGCACGGGGTGATCGTTCTGGGTCCGTGGAACCTCGCACGCGGCGGTGACGCGGGTGGGTGACGGGGTGATGTGTCCCGACACGGCGAACTGGTAAGCGCGAACGGCAACCGCGTCTCACGTGGAGGTGATCGCGGACCACGGAGGGGCGCAGCGAACCGCTGGTTTCTACAGCCTCACGCGGAGGCGCGGAGAACTGCGCG
>JAZKCW010000115.1:0-6024 GCA_040387895.1 Gemmatimonadota bacterium
TGTACGGATGGGGCGAGATTCGAACTCGCGAGACCCTTTCGAGCCCACACGCTTTCCAGGCGTGCGCCTTCAACCACTCGGCCACCCATCCTGAACCCGATACGGCCAGGCTACTGCTGAACGTGACCGCATGTCGTGACAGCTCGACCACCATTGCATCGGCGAGGCAAACTGCACGGACAGGGAGAGATTCGAACTCTCGAGACCCTTGCGGGCCCGCCGGTTTTCGAGACCGGTGCCTTCAACCACTCGGCCACCTGTCCTCATAGAGAACATCACAAACTTGCTGCCAGCGACATGCACCCGGCTCGCCTGCCCGCCACGCGCCGGAAGGCACATCGATGCCCCGTCTCCAACAGCCTTGATAGCTAACGGCGGCACAGGGGCAGATCAAGGCTGAGCGGCTCTACACTGTGCATTCCTGACGTCGGGCGCCGAACCCGCCCCGCGAGGTCATGCCGTGAGGCGGAGCGACGGCGGCGAGGCGGCGCGGCGACTGGCGCCGGCAGGCCTGACATCTGCCGCAGAGGCGCGATGCGCCTGCGCGTACTGGCCGGGTGTCATGCCGGCGATGTGTCGGAAGACGCGAGTGAAATGGCTCTGGTCGCAGAACCCCGTGGCGAACGCGACGTGCGTCGCCGACTCGCCACGGCGCAGCAGCGCGCGGGCACGCTGCACACGAATCAGCGCGAGATACGCATACGGAGGCACGCCGACGGCACGACGAAAGACGCGGATGAGTTGATACGGGCTGAGCGACACCAGCTCGGTCAGTTGCGCGAGCGTCACGCGCGTCGCGAAGTGCGCCTCGAGATAGTCGCGCACCACGCCGACGGCGACGGGTAGCTCGTCGGCGGCTGCCGGGACGGGACTTCCCGCCGTCAGCAATGCCGTCAGGTCGCCGAGCACTTCCGTCATGCGCTCACTGCCGCGCGTCATGTCACCCGGCAGGCCAACTGCCTGCACGCTTGGCTGCAGCAGTGCGTGCGCGTCGAGAAAACGCGCCGCCAACTCCGGATCGGCAAGAAAGCTTCGATCCAGCAACCCATTGGCACGTATCCTCTCGATCGGCGTGCCGCTCAATGCCGCCAGCTGTGCTGCTGACGGGTAGATCATTCGATAGCCCCAGCCGTCCGCGTCGTGCGGCTCACCCGTGTGCATCTCGCCAGGCTCGATGATGATGACGCCTCCCGGCCGATGCACGTCGACGTCTCCACGATAGCGCGTGCTGCTGGTGCCACGGACGACTACCCCGATGGCGAACGTGTCATGCGCGTGCGCCGGGAATCGGTGCCGGGAGTACAGGGCGCTCAGCAGCTCGACTGGTTCGTCGCTGCAGGGTGGTGTCCATAGCGTCAGTTGGAGCTGTTCCGGCATTGCTGGAGAGACTCGTCGGCAGGCGGCAATGGAATGCGCGCGGCGGCAGCTGGGCTTCTTCGCTGCTTGGCTGCTGCACAGATGGTGGGTGGGAGTGGAACCATATGGCACATGCACCCCACGCGACCGGTTTGCGGGCCCGCAGGTGCCGGCTCCGTGCCAAGACGCCACCACTCGTGACGATACCCTCGCACTTATCCCAGATCGACATCGCGCGAACGTTGCGAAAACACTGCGCGACAGGACGAACGCCGGCGGCCCACTGATCCCCGAGTGCTGCATGCCGTGAGCGTTGCAGCGTCGTGCGCGTTACGTCGTGCTCATTCCGTCCCGAATCGACCATTGACTGGCCGATACAAAGCGGGGGTGAATGCTCACGCATTCACCCCCGCTCGTCCGCCGCAAAGCTGGTCCCTACGGGTTCAGGTTCGTGCAGGACGCGGCGCCATTCGACTGCGGCTGCAGCGGGTTGAACGTCTCGGCCGTCGGCGTGCGGAACACGACGTCCGTCGAGTAGCCGGGTACGCGATTGAGCTGCCACGTACCGTTCGGGAACACCTCATTCGCCGTCATGCCGTACTGGCGCATCATGCGACGCAAGTCGCCGTACCGATGCCCGAGGCCGAACAACCAGAAGCCCTTCTCCTTGAAGATCAGGTCACGCCGGCCGGCTTCCGTGCCGGGATCCGACAGCGCCGGCATCGCGCCGATCGTGCGACCATAGCCCGGGGGCGCGGCCCGCAGTGCGTTGAGGATCGTCAAGGCGGCCGCGAAGTTACCGGTCTTGTTGAGTGCCTCGGCTTCGTACAAGCGCGCCTGCAGGCCGCTCATGAGGGCCACCGATGAGGCATCCGTGGGCCACACGAGCTGGTAGCGCATGTCCGGCACGCCGTTGGTCACCCCGTCGAACGGACGAAGCAGGGTGAAGCCAGCAGCGGTGCACGCGGCCTGTCCGGCGACGCACGTCGGCACGCGCGGATCGCTTCCGCCCAGTTCGAGACGAAGCGGACCTTCGTTGTTGGACACGATGTAGCGACGCTGGTTGTTGACCAGCGACCACACGCCGGGGGTACGCGTCGTAAGCGAGTGTTCCTGCGCCCACACATAGCTCGTCGGCACGTTGGCGACCGTGGCCGCGACTGCCGCGAAATTCCCCTGGTTGAGCTGAATTCGCGCTTTCAGGACCGCGAGCGCATTCCGCACGCGTACATCGTCCGCGCCGGTGGCGGCACCGACCCGCGTGAGCCCGGAGTCCACCTTGGCGAGGGCGAGCGTGTAGATGGCCTCGTTCGCGAGCGGTTCGCCGTACTGCTCCTGACCGGCGACGATGTAGCTGATCGGCTGGCCGTTGCAGAAATGCTCGGCCAGCATGTTCAGCATGTACGCCTCGACGAAGAACATCTCGCCGTAGTTCCACGCGGGCGCCTGTGGTGAGAACGCCTTGAGTGCATCGCGCGTCTGGATCGCCCCGATGCGCGGCAGGTGCAGGCCGCGGTAGGCCGTCGTGATGTTGGCGTTTTCCGGCGACAGCGAGCGCTGGTCCGTCTCGATCCGTTGGATGAACGTGTCGCCCGTGGTGAACTCGTCGGCGAAGCTGCCGCCGAACAGGAACATCGATTCACCACCGGTCGTGCTGGTATTGAACCGGCCGAGCGTGCCGACCCGCAGTGCATTCGCGGAGCTCGGACTGTTGATGGACTCGACGCCGATGATGTCGGGATCCGTGGCCTTCACGAGCTTGTCGAAGCTGCAGGACGCAAGCAGCGGCAGGAAGAGAAGTCCCGCGCCGCGCGACCAGAAGGAGGTCTGCTTGATCATTGGCTGTGTCTTAGAAGCCGAAGTTGAAGCGCAGCGTCCAGGTCTGGATCGCGGGCGTGATGAAGAACTCGTCCTGAATGTTGCCGGAGCCGCGCGACGTCTCGGGATCGACACCCGTGTAGTCCGTCCACAGCTTGAGGTTGCGGGCAGAGAGGGTGACGGTGCCGCTCTTCGTGCCGCCCACTCTGGAGACCCAGTTGCTCGGGATGCGCCACGTGGCCGCGAGCTCGCGCAGGCGCCAGTAGTTGCCGTTCTCGTAATACCCGAAGAACGACTGCGATGCACCTGGCTTCTGCGTCGCCGCACAGCGGGCCTGGAGGTCGAGCGGTGCGGACGGATCGACGCGCTCCTGGGCATTCACGCTGCTGCAACGGAAGCGTTCCGTCGTGTTGTCCACCAGTCCGCCCAGCTTGGCGTCGATCAGCGCGGTGAAGCGCAGCTGGCCGTCCTTGAGCAGGTCGAAGCCGTTCTGGATGGAGAGCTCCGCCCGCGGCACACTGTAGCCCATGTAGCGACGCTCGCTGGCCACGGTGACCTCGGAGACCTCGATCATGCCGTTGTTGTTGGCATCGGAGTACGTGTACGGGAATTCCCAGATCGAGTTGATCGGGTATCCGACCGCATTGCGGAACGTCCCGGTACCGGCGGGCTGTCCGCCAAGGTCGAGGACTTCATTGCTGTTGTACGAACCGTTCACGGTGAAGTCCCATCCGAACTGGTTGTAGCGGAGCGGCTGCGCCGTCACGAGGTACTCCCAGCCCCAGTTGCGGATGGCGCCGATGTTCACCGAACGCGTCGTCGATCCCGTTCCCAGAGAGGGAGCCAGCGTCTGGTTGATGATCGCGTCGCTGCTCTTCTTGTCGTAGTACGTGAGCGCGGTCGTGATCCGGTCACCGAACAGGCCCACGTCGAAGCCACCTTCGATCTCGGTGACGGTCTCCGGGCGAAGGTTCAGGTTGCCGAGCGTCTGGTAGATCAAGCCCGTGACATCGGCCGCCGACTGGCGGTACGTGTTCGTGTTGAAGAACTGCTGCGCGGCCGTCGTGCCCGGGCGAAGGCCGGACTGCCCCCAGGAGCTGCGCAGGCGGAACAGGTTGATCTTGTCCTGCAGCGGGAACCACTCCTCTTCGGACAGGCGATACGACAGGCCGAGGCGCGGGTAGTACGCGGTACCGAAGTTCTGGCCAAAGGCACTGTTCTGGTCACCACGCACGGAGGCCACGAAGTCGAGCCGGCCGCCAAACTGCGCGTTCTGTTCGACGAAGACGCCTGCGGTCTTCGACACCGTCGTTGCCTCGCTGATCGTCTGCACCGAGGCGCTACCGAGCGTCCCGCCACCGGGTGGCAACTGCGCACCGTTGGCCGTGTAGGAATCCTCGAACCGGTCGACGAATTGGAAGCCCGCCGTCGTGCGTGCGTCGAGCCACGCGAAGGGGCTGTAGCTCGCGGTGGCCGAGGCGTCGGCAGTCCACTGGAACGTCTTGCCACGGGTCGTGTTCTTGGAGCCAAGTCGTGTCTGGCCGATGTTCGGGCACTGGTCACGCAGGCAGATGTTGTCGAGCGACTCGATCGAGTAGTCGAGACCCGCGTTGGCGCGCGTCTGCAGCCACGAGCGTGGCGACCACACCGGCGAGATCGAGCCGATCCAGCGCTGCACGTCGAGCACGATCGAGCGCTGCAGGATGTCTCCGGGCGGGGTGTCCGCGTAGCCGTACAGCGAATCACCACCGAGGACCCGGTTGCGCGTCCCGGGGCCGCGGAAGGCGGCACCGCCGAGTCCCTGATTGTTGTTGCCGTCCTGCGCCTGCCGTTGCTGGCTGGTCAGGAAGTAGCTGCGCACCGGAATCTGCAACGTCGGGCTCACGCGCAGGTCGAGATTCGAGCGCAGGCTCACGCGCTGGAAGGCGTTGGGGTCCAGCCAGTGCTTCTCGAGCGGAACACCCAGGCGCGCAAAGCGGTCCCGTTCGAACTGCGGCAGGCCGATCGTGCCGGTGGTGGTCTCGCGCTCGATCGCGGTGAAGTAATTCACCGCTTCCGTACCGCCGGACACGCTGATGCCGTACTGGTTGCGATTGCCCCGCTTGAGCGGCGTCGCGCGGTCGTCCTCCCACAGGTTGAACGTGCGGATCGAGTCGACCACACAGGTGCCTGCCGCGATCGTGTTGATCTGACAATCGCGTGCCGTGCCGTTCAGCGCCGTGCTCGTGTTCGCGTACTTGCCATACGCGAGGTACGCGTCCGCATACTTGTTGGCGTCCCGCGTGAGCCCCTGCTCGGTGTACACGTTCCACTTCGCCGCACCCGCGCGCCCGCGCTTGGTGGTGATCACGATGACGCCGGTGGCGGCATCGGTTCCATAGGTCGCCGAAGCGGCCGGGCCACGGATGACGTCGATCGTCTCGATGTCCTCCGGGTTGATGTCGTTCAAGCGGCTCGTCTGCGCACCGGATCCGACCGTCGCGGTGCTGCTGTTGATGCGAATGCCATCGACGAACACGATCGGGTCGTTGCTGAGCGAGATCGACGAGGTGCCGCGGATGCGAATGCGCGACGCCGAGTTCACGCCGGAGCCCGGGAGGATCTGCACGCCGGCCACCTTGCCGACGAGCAGGTCGCCCATGGAGCTTACCTGTGAGTTCTCGATCGTCTTGACGGCATCGACCTGCGCGATCTGGTTCGGGACTTCGAGCCGGACCTGCTGGCCGGTCGCCGTCGTGACGACGGGCGTGAGGCTGATGGCGACCTTGCCGAGCTGCAGGTCGACTGTCGCCGTTTCGCCGACGTTCACCGTGATCTGGCGGCTCGCTTCCGCGTAGCCGATGCGCAGCG
>JAZKCW010000116.1:0-23009 GCA_040387895.1 Gemmatimonadota bacterium
GCCGTTCGGCTTCTGCTGTTCGGCTTCTGCCGTTCGGCTTCTGCCGTTCGGCTTCGCTCTCCTACGAGACCACCCCTACCCGCTCCAGATGAAACGCCGCGATCGCCTGCGCGATTGGCGCCGGGTCGAAGCGCACCGCGTCCGTCGTGGGCAATCCCGTTTCCGCCGCGACCTGCGCGACGGCCTCGCGCGCCTCGCGATCCGACAAGTCGTAGGTGTTGAGCGCGATGGCGATCACCGGCGCCGGACGCAACGACTCCATCATCATCTCGTGCAACCGGATCATCTCGCCGAGCCGCGGAATCGCTACCCACGGATTGCGATCGATGGTACGACGCGACGGCTGCGCGCAGAGCACCATCGCGTGTGGCAGCGCGCCATGCAGCAATCCGAGCGTCACTCCCGAGTACGCAGGGTGCAGCAGCGATCCCTGTCCTTCGACGAGCACGATGTCGGCGCCTTCCGCGGCCTCGATGGTGAGCCGCTCTGCCGCACCCGCGATGAAGTCCGCCACGACGGCGTCGACTGCGATGCCGCGCCCCTCGACGAGGATCCCCGTCTGGCCGGTCGCCGCGAAGTTCACGCGATGCCCGAGGTCGCGCACCGCCCCCTGGATCTGCAGCTGCGTCGTCATCTTGCCGATGTTGCAATCGGTGCCGACCGTCAACACGATCGTCGCATCGAGATCGCGCGTGCGGCCGTACGCGACATCGAGGTCCGACGGCGCGCGCCGCAGGTCGTGAATTGTCACGCCGTGCTCGCGCGCGAGCGCGCTAAACTCGGGATCGTCGCCGAGCATGTTGTGCAACCCGCTCCACACATCGAGCTCGGCGCGCAGCGCATCGCACACGATCGCCCGCCACGAGTCCGGCAGCTGTCCACCCGCGGGCGCGATGCCGATGAGGAGCGCATTCGGCATGCGGGCCATGCCTTCGGCGAAGGTCGCGACGACAGGGATCGGACCACCGAAGCCAAGCACCTGACCCGCGGTCGGTGCGGGGCTTTCGCTGTCGAGCACGGCCACCACCTCGTCCGGCGCATACCGGATGAACGCGTTGGCGGTCTTCGAACTCATCGGGCCGAAGTTGCCTTCGGCCAGGATCAGGAATCGGCGGGGACGTGTCATTGCTGGCACACGAGAGCGGGCGGGTGAGGCAGGAGGGGCAGGAAACAGAAGCGGCGGACCATTGCTGGGCCGCCGCTCTGCGCCCGTTGAGACGGGAGAATCTATACCCGGAATGGCGCTGGCTGCACGCCCGGGTCAGCTCCGCGGCTTCGGGTCGCGCAGGCCCTCGATCTGGGCAATCAGGTCGACTTCGGCCGTCTTCGCATCCTCACCGGCCTTGAGCTGGGCCGCGGTCGGCTCGGCCGGCGCCAGCGTGGCCACCGGCTCCGGCGCGCCGGGAGCGAGCTGCCGCGACGCCGCCGGTGCGGCAGCCGGCAGCATGCCCATGCGCTGCTTGAGCTGGAGCAGCTGCATGTCCGCACTCGCCCCACCCGCCGCGCGCTCGAGCTGCTTGAACTCGCCGGCCAGGCGGTCGCCGCTGAACTCCTCGTCGATCTCCTGCGCCGCCTGCAGTTGCCGCTCGTTCGCGTTGATCTTCTCTTCCATGCGGTTGAACGCCTCGAACGCCGACTTGTCCGAGAGTCCCGACATCGTCTGGGAGATGCGCGCCTGCGCCTCGGCGCGACGCTGCCGCGCGAGCAGGAGGTTCTTCTTGCGCTTGGCCTCTTCGATCTTGTCGTTCAGGTCGTGCAACGACCGCTTGAGCTTGTCGGTCTCGATCTTGTGCTGTTCCCACGTCATCGCGAGCTGCTGGCCGTGCTCGAGATGCTCCTGCTGCCGGATCAGCGCCTGCTTCGCCAGGTCCTCGCGGTCCTCGCGCAGGGCGAGCATCGCGCGCTTCTCCCAGTCGTCGGAGAGCTTGAACTCCGCATCGACCTGGTCCTTCAGCTTCTTCTCGTCGGCGATGGCCACGGCCACCTGCTGCTTCGCCTGCGCAAGCTGGTTGCGCATGTCGACGACGAGCTGATTGAGCATCTTCTCGGGGTGTTCCGCCGAGGAGATGAGGTCATTCAGGTTCGACTTGAGCAGCGTCGAAAGGCGATCGAATATCCCCATGGGTCAGCGAACCTCTCGGAAGGCGGCAAGCTCGCGCATGTGCGACGTGAGCGACAGCGTCATGCTCTCATACGCGGCCAGAAATTCCTCGTAATCCAGATGCGCGAGTTCGAGCGCCTCCGTGAGCACGATGGCGTCATGATCGATCCCGTACGATCCATGAAGCATGTCTGTCGCGTTCAGTTCCAGGAGCCGCCGGCTGAGGGCCGCCACCTCGGATTCCGCCGTTGGCAGCTTCATGACCTTCACGCGCAGCAGCAGCACCGGCGGATTGTGCGTTATCACGACGTCGAAGTCGAGAGGGCCGCCCGGCCGGACGAGCCAGAGGCCGGGTTCGAGTTCGCGATGGGTAGCCCCGTCGATGCTGAGGCGGTCGAGAAACGTCTCGACGTCTTCACGGGTGATCATGAGCGAGTCCTGTAGGTTCGGGTGCTCGTCCGTACGGCGGAAGGCACGGAGGCGTTTCGCGGGGAAGTTACGGATTCGTCCCCGTGGGAGCCATCGTCTGGTGTCAGGAAGTGCGGCCTGGCGTCAGCCTAGCGTCAGCCCGGCGCGCAGGCGCCCGCCCAGACACGGCTTCCCTTCCCTTCGCTGGTCAGCATCAGGCGCCCGCCCGGGAGCCACGCGATCGCTTCCCCGCGCCGGTCCCGCAAGGCGGCCGTCGTGCAGCGCGCAAGCAATGCCCCGGGACGTCCGGTCGCCGAATCGGCGTCGAACAGCACCACGTGCCCATAGGTGCGCAGCGCCACGCGGCCCGGCACGAACGCCGCATCGGTAACCCAGCCATCGGTCGTCTCGCGGATCGGGGTCAGGGGCAGCGAGTCGACCAGTTCCGCAGTGACGGGACTGGTGCTGCTCCAGGCTGCAGCCGGGAGCCGGAAGAGGAGCACGTTGCGAAAACGCCCGCCCGGCGCGGTGTGCGGCCGCTTGGTCACGAGCCAGACAGACGTGTCGGGCGACACCCAAATCGCCTCGACGTCGTGCGCGCCATCGGGATAGACGAAATCGAGGCGCTCGGCCGGCGCCGTGTCCGACGGCTTGGGCGATTTGTCGTTCGAGCGATCCGGGTCGCTCACGACGATCGGTTCCGGCACACGCCAGATGGTCACCTTGCGACGCCGCGCGCTGTTGTCGCCGACATCGGCGATGTAGAGACACGGGCCGTCGGCGCAGGCGCCGGTGCTGATCGCCTCCCAGTCGGCGTTGGTTGCACCCGTAACGCGC
Organism: Gemmatimonadota bacterium; assembly: GCA_040387895.1. Taxonomy (GTDB): domain Bacteria; phylum Gemmatimonadota; class Gemmatimonadetes; order Gemmatimonadales; family Gemmatimonadaceae; genus Gemmatimonas. Next base: position 3,347 of record JAZKCW010000116.1, read on the forward strand.
CAGCGCGCGAGCGCACGACCGGCGGAGTCCATGGCGAACAATGTCTCGTCGTTACCGCTGTCGTTGTTCGACCACAGCACGCCCGCGCGCAGGTTCGCATCGGCCGACGACACCGTGAGGCCCGACGATTCCACGAGCTTGCGATCACCGAGCGTACCCGTCATCACGGCACCCTGCAGCGCGCGTAGCGCGCGATCGCGACCGGCGCCATCACCGCTCACGTTGCACGCAACAACGTGCACGAGCAGGACGACCGACAGAAACGTCCGGCATCTCACGCCTCGCGTCTGGCGCCTGAGTCTCATGGCTGGCGCCTGCGCCAACCCCTCACGTCTTGCGCTTCAATTCGTACAGTCGCTCCTTCGCGAGACGCCGGCCCGTCGGCGTCGCGGCGAGCCCGCCGCCCGCCGTCTCGCGATAGCGCACGTCCATGCTCTCGCCGATCTCGCCCATCGTGTCGATCACCTCGTCGGCGGGAATCGCGAACTCCACGCCGGCCATCGCCATCTCGATCGCAGCCAGCGCGATCGCGGCGCCGGTTGCATTGCGAAACACGCAGGGCAGTTCGACGAGGCCGCCGAGCGGATCGCACACGAGACCGAGTGTCCCCTGCTGCGCGAGCGCAGTGGCATGACCGACCTGACGCGGCGACCCGCCGAGCATCTCGACCGCCGCGCCGGCGGCCATGCCGGCTGCCGCGCCGGTCTCCGCCTGGCATCCGCCTTCCGCACCGGAGAGCGATGCACGCTCCGCGACCACGGCGCCGATCAGGCCTGCGGTGGCGAGTGCGGAGATGACGCGCTCGTCGTCGATGCCCTGCGCGTCGGCGAGGCCCGTGAGGATCGCAGGCAGCACACCGGCACCACCCGCGGTCGGCGCAGCGACGATGACGCCCATCGCGGCATTCACCTCCTGCACGGCGAGCGCTCGCGCGATCACATCACGGAACGCGGTGCCGGCAAGCGGGCCCGCGGGGCCGGTGCGCATCTTGGCCGCGTCACCGCCGACGAGCCCCGAGCTCGAATACAGGTCGCCGACCATGCCGCGCGCGACGGCCTCACGCATCACGACGAGCGCGCGACGCAGTGCATCGCGGATGTCTTCGACCGTGCGCCCCTGATCCTTCGCCTCGGCATCGAGTGCGACAGTGGAGAGCGACACGCCGCGTGCTTCGGCGTCACGAATGGCATCAGCCAGGCTGCGATACATCAGGCACTCACCTTGTCGAGTCGGAACGCCCACTTCACCCACGGGAGGGTGCGGATGACGTCACGCAGGCTCTCGTCCGGACGTTCGTCGACTTCGATCACCATGAAGGCGTCGCCGCCACGTTCCTTCCGCGAGAGCTTGAGCGTCGCGATGTTCAGGTCGGCGTCGGCCAAGATACCGGCGATACGCGCCACGGATCCCTTCTGGTCTCCGGCCACCAGCACGATGGTGTGCAGATTTCCCGAGATCTCGACGGGGAAGCCATCGATCTCGCTCACGAGCACGCGACCGGCTCCGAGGGAGGCGCCGGTCATCTGGGAGCGCCGCTCGCCACGTTCAAGCGAGATGCGCACCGTGTTCGGATGTGCGTCGTCGCCCAGCGTCGTCTTCTCGAAGCGGTAGTCGAGCCCTTCGCGCTCCATGATGTCGAGCGCCGTGCGGAGGCGTTCGTCATCGGGCCGGAATCCCATCAGCCCACCAACGATCGCCTTGTCCGTGCCGTGGCCCTCGCCGGTGCGAGCGAATGAGCCATGCAGTTCGACGGTTGCCCGCTCGGGTGTGCCGCCCACGAGGCATCGGGCGAGCAGGCCAAGGCGGCATGCGCCGGCGGTGTGGCTTGAGCTGGGGCCCACCATGACCGGGCCGATGATATCGAGCAGAGAGACCATGCGCGAAATGTACCTGCAACAACGCCCGGCGGCGGGAAGCCGTCGGGCGTTGCATGCTTCGAGAACAGTTCTGTACTGCCCTGCACCTACCCGACGCGCCCTACGCGACGCGCGCTGTCGATGCTGCCATCAGGCGAAGGTCAGGCCGCGCGGCGACGGCGCGCCACGAGCCCGAGGCCCACGAGACCAGCGGCCATGAGTGCGTACGTGCTCGGCTCCGGCACCACCGTGGACATCGCGGCGGTGATCTGACCCGACACGGCGACCACGCCGCCAGGCAGCACGCTCAGGTCGTTCACCGCGAACGAGAACGAGCCACCCGTATAGTTGAACGTCTGGGGCGTGTTGTTGAAGTCGATGAGCACGCCACCGTTGTCCAGCGACGTCACGTTACCAGTGAGCGTGGCGGTGAACAGCTGGCTCGTGTTCGTCGGCGACGTGAAGTTCACGCGCAGCGAGAACGGGTTGTTCGTGTACGTGGCCGGATCACCGGACAGCGTGAACGACCCGAGGTTGTCGACATTCGGATTGGCCGGCGCCTGGCCAACGGCAGCGAAGCCAGCGGATGTGAACAGGTTGAACGACGAGTTGCGATACGTGAGTCCCTGATTCACGTCCGTCGCATTCGTGTTCGAGGTTTCGGGAACGCACGCGGCGTTGAAGCAGCCGTTGGTGAATCCGGTGAACTGGACCGTCTGCGCCTGGGCAGGTGCGGCGACCGCGAGCGCGGCACCGGCCGCCACGACGGTCAAGCGGGACATGAACGACATGAAATCTCCTGAGTGGTGTTCGCAGGCGTGAGTGCACCGCTTGCATGTTACGTAGGCATCCTACGCACCACCGTTTCGCATCGCTTGTGCCGAAAATCACACCTCAACACAACTTCATGATCGCGCGGAGACATCCTCTAGCATATGCCCATATGGTCATATGCTGTTGTTATGCGAGCTGCGCCGTGTCCAGGCAATGCGTGCGTAAATCAGGCCGGGCGTAACATGCTGGCGAGATAATGTCCCGTGTGACTTTCCGTGACACGCGACACCGCCTCTGGTGTCCCTGATGCCACAACGGTGCCGCCGCGAATGCCACCGTCGGGCCCAAGATCCACGATCCAGTCCGCCGTCTTGATGACGTCGAGGTTGTGCTCGATGACGAGCACCGTGTTGCCCTTGTCGACGAGCTTGTGCAGCACGTCCAGCAGCACGCGAACATCCTCGAAATGCAGGCCCGTGGTGGGCTCGTCGAGGATGTACAGCGTGCGACCGGTGTCACGCTTGGAGAGCTCCGTCGCGAGCTTCACGCGCTGCGCCTCGCCGCCGGAGAGGGTCGTGGCACTCTGTCCGAGGTGGATGTAACCGAGCCCGACGTCACGCAGCGTCTCAAGCTTGATCGAGATGCGCGGCTGGTTCTCGAACACCGTGCAACCGTCTTCCACGGTAAGCTCGAGCACATCGGCGATGCTCAGGCCACGGAATCGCACTTCCAGCGTCTCCCGGTTGAAGCGCTTTCCCTTGCAGACGTCGCACGGCACGAACACGTCGGGGAGGAAATGCATCTCGATCTTCACCAGGCCGTCGCCCTGACATGCCTCACACCGTCCGCCCTTCACGTTGAAGGAAAAGCGGCCCGGCCCGTATCCACGGATCTTCGACTCCGGCAGCTCCGCGAACAGCTCACGCACCGGCGTGAACACTCCCGTATACGTGGCCGGATTGGATCGCGGCGTGCGCCCGATCGGGCTCTGGTCGATGTCGATCATCTTGTCGAGATGCTCGAGCCCGGTGATGCGATCGTGTGCACCTGGAATCACACGCGCCCGGTAGAAATGGCGCGACAGCGTGCGCTGCAGGATGTCGGTGACCAGCGTGGATTTGCCGGAGCCCGACACACCGGTCACGGCCACGAACAGACCCAGCGGAAACTCCGCACTCACCTCGCGGAGGTTGTGCTCGCGCGCGCCCTGCACGCGGATCACACGTGACGGGTCGACAGGGCGTCGCTTCGGCGGCACGGCAATGCTGCGCGTGCCTTTGAGGTATGCACCGGTAATGGACGCCGGCGTGTCGAGCACGTCCTGCAGGCTACCCTCCGCGATCACCTCGCCGCCATGCTTGCCGGCACCCGGGCCCAGATCGATGATGTAGTCGGCATCACGAATCGTCTCCTCATCGTGCTCGACCACGATCACGGTATTGCCCAGATCCCGCAGCTGCTTGAGCGTCGCCAGCAGGCGCCCGTTGTCCCGCTGATGCAGCCCGATACTCGGCTCATCGAGGATGTACAGCACGCCGACCAGCCGCGAGCCGATCTGCGTCGCGAGACGAATACGCTGCGCCTCACCGCCCGACAGCGACTCGGCGCTTCGATTCAGCGTGAGATAATCGAGGCCGACATCGACGAGAAAGCGCAGCCGTTCACGCACTTCCTTGAGTATGGGACCCGCGATGCCGGGATCGAGCCCCGGATGCGCACCAGAGCGCACCGGCACCGTGTCGAAGAAAGCCAGCGCATCAACGACGCTGTGCTGCACGACGGTGCCGATGTCCTGCCCGTGCAGCGTCACCGCCAGCGATTCCGGCCGCAGCCGGCGGCCCACGCACGCCGGACACTGCGACGCCACCATGTACGCATCGAGTTCGAGGCGCACGCCATCCGAACTGGTCTCGTCGTACCGGCGCTGCACGTGCGCGAGAATCCCCTCCCAGGTGCTGTCGCCCGACTTCGTCGCGGCCGACTTGGCAGCGGCCGTCTTCGACGCCGTCTTGGCGGCCTTCTTCACCGCCTTGCGCGGAGCAGGCGGCGCGTCGCTGACACCATGCAGCAGCTGCTGCCGAACCTTCGCCGGCAGCTTGCCCCACGGGGCGTGCAGGTCGAAGCCGAGCCCCTTCGCGAGTCCCGGCAGGATCACCTTCCGCATGTAGCCGTCAGGTTCGCCCCACGGCAGCACGACGCCTTCGAGGATCGAGATGCTGGGATCGCCCAGGATGAGCTCCTCGCTCACGCTGCGCGTCGTTCCGAGCCCGCTGCACGCTTCGCAGGCGCCAAACGGTGAGTTGAACGAGAAGTGACGCGGCTCGAGCTCCGGCATCGAGATGCCGCACACGGCGCAGCCGTATCGCTCCGAGAACATCTCGGTGCTCGGCTCCGACCCGTCGTAGCGCACGACCTCCACCAAGCCTTCCGCCAGCCGCAGCGCGGTTTCCAGCGAGTCCGTGATGCGGCCGCGATCGTCCGCGCGCACCACGAGCCGGTCAACGACGACGGAGATGGAGTGGTTCGCGCGCCGGTTGAGCTTCGGCGGATCGGCGAGCTCGATGAGTTCACCATCGACGACCGCGCGCACGAAGCCCTGCTTGCGCGCGCCCTCGAACAGGTCGCGGAATTCGCCCTTCCGCTCCTGCACCAGCGGCGAGCGGATCTCGACGCGCGTGCCCTCCGGCCATGCAAGCACCTGGGCCGCGATCTGCACCGGGCTCTGTCGCTGCACCGCCCGGCCACAATTCGGACAGTGCGGCGTGCCGGCGCGCGCATACAGCAGGCGCAGGTAGTCGTAGATCTCCGTGACGGTGCCGACGGTGGAGCGCGGGTTGTGCCCCGCCGACTTCTGCTCGATGGAGATGGCCGGGGACAGCCCCTCGATCGCGTCGACATCGGGCTTCTCCATCAGCCCGAGAAACTGGCGTGCGTACGCCGAGAGCGACTCGACGTAGCGACGCTGGCCTTCCGCATAGATCGTGTCGAAGGCGAGCGACGACTTTCCGGAGCCCGAGAGGCCCGTGACGACCGTCAGCTTGTCGCGCGGAATCGTCACGCTGATGTTGCGCAGGTTGTGCTCGCGCGCCCCGCGCACGATCAGCGAGTCGGAAGCAGACGCCGGCGGCGTCACGCTGCTGAAGTCCGCGTCGACGTTGACGTTCACATTGAGGCTCGCCGGCGATTTCGCCGGTGAGGTCGTGGCTGATTTGGCCGGCGCATTCGCCGACGCAACCTTCTTTGCAGTTTTTCCGGGCATAGTCTTGAAAGCTGCGGCGCGCCAAGAGGGGATTCAACCCCGCGGTGGCACTCTTTGCACCGGGGCTGTGACGGACCGGTTGCAACAGGCGCCGGGGCTGGGTCGTCCTCCACCGAACGCCCGCAGACGCCCGCAGGTACGACGCTCCTCCCAGCCTTCTTCATGATCGAAATTGCAGCGCTCTCGAAGCGGTACGGCACCTTTACCGCCGTACGCTCGCTCGATCTGGTCGTTCCCGGAGGAGAGCTGTTCGGATTCCTCGGTCCGAACGGCGCCGGCAAGACGACGACGATGCGCATGATCGCCGGCATCCTGCAGCCGACTGCCGGTGCGGTGCGGATTGCGGGCCACGACCTGCGGACCGATCCGCTGGCCGCCAAGCGCGCACTCGGATTCATCCCGGACCGGCCGTTCATCTATGAGAAGCTGACCGGCATGGAGTTCCTGCGCTTCACCGCGGGCTTGTACGGCGAGCAGGGCCCGGTGATCGACCGGCGCGGCCAGGAGTTGCTCGCCCTGTTCGACCTCGAGACGTGGCGCGATGAGTTGATCGAGAGCTACAGCCACGGTATGCGTCAGAAACTCATCATTGCCAGCGCATTCGTGCACCGGCCGGCGGTCATCGTCGTCGATGAACCGATGGTCGGGTTGGACCCGAAGTCGGCGAAGATCCTCAAGGAGCTCTTTCGCGAATACACGCGCCGCGGGCACACGGTGATGATGTCCACGCACACGCTGGAGATCGCGGAGGGCATGTGCGATCGCATCGGCATCATGCAGCGCGGTGAGCTCGTGGCGTGCGGCACCATGTCGGAGTTGCAGGGCGAGACCGGCGACAACGACGCCCTCGAGGACATCTTCCTCCGCCTGACCGGCGAGAGCGTGGCGCGCGAGCTGGTCGAGGTGCTCGATGCGTGAGGCCGGCGCCAGTGCCGGTGTCGCGGGGCTCCTCCTTCCGAAATGGCAGATCGCCCGGCATCGCGCGGGCACCTTCGAACGCGGGGACGTGCGACGCGGACTCGTGATCGTGGCCCTCGGTGGGTTGTTCTGGTTCGCGACGTACGCGATCGCGCTCAAGCTGCTGGTGTACTTCCGCGGTGCGGAGGACATCGGCACGCTGCTCGCCGGCAAGCTGCTCTCGATGATCCTGCTCGCGTTCAGCTCGATCCTGCTGCTGTCGAACATCATCGCCGCACTGTCGAATTTCTTCCTTGCCAAGGATCTCGACCAGCTTGCGGCCGCACCGATCCGCCCGTGGGCACTCTATCGCGCGCGGCTCGTCGAGACGGCGCTGCATTCCGGCTGGATGGTCGGCCTGCTGCTGATCCCGATCATCGCCGCCTACGCGAGCGCGTATCGCGCAGGGCTGTCGTTCCTGCCATGGGCGCTGCTCGCATTCGTTCCGTTCCTGCTCCTGCCCGCGATCATCGGGTCGGCAATCACGCTGATCCTCGTTAACGTGTTCCCGGCGCGCCGCACGCGCGACTTGCTCAGCGTGATCACTGCCCTCGCGGTCGCAGGATTGATCGTGATGTTTCGCGCCGCACGCCCCGAGCAGCTGGCGCGCCCGGAAGGCTTTCAGGATTTCATGCAGTTCGTCGCTTCACTCGACACGCCCGCATCGCCCTGGCTGTTCAGCGAGTGGACCAGCGACGCCGTGATGCGGGTCCTCGCGGGCAAGGACACGTCAGCGCCACTGCTGCGACTCTGGGGCGCGGTGGCCGTGCTGTTCGGCATCGGGGGTACCCTGCACCTGAAGGGCTGGCGGCGCGGATTCAGTCAGGCGCAGGAAGGTGCCAACCGACACGGCGCGTCGGATGGGCGCCGCACTTTGCTCGACCGGGTGTTCTCCCCGCTGTCGCCGACGCGGCGCGAACTCGTGCTGAAGGAACTGCGCGTCTTCTCGCGCGACAGCACGCAGTGGTCGCAGCTCGTCATGCTGGCCGTGCTGATGGTCGTGTACGTCGCCAACGTGCGCTACCTGCCGCTGTCCGGCCCTGGCGTCTCGACACTGCTGCGCAACCTGATCCCGTTTCTCAATCTCGCGCTCGCGGGCTTCGTGCTCGCCTCCGTGGCCGCGCGCTTCGTCTTCCCGAGCGTGAGTCTCGAAGGGCGATCGTTCTGGCTGCTCCGCTCGAGCCCACTGGCGATGCATGACCTGCTCTGGGCGAAGTTCTGGACGGGCGCGGTACCGCTGCTGCTCCTTGCGCTCGTTCTCGTCGGCCTCACCAACACCATGCTCGGCGTGCGCACCTTCGTGCACATCGTCTCGCTGCTGGCGATCACCGGCCTCGTGTTTCCGCTCACGGCTCTGGCCCTCAGCTTCGGCACGTTCTACCCGCGCTTCGAGAGCGAGAACGCCGCGCAGATCCCGACCTCGTTCGGCGGACTGCTGTTCATGATGACGTCGGTCGTGCTGATCGGCACCGTGGCGTATCTCACCGGACGTCCGGCCGCACGCTGGGTCGTTGCCGAGCACTTCGGACGCGAACGCGATCCCGCGGCGATGATCCTGCCATTCGGAATCGCGCTCGCACTGTGCGTTGCGGCGACGGTGTGGCCGCTGGTGAAGGCCCGTCAGCGGCTCGAGACCATCGAGCGCGGCTGACGGCGGGCATCACGCGACGGCCAGTGCGCCGCCGCAGCCTACGCAGAAACGCGAACCGGGCATCTCCACGGTGGCGCCGCACCGGCCGCAGGATCCCGGCAGGTACTTGCCACAGTTGGAGCAGTAGATCGCATCCGGCTCCGTACGGGGGCCACACGAGGTGCAGGACTTCTGGTTGGCCTTCGCGCGGCGAATCGCCAGCTCCACCGTGGTCACGAAGCCTGCACTGCCAGCGACGCCCGACGTCTCTGCAGCATGCGCCGCATTTGCTGCATCAGCAGCACGCAGCTCGGCCAGCGCAGCGCTCGTGTACCGCGCCTTCAGTTCCGTATAATCGGAGTCGGAGAGCTTGCCCGTCGCCCGATCGAACTCGATCTCGCGCAGGGCCGCCACCGCACCGTCGCTGGCCTCTTCCACCGGGCCCGCTCGGCGACGGCTCGGCGCCGGCGTCAGCTCCGCGAGCGAGCCGTCGTTCAGCAATGGCCAGAGCACCAGGGCCATGCCGCCCAGCACGAGACCCGTGCCGACCGCCAGCGGGATCCATGCGTCAGGGAGCGCGATCATCGACTGTCGTCCCGCAGGGCGGCTTCTAGTCGAGCCATCTCTTCCGCCGATCCTTCGGCGCTGCTGCCGACGCCAGTCGGTTCCGATGCGCCGGTGCCGGATGCTGCCGATCCGACGGTCGCTGCGCCCGCACCGCTGCTCGACGGACGGCGATTCCTCGACCCTTCAGCCCCGTTGCGCCGCCATGAACGCAGCAGCGTACCGATCGCGACCGCTCCGGCCGCCAGTGCCGCGAACGGTGCGACCCACACCAGCAGGCTGAAGCCTTCCTTGCGTGGTGCAGTCAGGATGTAATCACCATAGACACCCGTGAGCGCCGCCAAGATCTCGTCGGCGTTGTGCCCGCCGTTGACCATCGCCAGTACGTCGTTGTGCACGGCCGGCGAGATGCCACATTGGAAGTCCGTCGTGCGGCACGTATACACGTCGAGCGTACACGGGCACGGGCACGCGAGCTTGCTCTCGAACTCCTTGATCGCGTCCTTGTCCATCGATGGCGAGGCGTCCGGCTTGGGCGGGAGGCTCACCTTCTTGTACGCGTCGGAGTTCATCTCCACGTTGCTCGCGGCCGACGGCGCCGCAGGTGGAGCGCCCTGTGAATCCTGCGGGTCCTGTGCGCCGAGTCGCGATGCCAGCGACAGCGCGGCCAGTGCAACCGCGCCACGGCCTGTCGCACGCATGAACGCGCGGCGATCCATCTCGCGGTGGCCGATCACGAGCCGGCACCCACGAGCTCGGGAACCGCACGCGGCTTCATCTCCGCCACGTAACCGCTCTCACGCTCGCTGCGATGGGCTTGCGGCCACATGACGATGATGCCGCCGAACGCCATCATGATGCCGCCGAACCACACCCACCACACCAGCGGGTTGAAGGTGATGTGCACGGCCGCCGTCTGCGCATCCACGGCGCCGGTGAACACCATGTACACGTCCTGCGAAGGTGACTCCAGCAGGCCCACTTCCGTCGACGGTTCGAACGTGTCTTCCCCACGGCTGTCGACGTGCTGCCGCTTCTCGCTGGACAGGATCCCCATCGGCTTCCCGTCGCGGGTCACGGCGAAGCTGATTGCGAGCACTTTTCGGTTCAGCTGGTTGAAGCTCGAGAGGCCCTGGCTCGTGAACGTCCACTCCTTGCCGTACGCGTCCGTCGCCTTCACCACGTCGCCCGTCTTCACGAGCGGTTCCACCTCGCGTACGAACAGCTGGCCGGCGAACGCGCAGAACATCACCACGACGCCGAAGTGCACGATGTAGCCGCCGTACCGGCGCCGGTTGCGTCCGACGAGACGCATGGAGGCCGCAAACAGGCCTTCGCTGTACATGCGCCGACGCGCGCCGATGCCCTTGTAGAACTCCTGCAGGATCGTGCCCATCACGAAGCCCGCGATGAGGTAGGACACCAGCGCGTACGGGGCTCGCATGCCGAGCGCGATCAGCGCCACGAACACCACCACACCCAGCGCAATCGGGAACGTGAACTGCCGGCGCAGGTTCGACACGGAGGCACGACGCCACGCGATAAGGGGCCCGATGCCGGTGAGCGCGAGCAGCAGCAGGCCGAGCGGCCAGTTCACCGTGTTGAAGTACGGGCGGCCCACGTTCAGCTTGTCGCCGCTGACCCACTCCGAAAGGATCGGCAACAGCGTTCCCCAGAGCGTCGCCAGGCAGATGCCGACGAGCACGAGGTTGTTGTACAGGAACGCCGCCTCGCGGCTCACCATGCTCTCGAGTTCGGCCTTCGCCTTCATGTCGTTCAGGCGCGTCGCCACGAGGTACGCGCTCAGCGCGGTCGACGCGATGAGGAAGTACAGGAACCAGTAGCCGACGTCCGACTTTGCGAAGGCGTGCACGCTCTCGATGATGCCGCTGCGCGTGATGAACGTGCCCAGGATGCTGAGCAGGAACGTCGCCATCACGAGCGTGACGTTCCACTTCTTCAGCATGCCGCGTTTTTCCTGGATCATGATGCTGTGCAGGAACGCGGTGCCGGTCAGCCACGGGAAGAACGACGAATTCTCGACGGGATCCCAGGCCCAGTAGCCGGCCCAACCCAGCTCGACGTACGCCCACCACATGCCGAGCGTGATGCCGATGGTGAGGAAGAACCACGACACGAGCGCCCAGCGGCGCACGGCGCCCAGCCATGCGGCATCGAGGTTGCGCGTGATCAGCGCACCGACGGCGAACGCGAACGGCACCGCCGTGGCGACGAGCCCGAGGTACAGCATCGGCGGATGAATCGCCATGCCTGGATTCTGGAGCTGCGGGTTCATGCCGCGGCCATCGGGTGGAATCCAGTCGATGCGCTCGTACGGGTTGGCACCGAAGCACATCATCATCAGGAAGAACAGCGAGATCACGCCGAGCGTCCCCGTCACCCACGGCATCATCGGCCGGTTCGTCTGCCGATTGCTGAACACGGCGATGGCCGCGTACATCGTGAGGATGAGGCACCAGAACAGCATCGAGCCGCTCTGTCCGGCCCAGAACGCCGTGAAGGTGTAGACCTTCGGCAGGTTGATGCTGGTGAACGACGCGACGAACTTCAGTGAGAAGTCGTGCGTGAACAGCGCGGTCCAGATGCCGATCGATGCCACGAGGGTGAACGCGAACGTCGCGTAGAGTGCCCGCTCACCACTCCGGATCAGGTCCGCCCGGCCCTGGTGGCCGCCGGAGTACGACACGATGGTCGTCCAGGCCGCCATGAGCAGGGCGACCCAGAGCGACAGTTCACCAACCAGAATCATGTGTCCTCGCGCAAGCGCGATTTGGAAGCAGCGCGGGAGGCATGCGCTGGCGGGCCAGCCGGCAGGCTACGCGCGTGGTCCGGCGGTAGCGGCCTTGTAGCCGGGAGTGTCCTTGTACTTCTCGGGCGCGTTCTCGTAACGCGATGCACACTTGGCGAGCAGCGTCGTGGCCTGAAACGTTCCATTGGAGTCGAGTCGACCCTCGACGACCACGTCGACACCGTCCGTGAACGTATCCGGCGCGATCCCGGTGTAGACGACGTTGTAGACCTTCGCCCCGTCCGTCATCTGGAAGGAGAGCGAGCGCCCGGAGGGGTCGCGCTTGATGGTGCCGTTCACCACCCGGGCGCCCACCTTCACGCCGGTCTTCACGAACCGCGGATTGTCGGACACCTTCGACGCCAGCTCCGTCGGCGTCAGGTAGTACTGCGCCGTCTCGTCGATGCTGCTGACCATCAGGTAGCCGGCCGTGCTGAGCACGAACGCGCCACCGATGAGGAACTTGGAACGAGCTTTCACGGGAGTCCATCCGGTCGGGGGAGAGCGCGGGACGGCGCTCCAGTTGCAGGTCCGATCCTCGGAAGATACCCGGAAGGGCCCGATTCGTCACCCGGTGTCGCGGGCCCAGCCGAGCGTGGCGCGAACGGCGCGTCGCCATCCCGCGTGCGCTGCCAATGCCGCGGCCCGCGCCTCGCCCGGTGAGAAGCGCACGAACTGCCGCGCCTCCGTGAAGGTCGCCGCATCAGGCCAGACGCCCGCGGCGATCCCGGCCAGTCCGGCCGCACCGAGCGCCGTGGTCTCCACCAGGTCGGAACGCTCGACCTCGATGCCGGCGACATCGGCCTGGAACTGCATGAGCCAATCATTGGATGCGGCGCCGCCATCGACTCGCATGGCGGAAAGCGTTGCCCCGGCGCTGGAACGCATGTCCTCGAGCACGTCCAGTGTCGAGTATGCCATGGCCTCGAGTGCCGCGCGCGCGAGGTGCGCCCTGGTTGTTCCCCGGGTCAGGCCGACGATGGTGCCGCGCGCGTCCGGCTCCCAGTCCGGCGCGCCGAGTCCGACCAGTGCCGGCACGAAGTAGACGCCGTCGTTGCCCGTGAGGGACCGGGCGAGGGGTTCCGTCTCCGGTGCCGTGTCGATGATCCCAAGTCCATCACGCAGCCACTGCACGGCAGCGCCCGCGATGAAGATGGCGGCCTCGAGTGCAAACACCGGTGCGCCGGTCGCGTCGCAGGCGATCGTGGTGAGAATGCCACCGCGCGGCGAAGGCCGGACCGGGCCGGCATTGAGCAGCAGGAAGGCACCGGTCCCGTAGGTGTTCTTCACCGTGCCGACGCCCCAGCCCCCCTGACCGAACAGGGCCGCCTGCTGGTCGCCGGCCACGCCGAGAATCGGCAGCGCCACGCCGATGTGCTTGGCCTGCGCGTTTCCGAAGTCGCCACTCGAGGGCCGCACGTCCGGCAGCAGCCCGCGGGGGACGGAGAACAGCGCGAGCAGCTCGTCGCACCAGGCGCGGCGATCGATGTCGTAGAGCATCGTGCGCGACGCGTTGGTGTGATCGGTCGCGTGCACCGCACCGCCGGTCAACTTCCACACGAGCCACGTGTCGATCGTGCCCGCCAGCAGCTCCCCACGCTCGGCGCGCTCGCGAACGCCCGGCCGCGCGAGCAGCCATTCGAGTTTGGTGGCACTGAAATACGGATCCACCACGAGGCCGGTGCGCGCCCTGATGGTGTCGGCGTGAGAGGCGAGTTCGGCACAGCGCGCCGCGGTGCGCCGGTCCTGCCACACGATGGCGCGATGCACCGGCACGCCGGTCGCCCGGTCCCACAGGACGATCGTCTCGCGCTGGTTGGTGATGCCGATGCAGACAGGAGGTGCCGCACCCGCGGCGCGCGCCTGGGCGAGTGCGTCGCGCGCGGCCGCGATCGTGCGCTCGAAGATCTCCGTGGCGTCGTGCTCCACCCAGCCGGGGTGCGGGAAGTGCGGGGTGATCTCGCGATAGCCTCGGCCGGTCACCTGTCCGCTCCTATCGACGACCAGGCACGTCGTGCCGGTCGTGCCCTGGTCGATGGCGAGCACGGCACCGCCCTGCCCTGACGCGCCGGCCGCACGCACCGCCGTCATGCGTGCGCCGACTCGAACGGTGGCGAGACAAGTCCGCGATCGGTAAGGTACCCCGTCACGAGTGCTCGCGGCGTCACGTCGAATGCCGGATTCCACGCACCGACTCCGTCGGGCAGCGGGGTCAACTCGCCCGGGGCACGATGCTCGATCACGATCGCGCGTCCATCCGGTGTATCCGCGTCGATCGTGCTCCACGGTGCGGCGACGTAGAACGGAATGCCGTGCGCACGCGCGGCGAGCGCGACTCCATAGGTGCCGATCTTGTTCGCCACATCGCCATTCGCCGCGATGCGGTCGGCACCCACGATCACGATGTCGACATTGCCGGACGCCAGCAGCGACGCCGCCGCGCCGTCGGGGAGCACCGTGACCTCGATGCCGGCGCGCGACAGCTCCCACGCCGTCAGCCGCGCACCCTGCCGCAGCGGACGCGTCTCGTCGGCGTACACGTGCACGCGTCGTCCCTGCGCGTGCGCCGTGTAGACCGGCGCGAGCGCCGTCCCGATGCCTGCCGTGGCGAGCGCGCCGGCGTTGCAGTGCGTGAGGACCCGCGTGCCATCGGGAATCAGCGGCAGTCCATGCACGCCGATCGCCTCGCACATCAGGCAGTCCTCGCGCCGGATCGCTTCGGCCTCGTCGCGCAGCGCGCCGAGCAGCGAGCTCCTCGCTGACGGCCCGGCAACAGGTGACGCGGATTCATCTTGCGTGGCCGCGTGCGCGGTCGCGTGCGCGGCCGCGCGAGCGGTCATGCGGCGCACGGCCCACGCGAGGTTGACCGCCGTCGGCCGCGCAGCGACGAGTCGCTCGGCGTACTCCGGCAGCAGTCTGCGCGCCACGCCGTCGTCGTTCTCCGCCGCCGCCGCCAGGCAGACCACGAGCCCGATCGCCGCCGCGACGCCGATCGCCGGCGCGCCCCGAACCGCGAGCTGCGCGATCGCGTCGATCACGTCCTCGATCCGATGCAGGTCCACGATCCGTTCGTCCTGCGGCAGCGCGCGCTGGTCGAGAATGCGCAACGCGGTGCGGTCCGGAGACCAGTCGACGGCGGGGGTGGGAAGCACGTCGGGAACGTAGCGGGCGAGGCGGGAGCGGGGAACGGTGGCCGTAGTAGCGGTTGGTAGGCGATCAGTCGCGGGCGGAAGAGCAGCACCGGAAGTTGGGTGCCGTGCGTCGCTGGCGTTTTTCGTAGCTGGCCATAGGCAACGAGCTTCACTGCGCTTGGCGAAACCAACGTGGATCGGCTGTCAGCGGCAGCTACCCGCGCCAGCGTCAGGAGTGAACTGAAAGCTCACAGCTATAGCTCTCAGCTTCTTCAGCTAAAGCTGAGAGCTGGTCCCCTCCGCTGTTGTTGCGCCTGTCTTGGCTCAAAGATCCAGCTGTCAGCTATGCCTGGCAGCTATCGGGTTCACTCCTGGCGCTGGCGCGGGCAGCTGCCGCTGACAGCCGATCCACGTTGGTTTCGCCAAGCGCAGCAACGGCAGCTGCCCGCCAAGTGCCAGGCCACCAATGTGCCACCACCCACCAGCCCCGGCCCGCACATCCGCCCGACAGCTTCTAGATTCCCCCCTCCGCCTCCATCCCCCCGCTCCAGACTTCCATGTCCTACCAGTTCCTGACGTTCTCCGTGGCCGACCGCATCGCCACGATCACGGTCAATCGTCCCGACAAGCTCAACGCGCTGAACGACGCGACGATCCGCGAACTCGGGCAGGCCATCGACGAGGCGCGCTCGCGCGACGACGTCGGCGGTGTGCTGCTGACCGGTGCCGGCCGCGCGTTCATCGCCGGGGCGGATATCTCGGAGCTCGAAGGGCAGGACGCGCTGACGGCGACGCGGCGCGCGCGGGCCGGGCAGGAGATCTTCGGACGCTTCGAGACGTCGCCCAAGCCGACGATCGCGGTGATCAACGGCTTTGCGCTGGGCGGCGGCTGCGAGCTGGCGATGGCGTGCCACATGCGGATCGCGAGCGAGGGCGCGAAGCTGGGCCAGCCGGAAGTGAAGCTCGGGATCGTCCCGGGCTACGGTGGCACCCAGCGGTTGCCGCGACTCGTCGGACGCGGCGCGGCGCTCCGCCTGCTGCTCACCGGCGACATGATCAACGCTGCGGAGGCCTATCGCCTGGGCCTCGTCGACCAGGTCGTGCCCGCAGAGGCGCTGCTGGACACGGCGACGGCGCTGATGAAGTCGATGCTGGCCAATGCCCCGCTGGCGCTCGCCGGTTGCATCGAAGCCGTCGAGCGTGGGCTGTCGCTGCCCGTCGACGATGGATGCCGCATCGAAGCCGACCAGTTCGGCCTGCTCTCCAGCACTGCCGACATGCGCGAGGGCATGCGCGCCTTTCTCGAGAAGCGCGCCGCCACGTTCACTGGTCGCTGAGCGTGCTCTCGCGCCTCGTGGCGCGCGACTTCCGCAACTTCGAGAGTCTCGACATCACGATTCCCGACAGCGGAATCGCGATCATCGGCGAGAACGGCCAGGGCAAGACGAATCTCCTCGAAGCAGTGGCGTACCTCTCGCTGCTGCGGTCGTTGCGCGGAGCACGCGACCCTGATGTCGTGCGCTTCGGCGCACCGGTGTTTCATGTGCGCGCCGAGCTGGTGTCGTTGCCGGGTGCGCCCGTGCCGTATCATGCAGTGAGTGTCGGCTACGAGCGCGCGACCAAGCGGAAGCGTGCGACGCTCGACGGGGTCGAGCAGCCACGTCTGACGAGCGCGCTCGGATCCGTGCCGTCGGTGTGCTTCTCGCCCGCCGACACGGTGCTGGTTGCGGGTGGGCCAAGCGCGCGCCGGCACTATCTCGACGTCGCGCTGGCGCTGAGCTCCGTGCCGTACCTCCAGGCGTTGCAGCACTACCGCGCTGCACTGCTGCGCCGCAATGCGGCGTTGCGCCTGGCCCAGCGTGAGGGGCCACGTGGGGCGGCCGCACATGTCGATCGGGTGTGCGTGTGGGAACCGGCGCTCGCGCAGTACGGGAGTGTGGTCACGTCGATTCGGCGCAGCTACGTGGAACGCCACGCCGAACGGTTCTCGGCGATTGCGGCGTCCATCGGCGAACAGGCGACGGTGTCGATGCGGTACGTGTCATCGACGGCGACAGGGAGTGCGAACGCCGGAGCGAACGCCGGTGCGAACGTCGGAGCGGTTGACGCAGACCCGTCGGCGCTGCTCGCGGCCTACGAGTCCGGGCGCACGCTCGAGATGCGGCGAGGCACGACGCTCGTGGGCCCGCACCGCGACGAACTGCAGCTCCTGCTCGGTGGACGTGAACTGCGCGTGTTCGGCTCCGCGGGCCAGCAGCGGAGTGCGGCCATCGCCCTCCGGCTCCTCGAGCTGGCGTCACGTCGCGAGGCAGTCGGCACGTCACCCCTGCTGCTGCTCGACGATCCGTTCGCGGAGCTGGACGCGCGGCGCGCGGCGCGGGTACTCGCACTGCTGGAAGAGGCGGGAATCGGCCAGACATTGCTGGCGGTCCCCCGCGTCGAGGATATTCCCGCGGCGTTCACTCGGCTCGAGCGTCGGTACATGCGTGCCGGCCAGCTCACGTCGGCGACGCCCGCATGAGACACTCCCGGACCCCGGCCACGATGACGAATTCGAAACACGCACGGCTGCGCCCGGGGACGTGCCAATGAGAGAAGGAGACGGCAGCAAGCGTCGTCCCGCGGCGATGGGCGACGTCATCAGCGCAGTGCTCAAGCAGGCCGGGCTCACGGACCGCGTCGCGCAGGCACGTGTGATTCCCGAATGGCCACGGCTCGTCGGTGTGCAGATCGCCGCGGTGACCGAACCCCTGCATCTCCAGCAGGATGGGACGCTCGTGGTCATGGTGGCGACGAGTGCGTGGATGCAGGAGCTCACGCTGCTGGAGCCCGAACTGCTCAGCTCGCTCAACCGCGACGCCTCCCGCCCGCCCGTCTCCAAAGTGCGCTGGATGCTGCGCCGCTGACCCTGTCGCAAGCTGTTGACGTGTAAGGGCTTACGAATAGTGCGGCGAGTTGCGCGCCGGGCCTGTGGTCGCTAGATTTCCCATTCTGCACCACCACTGCCGCGGATCGTGATTGCAACGCAGTTGGCGCCGAATTTCGGCGTTTGTTCGGTCTGCGTCTCACGTTTCGCGTATTCTCTCCGCAACATCGAGCACATGGCCAAGAGCAGCGAGCAGCCGAACAACGGCTACGGCGCCGACAGCATCACCGTACTGAAGGGTCTCGAAGCGGTGCGCATGCGTCCCGGCATGTACATCGGATCGACCTCCGCGCGCGGTCTGCATCATCTCGTCTACGAAGTCGTCGACAACAGCATCGACGAAGCGCTCGCAGGCTATGCCTCGCGCGTGGACGTGACCATTCACCCTGATGATTCCATCACCGTCGAGGATGACGGCCGAGGCATCCCGGTCGACGTGCACCGCACCGAAGGGTTGCCGGGCGTCGAGCTCGCGATGACGGTGCTGCACGCCGGCGGAAAGTTCGACAAGAACACCTACAAGGTGTCCGGCGGCTTGCACGGTGTCGGTGTCTCCGTCGTGAACGCGCTCTCCGACCAGCTCAAGGTGTGGATCAAGCGTGACGGCAAGCTGTCGTACATGGATTTCCGTCGCGGCATCACCACCACCAAGCTCAAGACGCTTGGCTCCGTCCCGGCGAAGGACACCGGCACGAAGGTGTGGTTCAAGCCGGATCCCGAGATCTTCCAGGAAACCACGCGCTACGACTGGAGCACCGTCGCCAGCCGCCTGCGCGAGCTCGCGTTCCTGAACAAGGGCATCCAGATCACGCTCAAGGACGAGCGCGAGGGCGACGAGAAGGAAGAGACGTTCCTGGCGCGCGGCGGCCTGCGCGAGTTCGTCACGTACCTCATCGGCAACAAGAAGCCCCTGCACCCGGATGTCGTGGCCATCGAGACCGAGAAGGACGACATCGGCATCGAGCTCGCGCTCCAGTACAACGACAATTACAGCGAGAACGTGTTCTCGTTCGTGAACAACATCAACACGCACGAAGGCGGCACGCACCTCACCGGCTTCAAGAGCGCGCTGACGTCGGTCATCAACAAGTACATCGAGAACAGCAGCAACCTGAACAAGAAGGACAAGGAAGTGCGCCTCAGCGGCGACGACGTGCGTGAAGGTCTCACGTGCGTGCTGTCGGTCAAGGTGCGCGAACCGCAGTTCGAAGGCCAGACGAAGACGAAGCTCGGCAACTCGGAAGCGGAAGGCGCGGTGCGCAGCGTCGTGCAGGAGCTGCTGTCGCAGTACCTGCTCGAGCATCCGAAGACGGCCAACATCATCATCGACAAGGCGATGTCGGCGGCGCGCGCACGCGAGGCGGCCCGCAAGGCGCGCGATCTCACGCGCAAGAAGTCGGCGCTCGACGTGGCCAACCTGCCCGGCAAGCTCGCGGACTGCTCGTGGTCCGACCCGGCACTCTGCGAGATCTACCTCGTCGAGGGCGACTCGGCCGGCGGGTCGGCCAAGCAGGGGCGCAAGCGCGACTTCCAGGCGATTCTGCCACTGCGCGGCAAGATCATCAACGTTGAAAAGGCACGCATCGACAAGGTGCTCTCCAACGAGGAAATCCGGACGATCATCACGGCGATCGGCTCGGGCATCCGCGAGGAGTTCGACCTCGCGAAGACGCGCTATCACAAGATCATCATCATGACGGATGCCGACGTCGACGGCGCCCACATCCGCACGCTGCTGCTGACGTTCTTCTACCGGC
>JAZKCW010000117.1:0-1951 GCA_040387895.1 Gemmatimonadota bacterium
GCATCGACAGGTCCATCACGATCACGTCGGGCATCAGCCGCTCCGCGAGCGCGATGGCCTCGCGCCCGGTGCCCGCCTCCCCCACGACCTCGATGTCGCGCGCCGTACTGAGCATCGCGCGCAGGCCCGCCCGTACCACGGCATGGTCGTCGGCAAGGACGACACGAATGGCATCACTTGGCATGCCGGAAAGCTACTGCAAGGTTACTGGGTGAATGGATTCGCGAACTTGGGATTCGTCAGGAACCCCTGGTCGGTCAGCGTCCGCATGAACGCAACGAGGTTGGCTTTCTGTGCGGGGCTCAGGTTGAGGCGCTGCGGCTGCCCGCCGGGCGCGCGCAGCCGTGGGTCGAGATTCGGGTTGTTCTGCACGCCCGCGTCGTAGAAATCCACCAATTGCGCCAGCGTACCGAACCGTCCGTCGTGCATGTACGGAGCACGCACGGCGATGTTGCGCAGCGAGGGCGTCTTGAATCGTCCACCGCCGGCGCCTGCATCGGTGAGTGTGGCATCGAGCCCGGTGTTGTGCACGTTGTCCCCGACCTGGGCATTGGTGCCATGGCACCGTGCACAGCCGGCCTGCCCGTTGAACAACGCCTGCCCGGCCAGTTCCTGCGCAGTGAAGACACCGGCAAAGTTCGGTGGCCCACCCGCAGCGAACGCCCGATCGAACGTGCTGTTCGCGCTGACCAGCGAGCGAACGAACTGCGACAGTGCACGGGACACCCGATCGCTCGTGATCTCCGGGGAGCCGAAGGCCGCCTGGAACAGTGCGGGATAGTAGCTCGTGAGCGCGAGCTTGGTCGTGAGCCGCTCCAGCGACATGCCCATTTCCGTGGCGTCCTGGATGGGCTGCAACGTCTGCGCCTCCAGCGATGCCGCGCGCTCGTCCCAGAAGAAACGTCCGCTGGTGTAGAAGCGTGCGTTCGCGAGTCCCATGCTGTGCCGCCCGGTCGTGCCGCCGCCGAATCCGCGACTCAGTCGCGCCGTATCGGAGAATGCGAACCGTTGCTGGTGGCACGACGCGCACGACACCTGATCGTTGATGGACACGCGCCGATCGTAGAACAGCACGCGCCCGAGCGTCGCGCCGGCGTCGGTGGTCGGGTTGGCCGCCGGCATGTTGTCGGTCGCGACGACCGTTCCACCGGGTGCGTTGCCGTCCGCGAAATGCGCGGGCAGCGGACTCGATGCGTCGGAGTAGGCGAGGGTTGCGGTGGGCAGCGTCGGCGCGACGAGGTCCGCGCTGAACACCACGAGTGCGAAGCTCGTCGTGGCCGAGCTTCCACTGGCATCCTGCGCCGTGACGGTGACGGTGCCGACGCCTGCGGTGGTCGGCGTGCCGGTGATGCGTCCTGCCGTTGCCGTCAGGCCGGGAACCGCCGGTGCGAAGGAGACGGCGTACGTGAGGCCACTGCTCCGGGGGTCCGTGAAGCCGGTGCCGTTCTTCGTGGCATCGTAGTTCAATGCCGTCCCGACGACGGTGCCCAACGCCGCGTGCGACGATGTCACGCGCACGGCCTCGGTATTCGCCACGACCGTCGTGGGCGGGGCTGCGGGGCCGTCACTGCACGCGGCAAGCAAGAGGACCGCGCATGTTGCGATGCTGATACCGCGGCGCGGGCGACGCTTTCCCGTGACTCCTTGCATGTCCGGCTCACCGTGGAGGGTGCTTTGCACTGCTGCTCACACGGTGGACACCCACGAGATTCCTGTACCCTACGTCACGAAACGAGACGCGACTTCACATCGGGCGACTGACGTCCGGCACCTGGCGTCCGGCGCCTGACGTCTCGTGTCCGGCGTCTCGCGACTGCGCCGACTACGGCGTCGTGTACTGCCCCTTCGCCTCGCGCGCGAGCTGTCGCGAGAAATTCCACGCGACGATGATCAGGGCGCCGAAGATGATCGTCCACGCGAAGTAGCAGATCATGGTGACCGTCGGCTCCAT
>JAZKCW010000118.1:0-22272 GCA_040387895.1 Gemmatimonadota bacterium
GCGGCGAAGCTGGACATTCCGCTCGTGCATGTGGAAGCGGGCCTCCGCAGTGGCGTGCGCGCGATGCCGGAGGAGATCAACCGCATCCTCACGGATCGAGTGAGTGCACTCTGCTGCTGCCCCAATCAGGCGTCGGTCGACAACCTCGCCGCCGAGGGCATCACGGGCAATGTCGAGATCGTCGGCGACGTGATGCTCGACGCACTGCTCGAGACGGTGGATCGCGTTCGAGGCGACAGCACCCTGCTCGCCACACATGGCGTGACCGCGAGCCGCTATGTACTGGCCACGATTCATCGCGCAGCCAACACGGACGACCCGATCCGGCTCGCGGCGATCGTGCGAGCCCTGGGCTCACTGGGCATGCCGGTGCTCTGGCCGATGCACCCACGCACGCGCCCGATCCTGGAAGCGGCCGGCGTGAGCATCCCCGACAACGTGCGCATCGTGCCCGCGTTGGGCTACCTGGATCTCGTGCGGACGCTCGGCAGCGCGGCGTGTGTCGTGACCGATTCGGGCGGACTGCAGAAGGAGGCGTACTGGGTCGGCATCCCGTGCGTCACGGCACGCGACGAAACGGAGTGGGGCGAGACGGTCACGAGTGGCTGGAACACGCTCGCCGACGCGGACACGATCCGCATCGTGCACGGCGTCAGCAAAGCGATCGCATGCACGGAGGCCGAGCGCACGGCCCGAGGTGAGCGCGACGCGTACGGCGCGATCGGTGCGGCGGAGCGAGTGGTCGACGCAATGGAGCGGATGCTGGGGCGGTAGCGCCTCAAGCTGCGAGTGCAAAAAGCAACGGTAACCGCGTGTCAGGCGGGGATTGGGGCGGACCACGGAGTGACGCAGCGAACCGCCGGTTTCTACCGCCTCACGCGGAGGCGCGGAGAACAGCGCGCGGAGGCGCGGAGAGGGGCACGCCGGCAGCATTGCGGCATGTCCCTCTTTTTCTTTGTGGGGATCGGTGGCATTCCACGGAGCCATTAACAAAAAAGTGCACCACAGTGGCCTGACGGCCGCCCACCTCCGCAGTTCTCCTCGTGAGACGCGGTTGCGGTTGCAGTTCTCCGCGGCTCTGTGCGCTGTTCTCCGCGCCTCCGCGTGAGGCTGTAGAAACCGGCGGTTCGCTCCGTCCCTCCGTGGTCCGCCCCAGTCTCCGCCTGACACGCGGTTGCTGTTGCAGTTGCAGTCGCCGTTCCGCAACCCGCACTAACCGCGCACGAACGCACCCGCCAGCTCTGCATGAAGCGCCGCAATCACGCCCTTCCAGTCACCCGCGCGCTTCTGTCGGATCAGCCGTAGCGTCGGATACCACGGCGTCGTGCCTCCCGACAGTCCCCAGCGCCAGTCCGGGACCGCCTGCAACAGAACCCAGGTGCGAATCCCCATCGCGCCCGCGAGATGTGCGATCCCCGTGTCCGTGGTGACTAGCGCGTCGAGTGACGCGAGCATTGCCGCAGTCGCACTCCAGTCGCGCTGCGGTGCCAGCGAGTGCAGCGACGCCAGCCCGTTCGTCGTCGCTTCGTCTGGGTCGGGCTTCGTCCCCTGCTGCAGCGAGATCCACTGTACGCCGTCGAAGCCCACCAGGGTTGGCAGCATCGCGTCGCTCAGGTCGCGCATGAAGCGTCCCGGGAACGCGGGATTGCCGCTCCACACCAGCCCGACCCGCGGGCGCGCGTCCGAGGTGCGCGGTGGCAGCGACGCTTCGTCCGCCGGTGACGGTGCCGCGAGGTATGGCACGCGCGTTCCATGCACCGCGTCGCCGAGGCCGAGGCGGTGAGGCAATGACATCATCGGGACGTGCCAATCCGTCTCCGTTGCGCTGCCTCGTGGCACCGCATCGAGCCCGTTCGCCGCGAACAGCCCCACCGCATCGGCGTGGCACTCCACCACGACACGGGCTGCGTCGCGGGTCTCGAGCAAGGGTACGAACCGCACGAACTGGAACTGGTCGCCCACACCCTGTTCGGCCGTCACAAGAATGCTCTGTCCCGCGAGAGCCTCGCCCTGCCACGCGCGTGCACGCGTAACCGGCACTGGCAGCGCGCGTGACTCGAACGCTGCCCAGCCCTCTGTGCTGGCGCCCGCGATCAATGAGGTGTAGGCGCGCTGCATCCGCGTCGGTGCGTGGTTCGGCCGAGCCGCGTCCGCCGCGTCGAGCCACCGCGTCGCGCCGCGCAGGTCGCCCAGGTCGTGGCGGATCTGCGCGGCGGTGAAGAGCAGCGCCGGATGCTTCGCATCGATTGCCAGCGCACGCTGGATCAGCGTCCACGCCTGTCCCGGATCGGCCAGCAGTCGGCGCGCCGCGGCCATCGCGCCCAGTGCCGCCGGGTCCGAGGGACGCGCCGAAAGCACGCGCGCGAAGCACGCAGATGCCTCGAGTGGGGCGCCCGCGTCGATCAGCGCGGCACCGAGTGCATGCGCCTCTTCTATGGATGCGCGGGGGAGCGCAGCCGTCGCCCCGGCGAGCACTCCACGCGCCTGCAGCACATCGCCCTGAAGCCGGTGCGCATTGGCGAGCGCCATCGCGAGCGCGACGGTCATTCCGCTCTCCGGCGGCACGCTCGCGAGTGCACTCGTGAACGCCGTCACCGCTGCGGCACCATCGTCACGTTCCAGCGCGTCCTGTCCATCGCGCAGGAACCCGGTCAGTCGATCTGTCACGTGCACGACCACCATGACGTGACAACCCGTTCCGGCGTCGTGAGATAGGTCAAAATCCCACTCGAAGATGAAGAGGAAATACTCAAGTTCCCGAGGGCACCGACGAAACTGATAGCTGACCAGGATCCGGACGTCGGACCAGGGCGAGGCACGGATGCCTCAATCAAACATCATGGAGGATAGAACTCATGCGTATCAACACGAACGTCGGCGCGCTCAACGCATCAAAGAATCTCTTCGTCAACAACATGGCGTCAGAGAACAGCATGCGGAAGTTGAGCTCGGGTCTTCGCATCAGCCGCGCAGCGGACGATGCGGCCGGCCTGTCGATCTCGAACAAGCTGCGTGCACAGAGCCGCTCACTCACGCAGGCGGCCAGCAACGCGGAGCAGGGCAATGCCATGCTTCAGATTGCAGAAGGTGCAGCGCAGACGATTCAGCGCATCATCGAGCGTCAGAAGGAACTGATCGTGCAGCGCGACTCGACGGGTAACAACTCGACGGTCTCGCAGACGCTCGGCACCGAAATCACCACGCTGCAGACCGAAGCCGCGCGTATTCTCGCGGATGCGGACTTCCAGGGCGCCTCGGTGTTTGCAAGCCTCACGTTCCAGGTCAGCGACTCGGCCACGAACGGCACGGTCACGGTTGGTGCAACGCTCACGCTGACGTCGCTCACGGCAACGTCGACGCTGGCGAACGCAGATACGGCGCTCGACACGGTGAACAGCACGCTCGCCAACATCGGTGCCGGTCAGAACGTGCTCGACTACACGGTGCAGAACTTGAAGGCCGCCGTCGTGAACGTGCGCGCTGCCGAGTCCACCATCCGTGACGTCGACATGGCGGAAGAAATGGCCACCTTCACGAAGAACAACATCCTGAAGGAGGCGGCAACGGCCATGCTGTCGCAGGCGAACCAGTCAGGACAGGGCATTCTCCAGCTGCTCCGCTAAGCGCAGGGCGCGAAGCGTAACAGCCCGGAGTAGTGTTGCCCCGGAGTCGGCCTTTCGCCGGCTCCGGGGTCTTGTCCTAGAAAGACGGAGAATCACACATGGCAACGACAACGAACATCGCCGGCATCGGCAGCGGCATCCAGTGGGGCGACATCGTCGACTCGATCGTGAAAGCGGACGAGGCACGGATCATCACGCCCATCACCGCGGAGCTCGACCTGCGCGCCAAGCAGCGCGAGGCCTGGCTCAAGCTGCAGACGATGGTTGAAACATTGAATGACAGTGCACGCAACGTGCGCAAGACCGGGTTCAGCGGGTTCACGGCCACCGTGCCGCCAAGCCCGATCACCTCACGCACGCTGCTGACCGCGACGCCGTCACTCACGGCGACCGCTGGCAAGTATCGTGTTGAAGTCGTGCAGCTGGCCGACACCGCCAAGATCGGCGGCAGCTCCGTGGCGAATACGTCCGCCGCGCTCGGCTTCACCGGCGACTTCAGCGTGAATGGTGTCTCCTTTGCAGTCACGGCGGCTGATTCGCTCGATGCCCTCCGCACGCGAATCAACGACGCCAACACCGGTGCCACGCCCACGGGCGTCACCGCCACGATCGTCAGTGAAGGCGGGACCGCCGGACGGCTCGTCCTCACCCGGGACACCGGTGGCTCGTCCGGCATCACCATCACGGATGGTACCGGTGGCATCGCGCGCGAGATCGGCCTGCTCGACTCGCGCACCAAGCTCGCTTCGTCCAGCACACTTGCGGCCGCAGCCGCAATGGGCGTCGCTGTTTCACCGGCGCCCGCGTCGATCAATGTCGGTGGCAAGATCATCACACTCGATCTTTCCACGGAATCGATCGCGAGCATCGCCGCCAAGATCAACGCGGCCGGAGGCTCGGCCAATGTGGAAACGCAGCCCTTTGGCGACGAGACACGCTATCGTCTCATCGTGAACGGCAATGTGTCGGCGGTTGCCGGCGACAGTGGTAGCCAGGCCGTCATCGATGCCCTTGGCTTCACCGCCGGCGGGTTCGGCGCCGTGAGCCAGACCGTCGCGTCGGGCGCGTTCAGCGATGCCGGCGACGCGGTCGCGACGGCGGGCACGCTGCTGACCGGACTCAAGCTGGACGGTGCACTCGCGGGTCTCGCGGTTGGGGACGCGATCAACATCCGCGGCATGCGCGGCGACGGCACCGCGGTGACGATCGGGCTCGTGATCGATCCGGGCGACACCATGCAGACGCTGCTCGACAAGATCAACGACGCCACGACCGGCTTTGGCAGCGGAACCCGTCCCGCATCGGCGTCCATCGGCCCCGATGGTCGCATCCGCCTCACGGACTCACAGGGCGGCGCCTCGCGCCTGTCATTGCAGTTCGGCATCGCCCGCAGCGATGGCACGACGGGCACGCTCGGTACACCCGCTGTGTCGGTCGCCGGACGTTCGCGTGAACTGCAGCAGGGCCGCGATGCCATCATCCGCGTCGATGGGCAGGAGTACACGCGCTCCACCAACAACATCACTGACGCGATCAGCGGGGTCACGCTCTCCCTGACGGCCGCCGAAGCGGGTACCACGATCGATCTCGTGATCGATCGTGACTCGAAGGGTGCCGTCGACGCCGTCACGAAGTTCAAGGACGCGTACAATGCGATCCGCACCTTCTTCGACGAGCAGCGAGTCGTTGGCGCGCCGTTGTACGCGAACACCCTGCTGCGCGGCATGGTCGACAGCTTCACCGCTGCGTTGCGGACGGAAGTCCCCGGCAACAGCACGTACTCGCGGCTCGCGCAGACCGGGCTCGCGCTCGACCGGAACGGCAAGCTCACGATGGATGCGGACAAGCTCCGCACGGCCTTCTCCGCCAAGCCGCTCGAGATCGAGGCGCTGTTCGGCTTTGCCGGCATCGGGTCCGCCTTCGTGGCCGCGACCGACCGGGCAACGCAGTACGGCAACGGAACGATCAGCAACCAGACGCAATCGCTCGACAGCGCGACGCGTCGGCTCAAGGCGCGTCAGGTCGACGCGCAACGCCGGCTCGATGATCGTCGCGAGCAGCTCGTCGCACAGTTCACGCGCATGGAGTCGGCCATGTCGCGCATCACCGCGCAGGGCAGTTCCCTCACGAGTCAGCTGAAAGCCCTTCAGGGTTCCAACTGACGCTGCCGATACTCGGCAGCACGCCGTTGTCGTCATCGTTGTCGTAATAACCGTCCAATCCAACGATCCAGATGTCCTACGCCAGTCAGTCATCGAGCTACCGGGAAATGGAAATCCTCTCGGCATCGCCTGATCGACTCGTGATCATCGTCTTCGATCAGCTGCTCGTGAACCTCGAGCGTGCGCGTATCGCGATGGAGAAGGGAGATGTCGAACTGCGCGTGACGTCGCTGCGGCGCGCGCGCGGATTGGTGAGCGAGCTGCTGGCCACGCTGGATTTCGACAAGGGTGGCTCGATCGCTCCCCAGCTCGCCGATCTCTATCAGTTCATGATGCTGCAGCTCGTCGACGTCGGGCAGCGCGGCGACGTCGCGATGGTCCGGCGGCTGGGTGGCATCGCCACGCAGTTGCGTGACGGGTTCGTCGAAGCTGCCGAGCAGTTGCCCGCGTTGTCCAAGTCGGCGTGATGTCCCCGGTCGCTCCCTTCCCGTCACGCACTGCGCTTGGTCGACGCGAGGCGCGGATACAGCGCGCGCAGGACGCCCTGGCGATCTGTGCAGGCGCCGACACCCTCGCGGTGCAGGCTGTCGGCGTCGTCGGGGTCGATGACGAGCGGCTGTTCGCCCTGCTCGAGCAGCGCGAGCAGATGCTGTCCGACCTGGCGGAGCACATCGTGGCCCTGCAGCTCGAGCGCCCGACGGCGGACAATCCGCTGTTCGCCGCCAGCGAGCGCATGGTGGACGATGCCGACCAGTTGATCAGCACCGTCTGCGAGGCGCTCACCCGGTCGCATCGGGCGACCATGGCGCTGGCGATGCGCGTGGAGCAGCGGGTGGCGGAGCTGCGCGCCGAACTCGCATCCGTCCAGCGGGCGGGCAGTGCCGGCCTGGCCTACACGGCGATGGGCGGCATGCACCACGTGGACCGCGTCCGGTGAACACCGTGAACATGCTCCGAGGCAACGTGGCGCGGGAGCCATTCGGCTCGTTGCTGCAGGAGAAGATGGACGAGCTGGAAGCCGACGATATCGCGCAGGCGGCGTTGGCGCAGGATCCGCTGGAACGCTTCCGGTTGGCCACGCAGCATGCGGCTTTGGCTGGAACCGGCGGGGCATTACCACGACAGGGACATCAAGCGTACATCACGGAGACAGTGCAATCGGAAGTGCCAGACCGGCGGAAACTCGACATTCGGTCGTAGTGCCGGACGGTCACGCCACGACGGGAGCGGGGAGGCTCAAGTCGAACGGCGGGTCTGCCGATAGTTCTACTGAGGAGGAGGAAACCCTATGCGGATCAACGGAAGCAGTAGCCCAATTCGTCCGGATCGGCCGTCCAGCGCGGCCAGCCCGGAGCACCAGCAACAGCAGCGGACACCCGAGGTCGACGGCACCAGGCCGAGCGGCGGCGGGGCGGTCCGTTCCGATTCGGTACGGATCTCGTCGGCCGGGCGTTCGCTCGCCGGACGCGTGGAGTCCGAGTCGCGCACGAATTTCGACCCTGAGCGGGTGGCCGAGTTGCGGTCGAAGGTGCTCACGGGTGCGTACAACACGCTCGATGTCGTGGACCAGGTTGCGCGACGCATCCTGTCCCGCGGTGACCTCTGAACGGCAATCGCCGTCTAACGACCCTGTCTGGAGCACAGCGCCATGAAGTTCCTCGTAGTGGACGATTCCGCGACCATGCGGCGCATCGTGATCAATTCGCTGCAGCGCATCGGCTTCAATGACACGATTGAAGCGGCGGACGGGCAGGAGGCGCTGGCCAAGTTCGACAGCTCCGTGAAGTTCGTGATCACGGACTGGAACATGCCCAACATGAGCGGCACCGAATTCACGAAGGTGCTGCGCACGCGTCCGGACGGCGTGCACGTGCCGGTGCTGATGGTGACGGCGCGCTCGGTGAAGGAGGACATTCTCACGGCGATGGAAGCCGGTGTGAACAACTACATCGTGAAGCCATTCACCCCGCAGGTGTTGAAGGAGAAGATCGACGCGCTCCTTCCGGCTGCGGCCGCGTGAGGATGTTCGCCATGGGCAACGAGCGGGCACAGGAAGTACTGTACGAGTCCGAGGCCGCCCTGCGCCTCGTCGACCAGGGACTGCACGACCTGCACGACGTGCATCACGACGAGCATCGCGCGATCTCGGCAGGTTTGGACGACCTCCCGAACATCCTCGAGCGCGCCAACCAGCAGATCATCGGCGTACTCTCGCGCCTGCGCGAGAGCCGCGCGGCCCTGCAGTCGTCGGCGATCGAGAAGCTGCACGTCACGCATGACAAGTTGCGCGAGGTCACGTCGGCCACGGAGGACGCAGCGATCAACATCATGGACGCCTGCGACCGGGCCACGGGTCTGGTCGACGAGCTCGATGCGATCGACGCACAGCCCACCCCGGACCGCGCGAAGGCGGGCGAGTTGCGCGGCACGTTGCGCGACGAGCTGTTCCTGATGATGGGTGCCCTGCAGTTCCAGGACATCACGTCGCAGCAGCTCAACCACGCGTCGGCGGTGCTGGTCGAGATGGAACAGCGCCTCAACGAGGTTGCGAAGCTCTTCGACAGCGGCGCACTGGACGCCTCGTCGATCTCGCTCGTGAGCACGATGGACACGTCGACGTTCGATCCGAACGCCACGACGCGCAACTCCGAGGGCCGCCAGGCACTCGCCGACGAAATCTTCACGAGTATCAAGGCGCCGGCGGCGTAAGCGCTGAAAGGCAAACGGCAACCGCGGCTCATGCGGAGGTCGCGGCGGACCACGGAATGGCGCAGCGAACCGCCGGTTTCTACCGCCTCACGCGGAGGCGCGGAGGACCACGGAGGCGCGGAGAGGGGCACGCCGGCAGGATCACGGCATGCCCCTCTTTTCCTTTGATGGGGTCTGTGGCATTCCACGGAGCCACGAATAAAAGTGCCCCACAGTGGCCTGACGGCCGCCCACCTCCGCAGTTCTCCGCGTGAGACGCGGTTGCGGTTGCAGTTCTCCGCGCCTCCGTGCGCTGTTCTCCGCGCCTCCGCGTGAGGCTGTAGAAACCGGCGGTTCGCTGCGTCCCTCCGTGGTCCGCCCCAGTCTCCGCATGCGACTCAGCTGCCGTTCGCAGTTGCAATCGCCGCTGCAGTTCCGCTGTGCACCGTCCGATACTCGCAGCGATGTCCCAGCCACGACACGCCCCCGATGATCGCCTGACCGCGCCAGCCGTTCCCGCAACCAGCATGCTGATCGCCGAGTGTGAGCTCACGGCGTCGCAGTTCGAGCGGATCACTGGTCTGCTGTATGCGCATGCAGGCATACGCATGCGTGCCGGCAAGGAGGCGCTCGTGCGTGCGCGGCTCGCCAAGCGCCTGCGGGCACTCGCGCTGCCCGATTTCGATGCGTACCTGGCGCATGTCGAGGCGCAGCCTGATCGCGCGGAGTTCGGCATGATGATCGACGCGCTGACCACCAACAAGACCAGCTTCCTGCGGGAGGCCGCGCACTTCGACTATCTGCGCGAGCATGTGCTGCCGTCGCTCACCGGCAGCGTGCGCCTCTGGAGTGCCGGCTGTTCCAGCGGCGAGGAGCCCTACACGCTCGCCATGCTGCTCGCCGAGTCGTACCCCAACATCGCGTCACGCGATGTGCGCGTCCTCGCGACCGACATCAGCAGTCGCGTCCTCGCGACCGCCAAGGCCGGGACCTACGCCTCGAGCCTCATGACCGACGTGCCCGAGGCGTGGTTGCAGCGCTACTGGACCATGCGGCTCGAAGCCGGGCGCGAGAGCTACGTGGCGACCGCTGCGCTGCGCCGCCATGTGCACTTCGCCAGGCTCAATCTCATGGAGCACTGGCCCATGCAGGGCCCGTTCGACGCGATCCTCTGCCGCAACGTCATGATCTACTTCGACAAGGCGACACAGCAGCGGCTCGTGGAACGGTATTGGGCGCTGTTGCGCCCCGGCGGGCACCTGTTCGTCGGGCACAGCGAAAGCCTCAGCGGCATGACGCACCGGTTTCGCTACGTGCAGCCGGCGGTATACGTGAAGTAGCAGGCGTCTCGCTTCACGCGCCTGTCGTCTGCCGCACGCCCGGCATCCACAACTCCACGTGCGTCCGCTCGCCCGCGCGCCGTCGCACGAGACGCCCACCAACGCGTCCCGCAAACGCCGACGCGAGTGTGAGCCCGAATCCCGCGCCGCGCACGCCCTCCTTCGTCGTCACGAACGGATCCTCCGCGTTGTGCGCGATCGCGTCCGCGAATCCCGGCCCTTCGTCGACGACGCGCAGCACCACCCACGCGGCGGCCCCGTCATCGTTGTCGTCATGCTGCAGAAGCTCCACGACCACCGTACAGCCATTCGGCGACGCCTCGCAGGCGTTGCGGATCAGCTCCCGCGTGATGTCGCGCAACCAGAGTGCATCCGCCTGCACCTGCAACGTGCGTGCGCCATCGATGCGCAGTGGTGCGTGTGCCGGATCCGCCTGCAGGGTCGCGGCGAGCTCCGTGAGCACCGTCCCGACGTCGACCGGCAGGAGCGACATCGATTCGATCCGGCTGAACCGCGCGACCCGTCGCAGGTAGCCCACCATCTCGCCCGCCGCAGCGTGTACTTCGCCCAGGTCGGTCCGCGCGGTCGGATTCTCGATCTCCGGGAGCACCAGCTCCGTGTAGGTCTGGATGATCGTCGCGAAGTTGTTGAGATCGTGGGTGATCCGCCGAGCGAAGACGCTCAGGGCTGCACGTCTGGACTCGAGCTCCCGATCCCCATCCCGGTGGCTGCCTGGGCCCAGATCGCTGGCGGACTCGTCTGTCATGTGAGCTAAGAAACGGCGTGGACGGCCGGGGCACAACAGGCCCGCCTATGGACAGGGCCACCGCCGCGAATATCGTTCCGCGTCTCCCCACCTCTCACTCTCCCCTGGAGCCGTCATGTTCGCTCACTCCCGCATCGCCCGGTGCGCCGCGGTCGCCGCGATGTCCGCCCTCTCGCTCGGGGTCGCGGCCGCCAGCCTGTCCGCCCAGCCGATGTCCACGGCCGACCAGATCGCCTCGGCCATTCTCGCGCTGCCGACGGAGATGCAGGCCGATGCGGGCGTGCTGGGCTACAAGACGGGCACGAAGCTGGAGCAGCTGCGGCCGGCCAAGAACGGCATGCTGTGCCTCGCAGACGACCCGTCGGACGACGAACTCCACGTGAGCTGCTATCACGTCGGCATGGAGCCGTTCATGGCGCGCGGGCGCGCGTTGCGTGAGGGCGGCACGAAGGGCACGATGGTCGACAGCGTGCGTTTCGCCGAAGTGAAGTCCGGCAAGATCAAGATGCCGAAGGATCCGGCGACGCTCTACCAGATCTTCGCACCCAAGGGTTCGTACAGCGCCGGCAAGTTCACGGGTGGACGTCGCCTGACGGTCGTGTACATCCCGTACGCGACGGAAGCCTCGACGGGCCTGTCGTCCAAGTCGTCGGCGACGGCGCCGTGGCTGATGTTCCCGGGTACGCCCAAGGCGCACATCATGTTCAGCTCGAGCATGTAAGCTGACCGCAAAGCCGACATCACCGCCGACATCGAAGCTGACGCCGAAGCGGGCACTGAAGCGCACCATCCTCTCTCCTCGCACCATCAAGTCGGCGGTCGCAAGCATTGCGGCCGCCGATCCGCGCATGGCGGCGGTCATCGATGCCGTCGGCCCCTGTACGTTGCTGCCGCGGGTCGAAGGCACGCACTTCGATCATCTCTCCCGCGCGATCGTCTATCAGCAGCTCTCCGGCAAGGCGGCCGGCACGATCCATGGCCGCTTTCTCGTTGCCTGTGGTGCGGGGCCTGACGCGCCGCCGACGCCCGAGGCGGTGCTGTCGCACGAGGAGGCCACCCTGCGCGCGTGTGGCCTTTCGGCCGCCAAGACCGCCGCGGTCCGCGATCTCGCCCGCCACGTCGTCGATGGGCGCCTCCCGCTCGACCGTGTCGAAGAGATGGACGACGAAGCCATCATCGATGCGCTCGTCGCCGTGCGCGGCATCGGCCGATGGACGGCGCAGATGTTCCTCATGTTCCGCCTTGGTCGCCCCGACGTGCTGCCGGTCCTTGACCTCGGAGTGCGAAAAGGGGCACAGCGCATCTACCGCATGCGTTCACTTCCGGAAGCCGATCGCCTCGAGAAGGTCGCGCGCGCGTGGCGCCCATGGGCATCGGTGGGCAGCTGGTACTGCTGGCGTGTGCTCGATCTCGAGAACGGCGGCAGCTGGTGAACTCCATTCCGGACCCCGAATAGCTCATGCAGTCATTCCGTCGTACGCTGCGCGTTCCACACCCGGTCGAGACGCTGTTCGCATGGCATGAGCGCGCGGGCGCCTTCGAGCGCCTCGCACCACCGTGGGATCGGCCGCGCGTGCTGGAGCACACTGGTGGGATCCGGGACGGCGCGCGGGTCGTGCTCGAAGTGAGCACCGGGCCGATTCCGACGACCTGGACGCTCGAGCATCGCGACTACATCGAGAACCGGCAGTTCCGCGACGTGATGCGCGGCGGTCCGTTCACGCACTGGACGCACACGCACGGCTTCGCTCCGGATGGGGCGACGGCGAGCACGCTCGACGACCACATCGAGTACGAACTGCCACTCGGTGGCCTCGGCAGCATGGTCGCGGGTGGGTTCACGGAGGACACGCTCGCCCGCGTGTTCGCCTATCGCCACGCCGTCACGGCAGCCGACCTCGAGCGCCATGCGGAGTTCGCGAGTCGGCCACGCATGCGGATCGCGATCACCGGCGCGTCGGGCTTCATCGGAACCCAGCTCGCGGCGTTCCTGAGCACGGGTGGCCACACGGTACTGCGCATCGGTCGCGGCGAGGTCGTGCCCGGCAAGACGGACATCTCGTGGAGTCCGGAGCGCGGCAAGCTCGACCCAAAGTCGCTCGAAGGACTCGACGCGGTCATTCATCTCGCCGGTGCCTCGATCGCCGAACGATGGACGACGGAGCACCGCAAGGCGATCCGCGAGAGCCGAGTCGAAGGCACGTCACTGCTCGCGCACACCCTGGCGTCGCTCTCGCGCAAGCCGCGCGTGCTGCTCAGCGGATCCGCGATCGGTTTCTACGGCCAGCGCGGCGACGAACTCCTCGACGAGACGAGCCGGCCGGGCACGGATTACCTCGCCGAGACGTCGAAGCTGTGGGAGGCGAGCACGGCACCGGCCGAACGCGCGGGAATCCGCGTGGTGCACCTGCGCACGGGCATCGTGCAGGGCGCCGCGGGCGGCGCGCTCGCGAAACTGGCGCCACTCTTCAAGGTGGGCATCGGCGGAAAGCTCGGTGACGGCACCAACTGGATCAGTCCCATCGCACTCGACGACGAGATCGGCGCGATCCATTTCTGCATGATGCGCGACGACATCCGCGGCCCGGTGAATCTCGTGTCGCCGTTTCCGATCACGAACGCAGGTTACACACGCGTTCTCGGTGACGTGCTCGATCGTCCGTCGTTCACGCCGGCACCCGCGTTCGCGATCCGCTTGCTGCTCGGCGAGGAGATGGCGAATCTCACCGCGCTTGCATCGCAACGCGTGATGCCCACGGTCCTGCAGCGCGCAGGGTTCAAGTTCCGTCTGCCGGAGCTGGAGGGGATGCTGCGATTCGAGCTGGGCCAGTGAGCTGCGGCGACGCGGGCATTGGTGTGGGCGACTTCAAGGGCAACTGCTTTCCGCGGATATGAACTGATTGAGCGGAAACGCGCGGATTTGCACGGTGACTGGGCAAGGGACGACGTGCGGGGCCGGCGGCGTCCTCTTCTTTTGTGGTGCTCCGCGCCGATCCAAGCCCCCGCGTGCTGTTCCCAAAGAAACCCGTTGCCGCTACGCGTACCGCGCTCCCGTCGCACACGCCGGACCAATCCGCGCGTTTCCGCCCAATCAGTTCATATCCGCGGAAAGCAGTTCGCCGTTCAAGTCGTCCGAACCAATGCGCGGAAAGCAGTTCAAGTCGACCACACCGAAAAGGCAAGCACACCGCGTCCGACACTAGATTGACGCGTGCTCGCCTCCGCGCATCTCCTCCCCGCGATTCTGCTCGCTGGCTTCGGCCTGCTGCTGGTCGTGAGCGTGCTGTTCAGTCGCGCGAGTTCGCGGTTCGGCATGCCGCTCACGCTGGTGTTCCTGACTGTCGGCATGCTGGCCGGTTCGCAGGGCATCGGCGGCATCGCCTTCGACGACTACTCGCAGGCGTTTGCGCTGGGCTCCGTCGCGCTGGCGTTCATCCTGTTCGATGGCGGGCTCAATAGCCATTGGTCCGCCGTGCGCAGCATCCTCGCGCCTGGTGCACTACTCGCGACCCTCGGTGTGATCGCGACGGCCGCGCTGATGGCCGTCGGTGGGCGCGTGCTTGGGCTCTCGTGGGGAGAAGCGTGGCTCATCGGCGCCATCGTGTCGTCCACCGACGCCGCGGCCGTTTTCTCCGTGCTGCGCGCGTCCGGCGTGAATCTCAAGCGGCGCATCGGCACCACGCTCGAACTCGAGTCGGGTCTCAATGATCCGGTTGCGTTCATCCTCACCGGCGTCGTCATCCAGGTCGTCGGTTCGAGCGTTCCCATCGACGCTCTATCGACCGGTGGCGCCGCGCTGCTCCAGCTCGCGGTCGGGCTCGTGGGCGGCGTGTGCATCGGCCGCGGAGCAGGGTGGGTGCTGCAGCGTTTCACCGTGCGTCCCGCCGGTCTCGTTCCCTCGTTCACGATCGCCGTCGCATGCCTTGGATTCGGCGTGCCCGCGCTGCTGCATGGCAGCGGCTTCCTTGCCGTGTATGTCGCCGGCATTGCACTCGGCGCCGGCACGATGCCGTATCGCGCGAGCGTGCAGCGGGTGCACGACACGCTCGCCTGGCTGAGCCAGATCGGGATGTTCCTCGTGCTCGGCCTGCTGTCGTTTCCGCTGCGCGTGCTGGAAGTCGTGCCGATCGGTGTCGGGCTCGCACTGCTGCTCGCATTCGTGGCGCGTCCGCTTCCGGTGGCCGCGTGCCTGCTGCCGTTCGGCTATCGCCCACGGGAGGTCGCCTTCATCGGGTGGGTCGGGCTACGCGGTGCCGTGCCGATCGTGCTCGCGACGTTGCCGGTGATCGCGCGCGTATCGGGTGCCGAGCGCGCATTCGATGTGGTGTTCGTCATCGTGGTGGCGAATGCGCTGCTGCAGGGCACCACCGTGCCATGGCTCGCGCGCCGTCTGCGGCTCGAGAGTGCCGAGCCGCCCGCACCGCCGGCGATGCTCGAGATCGAAGGGCCCATGGCGTTCGACACCGAGATCCACTCGTTTCACGTCGAGGAGGATCTTCCGGTGTGCGGGCAGCGCATCGCCGACATCCCGTTTCCGCCGACGTCGTCGGCGATGCTGCTGATTCGCGGACGCGAATTGCTGTCTCCGCGCGGCGACACCGTGCTCCAGCCCGGCGACCACGTGTATCTCCTTGTCAGTCAAGGAGATGGGGGATTCCTGCAGCTGCTTTTCGGGCGCCCGGAGGGCGACTAGCGTGTCACCCGCGCCGATTTCTGACACACGCAGCCCGTCGGCACCGTAGTATCTCTCAACATGAACGTCATACTGCTCGAGAGCGTCCTTTTCATCGCGTTGATCGCGGTGGTGGGCGCTCTTTTGTTCAAGGTGCTTGGCATCACGCCATTCGGACGGCGTATCCAGCAAACAGGCAACCGGAAGCGGATCGATCGAATGGTCGATCTTACCTGTCCGATTCACGGACTGCAGCGCGAGAGTGATCTCGTTCGCCTCACTAATGGCGAAACGCTCTGTCCTCTATGCTACAAGGAGGTTCTCGATGGCAACATCGCTTGATGATACGATCTCGGAGCTCCGCTCTTCCATGCGCAACGGAATGACGGGCATGCCGGGAGGCGGTGGCGGCAGCGGCAGCGGTGGCGTGCCGTTCCTCGCCAAGTTGGTCGCGGCAGCTGCGGTCATCATCGTGCTGCTGCTGCTGGTACGCCCGTCGGTCACGTACATCGAGCCGGGGCATGTCGGCATCGTCATTCATCGCGGTGGTGGCGGCGTCGATCCGCAGCCGCTCGGCGCAGGCTTTCACATGCGCAACCCGATCATGACGCAGATCAAGGAGTACCCGACGTTCATGCAGACGCTGGTGCTCACGAAGGGCTTGAACGACGGGTCGGTGAGCAACGACGAGATCAACGTGAACTCGGTGGAAGGCCAGCCGCTGTCGCTCGACGTGTCGATGTCCTTCGAGCTCGACCCGTCGAAGGTGCCGGCGCTCTACCAGACGTTCCGCACGGATATCGAGGTGATTTCGCACGGCTTCATTAAGCAGGCCATCCGGCAGTCGCTGCAGGAAGTCGTGGGCTCCGAGGAGATCGCGCAGATTCTCGGCCCGAAAAAGGCGCAGACGGTCACGGCGACGCAGGCCCGCCTGCAGTCGCGGCTCGACCCGTACGGCATCCAGGTGAAGCAGTTCACGCTCAACGAGTTTCGGGCGCCGAAGGCGGTGATGGACGCGATCTCGCTCAAGAACGTGATGCAGCAGCAGGCACTCACGGCGCAGAACGAGCTGCAGAAGAACACGTTCCAGGCACAGGGTGACTCGATCAAGGCGGAGGGTCGCTCGAAGGCGATCCTGCTCGAGGCGGAAGCGCAGGCGAAGGCGAACGAACTGCTCTCGCGCAGCATTACGGGCTCGCTCGTGCAGTACGAGATGGCGAAGCGCTGGAACGGACAGATGCCGCAGGTGACGGGCGGCGCGATGCCGATGCTGCAGCTGCCGGGCGCCGGCAAGAACGATTGAACGAGAACGACTGCGACGGGGAACGGTGATGCCGAAGGTTGATTTCAGCACGATGCCGGACTCGGCACGCGTGTGGGTATTCGGAGCGGCGGCGCCGGTGGTCGGCGCCGCGCGCGACGCGCTGCTGGGTGCGGTCGACGACTACCTCTCCGGTTGGAGGGCGCACGGTGCGCCGTTGTTCTGCGCGCGCGACTGGCGCGACGATCGCTTCCTCGCAATCGCGGTGGACGAGGCAGCGACGGGTGCATCGGGCTGCTCGATCGACGGGATGTTCCGCGTGCTGGCGAACGCCGAATCGAGTGTCGGCACCTCGCTGGTGGGCGGCGGCACGATCTTCTGGCGGGCCGCGAGCGGCGACGTGCATGCAGCGGCGCGAAGCGCGTTCATGGCAGCGGCGCGCGCGGGCGAGGTGACGACAGGCACGCCGGTGTTCGACACGACCGTCGCAACCGTTGGCGAGTGGCGCGCGCGGTTCGAGCGCCCAGCGGCGGAGTCGTGGCATGCGCGGCTCGTGGCGCCGGCGGCAGGGTGAGGTGCGGTTGGCACGGAATGGCGACAGCAGGTAAACGGATAGAAACAGAAACGACCTGAAACGAAACGGATCTGCTCCGTGAGAATCGAAAGGACGACATCGCGTGGCTGATGTCGTCCTTCTCTCTTGTGGGGCTCCGCGCAAGTCTCAGCCCACGCATGCTGTTCCCAAAGAAAGGTGAGCCTGCCTGGCGCACCGTATCCCGTCGCACGCGCCGGACAGATCCGTTTCGTTTCCGTTCAGATCTGTTTCTATCCGCTTACCTGCTGTTCAAGTCGCATGCTCCGACCACAGCCGAAACGCTTCTCAGTCCGCCTCTACGACAGCCAGCGATCCCGGTGCTCCGCCACGAAATCGTCGTCGACGAGCTCCGGGAAGCGCGACGCAACTCGCGCGATCGCGTCCGCCTGTCCACGCGAGAGCTGTTCGTGGATGTCGAACGTCCAGGTGCCGCGCACCAGCCCCTGGCGGCGCAGCGTCTCGAGGATGCCCGGCAGGCAGCCGCGGTAGCCGTTGGCCGCGTCGAACACGATCGCGTTCGCCATCGTGAGCGCCGCGCCTCGCGTCAGCCATTCGCGCGGCACCGTCGTCGCGGCGCTCGCGCGCCATGCACGGATTTCATCGAGCCATCGCACCGCGGCGTGCGTCCACACCGCCCACTGCCCGAGCAGTCCGCCGGCGAAATGTCGCGTGTGCGCGCGTCCTCCCGTCGCGACCGGGATATCCGTGATCAGGTCCGCGAGAATCGCGTCGTCGTTCCCCGTGTACAACGCGATGTCGTCACGCCCCGCGTCCGCGATCGCTCGCACGACATCGAGTGTCGCGTAGCGGTCGAATGGCGCGACCTTGATCGCCACGACGTTGGCGATCTCCGCGAACTCGCGCCAGAACCCGTACGACAGCACGCGTCCGCCGACCGCGGGTTGCAGGTAGAATCCGAACAACGGGAATGCTTCCGCCACGTGACGGCAGTGCGCGAGAATGGCCTTGTCCTCGGCGTCGCGCCATGCGCCGAGTGAGATCAGGCCGCAGTGATAGCCGAGCGTGCGCGCAATCTCGGCTTCGCGAATGGCCTGGGCGGTGTCCCCGATGAGGCCCGCTACGCGCAGGAACGGCCGCGGCGTCTCCGCGAGACTCGCCGTAGCGGTTTCCGCCGCGAGTTCGAGCACGGGCCGGTACAAGCCGATCTTCGCGTCGTGGATCGGGAAGCCGGTCGTGTGAACGCCGACCGCCATGCCGCCTGCACCCGCGTCGATGTAGTAGCGCGTGAGCGCCCGCTGGGAACGCTCGTCGACGGTGCGAGAGGGCGTGAGCGCGAGGGGATGCGCGGGGATGACGTGTCCGACGGCGAGGTGCTGTCGGAGATTGAGGTGGGGTTGGGGCATGGCGGGTGGGGCGGGATCGAGTGCTGGCGATGGTGCTGGCGATTACAGCCGGCGCTGAAAGTTGGGGGTTGGCATCGTTGCGCGTGGCGGGATCAACGTTGATCGGCTATGAGCGGCAGCTACCCGCACCAGCTATCAGGGGTGAACCGATAGCTGCCAGCGATAGCTGTCAGCTTGAGCCGCCAGCCACGCCGTAAGGACAACAAGTTCGACACGGATCGGCCTCACATCGCTGTGCCGAAAACCGAGTGGGGATTGCAGCGGGTGCTGCCAGCTGTAGCTCCCAGCTATCGCTGGCCGCTTTCGGTTCACCCCTGGTGCTGGTGTGGGCAGCTGCCGCTGACAGCCGACCAACGTTGGTCTCGCCAAGAAAAGCGACCCCAGCCCAGCTGCCAGTGTCCAGCCTCAGTACTCCCCATCCCGCTTTTCAAACTTCGTCGGTTTCCCCAGCAGTGCTCCCCCCTGCCGGATCCACCCCACCGCCCACGCACACAGCGTCTCCACCCTCACGCCCTCATACGGCAGGACGCTCCCCAGCGCGTCCACATTCGCCACGAGCGCATCCTCCCGCTCCTCGCCCTCGAACACCGGCGCCACTCCCGCCGCTCTCCCCGCCGCTTCCGCGATCTCGCGCACGCGCACCATCGGTCCCGTCACATTGAGCGCGATGGCCGGCGTGCCCGCAACGCCCAGTGCACGCAACGCCAGCCGATTCGCGTCGCCCTGCCAGATCACGTTCGCGTATCCCATCGCCAGCGCAATCGGTTCGCGCTGGAGCACCTTGAGCGCGATGTCCGTCACCACGCCGTAGCGCAGGTCGCACGCATAGAACAATCGGTACAACAGCAACGGCGACCCGGTGCGGCGCGCCACGGCTTCGAACACCCGCTCGCGACCGACGCACGATGCGGCGTACTCGCCATCCGGCAGCAACGCATCCGCTTCGCGCGATCCGCCGCGCGTGACCGGGCTGCGTCCGTACACGTTGCCCGTCGAGAAACACACCACGCGTGCGCCCGCGAACCGTTCGGCCGCATGCACCGATGCGACGACATTCTGCGTCCACGTCGCGACGGGATCACCGCTCGTGCCGAACTTCTGTCCAGCCATCCACACGACATTCGGCGCGTCCGGCAACGCGGCGACGGCGGCCGGATCGGAGAGATCGGCGCGCACGATGTCCACGCCGTGCGCTTCCAGGCGTTCAGCCGCACGCGCGTCGCTGAAGCGCGACACGGCAATCACGCGCCGGGCATTGTTGCTGCGATCGCGACTGCCGCCGCTGCCGTCCCGCCCAGCCGCCGCATCGACCGCGCGTCGCGCCATGCGTGCGACCGTCGGCCCCATCTTGCCGCCGGCGCCCAGCACGAGGATGTCGCCCTCGAGTGCAGACAGCGCCTGAATCGTGGCATCGTCCGGCGTCGAGAGCCGATCCTCGAGCTCCGTTTCGTCCGCCGGCGTGCCGCGACCCGGCGTATCGCTACCGGGCGTGCCGCTACGCGGCGTCGACGGGATCTGCACCGACAGTGATCCCGAGTTCGCGCGCGAGTGCGCGGCGGCCTTCCTCGATGCGTTCGCGCGTGCGCTGCTTGAGCGTGCCGATGTCGTCGAGCGTCATGCCAGCGGTCTCGATCGGTTCGAGCATCTGCGCGAGGGCCGTCGCCTTGAGAAAGCGGAACGTGCCCTTCGCCATCGCGTTGCGGGTACCGGCGACCGCAATCGGCAGAATGGGCACGCCGGCCTCGATCGCCAGGCGGAACGCGCCGTCCTTGAACGGCAGCATCTCCCACGTCTTCGAGCGCGTACCTTCCGGGAAGATCATCACCGACACCTTCTTCGCGAGCCGGTCACGACACGAGATGATCGCACCCGCCGCAGAGTCGCGGTTGCCGCGCACCAGCTTGATGTCGCCCGCCATCTGCATCATCCAGCCCATCAGCGGGATCTTGAACACCGTGTCCTTGCTCAGCCACTTCATCTCCCACGGAAAGCAGCTGATCAGGAAGATGTCCGCGTACGACTCGTGATTCGCCACGACCACGTACGGCCGGCGCGGATCACGCAGCGGGCCGCCACGCGCGCGGAACTTCCAGAGGCCATTCAGCCGCATCGCCGTCACGCCGACCAGGCGAAACGCCCGGCCGGCGGCATAACGCCCCTTGTCGAACGGGGCGGTGAACGCGAACACCAGCGACACGAGTGGTGTGCCGATGATCACGCACAGAACCGTCTCGGTCCACGCCCACGCGTTGAGCAACGCCGACATCAGCGCTCGGGCGTTGTATTGACCTCGGCCCCGTCGCCCTGCGCCACGGGACCAGCGGAAGCGGGAGAAGCAGAAGCCGGTGAAGCGGAAGCCGATGGAGCAGAAGCCGATGGAGCACTTCCGGCTTCTGTCGTTCGAGCTTCTGCTGTTCCGGCTTCGGTTTTTCCGGCTTCTGCTTTACCGGCTTCTGCCTTTCCCGCTTCCGCCGCGTCATACGCCACCTTCGCCGCCTCCGCCCCGACGAACCCGATCTTCGAATGCGTGCCGTCGCAGAACGGCTTCACCGACGACGCGCCACAACGGCACAGGGACATCGGCTTGCCCTCGGCGGAGCGGGGCGGCACGACGTTGCCCTCGTGATCGACGAGCTGCACCTGCGACACCTGGTCGGGCGCGATGACGAGGGGGCCGTTCTTGCGGATCGTGATGGTGATGGTCATGTGGTCCGGAAATCCTTATTGC
This sequence comes from Gemmatimonadota bacterium, assembly GCA_040387895.1. Taxonomy (GTDB): domain Bacteria; phylum Gemmatimonadota; class Gemmatimonadetes; order Gemmatimonadales; family Gemmatimonadaceae; genus Gemmatimonas. Next base: position 21,200 of record JAZKCW010000118.1, read on the forward strand.
GAAGATTGGGGCGTGTCGTCCTGCGCAGCCGAATGCTGCAGCTCGGCCGCATGTCGCTTGATTCGTACCAGCATCGCGTTCAGCCCCGACTCGCGCGCGCCCAGTCCGATGTCCTGCATCAGCAGGCGCACGAGATCCGGTGGCAGCGCCAGCGTCGTCGCCGGTGGCTGGTCGTTGACCGCGGCGAACGTGATGGCGAGAACAGCCGCGATGGTCGGCGACTGCCGGGCGTTCACGTCCGCGTAGAAGTGCAGCGTGCCATCCGCGTTGCGCTCTGGAAAGAGATCGACGCGCGTCTGGCACTCCGGAACAGTAAACGCTGCACGGTCGAGGACGGCGAGGCGGTCAGGCAGCGGCTCGAGCTTTTTCGACCACGCCAGCAACGCCGCCATCTTGTCCTCGCGGGCCAGCATCCGGAACTGCCGCAGCGTCTTCGAGAGGGCGGGCGGCAGGCCGGCCGGCTCCCCGGAATCGGATGAGGCGGCGCTATGGGAGGCGTCGGCGGGAGACATGCGGGAATGGAACGCAGGGGTCTTGCGCCGGTCAAGCGGACCGGCGGAGCTTTCCCGGATCTGCAGGACGTGCGGACCATGGCGACAGTTGGAGCGCAGAATGAAGGCAGCGGGACGGCTGAATGCTTCACTATCCGCGCTCTGTCTCGCGACGGCCTGCCGTGGGTCTGTGCCGGCCACCGCAGTCGGCACGCTCGAGATGCTGGAGGTCGACGTGAGCCCGCTACAGCCCGCGCGCGTCGTGCGGGTGATGGCGGCGGAAGGTGATCGGGTACGTGCCGGCGACACGCTCGTGGTCTTCACCGTGCCCACGATGGCCGCGGCTACGGCGCAGGCCGACGCCCGTGCCGTCGCGGCGCGGGAGAGTGCCCGCGACGTCGATCGTGGTGCGCGACCCGAAGAGATTGCGCGCGCCGAGGCGGAGCTCCGGGCGGCGACGGTGGAGGCGGAGCGTCTGGCCGCCGATCTGGCGCGGCTCGAGCCCTTGGCCGCCAAGGGTGATATCAGCCGCGCGGCCCTGGAGGCGGCACGTGCCGCGAGCCGGAGCAGTGCCGAACGGCG
>JAZKCW010000119.1:0-39408 GCA_040387895.1 Gemmatimonadota bacterium
CTCGTGCCGACCATCGTCCGCTAGCATGCGCACCATCGTTCACCTGTCCGACCTGCATTTCGGGGCACTGCTGAGCCCCACGCTCGACCCGCTCGTGGAGCACGTCACGCGGATCGCCCCGGATCTCGTCGTGATATCCGGCGACCTGACGCAGCGTGCGCAGCCCGAGCAGTTCGAGGCGGCGCGCGCGTATCTCAAGCGCCTGCCGGGCCCGCAACTCGTGATCCCCGGCAATCACGATGTCCCGCTGTACGATGTCGTGCGACGGTTCGCGTCACCGCTCGGCCGCTACAAGGAGTACATCACACCGGATCTCGCTCCCGTCTTCATCGATGACGAGATCGCGGTGGTGGGCATCAACACGGCGCGGTCGCTGGTGTTCAAGGGTGGCCGCATCGGCGCCGCGCAGCTCGCGGAGGCGGTGTCACACTTTCACGGGTTACGTGGCAGCCAGGCCCGCATCGTCGTCACGCATCATCCCTTCGACGTGCCGGAAGGGCTGGATGGCGTAGAGGTGGTCGGGGGCGCCGAGCGTGCGATTGCGGGATTCGAGCGATGCAAGGTGGATGCGTACCTGTCGGGGCACATCCATCTCGTGCACTTCGCCAGTGCGGCGCGCTACCGTCCTGGATACCAGGCAGCGCTCCTGCAGGCGGGCACGGCGACGTCGAGCCGAGCGCGGCGCGAGTCGAACTCGTTCTTCGTGCTCAAGGTCGACGCGGACGCGATCCAGTGCGAGACGCAAAGCTGGAATCCGGACGAGAAGCGGTTCGAGCTGCTGCGGAGCAACCGGTTCCCGCGGGTATCGAACGGGAAGCCGCCTGCGCAGTGATCTGCGCAGTGAACTTCTCGTGAACGCCTCGTGAACGTCTAGCGCCCTGCTGGGCCGAACACTGTCCGCTCGTTCACCTCGAACAGCTTGGGCCAGAGCTTTCCCGTGAGCAGCAGCACGCCGCGCGCCCGGTCGTATGCTATTCCGTTGGCGACACCACCGCGTCGCACCACGTCGAGCCGCTCGCGCGGCGTCAGCAGGCCACCGACATCCACCCATCCCATCACGGCGCCGGATGCGGTGTCGATGCGCGCGATGAGATCGGTCTGGTAGACGTTGGCCCAGAGCTCGCCGCGCACCATCTCCAGTTCGTTGAGCATCGGCACCGGCTGCCCGCCTTCCGTCACCGCGATCGTGCGCGTCTCGCGAAAGCCCGCCGGATCGATCACCCGCACGCGGTTGGTGCCGTCGCTCAGGAAGAGACGCGCGCCATCGCTGGCCAGTCCCCACCCTTCGCCGGCGTACGTGAAGGAATCGACGCGGGCGAGCGTCGCGCCGTCGTATACGTGCCCCTGCCCGCCGCGCCACGTGAGCTGGTACAGGCGGTCGCCGACGAGCGCGATACCCTCGCCGAACTGACGGGCCGGCAGCGGGGTGCGCTGCACGGTCTCGCCGGTGGTGCGCCGTACTTCACGCACGTCCGATTGCCGTTCGAGCCCGGTACTCTCGAGCAGGCGCGTACCCGTCACGACGAGCCCCTGGGTGTACGCCAGCGTGTCGTGCGGGAACTGCGCGGCCGCCGACACCTTCACGCGCGGCGTGGAGGCGCTGAATGGCACTGCGGGTGGCGGGGCGTCGGCATTGGTGCGCGGCGGCGGCAGCATGCCGGGCGGCAGCGCCACCACGGTGCTGTCTCCGGTGCCATCGCCGGCGTCACCGCACCCCGCAAGGCCCGCGGCGGACAGTGCCAGGCAGGCCGTCGCGAGGGACTTCGCGGCCCATCGAATGGGAGAGCGGCGCACCGGGGTCATTGGACGAAAGACAGCGATCATGTCGGCGAACAGGATTGAGGCGGCATTTATTGGATGGCTGAGCGTCCCGGCGGGTATACGGGAGCAGTAGATTGAACCCATACTCGTCTTCCTTCCAGCTTACCCAGGAAACGTCGCCAAATGGAATCGTCCAACCCCGCGCTCCACAACCGCGCCATCGACGCCCTGCGGCGCACCGCTGCCGGCACGGGCACCATGACGGTCGGTGGTACGGCCATCAAGACGATCATTCTCCTGCTCGTCACGACCTTCAGCGCCACGATGGTCTGGACCGCCGACCCGTCGGTCTACCGGACGGCGATGATGGTCGGGTTCATCGGCGGCCTGGTGTTCGCCCTCATCACGTCGTTCAAGCCGCAGTGGGCCCCGGTCACCGCCCCACTGTACGCCGTACTCGAAGGACTCGCGCTCGGTGCGATCTCGGCCATCTACAACGCGAACTTCAAGGGCCTTCCGGCGACCGCGATCGCCGCGACCCTCGTGACGGCCATCCTGATGTTCACCCTCTACCGCACCGGCGTCATCAAGGTCACGGAGAAGATGCGCGCGGTCGCGACGATGGCGCTGCTTGGCCTGATGGGCGTGTACCTGCTGCAGTTCGTGCTCGGTTTCTTCGGGAACGGCATCCCCGGCTTCAACGGAAGCGGCGTCTTCGGCATCGGAATCAGCGTGCTTGCAACCGGCCTGGCCGCGTTCTTCCTGCTGCTCGACATGGACCAGGTGGAGAAGATGGCGCAGTCCGGCCTCCCGAAGTCGATGGAGTGGTACGGCGCGTTCGCGTTCCTGGTCACGCTGATCTGGCTGTACCTCGAGATGCTGCGCCTGCTCAGCAAGCTCCAGCGCCGGTAAGCGACGCATGCACGAACCCATGCACAAGCGCGAATTCCTCAAGACCGTCGGCCGAGCCGTTGGTGGTGCAGGGCTCGGCATGACCTTCAGCCCGGCACTGCTGGAGAAGTTTGCCGCGTACACGCCGGCTGAACTGGCGGACGACGAGTCGTTCTGGACCGCGCTGCGCGGGAAGTACCGGCTCAAGCCCGACCTGATCAATCTGGAGAACGGCTATTACAGCATGCAGTCGCAGGACGTGCTGGAGGCGTTCATCGGGAAGGTGCGCGAGGTGAACTACCACGGGTCGTACTACATGCGCACGACCCTGGTGCCCGACAAGCGCGCGGTGGCCTCGCGTCTCGCGACACTGGCGGGATGCGGGGAGGATGAGCTGATCATCACCCGCAACACCACCGAATCACTCGACACCGTAATCGCCGGCTATGACTGGAAGAGCGGTGACGAGGCGGTGATGGCGCTGCAGGACTACGGCGCCATGCAGGACATGTTCAAGCTGCAGGCGCGCCGCTACGGCATCGTGCCGAAGACGATCTCGCTGCCGCTCGACCCGAAGTCGGACGAGGAGATCGTCTCGCTGTACGCGAACGCGATCACTCCGCGCACGCGCCTGCTGATGTGCTGCCACATGGTGAACATCAGCGGCCAGATCCTGCCAGTACGGAAGATCGCCGACATGGCACATGCGCGTGGTGTCGACGTCATGGTGGACGGCGCGCATGCCTTCGCGCAGCTCGACTTCAGGATTCCCGACCTGGGCGTCGACTATTACGGTGCGAGCCTGCACAAATGGCTCGGTGCACCACTGGGCGCGGGTATCCTGTACGTGAAGCGCGACAAGGTGGCGGGGCTCTGGCCTGTGTTCGCCGAGTCGGCGCGGCCCGACACGGACATCCGGAAGCTCAATCACACCGGCACGCATCCGGCGCACACGGATCTCGCGATCAACGCCGCCATCGACGTGCATGAACGCATCGGCATCGCGCGCAAGGAAGCGCGGCTTCGCTACCTCCAGCGCTACTGGACGGACCAGGTGCGCGGCACGCCGAAGATCATGCTCAACACGCCGACGGATCCGGCGCGCTCGTGTGCGATCGCGAATGTCGGGATCGAGGGCATGCTCCCGTCGGCGCTCGCCAAGACGCTGCTCGAGAAGCACAAGATCTGGACGGTCGGCATCAACAACGCGGGCGTGGTGGGAGTACGCGTGACTCCGCACCTGTATACGACGCGGCGAGAACTCGACGCGTTCGTGAAGGCACTGAAAACGGAAGCCGCGAGAGCGACTTGATACGCTCCGGATTCTCCATCAGCTATCAGCCATCAACCATCATCTGATTGCCATCAGCTATCAGCTCGTTGTTGAAAGCTGTCAGCTATCAGCTTTTTCACTGCAGATGATAGTCGACGGCAATCAGTTGATGGTTGATAGTTGATAGTTGATGGAGGTCCCTCGCGGACTGATTGTCGCTACCTGCCCCACCAGTAGCTGACCTTCGCCACCAGGAAATTGTCGCCGTCGGCCCGGGTCGCGTCGAACAGGTCGCGTGGGGCGATGAGCCGGCCTGCCGGATCCGATTCCTGACGGCTCTGCTGCCAGATGAGAAATGCCGTGCTGCCCGGCAGCCATTCCCAGCGCAGCACGAGATTCGACCGGAACGACAGGCGGTTGAAATCGAGATTGGGCAGCGTGAACGTCGCGGCGCCGTCCGTGATCGTGCTGACGCCTGCGGTGTCGCGCGAGATCGTGGTGCCGGTGCCCTCGGCGCCGTACTCGCGCTGGATCTTGCTGCGTGCTGCCGACAACTCCCCGAACTTGTAGAAGCGCCCGCTCGAGGCGAACGGTTCGGCGTACCCCTCGACCGTGAAGTTCGGCGTGAAGGCGTAGTTGAGGCGGAATCGCGCGGAGAGCGTGCTGCGCTCGATGAACGAGAAGATGTACCGCTGGCCGAACGTGGCGGCGCTGCCACCCGCGCGCGTTCCGACATACTGCCGCGGGTCGACCACGCGCGAGTACGTCGGGTCCATCGACGCCTGCCAGCGTGATGCGGGCCGGATCGTCAGGCTCGTCGCTACCGTGGCGCTCCACCCGCCGAACTCGTCGTCGCTGTACGTCGTGCGCGCCGACCACGTGGTCGGCATGTTCGCACGGCTGTTGAGCGAGGCACTGAGCTGATAGCCGTTCGCGGTCGCCATGAGTGGCCCACCGCGCGTGAGGTCGTCACTCATCGACCCGACGATCACGATGCCACTGAGTCCTACGCGCAGGAAGTTGTGCAGGGTGGCGGTGGCGTTCTCGGAAAAGCGAAGGTACTGTCGCGTGCCGCCAAAATTCCAACCGCTCTGGGTCGCCGTTCCGAAGGTGTAGAGCCGCACGAAGCGGTTGGGCTTCGTGTCGCGCAGCTGGATGTCGGCGTTGAAGTCGATGTCGTCGCCACTGCGCGTCTGGCCAGCGTCGTTGATGTCGAACCCCGGTGACCGCATCGACAGCTGGATGCCGCCAAGCGTGAACCGGCCGGCATTCTTGTCGAGGCGCAGCGATGCGCTCGTGCCGCTGAGCGACGTGCGCTCCGGGTTGAACGACACGTGCGACTGATCCGGCCGCTGGAAGAAATGCGCACTGTTGCGCTGGAGCCGCGCGATGGCGGCCTTGTCGCCCTGCACATGACTGCCGCCGACCCAGCCCGTGATCTCGTACATGCCCTGCCGGTAGCGCAACTTCCAGTCGGCGCCGCCGGTGATTGCACTGCTCGGGAGGAGGCCGAGCAGGCCGCCCCGGTCGTCGAGCGAACGCTGCACATTGGTGAGCGTCAGGCCAACGTTCGACTGCTGGCGCCCGAACTCCTGCTGCAGGCGCAGCACGCCGAATCTCGCGGGCGGCTCGACGGCGACGCGGGTCTGTGCGTCGTCGCTGACGTCATATGCGCGTCCGAACTCGCGCGGCGTGACCGCGGCGAGCGTGCCGACGGACAACCCGGAGCGCATGCGACCGGTCACCTTGGCGGCGGTCGTGATGGTCGTATTGGTGGGCATGTCGATGAAGTCGCCCTGCACGGAGCCGCGCGGCGACCCGCCGATGCGACGGCTGTAGAACCACGTCGGGCGCCCGAGGAAGCTCTGCCCGCGCCCGGTGAGCAGTTCATTGCCCTCGATGAAGAACGGGCGCCGCTCCTCGAACACGTTCTCGAAGGCCGTGAGATTCACCACCGCCGGGTCGGCCTCCACCTGGCCGAAGTCCGGATTGATCGTCGCGTCGAGCGTGAAGTTCGGGCCGAGGCCGATCTTGAGGTCACCGCCGGCCCGGCTGCCGAAATGGTCGACGAACGGGTTGAGTTTGCTCTCGTTCGCCCGGTACGTGACGTCGGATGCCACGTAGGGCAGCAGCTCGATGCGACGCGCGGGCGGAATGCCGCTGATGCCGTCGAGCCGCCCGAATCGTGACGAGTACCCCGCCGCCGCAAGCGGTATCAGCGTCCATTGCACGCGCTCGGCCAGGTCGGACACGTTGCGCGTGAACTGCACGCCCCACGTCTGCTGCTCGCCGGCATTGAAGCGCAACTGCGAGAACGGGATGCGCATCTCGGCGGTCCAGCCTTCGCCGTCGACATTCGCGCGAGCCGTCCACACGGGGTCGAACTGCGGCTCGCGCCCGCTGTCCTCGCTGTCCTGCGAGTGGTAGGCATCGCCGCGCACCCCGCCGGACGACACGGTGAAGCTGTACGCGGTACGGCGGTCGAAGTACGTGTCGAGCGACACGGTGAACGTCTCCGCGTCGCTGTCGCCATCGCGGCGGGTGATCGACGTGCGAATGGCGCGCGGATCGGAGCGGCGGAGTCGCGCCCCCACGTACAAGGCGTCGTTGTCGTAGACCAGTCGCACTTCCGTGGCGACGCTCGGCGTGACGCCTTCGATCGGAATCTTCTGCACGAAGTCGGAGATGACTTCCGCGCCCGCCCAGGCGGCGTCATCGAGCGTGCCGTCGACGCGGGGCGATTCGCCGCGCACACGCGTGGCGACCGCGCGCTTGCTGGAGAGGGAACGCGGGTCGCTTGCGGAGGGAGCCTGCGCTTCGGCGAAATGCGCCGGCACCATCAAGGCACCGATGAACGCGGCAGCGGCGATCGGCTGGAGAGCGAGCTTGTGCGACAAACGGCGATTCCACTTATGCATCAACGGGATGGCACTCGATATGGGTAGTGACGGACGACGCAAGGAAGCACTGCGCGTGCGCGTCATGGTGCCAGGCACGGATCTGCTCGCGCGATGGCTGCGCGCCCGCAAAGCGAGCGCGAGGCGCCAGCCCGACCTGGGTCATGGCCAGCTTGCCGGCAGCGTTCCGCTCGAGACGGCCGCGCGCGTTGTCCTCGTACTCGTCGACGACGAAGCCCGCGTCCATCGCGATGCTCAGGAAGAAGAGCATGTGACAGCTCGAGAGTGACGCGATGAATGCCTCCTCGGGATCGACCGCGGTCGCGTCGGAGTACGGCAGCGGCACGATGTGGGGCGAGCTCGAGGCATGCACGACAGCGCCGCCGTCGAAGCGCCATTCGTGAGCGCGACTGTACTTCTTGTCGAGGAACGCGGCGCCGTTACGGTGCCAGACGACGGTGGCGGTGTGGTGGGCCATGCGGGGAGGAGGGAGTCACGACCAGTCGATGCTCTCAAATATCTCGCGAAGTCGCTCACCCCTGCTCGGGTTCACCGACGCGACGAATGTTACGCGACCGGCCAGGTGCGCCCGAAAGTCAGGAATTCCTTCCCGATTCTGGGTCGCTGGCCCGCGCCGAAGGCAGTTCACCAGCGTGGCCTTCAGCCGGTCGAAATCGGGGCGCGGCACGTTGAGACGCGTATTGGTAACCAGTCCCGCCAGATGCTGGCGGGTCGACTGGGACATGACGCGCGTCTTGTGGTGCCGAACGCTCCATCCCTCGTCGAGCACGATGGCCGCGATCTCTGCGGCGTAACGGTGGATGTTGCGCGCCGCATCCGGGCCCCCGGAGAACGCGAGATCGTCGGCGTATCGCGTGTACGCCGCGCCCGCCCAGTCGGCGAGCCCAGTGATTCGGCAGTCGAGACGATATGCGCACAGGTTGGCGAGCGCCGGCGATGTGGGGGCACCCTGCGGGAGATGGGGCCGCCGGTAGAGAGCCCGTAGTTCGTGCAGCGCCCGCGGTGACAGGCCCGTCTCGGCCTCGGCCAGTACCGCGCGCGGGGTGCTGTTGGTGCAGATGCCGGCGAGCAGGTCGGCCACCGCTTCCGGGTAACCCAGGGTGCGGAAGGCGGCCCCCACCCGTGAGCCGCTGATCTGCGGGAAGAAGTCCTGCAGGTCGAGCCGCAGCACCACGCGCTGTCCGACATGCGGCGCGGCGAAGGTCCTGATGGAACGCCCTTTCACGAACCCGTGCGCGGCGGCGAAGTACGCGGGGACGCGATCGAGAATGTCCTTCAGAATCTGCCGCTGCAACGCCCGCAGTCGCTGCTGCGGCGCCTCGATGAGGCGAACGCCGCCGGATCGCTTCTGCACCACGCGATAGTGATAGTGCGCGAGTGCCGGCCGGTGTGGGGTCTTGCGTGCCAGGGCCTTGAGATCGGCGAACCACTCCAGCTCCCCGACGGTGACTCCCAGCCACTCGGCGAGTGCACCGACCGTGGCGATCGGTGGAACTGCCCAGCCCCCTGCACCGGGCGCCGGCTGCATGCGATGTGACTCCCCGAGCCACTCACGTACCGGGGGTATGATGGGAAGCCCCGATTCATCGGAGAGTTCCGGAATCTCCGCCACCGCCGTGCGCAGGAAGCGCACGACGTCACGCCGGCGGGGCCGTGCACCTGCACCGAACTGCTCCAGGTACTGCGCGGCGAGCGTTGGCAACCAGTCCTGCGGCTCGCCGAGTGCGCGTTCCATGCGGCTGACGATGGCGGGGGCACTCTGCTCACCGGCCGTGCATGCTGCGGCAATGACAACGATGAACGATTCGACCGGCATGCGCGTCGACGACGAAGTGTCCAACGAATCCAACCCTGTGCGAGCAGCACTGCGTGCCCTGTGCGCGCGGCGTCGCTCGCGCGACGAAATACAGCCTTCCTCCTGCTCCCCGGGGTATCCCCGGAGCGACCCGAACAATCCTAGGAATTGCGGGCCCTGCTTGGTTCACTTCGACGCCGACGTCGCTGCCGATCACATCCACCTACCACGAACACCCACGAAAAACCCGACGGTCTCCGACATAGTTACGCCGCCGGGCCTGCTTACGCCAGCAGGATGGCGACGCTGATGCGTGTCGACGAGCTAGCCGCACGGCTCTTGCACCCTTGCTGACTCTCTCACTCTACGGGCAAGGTCTATTCATGCACGGGTTCAGCGCAGCAGGCAGGACACTCCTTGCCGGAGTCGCATTGCTGCTCACGGCAGCGTGCGGGGACGCGGTCAGTCGTGACCGCATGGAGGGGGCGAGCACAGGCAGCACGCCACCGGACCCGCCTTCCGCGACCCCCGCGGCCCAAGGTGCGGGCCCCTCGGATTCCGCGCTCGGTGGTCCGGTCGACACCCTCGCGCAGCAGCCATCGGTCCCGCTTGCCAGCGTGCGGATCGAAGTCGACCTCACGGCGCGCGAGCTGCACCTGTACCGCGGTGACAGCATGGTGGCGACGCATCCGGTAGCAGTGGGCTCCGCGGAATGGCCAACGAAGACGGGCGAGTGGAACATCACCCAGGTCATCTGGAATCCGGAGTGGATTCCGCCCGACGAGTCGTGGGCGGAGCAGCGCGAGCCACGCAAGCCGGGCGACCCGCAGAATCCGCTCGGACGTGCGCAGCTCGTCTACGACATGCCACGCACGATTCACGGCACCAACGATCCGTCGTCGATCGGGAAGGCCGTGTCGCATGGCTCGCTTCGCGTGAAGAACGAAGTCGCCATGTCGCTCGCGCGCCTGCTGATGGAAGAGACGGGCGTGGTAAAGGACGAAGCCTGGTACGATGCGGTTCGCAAGGATCGCAAGACGAAGCAGATCGTCGACCTGCCACAGCAGGTGCCGATTCGCGTGTACTAGGCGTTGTCCTTGACGCGCTCGTCGCGCTCGTACGTGCCGATCAGCTCGGCCGTCGCAAGCACATGGCCTTCCATCGCGCGCTCGAGATCGGTCTTGGTCGCTCGGGCGCCGAGGTCGGCCAGCGCCGTGTCGAGGGCGTAGAGCTTGTGGAAATAGCGGTGCGAACCGCTTGGCGGGCACGGCCCCGTGTAGCCCGGATTGCCGTCATCGTTCAGCCCTTCACGCGAGTCATCCGGCAGTTCGTTCGGGCTCGCGCCATCCTGCAGGCCGCTCACATCGCTCGCGATGTTGTAGAGCACCCAGTGCACGAAGGTCCCCTTCGACGCGTCCGGATCGTCCACGATCAACGCAAAGCTCTCGGTGCCGGCCGGGGCATCGCGCCACGACAGCGGCGGAGACTGCTGGATACCGTCACACGTGTGTCGTTCGGGGATGGCCGTACCGGGTGCGAATGCCAGACTCGTGAGCGTGAACATGTTCCGTGGCTGAATGGTGAAGCGCAAAGGTCAAGCTGGATCAAGCTGGATCAAGCTGATTGCTGCCATGCAATGACAATGCTCAGCGCGCAGGCACCTTGAAGTCCGGAAAGCGGTCGGGCTTCGACGACCAGGCGCGCAGGAAATTGGTCGGACGATATGGCGTACCGATCTTCGACGAGTGACAGCGTTCCGCAACGGTGCTGTCGATCTCCTCGAACGTATGCAACTGCTCCCCGGTCTTCGGATCGACACGCGGCACCTCGATGTCGCGCTCGCCGTTACCCATGAGCTTGTAGAACAGGTTCATCGAATCGTACTGCTCCGCACCGCAGTCGCAGCCGGAATGTACTTCCGCAACGAACTTCGCATCGAACTCCATGCCACAGCTCGCTGCACGATCGACCATCCAGCGCAGGGCGATGTTCGAAAGGCCGCGGTTGGCATAGCCGCCACCGACGTTCGAGTGCACGCCCGCGAACCACCGCTGCTCGATGCGCCACGTGCCGGACTCGCGCGCCGGGTCACCGTGCGGAATCTCCCAGAGTGCCGGCTTGAACGGCTTGCGACGCTCGTCGATCGCGAGCGCGTGAAAGGCGTTCTGCACGCGGCTGCTCAGCTTCACGTCGTGAAATGCGTGGCGCTTGCGCGAGATCCACCCCACCGGACCACTCGTGGGCACCCCAAGCGAACCGACGGTGTCCCACACCCCCAGACACTTGATCGGCGTCTCGTGCGACTTCTCCGCGCGGAACGCGATTGCGGCGGGACTGTTCGGATGCGTCTCGGGGCCACGCTGCCGGTAGAACGCGTACGCCTTGTCGACCAGCGCGAGCTCCTGCTTCGACAGTGGCCCGGTGTCGAGACGCCGCAGGATGCCGCACTTGCGCACCATGCCGGAGACACTGCGCACTGTGTACGCGCCGCGGCTGAAGCCGAAGAAATACAGCTCGTCACCCGGGCGGAAATTCCGCATCAGGAATGCATAGACCTTCTTGATGTTCACCGAGATGCCGCTGCCGAACGCGCCGCCGGTCCAGCGATTCCACCGGTCGCCGGTCCCGACGCCTTCGAAGTACGCCACCACCTGCTCCGTACCGTCGGACGCTGTCTGCGGAATGTTCGTACTGATGAGCGCAACATTGGTGAGCCCGCCGCCATTGGCATTTGCCTGCGGCTTGTTCCAGGTGCCATCGGCACACACGATGAGACGTCGCATGGGGCGAAGCTGCAACGGCTGCTTCGCATCGTCAATGGCCCGGGAATCGCACTCGCGTGGGACATGGTTCATCCAGATACGTCCGGCCAGACCGGTGATGACGGCTTCGTGCGGGTGCGCGGTGCACGCGAACACAATCTCCGCAACGTCAGCCTCGTGGTGCCACGCAACGCACTGGTGGTATTCACCGGCGTGTCAGGCTCCGGCAAGTCGTCGCTCGCCTTCGGAACCCTGTACGCGGAAGCGCAACGCCGGTACCTCGAGTCGGTGGCGCCATACGCACGCCGCCTCTTCGACCAGATGGGCGTGCCTGAGGTCGACGAGATCACGGGCCTCCCACCGGCGGTGGCGTTGCAACAGCAGCGCGGCTCGCCCACCACGCGCTCGTCGGTCGGCAGCGTCACCACGCTCTCGAACCTGCTGCGCATGCTCTACTCGCGCGCCGGCGACTACCCGCGGGGTGCTCCGATGCTCGCGGCCGATGCCTTCTCCACCAACACACCCGACGGTGCGTGCCCCGAGTGTCATGGCCTGGGTCGCGTCTACACGGTCACCGAACGCTCGCTGGTACCCGATCCGTCGCTCAGCATCCGCGAACGTGCCATCTCCGCGTGGCCATCGGCCTGGCACGGGCAGAACCTGCGCGACATCTGCGTGACACTCGGCTTCGATATCGATGCCCCATGGCACACGCTGTCCAAGAAGGATCGCAACTGGCTGCTGTTCACCGACGAGCAGCCGCAGGTACCGGTGTATGCCGGCTTCGAGGCGGACGAAGTGAAGCGCGCCATCCGCCGCAAGGACGAGCCGAGCTACATGGGGACATTCTCCAGTGCGAAGCGCTACGTGCTGCACACGTTCGCGAACAGCAGCAGCCCGCACCTCAAGCGCCGCGCCGCCGAGCATACCATCAGCAGCGACTGCCCGACCTGCGGTGGCAAGCGGCTGCGCCCGGAGGCGCTCGCGGTGAAGTTCGGCGGTGTCGACATCGCGGACATGTCGCGCCTGCCGATGAACCGCCTGGCCGACGCTCTCCGCCCGGTCGCCGAGCGGACGGCACGCGGCACCGCGAAGCTGGAACAGGAACATCCGGAGAAGGCCATCGTCGCGCGTCGCATCGCCTGCGACGTGCTGGAGCGGCTCGAGACGCTGCTCGATCTCGGCCTCGGGTATCTCTCCCTCGATCGCAGCACGCCGACACTGTCGCCGGGCGAGCTGCAGCGATTGCGCCTCGCGACACAGGTACGTTCGAACCTGTTCGGTGTCGTGTACGTGCTGGATGAACCATCGGCGGGGCTGCATCCGGCGGATACGGAAGCGTTGCTCGTCGCGCTCGACCGCCTCAAGGCTGCGGGCAACTCGCTGTTCGTCGTGGAGCATGAGCTGGACGTGATCCGTCGTGCCGACTGGATCGTGGATGTCGGGCCCGCTGCGGGTGAGCACGGAGGTCAGGTGCTGTACAGCGGCCCGCTCGATGGCATGCACGAGGTGAAGAATTCCGAGACGCGACGCCACCTCTTTCGTGAAGAATCGTGGCGCGACGAGACGCCGCGCACTCCGCGTGCTGCACGCGGCTGGCTGGAGCTCACCGGTGTGACGCGCAACAACCTGCACGGGCTCGACGTCGCCTTTCCGCTCGGCGTGCTCACGAGCGTGACCGGCGTGTCGGGCTCGGGGAAGTCGAGTCTCGTCAGCCAGGCACTCGTGGAACTCGTGGGTGCCGAGCTCGGACACGCGTCCGTGGACGACAGTGTGGAGGGCGACGCGGCCGATCTCGATGCGACGGTCGAGACGAGTGGCCGCGTCGGCGGAGACATCGGGCGGATCAAGCGACTCGTACGCGTCGACCAGAAGCCCATCGGCCGCACGCCGCGCTCGAATCTCGCCACGTACACGGGCCTGTTCGACGGGGTGCGGAAGATCTTCGCGGCGACGAAGATGGCGCGGGCGCGCCGCTACGACGCGGGGCGGTTCTCGTTCAACGTCGCGAAGGGCCGCTGCGAGAACTGCGAGGGCGAAGGATTCGTGACCGTCGAGCTGTTGTTTCTGCCAAGCGTGTTTGCCCCCTGCCCCGTGTGCCATGGTGCGCGCTACAACGCGAAGACACTCGAGGTGGTCTACAACGGGAAGAACATCGCCGAGGTGCTGGGCATGACCGTGGAGGGTGCACTCGAGTTCTTTGCGGACGAGCCGGCGATCGCGCGATCGCTGGTCGTGCTGCGCGAGGTGGGCCTCGGGTACATCCGGCTGGGGCAACCGGCCACCGAGCTGTCAGGTGGCGAGGCGCAGCGCATCAAGCTCGCGACGGAGCTGCAGCGTACCTCGCGCGGCACCACGCTCTACGTGCTCGACGAGCCGACGACGGGGCTGCATCCCAGCGACGTGGAACGGCTGATGACGCAGCTCGGTGCGCTCGTCGACGCCGGCAACACCGTCATCGTGGTGGAGCATGACATGCGCGTCGTGGCGGGCAGCGATTGGGTCATCGATGTCGGGCCGGGCGCCGGCGAGGACGGCGGCCGCATCGTCGCGAGCGGCACTCCGGAGAAGGTCGCGGGGAGCCGCGAAAGCAGGACCGCGCCGTACCTTCGGGCCTACTCCGCGATGTAGCGCCACGGGTCGTTCGGCCCCGCGCGCCGCCAGACCGTGAAGAACGGCTGCCCCGGCGCCGACACGTCGGTCTTCTGGCGAATGCGCCCGAACGAGACGCCCAGATCACCACTCGAGGCCACCAGGGCCTTGTCCGACTTCCACACCACGGGACTCGGCCCCTCGCTGCCCGCACCGACCGCCTTGCCGATGCGCTCGGCCCCGATCACGAACGTCGTATCGTTCGGGCGACCCATGTTCATGGCGTCGTCGCTGCCCCACTTCGCGAACGCGGGGCCGAGCCCGATTCTCCCGGCCTCGTCGGAGAACGCCTCCTCGGCCTGCATGAGGCTCATGAGGTGCGCGCTGATGATCTTCGCGTCCGCGGTGGGTGCCACCGCACGCGGCGGAAGCGATGGAGGCATCAGTGTCGTCGGCGCCGGTGCGTCGGGACGTCGCCCGCGCTTGTAGGCAGCCAGGCGCCAGCCCTGCGGGCCCTTCACCCAATACGCGAGATAGCGGACAGGGACCGTCGAGTTGTCGGCCTTCGTGACCGTGCCATAGCCGAACGTGAAGCCGTGCTGTCCATCGGCGGAGACGCCACCGCGCACCGGCGACCACTCGAACCGTGAGGTGAGGTTGTCGGGGTTCGAGCGCAGTGTCTCCACGACGTTCGCCTTGCCCTCGGCCAACGTCGGGCCCGAGGGCATGATCACGCTATCCGCGAGCATCGCCGCGATGCCGTCGACGAGTGTCGAGCGCGCGCTCGCGGCGGAAAAGGCGCGATCCGCAGCGAGCAGCTCATCGACCGTATTGCGCGGCTGCAACGTCGTGCCGGCGACGACGGCACAGACCACCACGAGACTCTTCACCATCCACGTCATTCGAACACCCTCGGAAGAACACGTTACAGACCAGCTGTCCGGAGGAACGATGCCATGATGCTCGACGCACCGGCATGTGTGCGGGGACGACACGACGCCCGCGCGGGTCCGCCGGTAGCACGACGGGCGAGCTCGTGCACAGGCATGCCCTCGTTCTCGTGCATTGCCAGCGCATTGCCAGCACTTCACCACGCTTCGCCACGCTTCGCCACGCTTTGCCCGCGCATTGTCACTGCATCGCCCCTACATTGGGCTGGCTGCGACTGCGACCACGGTGATGGATGCGGCCGCCACCGCCGTCATGTCCGACCATGTCATTCGACCACGTCCCCAGGAGAACCGCGATGAACGTTGCCCTGCGCGCCACCTCGATGCTTGCCTGCTCCATTGCCCTGTTCGGTTGTGCCGGTGATCCGGCGCCCGGCAGCGCCGACTCCGCCGCCCGCGCCGACTCGGGTGCCGGTATGGCCACCAGCACCGATTCCGGCGCAGCCCCGGCAGGCGCCGCTGCTGGCGGTGGGACGGTCTCCATCCGTGACGCTGCAGGGCGAGAGTTCGGCATGCTGACGCTCGCGGCCGCGGGCACCGGCACCGGCATCTCCCTCAGCGGCACCCTGCGCGGCATGCCGCCGGGAGAGCACGGCATTCATGTGCACACGGTCGGCCGCTGCGATGCACCGGCGTTCGAGACGGCCGGCGGCCACTGGAATCCAACCACCAAGCAGCATGGCACGCAGAACCCGCAGGGCCCGCATCATGGCGACATGATGAACATCACGGTGGGTGCGGACAGCACGGCGACGGTGCAGCTGACGACCCAGGGCGGCACGCTCAGTGGTGCCGACGCGCTGATGGATGCGGATGGCGCATCGGTGGTCGTACATGCGACGGCGGATGACTATCGCACGGATCCGTCGGGCAACTCGGGTGCACGCGTGGCGTGCGGCGTGATCAACCCGTCGTAACCTCGCAGTGAGGAGCGTGGGCGATCATGTGTTCGCCCACGCTCCGGATGTCGGGTTCCGGACGATTACTTCGTGCTGCTCGGTATGAGGCCTCTGCGCTGTCCGCATGCCCGTCACGATGGAATCGCTCCCGCCCGAGGCACCAATGTCGAAGTATCCCGCTGCCGGACTGCGCCGCAGCCCGACGAAATGCACTCTGCGCGGCACCATGGGTCCGCTGGTCGCCGCACTTGCAGCCACGACGCTGATCTCATGCAGTACGGAGATCGCACGAGTCACCGAGCCGTCTGCCGTCGATCGCTTGTCGGTCTGCCACGTGTCGGGTGCCGCTGGCGTCCCGATCACCATCCGCGCCTCGGAGCTTGCGGCACATCGGGCGCACGGCGACTACGTCACCACGATCGCGGTGCACAAGGAGAGCACCACGACGAGTGACTCGACCAGCTTCGCCCGCATCGGGGATGCCATCGCGCGGGCATGCGCGATACGGCTCGTGCGGAGCGAGCTGACGACCGCAGCGTGTCGCATCACGATCGCGGTCGAATCCGGCGTCTACGAAGGCAGCGTGGCGCCCTCCACCGATCCCTCCTTGGAGCGCTTGCCCCTCGTCATCGACGTTCCGGACATCACGCTGCGCGGCTCGTTCGTCATGCCGATCGACGCCAAGGCACGAGCGCTTGGGACAAGTCCGTCGACCGGCTCCGACCTGCAGGCCGTGCTCGTGGCAAGCCCGGGCCTCATCAGCGTGCGCACCGGAAACGTTCTGGAGAAGTTTGCGGAGCCGCTGATCATCCTGAACGGGCACCCTGCAGGTTCGCGCGGAGACGGTGCGACGATCGAAGGCTTCGTTTTCCGGTCAGGCAATGTGGCGCCCGATGCAATCGTTGGAGGCAATGCCGTATGGGGCATGCGGGTGCAGCGTGTGACCGTGCGTCGCAACCGGATCGAGGCGGGCTTCGCCGAGCCCATCGAGTTTCGCGCCTCGAGTGCACGGGTCGAACAGAACCTGCTCACCGGTCGGAGTGGCAGCTGCGCCTTCTGCATGTTCGGACCAGGGACGTAGGACCTCATCGGAAATCGGCAGGTTGGCGAAACGGGCCGGCTCGGCATCCTCGTGTTTCCCGCGATGCTCGGCCCCGTGCCACCCGGGATCGAACAATATGCCCTTCCCACCGACGCCTCGGTCACCGTCTCGGTCTTGAACAACGAGATCCGAGACCACCAGGAAGTGCCGTTCGGCATCGGCCTGCGAGTGGCCGCCATCGGCCCGGGCGCGCCGAACGTGGTGGGGATGACGAGCGTCATGGCGACCGGCAACGATCTGTCGAACAATCGTTTTGCGGTGGTGGTCGAGGCGGGATTTCCGGTGGCGGGCCTTTCCGACGTGGGACCACGACGGAGCGTCTTTCTTTCACTGTCCCGCAACGACATGACCAACAGCTGTCAGGCCCGCATGCTGGTGTCGTTCCTGAGCCAGGCCACCGCCGTCGGCCTGCAGAACATGCCGTCCCTGCGCAACGTCACATTCATGCTCCAGATGCCCGAGGAGGAAGACATCTATGACTCGGAAGACGTCATCTGGGAGCACGTCTGGTACGCGCACCCGGCTGGAGCCGATAACGCGCTGATGGTGAACCGCGGCCTGATCTCGAGCGGTGCACGAGTGCCGTACGATGGGGGAAAGTCATGCACTGTTCCCTGAGCGCAGCCGGCTGGGGCTGGTAACGCCTTGACGCTGAACCGCGCCGCTGGAGAACGGCTTGCGAGTCCCCTGCGAGGGCGCGAAATCGTGCCCCGTGCGTTGAACGCACCTCGTCGCCATTTGCCTTCCCGCCCCAGGCTGTCCATGTTCTGGCATGGACGCCTCTCAGCACGGCCTGAATGGGACGGGAGAAGTGGTGGGCTTCGAGCGGGAATCGCTGGACGAAATGATGCCGATCGTATACGAGCATCTCCTCGCGATTGCGCGGCGCCAGCTCGCAGTTCGCAATGGTGGCGGCACGCTGTCCGCGACAGGGCTGGTGCATGAGACGTACCTCAAGCTCGCCGACCATTCGCGGGTTGCGTGGAGTGACCGCGCGCATTTCTTCGCACTCGCATCGGTGGCGATGCGTCACGTGCTGGTCGATCGCGCAAAGGCACGAATGGCGTACAAGCGCGGCGGTGTGATGGCGCAGATCACGCTCGACGACCAGCAGGTCGCGGACGACGAGCAGCCGGATATGCTGCTCGACATCGACGAGGCCCTCACGCGGCTCGCCGCCGTCGAGCCGCGTCTGGCGCGCGTGGTGGAGTGTCGCTTCTTCGGCGGGTTGAGCGAAGTCGAGACCGCGGAAGCACTGAGTGTCACCACACGAACCGTGCAACGTGACTGGGTGAAGGCACGCATGCTGTTGCGGCGTGCGCTGTCCGCGTGACCGAACCGGACACGCCTTCCGTTCCACCGTCGCCTGCTCCGGGCTCGCTGTTGCCAGCGGACTGGGCCACCCTCTCTCCGCTGGTCGATATCGTCCTTGACACCTCACCGGAGCATCGCAGTGTCGTGATCGCGCAGCTGAGCGACGGTGATGGAGCGCGCGCGCGCCCTGACGCAGCTCGTGCTCGAGTGCGAACGCGAACTGCCCATGCTGAGCCGCCCGGCCGTCGAAGGTTTTGCAGCACTGTTCGGTGAGGAGGGTGAATCGCAGCCGTTTGCACTCCCCGAGACACTGGGCGGCCGGTATCGCCTCGGCCGCGAGCTCGGGCGAGGGGGCATGGCGCGCGTGTACGTCGCGCATGACAGCAAGCACGACCGCGACGTCGCGGTGAAGGTGATTCGACCGGAAGTCGCCGCAGCACTCGGTCGCGCGCGATTCCTGCGCGAGATCGCCATCGCGTCCCGGCTCCGGCATCCGAACATCGTTCCGCTGTTCGATTCAGGCGATGCCGATGGCCTGTTGTATTTCGTGATGCCGTTCGAGGATGGTCCGTCGCTGCGTGACCGCCTGCGCGCCCGACTGGGGTCACGGCATGACCTGCAGCAGGAGCAGGAGCAGGAGCAGCGCCAGGAGCAGCAGCAGGGGCAGCAGCAAGGCGCGCACGACCTGCCGGTCGCCGAGTGCATCGGCATCCTGCGCGACGTGGCACGCGCGCTCGCGTATGCACACGATCGTGGTGTCGTGCACCGCGACATCAAGCCGGACAACATCATGCTGGCCGGCGGCGCGGCCATCGTCACGGATTTCGGCATCGCCAAGGCGGTCAGTCTCGCGCTCGTCGACGCCTCTACAGACCTACCCTCCGCGGGTGGCGGGCACGATCGCTCCCACGGGGGCACCCCGGGCACGACCGGATCGCTCGCGGCCGTGATCACGCAATCCGGTGCCGGCATCGGCACGCCGGCCTACATGGCGCCGGAGCAGGCTATCGGTGATCCGTCGGTCGACCACCGCGCCGACCTGTATTCGTTCGGATGCGTGGCCTATGAACTGTTCGCCGAGCATCCACCGTTTCACGGTCGTCCGGTACATCAGATCATCGCGGCGCACGTGGCGGAAACGCCGGTGCCCCTGGCGTCGCTCTGCCCCCTGATACCAGTGGCGGTGACCGACCTCGTGACACGTTGCCTTGCGAAGGATCCGCGTGCGCGACCGCAGCATGCGTCGGAACTGATTGCGGTCCTGGAGCAGGATCTCGGTGGGGTGCTCATGCATCCGTCACCGCCAGTATCGTTGCCGGGCCGGCGGACGCCGGGCGTGCCGACGCGTCGTGTGCAGGTTGGGGCATTCGTCCTGTTGCTCGTCCTGACCGGCGGCGCCGCAATGCTGACACGCGATCGCGCCGCGGTGCCACCCCCTGCATCGGATGCTGAGCTCACCGTGGCCGTCCTGCCCTTCTTCACCGCCAGCACGGACACGACACAGCGCGAGCTCGCCGATGGCTTGAGCCTGGAAGTGGCCAACGCGCTGGTTCGGGTTCCCGGCCTGCGCGTCATGAGCCGGCGCGGCGCCAACAACTACCGCGGCCAGACGGACATCGATCCGGTGGTCGCGGGGCAGCAGCTTGGCGCCGGTGCGCTGGTGACGGGCCGGCTCGCCGCGACCACCGGCAAGCCGCGGCTCGTCGTGTCACTGGTCGATGCCACGGATCGACGTGTGCTCTGGTCCGACGCGTATGACTGGAAGCCCGACTCGCTGGCCGGCGTACGTGACCACATCGTGCGGGAGATCGAGATCGCAATGCAGCGAGGGCCCGGGCGGTCGGCGCGCCTGCCGAATCGTTCGCTGCCTGCCGCACGACCCGCCAAAGGGGATGCGTCCTGGACGTTCCTGCTCGCCCAACGCGATCTGGATCGACGCGGGCAAAGTCTGAGGCGAGGCACGGAGCTGTTCCGGGAGGCGACGCGCCTCGACTCGACGTTCGCGCGCGCGTACTCCGGCTTGAGCCTGTCACTCGCGCTGACCCCCTACTTCGAAGTGACACCGTGGGCGTCGATCTCCGATGAGGCAACGCGCAGTGCGCGCCGTGCACTGCTGCTCGATTCCACGCTTGCGCAGCCGCACATCGCGCTCGGCCTCATTCACCAGCTGGCCTACCAGTGGGACGACGCGGAGAGTGAATTCCAGCAGGCGATCCGCCGCGATGGGCGCGACATCGAGGCACGGGTGCAGTACGGCCGCCACCTGCTGTTTCGCGGCCGCCTCGCGGATGCGCTCGCGGAGTTTCGCACTGCCGGCAACGAAGATCCCGCGTCCGCGCTCGTCTCGGCATGGGTCTCGTACACGTACTTCCTGACTGGCCAGCCCGACAGCGCCTCCATCGAGAGCGGACGGGCATTCCAGAGCGACTCGACCAACCTGCCGACGCTGGCACTCGGCGCCCTGGTGCACCTCAACGGCGGGCGATCGAGTGCGGCCCGGGACTTGGTTCGCCGGATGCCGCCGGTGCATCCGGTTACGCTGTTCGTGCTCGCCCGGACCGGGGACACCACGACCGCCATGGACCGCGTACGCGACATCGGTCGCGAGCCGAAGCCGCGACCGATGCGCGAAACTGCGCGGGCCTACGCCTACCTGGGCGCCGGAGACACTGCGCAAGCATTGCTCGCATTCGAGCGTGCCACCGACACGAAGGAGCCGTGGCCGTCGCTGCAGCCGGTCGGTGACCCATTGTTCCATTCGATTCGATCGAGCCCGCGCTTTCAGCAGCTGCTGCGGCGAGTCGGACTTCGCTGCAGCGGCTGCTGAAAGCGCGGGCTCGTGTTCACATTCAGGCCGTGGTCACTCGAGCCCGCGTCGTGAGAGCGCCAGTCGTGCGGCGGAGCGTCCGATCACGCCGGCGGCGTCGACATCGAAGCGGTAGTGATACACGCCATACATGCGCGACAGCTTCCCTTCTTCTGCCATCAGCTCCAGTCGCGCGCGTTCCGACGGAAACGCATCGATCAGCACACCGTGGAACGCACCCGCCTCGCAGGAATGCCCTGAGGGGTACGACGGGTGATTGGGCACGCCGACGCCGGGGATCAGCGGGATGCTGGGGTCCGCCTGGTGCGGCCGGATGTACCAGTACTGGAACTTCGTGCTGAAGCACGCGATGATGGCGTCGAACGCTGCCGTGTTCGCGTATGCGAGGATGCGAGCCGCTTCCAGCTCATTGCGATTGTACTGAATGATCAGCTCATCGGCGAGCTCGTTCAACAGCGGCCCCGAGAAGGGCAGCCACTTGAAGGTGATGGCCGTCTGCTCCGGCGTGCGCCCGAGCGCCATGGCCCGCACTTCCGCGAGCGCGCTGAGAAACTCGGGCGACCCGTACGCCGGCGGTGGTGGCGAGTTGATCTCGTTCCCGGACAGCAGGAAGAACGGGCGCGCACCGAGCCCGCCACGCACGATTGCCGTACCGTTGCTCGTCCACGTGTTCGGCGTGCCCGGCGGGTTGCCCGGTGACGTGAGCCCGAAGTTGTCGCCGGCTGCGTACGCGAGCACGGCGGCGCCGATCGTGCGACCGATCGCCTCTCCGGCCGCGAAATCCATGTTACGCTCTTCGGCCTGCGGCGGCAGCGCGCGCTGCACGGCGAGCGCCGCATCGATCGACGCGCCATCCAGGGGATAGAACTGCTTCAGCACGACCACGGACGCGCCGGCGGCGGCGCCAGCGAGCGACGGGCGGACCTGTCCGTGTCGTGCATTGCTCGCCGCGAGCACGGCGCGATACTGCGCGAGCGCGAGATACGCGTTGGATCGACCGGGATTGGTGGGCCGTGCGCGGAACAGGCGGAGCGCCTCGCGATTCCAGCGCACACTGGAGACCTCGCGCGTCGCAGCGTTCTCGGATCGCGCGCTCGCAGCAGCGCCGTCGAACGCGTCAGGTGACTGCACCGTGGTCGGCGCATCGCGACAACCCGCGACCGTGAGCAGCGCCGCTGCCGTGAAAAGCCAGTAACCGCGCCGGGAACCATTCGTACGTCGCATTGTGTACTCCTCGTGGGGGGCAAGTCGTCGGTGCAGACCTGTGCCATGGCACACGACAAATCCGGCCAGAACACGACACCAGCGTTCCCCAAAGCGAGCTCATCCGGACGGGATCATCCGCCGTGAGCGACGCTCAGCGGCGATCAGCGAAGCACGGCGACACTCAGCGACGCTTGACGATGAGCGCGATTCCGTCGTAGAGCTGCGCCCTGCTGATCGCACCCGGATGCACGCGTTGCACGACGCCATGCACGTCGATGAACACCGTCGTCGGTACGCTCACGAGATGAAAGGCACGACGAGTCCGCCCCTGACTATCGAGCGCCACCTGAAACGGAACCAGGAACTCGTCGACGAAACGCTGCACGTCCTTTGCGCTGAGCTCCTTGTCCCGCCCGTTCACGCCGATGATCACCAGGCTGTCCGCCCGAAGCTCGTGATGCACGCGGATCAACTCCGGAAATTCGGTGCGACATGGCGGGCACCAGGTGCCCCAGAACGCCAGCACCACGGGGCGGCCGCGCAACGCCGACAGCTTCACGTCAGGTCCCGACAGCGCACGGAGCTTGAAGTCCGGCGCAATCCGGCCGGCGAGGGGCCCTTGCGCGCCCGATGTCGCGGCCACGAGCGCCAGCAGCACCAATGCATAACCCGTATGTCGCCACCCTTCGAACCGTCGCTTCGAGATGCCAGCACGCGCCTGGGGCATCTTCCGTCAGATCCGATGCGAGTAGCTGGCGAACACCAGATACTTCGCGAACCCGCCCGCATTCAGCGCACCGGTACGCTGTTCCAGCATGCTCTTCTGCCGGTTCACCTTCAGGCGGTATGGCACGCTGAGGGTGAACGTTCCCTTTCCACGGCTCAGGGACATCCCCGGATCCGCGAAGATCACGTAGGCGCTTCGCTTGATCGTCTCCGCGTCGCCGCCGCCGATGAGATCGCGCACGGGAATTCCGTCCACCCGCGCACCGAGACTCGCGGTGAGTCCCTGCTCCGGCAACACGGAGACGGCCGCACCGGCGCGCGCCGAGTACACGTCGGGCACGGCCCAGTACTGCCCGGAGCCGGGCGTCCACTGCACGTTGCTGCGTGCTTTCGGACTCACCATGTACGAGCCGTTGGCGTACGCGAACATGCCCTCACGCAGCTGTCGGAACCCTTGCGCCTGCAGGAGTACGGCCCAGCCGCCATCACCCGGCTGGATCGTCTGGTCGGCTGGAAAGTCGACCGCACCACTCGCCGTGTGAAACTGGCTCGCGATGGTGTGGCTGCCGGTGGGCGCCTTCACGCCAACACCGATCGAAACGTTTCCGAGTTCGTGTGCCCGGGGCGACAGGAGCCACAACTCGCCCATGGCGCTCACGTCACCGATGCCACGTGCCCGTTGGACGTGATGCACCTTGTCGGGCCAGGTTCGGGCGAGTGTGCCGGTGGACACGGGCACACTCACACGGACGCGGAGGCGATCGTTCACCGCATAGGCGACATCCGCGACCATCGTGTGAATGTCGAACACGGGAGACGATCCCCCGGGGGCGAGCGACGAGTTCTCCCGCGTGCCGACGAACCAATCCTTCGACAGGAGATGGCGGTAGGCCAACGTGAACTGCCACTCCCCGCCGGACTGATACATCTGGCCTTCGCCACCGAGATTGACCGGTGAGGTGAACCGGATCGGCTCACATCCCTGCGCCCTGCCCCGCGTCGCCGTCAGCATGCCCAGCACCGCGAGCATTCCGCAGGACAGCCATCGTGTGGTGGCACTGCTTTGCGACCGTCTCGTCATGGCGCTGTTCCTGAGCGTCGGGGTATGGCCGGCGTCGTGGCTCGTTCCGCTCCTGACGTAACGAGAAATCCCGCTGGAACGCGACACTGACAGTCGAGTTTGCCAGCAGCTGCCTCCAGCGCTCTGGATGCTGCGACACATTCGGGGCTGCCTGCGGCACCCGTTGTGCTACTGGACGGGTGTCGGCTGGAGCAGCGGACCTTCAGGCCTGCAGGCTGCCGCGGACATGAACCGCACCACGAGAGATGCTGCGACGTCACGCAGCATCACGCAGCATCACGCAGTATCACCCAGCATCGCGGAGGCACCACATGGCGCGTACCAATGGTCCGGACAAGAGCGGAAAGGGTCATCAGGATGTGAAGCAAGGTTCGCCGGGCGGTGCGGGCGGCAAGGGTGCTTCTGGTGGCGACGCGGGCAAGACGCAGCACGCGAAGAAGGAAGAGAACGGCTACGGGTCGACAGGCTCGAAGAGCTCGGGCGGAACGGGATCGTCCGAAGCGTCCGGCGGCGGCTCCGGCGGAACGCACTAGCGCGTGAGTCGGAGCCGGTACACGACCGGCACGAAGTAGCCGTCGTCGTCGGTCGTGAGCCGTCCGATGTACCCGGCGCGCACCGGATCTCCGCGAAACGGCAGCACGAGACGGGCGAGCAGCTGGCCGAGCTGCGGATCGATGACGTCGACCACCGTGTGGTAGCGGCGGTCCTCGATCTCCGCGGGGATCGTTTCCTCCTGCGGAGCCTCCAGCGGCGAAAGTCGCCGGGCCTTCGTGGCAATGGTGTCCCAGCGTGGTGCCGGTACGCGCGTGCTCACCCAGAGCAGGCCCGCGCTGTCGATGTCGACCCAGGCATGCCTGCGGAGCGCTTTCACGCCCTTCGGGCCGCGCACGGCGTTCATGAACATGAAGTCGTGTGCCGCGACATCGAGCGAGTCGAACTCGGGAGCGTGCAGCACCGGTGTCGGGCGATCCGGGAGCAGGACACCGTACAGCCGGCGCGCCTTCCCGCTCGTGTCGTGCTGCTCGAGCCGATAATTCACGGGTGAATACGACCAGACGGTGCCGTCCGGCGCGAGCGCGGCCTTCACGTCGAGCCGCGGTTCCCGCGGCACCATTTTCCCGGTGCTGTCGGACACCGTCATGACGGCGCCCTTTGCCACGTTGCGGATGACGGGTGCGAAGACCGGGAAACTATCGACCGACGTTCCGTGGGCGCGTACCACCCACGGCTGTCGCCGTCCCGATTCACCGTCGCCGCTGAGCGCATACACGACCTCCGGCCCGCGCGATGTGACGCCGAAGACCCGCAACGCGGCCACCGGTGCGCGTCGTACATAGCGGGCATCCGCCGTGAAGAGCTGCGCGATGCGATCCCCATGCCCGATCACGTACAAGGAGTCTCCGCGGGTCGTGATCACTGCGCTCGTCATTTCGTACTCACCGGGGCCGCGGCCGTCGCGAGCCAGCCGTCCCACGAGCCGCCCCGCCGGGTCGTAGCGCAGGATCGGCTGATTACTCCACTGGTGAAATGTGAGGTAGTGATTGCCGCTGCCATCACGTGCGAATCCGGGCGGGCGCGCGGGCACGATCGAATCCTCGGACGTGCCAAGGCGAACGGAATCAGCGATGGCGAGCGTGCAGCGTGCACACCCCGGAATGCTGTCGAGCATCGCCGTGTCCCGCGACACGACCGCCGTCGTCTCGGCACCGACGCTTCGATCATCCGAAGTACCCCTTCCACACGCTGCCACCACTGATGTCGCGAGCACGGGCAGCGCCAGCACGACCATTCGCAATGCATTGAATCCAGTCATCGTCCCCTTATCTCCGTCTGCGTTCAGGTTTGAGTGCAGGGTTCTGCCATCCGGCATCCGTCGCAATGAGCGTGGTGCCTGGCGGCACGATGGCGTCGATGCGATCGAGCGTGCCCGGTGCGAGCTTCACGCTCTCCGCGCCGAGCTGCGACTCGAGCTGCTCCATCGTGCGCGGCCCGATGATCGACGACGTGACCGCCGGATGATTGAGCGTGAACGCGATCGCCATGTGAATCAGCGACACACCGGTGCTGTCGGCGAGGGCGCCCAGCGCGTCGGCCGCCTCGAGCTTGCGCTGATTCTCCGGGCGCGACAGGTCATAGCGCGCCGGCAGCCGATCGGCCCGCGCAGACTCCGGCGCCGCTGCACCCTTGCGCCACTTTCCCGACAGCCAGCCTCCCGCAAGCGGGCTCCAGACCAGCACCCCCATCCGGAACTGCTCGCACACCGGCAGCACATCACTCTCGATCGCACGCACCAGCATGGAATACGGCGGCTGCTCCGCGGTGAATCGGGTCAGGCGCCGGTCGTGTGCTGTCCACTGCGCGTTCACGATCTCCGCAGCAGGAAATGTGGACGACCCGGCGTAGCGGATCTTGCCCGCCGTGACGAGATCGTCGAGTGCACGCAGCGTCTCCTCGATCTCCGTCGACGGATCGAACCGGTGCATCTGATAGAGGTCGATCCAGTCGGTGCGCAGTCGCTTCAGTGACGCTTCGACTTCGCGCACGATCCACCGGCGCGAGTTCCCCTGCATGTTCGGGTCGTCGCCCATCTTCGCATGCGCCTTCGTGGCGAGCACGACGGAATCGCGACGGCCCTCCAGCGCGCGCCCCACGATCTCCTCCGATTCGCCGTGCGCGTACACATCCGCGGTGTCGACGAAGTTGATGCCCGCATCGAGCGCACGATGGATGATCCGCACACTATCATCATGGTCGCGATTGCCCCACGCGCCGAACATCATCGTGCCCAGGCATAGCGGGCTCACCTTCACCCCGGTGCGGCCGAGCGTACGGTACTCCATGATCCATCCCTTGAACGAGAAAGTTGCTTGACGCGGCGGAGAATCGTACGCGCACTCGCGCATCGCAACTACCGGCTGTTCTTCTTCGGGCAAAGCGTATCGCTCGTCGGCACGTGGATCACCAGGGTCGCCACCAGCTGGCTCGTATACCGCCTCACCGGTTCCGCGCTCCTCCTCGGTGTCGTCGCGTTCTGGGGCCAGATTCCCACGCTCGTGCTCGCTCCGTTCACGGGCGTGCTCGTGGATCGGTGGGATCGCCACCGCATCCTCGTGTGGACGCAGGCCTTTGCGGCGGCGCAATCCCTGGCGCTCGCCGCGCTTGCCCTGAGTGGTGTGATCACCGTGCCGATGATCATCGGGCTTCAGCTGGTGCAGGGCATCATCAACGCGTTCGACACGCCGGCACGCCAGGCGTTCGTGGTGCAGATGGTGGACGATCCCGACGACCTGCCGAACGCGATCGCGCTCAACTCGACGATGGTCAACGTGAGCCGCATCGCGGGCCCGTCGATCGGCGGCGCGATCATCGTGGCAGTCGGCGAAGGCTGGTGCTTCCTGATCGACGGCGTGTCGTACATCGCCGTGATCTTCTCGCTGCTGGCCATGCGCGTCACCACCGCACAGCGGCGGCGTGGCGCCCAGGGCTCCGTCGTGGAGGAGTTCAAGACCGGATTCCGGTATGTCTCGGGGTTCGCGCCGGTGCGCACGGCGCTCCTGATGCTCGCGCTGGTGAGTGCGCTCGGCATGCCGTACACGACGCTCATGCCGGTGATTGCCACGCAGACCCTGCTGGGCGGACCGAGTACGCTGGGATTGCTCATGACGGCGACGGGCGTAGGCGCCGTCACGGCTGCGCTGTACATGGCGTCGCGGCGCTCGGTGCTCGGACTCGGGCGCGTCATGGTGATGGCGACCGTCGCATTCGGCGTGGGACTCATCGTATTCGGCCTCGCACGGTCGATGTGGGTGGCGCTGCTCGCGCTTCCGGTGGTGGGTGCCGGCTTCATGATCCAGATGGCGTCGACGAACACGATCCTGCAGACGATCACCGAGGAGCGATTACGCGGGCGCGTCATGGCGTTCTACACGATGGCGTTCCTTGGCACGGCCCCGCTGGGCAGCCTGCTCGCCGGCTGGTCCGCTGATCGCATCGGCGCGTCTTCGACCATCGTCGCCGGCGGCGCCGCCTGTCTGCTCGTCGCCGGCTGGTTCGCCCTGCGCCTTCCCGCACTCCGCGCGCAGGTGCGCCCGATCTACGTGGAGCGCGGCATCATGTCCGCCGAGCAGGCGGCGAACGCCGGCTGACGGGCTGCACACCGTGGCTGGTAATCGGTTACCGGATCGTGTAGCGCACTGCCTGCGGCACGTCGTCGTCACCGGGTTGCACGACGAGCACCCAGTCCTTCGTGCCATCCTGTACACGCGCCGCCGCCGGCAGGGTGACGCGGCCCATGCGCGTGCCGTCGCGACGAAACACATCCCAACGTGCATCGCGTTCCTCGACGGTCGACGTGAGGCGGATCCAGACGGTGCCGTCGCGCAGCACGCGGATCGCGCTGATTGGCGGGTGCGCACCGGGCGGTGACAGGAGCGCGCTCCGCACGTCGGCGGGCAGTGCCGCGGGGCTCGTGACGCGGAATGCACGGGTCGCGCGCGCCATGGCGCTGTCGCGATCGGCGCGCGTGACCTGGCGGCGCGGTGCGTCGATCTCCAGCCGCCACCCGGCACCGGACGCGGGAAACATCTCGACGACGTAGCGATCGCCGTTGCTGTGCGCGACATCGCCGGCGCTCCCGACATCGGAGACCACGCGCGGGCTGAACGCGGGTGCCATGCGGCGCATGTCGCTGCCGGGGGTGAACAGCGATGGCGTACGCACCCGTGCGAGCACACGTGGAGCGCCGGCGGCAGGCACCGTTCGATACGAGGCGACGACGGTGTCACCCAGGCGCGCCGCCGTCGGAACGTCGAGGATGACGAGCTCGCCACCGACCGCGAAGATGTTCGCCATGGTTTGCGGCGGCATCAGGCGGACCACGGGGCCGGGCACTCCATCGAGCCCGATGCTCGCGAGTCGCATCTGTGTGTTGTCGAACCAGATGATGCGTCCGTCGAGCACGTGCGGCGATACCAGGAATCCGTACTCGCCCGGCCCCTGACCTTTCCGCGACATCGGGCCGACGAACTTCCCGTCAGCCGCGAAGCGATACAGGGGGCCCTGCACGTCGTTCGCGAGGATGCCGCCATCCGGCATCGCAGTCACCATGTCCATGTTGCGAAGGTCGCAGCCCGGCGCGTCGGCCGATGCGCACCATCGCTGCTGGGGCGCGAGGGTCAGCGGCTTCGCCTGCTGCCACAGGGTGGCCGTTTCGCGAACCACGCGTTGTGCGTGGAGCACGGTGCCCGGCGAGATCGCGAGAATCGTCGCGGCAAGCGTCGCGAGACCCGCAGATGGCACGAGCGACGATCCAATCCTGAATGGAATCCTGAAAGACATTGGCCTCACGGACTGCGGGGTGAGTGGTGTGACGCTACGATGGCGTCGCTCCACTCACCCCGCATCAGGACGGCGATGAAACTGTCATGAAACTTCGCTGTCGTCTCGATGATGATTCGATGACGACCGCGACGCCCATGACCGGCAGCTTACTTCAGGCGCTTCGCCGTGAACGGGAACGCACCCTGACCGCCCGGGAGGGCGAGTTCGCCTTCCATCGAGTCCTTGTCCTTCACCAGCGCGCCGGCGCTGATCTCGAGCACGTTGCCCTGCATGTCGATGCTGAATCCGAAGCGGACGGTGTCGCCCTTCACCGTGCCGATGATGTTACGGCTGCCGATCTGCTCGCTCGTGATGGTGCCGCTGAGCGAGTCGCCCTTCTGCGTGACGTCGAGGGTCGACGAGGTGGCGCTGCCATTCATCGACAGGCTGATTTCCCACTTGCCCGTGACGTCCGCGAACATGCGCTGGGCGGCTACGGCGGTGGTGGTCACGGCAAGCAGCAGTGACGCGGCGACAGCGAGACCACGAGACGAGAAAGTGCGCATCGTTTGGGAGATCGGAGGTGGTGGGACCTGCGTTGAGGGGAAATCTACCCCGACCAGGGCAAAATGACGCAGAATCGGGGTACGGGGACTGTGACGCGGGAACCAGATGGGGCGGGTTGCCTTCTATCTAGCGTCCTCGGGGCCTGCCCCTGATCTTTCTCATTCGTTCGACCACCCACCTTCGCCCGGACCGCCTGATGTCCCGTCGCGCTCTCGCCGCTGCCGCCCTGCTCCTGTCGGCGTGCACCCTTCAACGCACCGGGTCGACCACGTCGACGGGCGCGCTCAAGTCGTCCGCCATCGGTGTCGACGATCACATGGCGCACATGAATCCGGCGGATCTCTCGCTGCCGGCATTCTCCACCTCGCGCTCGGCCGCGTCCGCGCAGCAGCAGGATCGCCCGGGACTGCCGCCGAGCGCCATGAGCGCACCGGCTCGTCTCAAATCGAGCCCCCGTCACGCAGAATGGGTCAAGATCGCATGGGAGCCCGGCTCGGCCGACTCGCTGATGGCGTGGGTGGTCTACCCGGCAAGCAAGACCAGCCGCACCAAGGCCCCGGTCGTGGTGGTGGTGCATGAAATCTTCGGCCTGTCGAGCTGGGTGCGCGGCGTCGCGGACCAGGTGGCCGCCGACGGCTTCATCGCCGTTGCGCCGGACTTCCTCTCGCGTGTCCGTGGCGGCCCGAGCACGGTCGAGCTCTCGGCGGATACGGCCCGTCGCATGATCACCGGTGTGAGCACGGCCGAGCGCAACAAGGCGATCAACGCCGCCGCGAGCTATGCGATGATGCTGCCGTCGGCCGAGCAGCGGTACGGCGTGATCGGGTACTGCTGGGGCGGAACGACGGTGTTCGCGCATGCGGCGAACGGCGGCGTGAAGGGCTATTCCGGCGGCGTCGCGTTCTACGGGGCGCCCTACATGAACCCGGGCAAGCCAGCCACGGCAACGGAAGCGGCAGTGCCGGCGACCGTAATGGCCGACTCGCTGGTGAAGATCAAGGCGCCGCTCATGCTCCTCAACGGCACGAAGGACGCGCGCATCGGTGCGGCGATGCCGGCGATCGACTCGATCATGAAGGCGAACAAGAAGAGCTACGTCGGCATCAACTACGAGGGCGCCATTCACGGCTTCCTCCGCGCGCAGGATGATCCGAAGGCGACGCGCGACGAGGTCGAGGAGGCGGCGAATCTCGCAGCGACGAAGGACGGGTGGCCGAAGACGATCGCCTTCCTCAAGAAGAACCTCGGCGCCAAGTAAGAAGGGTTCAAAGGCGGGTCATGGTACGTATGAAGTTGCGGGCGCTGTGGCATGTGGTTGCAGCCACGGCGCTCGCGGTGATGGTGGTGGTGAGTGCAATCGTCGTATGGCTTCGCCACGACGACCCGGTGCCTCGATTCTCCGAACGCCGCGGCCGCATCGCCACCGTGACCCTCGACAGCGCGACGGTCGAGCGCGGGCACATCGTGCAGGGTGCCCGCGTGTACTCCACCAGCGGCGTCGCCCTCGACCTGCTGATCAAGCGCCCCGCTCACGGCCGTCCCGGGCCACTCGTGGTCCTGCTGGGTGGCCACGCAACCGGACGCAGCGCAGCGCGGCTCGTTCCGGACACGCGGGGGCGCGTGGTGGTAGCGCTCTCGTACCCGTACGCGGGCCCGCACCGAATGAACCCGCTCGAGGTGCTGCGCTGGGCACCGGCCATCCGGCGCGGGCTGCTCGACGCACCGCCGGCGGTGCAGATCGCGCTCGACTACCTGCTGGCGCAGCCGTATATCGATCGCCGGGAGGTGCACGGCATGGGCGCGAGCCTCGGCACCCCGTTCATGACCGTTGCGGCAGCGATCGACCCGCGCATCACACACGTGTGGAGCGTGCACGGCGCCGGGAACTCGCGCGCCATGCTGACACACAACGCGAAGGAATCCGTGCCGGACGTCCTCGCGCCGCTCACGGGTTTTCTCGCCGACGTGCTCGTCGCCGGGCCGTACCTGTCACCGGAACGCTGGGTGGGTCAGGTGTCCCCGCGGCCCTTTCACATGATCAATGCGACGGCGGATGAGCGATTGCCGCGGCACACGATCATGACGCTGTACGATGCGGCAGCGGAGCCCAAGTCGTTGACGTGGCTGCCCGGACTGCACGTGCAACGCAACCGCCCCGAGGTAGTGCGAGGGCTGGTGAGCGCCGTGTTCGACCGGATGGACTCGGAGACGCTACCGGGTGATCGCTGACGCGCCGACGCTGGCGCGCGATCTCTAGCGCGCGATCGTCGCGCCGAGTGACACCAGCGCAGCGGCGAGTGCGGTCACGGCGACGCCGACGGAGATCGTCGCCGTCGACCGCCACCGCGCCTCCGCGCTCTGCAGCGCCTGCACCATGGGATCCGTCGCCGCGGCGACTTCGGTGCTGAAGAGCGACTGCTGCATGACGGACTTGGCGGACATCACGTCCTCCATCGCAAGCACGAAGTGCCGCTGGTGGATGCGCTTCTCCGGGTCGGGCCCCGGCTCCGCCGCTGCCGCAGCCGCGGCCTTGAGCACACCGTTCTTGATGTCACCACCGCTGGCGACGAACTGCGCCGCGAGTGCGGCGAAGTCGACGTCGGCCGCGAGCGGCGTGTGCGTGGGATGGATCTGCACCCCCCAGATGCGCTCGCGTTCTTCCAGGCCTGGCATCTCGAAACGCACGTGCGTGCGGATACGTCGCTCGAACGCCGGGTCGAAGTTCGCGGCGAGGTTCGTCGCGAAGATCACCACGCCGTTGAAGCCCTCGAGCTCACGCAGCAGCACGTTGACGGTGGTGTTCGACTCGCGCTGCTGTGGCAGCCCGGCACCGACCGACCGGCGCGCGGCGATCGCATCGGCCTCGTCGAAGAACAGCACCGCGTCCTGTTCGGCGGCGTTGCGGAAGAGCGCCGCGACGTTCTTGGGTGTCTCGCCCATCCACATCGACTCGACTTCGGCGTAGTTCACCGCGAGCAGCTTCTTGCCAAGCGCACCGGCGATCGCTTCGGCGCAGATCGTCTTGCCCGTGCCGGGCGGCCCGGCAAAGTTGAAGGCGAGGCCGAGGCCGGTACTGTGCCGTTCACCGAGCCCCCATCGCCCGAAGATCAGGGCGTGGTTGTGCACCTGCGCGAGCGCACCGTCGAGCATGCGGCGCGTGGCGGGCGGCAGGATCACGTCGGCGAAGCTGCGGACCGGCGTGATGGTGTCGACGGCGGGACGCGACTTGAACCGGCCGAAGAACGACAGGACTGGGGAGGACATGCCCGTTGGGAATGCACGAGTCGCGCCCGATGCGGCCTATTGGCCCAACCGAGCCGGCGACCTCATGAATTATCAGCAATTATCGGAGATTATCGACCATTCTGTGCCGACACGGCCTGCACCAGCAATGGCAGCGCCGTGATGACCGTTTCGCTGCCCTCGCGGAGCAGGGCCGCGAGGATATGCTTGCAGACGGCATCCCGCCACAGATGATCCCCGCAGTCGCACCGAGGGTTGGTGCTGGTATACAGGTCGACCCAATGGTCCTGCTCGCCACCGGTCACACGGTATCGCCCCTCACCGACGCGCTCGCCACGAAGGACGAGGCTGCGCGCGAGTCGGCTCAGGTCGACGCCACCGGCTGCGGTGAAGTTGATTTGTGGTTCGCGCTTCATCGAATTCCGCTCGCTTTCCGTACGTTTCGGGTAGACTTCCTGGTACCCGAAAACGTGCCGAAAGTTCGACGGGACACTCCGCACAAGTCTTTGTTTTACAACATGTTAGGGTAGCGCATGGCTGAGCGGAAGAAGCGGGAGAAAGCCTCTCGGGCAGCGGGTACGGTTCCGGGTGCAGAATGGAACGGGGCGGACCTCTCCGGACAGTCGCACACGGGGGTCACGTTCGTCGATCTGGACATGGGCGAGTGCCGGAACGACGGCGCAACGTTCACGGAATGCACGTTTCGTCGCGTGCAGTTCAACTGCTCCGTGCACACCGATGCCGCGTTCGTGAACTGCAGGTTCGTGAATTGCGACCTATTCGACACGCGTTTCACGGAGTGCAAGCTCGTCGGCAGCTCGTTCGAGCGGTGCACGTACGACCTGCTGCAGGTATCCGGAGGCAACTGGTCCCATGTGGCGTTACCCGCTGCCGACCTGCGAAAGGCGACTTTCCGCGATGTGCGACTGCGCGAGGCCGACCTCACCGGTGCGCGCTTCGATGGTGCCGTGCTGCGCGACTGTGACCTCTCCGGCGCGTCGCTCCAGGGTGTGGTGCTCACCGAGTGCGACCTCCGTGGCAGCGACCTGAGTGCGCTTGAGCCGGAGAATGCAGCGCTGAAGGGCGCGATCATCACGGCGGTGCAGGCGCTCACCATCGCCGAAGCACTGGGGCTCGACGTACGCGCCGAGTGAACCGGCGTCGAGTGAATCGGCGTCGAGTGAACCGGCGTCGAGTGAGTACGCGACAAGTGATGCCGGTTGTCATGCACCTCGCCATACTTCCGCATGCGTGAAAACCTTCCCGGCCTGCTGGCGTGGATCCTCGGCACCTGCGTCGCCGCTCTCAGTGGCGCCGTCACCGCAAAGGCGGCGGCGGAGTTCTACGGCATGCTCGATCGGCCCTCATGGTCGCCACCCGCATGGCTGTTCGGCCCGGCGTGGACGGTGCTGTACCCGCTGATGGCCGTCGCCGCGTGGCGCGTGTGGCGCGAGCATGGCTTCGCCGGGGCCAAGCTGGCGCTCACCTTCTACTTCGTGCAGCTCGTGCTGAACGCGTCGTGGAGCTGGGTCTTCTTCGTCAAGCGCAGCGGCCCGGGCGCGACCGCGGTCGTCGTGGGCATGTGGTTGGCGATCGCCGCCACCATCATCACGTTCTGGCCGCTCGACCGGACGGCGGCGCTGATGCTGCTGCCGTACCTCGCGTGGGTGAGCTTCGCGACGGCGCTCACGGTGTCGGTGTGGCGCCGCAACCCGACGTTGTTGTAAGCGGACCTGAACCCTACGGGTGTGCGGCAGCGACCTTCTTCGAGCCGCCGAACATCCGCTTGACCAGCAGCACGACGCCGAGCGTGATGGCGCCGCAGATGATGCCGAAGACCGCGTCGAGCACGGACGTGAGCACGGTGCCGAGGAACCCGTTGGTCGCCTTGACCGGCGTCGTGATGCCCTCGATCAGGTGCTCCACCGCCGGAATGCCGTGCACCAGGATGCTGCCACCGACCGTGAACATCGCGACGGTGCCGAGGATCGAGAGGCACTTCATCAGGATCGGTGCGGCGGTCAGGATGCCGGCACCGAGCTTCCGGCGGAACGCGTCGCGACGCTTGATGAGTGAACGTCCGGCATCGTCGAGCTTCACGATGCCCGCCACGAGTCCGTAGACCAGCACCGTCGCGCCGATGCCGATCGCGCTGAGCACGAGGACGCGCTGTCCGAGTGATGCCGCGGCCACCGTGCCGAGCGAGATGACGATGATCTCGGCGGACAGGATGAAGTCGGTGCGCACCGCGCCCTTGATCTTGTCCTTCTCGAACGCGACCAGGTCGACCTTCGGATCGCGCACCGCGGCGGAGACTTCCGCCTTGTGCTCCGGGCTGTCCTCCTCGCTGTGCGTGAGCTTGTGCAGGACCTTCTCCACGCCCTCGTAGCAGAGGAACAGGCCGCCGATCATCATCAGCGGGATGATCGCGGCCGGGAAGAACGCACTGATCGCCAGTGCGGCTGGCACGAGGATCAGCTTGTTGATGAACGATCCCTTGGCGACCGCCCACACCACGGGCAGCTCGCGTTGCGCACTGACGCCCGACACCTGCTCGGCGTTCAGGGCGAGATCGTCGCCCATGACGGCACTGGTCTTCGTCGCGGCCATCTTCGTGAGCACCGCGACGTCGTCGAGCATCGTGGTGATGTCGTCGAGGAGTGCCAGCAGGCTTGTTGCCATGGGAGGAGCGGGATTCGTGTGGGTCACGCGGCTGCGGGTGCAGACGCGGTTGCAATCCGGAAATATCGCTAGCGAGGTGGAACCGTGTCCCGCAGCCAGCGCATCATCTCGTGCATCGCCTCCGCCCAAGCGTCGGCGGACGTGAGATGTCCGGAGCCGCGCAGTTCGTGATGCCGGTCCTCAATACGCACACCCTGCGCCTCCGGCTGCACCGGAGACGCCATGGCTGCGTTCGCTCGCTCCAGCCTCTCATGCAGCCTTCGTACCGGGGCCGGCGGTACGCTCTCGTCATGCTCGGCCGTGATGCTCAGCAGCGCCACTCGGCGGAACGCGTCGAGCGCATCGTGCTCGTCGCCGCGATCCCGCGCGTCGACCGAAAGCGACGGCTCCGGAGACCCCAGCAACGCGATGACGGAGCGGAGCGGCAACCCGCCGCGGATGCTTCGGTAGGCGAGAAAGGCACCCATGGAGATGCCGACCATCGCCAGCCGTTCGCGGCTCGCACCGTGGTGCGCGACGAGCCCGTCGATGAGCGCCGGCAGTTCCCGAAACGTTTCCTCCACGATATCGAGCATCACGGGCAACGCGCCGCCGGGTGACCTGGAGAGGCGCGCCGTGAGTTCGTCGGTCCCGCGCGCGCCATGCAGCACGGCATCGATGCCGACGGCGAGATAACCGGCACGTGCACAGGCCTCGAGTTCCGCGGCGTGGGCGAGTGCGTCCGCGCGGAAGCCGTGGCACCAGAGGACGGTGGCGTAGGGTGGGGCGTGCACCGGTGTCGCGATGAGCACGGGCACGCCGGCGATGACGAGCGGGCGGAGGGGAGCTTCTCCGACAGATGCAGCAGCCATCAAGGTGGGTTGCTCCCGATCGAATCGATGCCGCAGCGAGCATCGCGGCGGTGGGTCCGGAGGGGAACCATGGTCGCAACGACCCGGACACCGGAGTCGGGGCTCATCGACACGAGCTGCGACGCGCCGGAGTAGCCGTCCGCAAGGACATCCAGCGTGTACGATCCGCGTCCTGCGGCGCGCAGTTGAAAGTTGCCGGCCGGATCGATCGCGCTCCATATCGAATCCCCCTCTCGAAGGCGAACGCGTGCCGTACCGGCCGCAGCCTGGTCCAGGCCGATCACGTAGCCCTGCACGAGCCCCACTCCAGCTCCTGCGACGGTCTGCGTCGTGATGACGGAGGCGCTCGGGTCGCTTGGGGGGCATTCCGCCAGCGCACATCCGTCCAGCGCGACCGGAATGAGCACTGCTACAAGCGCACGGGAGAAGCGCGTGTGGTTACGCACGGAGAAGTTCGACATTGGGGCTCGCGGGATGGCCGGCGCTCGATGCAGGGTCACAGCACCTGCCACCTCGGGCGCAGGCTCAGCGCGTGGCGAATACGCGCACGATCCCGACGACGGTAATCAGCGTGAGCACCAGCATCACGCCGGGAAACGCTCGGTCAACCATCGGCCAGCGGCGCGTCCAACCCATTGCGTGTCCGACCTGCGCGATGGAGAGAAGTGGCAGCGCGAGCATGGGCCAACGCACGCCGGTTCCCGATCGCGCGAGTACCACGAGAAAGAGCGCCATCGCGGAGAGCGCCAGCGCGGCCCGGTAGAGATGTCGGCTCGTCTTGTCGCGCTCCGCCGCGTCGCTCTCTGGCTGCGGTGACGTCACCGCGCTGCCGTGCCGGCGGCCGGCGCCTCTGTCACACTCGGCGTGCGCTTCCAGTTGATCGCGCCCATGAAGCCGCCGATCAATCCAGCCACCGCGACTTCCGTCACGGCCGCCGGGCTCATCACATATGGCAGCGAATCGTTCCAGCCGACGAGCAGCGCTGCGAACGCGCTGTAGGTACTCGCGTACAGCAGTGCCGCGAGCACGCCGAAGGTTGCACCGGTCGTGCGGGTAGGGAAGCTGGCCTGTGAGTACAGCGCGAGATTCACCGACACGAAGACGAACAGCGCCATCGGGTTCGAGTTCGCATGCAACAGTCGCCCGAGCATGGCCTCCACGGCGCTGAGTGCGGCAACGATCGCGATCATCCTGAGGGTCGCTCGCGGTGTGAGCGTCGACGAGTTCACTGACACTGTCCATTCCTCCGTTGGGGATTCACTGCGCCGGAATTGTACTGCCCGCTCCGGCGGGCGTCCAATGCAGGCCCATGTCATTCGACGCGCACGATAGGCCAGGCGACGGAGCCACTGGCGGCGAGCAGGGATTCCGGCAATGCTCCAGTAGGCATTGGGCTGTCGCGGACGGCCGATCGCTACCTGCTGGCTCACTGCACCCCGCTCTCGTGTCCCGTCTCTCCGTCCTGCACCAGTACCTCCTCCCGAAGCAGGCGCTCACGCGACTTGCCGGGCGGCTTGCGTCGGCCGAGGCCGGTGGCTTCACCACATCGCTCATCCGTAAGTTCGTGTCGCAGTACGGCGTGAACATGAGCGAGGCGACGGAGCCCGACATCGCGCGCTACAAGAGCTTCAACGAGTTCTTCACGCGCCCGCTCAAGCCCGGCGCACGGCCGATCGCGAGGGCGGACCTGATCTGCCCGATCGACGGGGCCATCAGCCAGTGCGGGCCGATCGAAGGCGACCAGGTGTTTCAGGCGAAGGGCCATCGCTACACCACGACGGCACTCGTCGGTGGCGATGCGGCGCTCGCGGCACGGTTCGCCGACGGCAGCTTCGCCACGCTGTACCTGAGCCCCAAGGACTACCATCGCATCCACATGCCGTGTGCGGGCCGGCTCGTTCGCATGATCCATGTGCCGGGCGCACTCTTCTCCGTCAACCCGACGACGGCGCGCGGCGTACCGGGACTCTTCGCGCGCAACGAACGCGTCGTGTGCGTGTTCGAGAGCCCACGCGGCCCGTTCGTCATGGTGCTCGTCGGTGCGACGATCGTCGGCAGCATGGCGACGGTGTGGCACGGGGTGGTGAACGAGGCGCGCCCGGGCACGGTGCGCGAGTGGAGCTACGCGGACAAACCCCTCGAGTTCGCGCAAGGCGACGAGATGGGACGCTTCCTCCTCGGCTCCACCGTGGTATTGCTGTTCGGCAAGCGCCACATTGCGTTCAATCCGACGTGGAGGGCGGAGCTGCCGGTGCGGATGGGAGAGGAGATGGGAAGATTCATTTGAACGGCGGAAGCGGAACGGCAGAAGCGGAAACGCAGAAGCGGAAACGCAGAAGCGGAAACGCAGAAGCGGAAACGCAGAAGCCGGACTGCAGAAGCCGGACATCAGAAGCAGACAAGCAGAGGAGAAAACGCACTCCGCTGTCCACGTACGATCAACGACCTTCCTCACCATGCCCATGCCAGTGCAACGCTCTGTGACTCGTGCTGTACCGACTGCGGCGATTCGCGCTGCGGCGCTCTTGATCGCATTCACCGCAGCACCACTGGCAGCGCAGCTGCCGGGCACCAGTGCGCCTGGTGCGCCGACCTCGCTCACGCCCGATCAGGCGCAGGCGCGCGCGATCTACAAGGAGCTCGTCGAGA
>JAZKCW010000120.1:0-32679 GCA_040387895.1 Gemmatimonadota bacterium
TCGCCGACGTTCACCGTGATCTGGCGGCTCGCTTCCGCGTAGCCGATGCGCAGCGCACGCACCGTGACGGGGCCGGCGGGCACACTGCGCACCGTGAAGCGGCCGTCGTCGTTCGTGAGGCCGCCGAGCGTCGTGCCGACGATGTTGACCTGCGCGTTGGAGATGGGCGCGCCGCCGACCGCTTCGACAATGCGACCGGTGACGATGCCCGTCCGGGATTGCGCGAACAATGTGGCGGAAGGGAGCGCCAGCACGAGGCAGGCGATCGCCGCAGCACGCAAGGTGCGCGGAACGAGTGAGATCATGCTGCAGCCTCCGACCGCCGCTAGGCGGCTAGACGAGTGAGAGAGTGAAACGTGCAGTGACGCCGTCACGCCTGGACTGGTCCCGACCGATGCCGCAGGCGGCGCGGCCGTGCACAGTCCGCTGGCCACAGCGCACGACAAGCGGCCTGCACGCCCTCGTCTCAACGTCGAGTGATGACTCGTCGCCGAGCAGGGGGAGCAGACCATGATGGAATCACGGCGAACACTCGTCGGGTGTTCCGGTGCGCGATAGAACAAAATTGCGCCGTCAATCGGCGCCGCGATCATCAGGACTTGCGCAAGCGCCGTCGCGTAGGGACGAACAGCTGCCGACGTTCCATTCCCGCGAGCTGCAACTTGCGAACGAGTGCGCGCAATGATGACAGCGTACGTGTATCGATACCGGTGAGCACGATACCGGATCTCCACTCGTCCCCGTCGGCGATGGGACAGACAATGTCATCGAAGAACAACAATTCGACACCGTCGGAGTGCGCGACGACGGCCAGCACGTCAGCGCCGTCGAAGAACAGTGCTCGTCCCTTGTATCGCTTGCATTGCAGCGACGGCGCTGTTCGGCGGATCTCTCCGACCAGGACATCCAGCATGGGCCCCTTGGGCCGCCGGGTGGCAGACTCCTGCATGGCAGATTTCTCCAGTCGGAACATGAGGAATCCGACGACTCGGAAAAACCGCATGGATAGCAGGCGCACTCCTGTTCGTCTTGAACAGAATTGACATCCGGCCGCTGTTACGCGGGGTCACGCAACGTTAGAGAGCGTCAGAGGACGTCAGACGACGTCACAGCGTTCTAAGCGCGGCGCGCGGCGAAGAAGTCCCGCAGCAGCGCAGCGCTCTCCTCGGCCAGCACGCCCCCCTGCACTTCGGGCTGGTGGTTGAGTCTGGGATGCCGCACGAGATCACCCACCGAGCCGCACATGCCGGCCTTGTCGTCCCACGCCCCGAAGACCAGGCGCCCCACCCGCGCGAGCACGATCGCCCCCGCACACATCGCACACGGCTCGAGTGACACGACGAGAGTGCTCTCGCGCAATGCCGCGTCACCCAGCAGCAGCGCCGCCTCCCGCAGCACGAGCAGTTCGGCGTGCGACGTCGCATCATGATCACCGCGCATGCGGTTGCCCGCGCGCACACGCACGGCGCCTTCGACCAGCAACGCGGCGCCAACCGGGACTTCGCCGGCCGCACCCGCGAGGCGGGCCTCGTCGAGCGCCACCTCCATCGCGTCCAGTTCACCCGGGCGCAGTGGAGACAGCGTCACGGGCGCCAGCCGTACTGCAGGTCGAGGTACCGCACGAGCGCCGCGGCGAGGACGTCCGCGAAGTGTGCGCGGGTGTTCACGTTGTCGCGCACTCCGGTGTAGTGCGTCTCGATCTGGATGGCATCGATGGCACCACCGCTCGACGAGCCGTTGCGCGAGGTGTTGAAGCCGCCATCGAAGTACTCCTCGCCCACCAGTGGTGCC
The DNA here is from genome assembly GCA_040387895.1 of Gemmatimonadota bacterium. GTDB lineage: Bacteria > Gemmatimonadota > Gemmatimonadetes > Gemmatimonadales > Gemmatimonadaceae > Gemmatimonas. The sequence continues at coordinate 1,792 of JAZKCW010000120.1, forward strand.
GGCGTCCCGGCCGACGGCACCGATGGCACCCCTGCCGTCGCCATCAGCGAACCGAGACTGTTCGGCCCGCGCAGCAGGGCGGGACCACGCTCGCCACTCTTCGCGTCGGTGGAAAGTCGCGCGATACTCGTGCGCGCCATGTCACCAGAGGCAGTCAAGGTGGCATCGGAGCGACGAAGGTCGCTCGCGCTCAGCAGGTAGCCAAGTTCGAGCCGGGCAATCGCGTGCCCATGGCCGTGCAGGTCGATCACCAAGCCTCGCCCGTGCGCGGCCGCCACGCGCTGCTTGGCCGAGTCGACCGCCGCCTGCAACCAGGTCCACGTCGGTGTGAGCGGTGCATAGCCGTCGGTTGCTTCGACGAGATCGCGATTGCCGTCGAACTTGCGCCGGTTCAACCGATTCACCACGAGATGCGGCCGGACGCCGGTGCGTCGCACGAAAGCTTCGATGATCGCGCGCGACAGTTCCTGCGTGTTGAGATCCGTGACTGTCACGCAGCCCGTGCAGACGCGGTCCGGAAGCTCCTGCGGCAAGAGCGCGCCGCCGTGCGGTGCGATGATGATGAGCGGTGCATCGCCCGGCACGTACTCGAGCCAGCTGTTCGGGCTCAGATATGGCTTGCCCACGGTCAACGGTCCCGCAGGACCATTGACCGTGGGCTCGGGTGTCGGAGCCGTTCCGCCGTTTACCTCACTTCCGCCGCAGCCGGCCAGCAGTGCGACGCACAGAGCGACGCAGGACGCTGCCGCCGAGCGTCTGGGCGCTCTCACGTTGCGGCAGTCGTCATCGCATCACGCACACCGGCCCCATCTCCGGCTGCAGCGCTCGCTGCATCGCTCGCGGCATCGCTGGCCGCATCTCCCGCCGCGCCCTCACCTGACGTCCCCTCCGCCGCGCTGCCATTGGCTGGCTGGGTGTCGTGATGGAACACAAGTGCCTCCTCGCCCGGCTCGACATCGGCGAGAATGCGGTCGCCCTCCTTGAATCGCCCTTCGAGCACGGCAAGCGCCAGCGGGTTCTGCAACAATCGCTGGACGGCACGCTTGAGCGGACGTGCGCCGAACGCGGGATCGTATCCCTCATCCGCCAGCCGTGCACGCGCCTCGCCACTGAGACGGATGGTGAGCTTGCGGTCTGCGAGCAGCTTGCGAAGCCCGGTGAGCTGCAGGTCGACGATGTGATCGATCTCGCCGCGTCCGAGCGGATGGAACACCACGACATCGTCGATGCGGTTCAGGAACTCGGGCTTGAACACACCCCGCAGCGCCTGCAGCACCTCGGATTCGATGCTGCTCCACGTCGCACCGTCGCCATCCTGTCCGCGCTCGAGGATCATCGAGCTGCCGACGTTCGACGTCATGATGACGACGGCGTTCCGAAAGTGGACCGTGCGCCCCTGCGAGTCCGTGAGGCGTCCGTCATCGAGCAGCTGCAGCAGGATGTTGAATACGTCGGGGTGCGCCTTCTCGATCTCGTCGAAGAGGATGACGCTGTACGGGCGCCGACGTACGGCTTCCGTGAGCTGACCACCCTCCTCATATCCGACGTAGCCCGGCGGGGCGCCGATCAGCCGCGCGACCGCATGCTTCTCCATGTACTCGGACATGTCGATGCGCACCATCGCGTGTTCGTCGTCGAACAGGAACTCGGCAAGCGCGCGCGCCGTCTCCGTCTTGCCGACACCCGTCGGACCGAGAAAGATGAACGAGCCAATCGGGCGATTGGGGTCCTGCAGGCCGGCGCGGGAGCGGCGCACCGCGTTCGCCACGGCGCGCACCGCTTCACGCTGCCCGATGACGCGCGTAGCCAGCACGTCCTCCAGTCGCGTGAGTCGCTCGCGCTCCGACTCAAGCATTCGCGTGACCGGAATGCCTGTCCACCGCGCCACCACCTCGGCGATGTCGTCGGCGCCGACCTCCTCCTTCAGGAACTGCGGACGGCCCTGCTGGCTGCCCAGCTTCGACTCCGCCGCCTTCATGTCGCGCTCCAGCTGCGGGATGAGGCCGTACGTGATCTCCGCTGCGCGGTTGAGGTCACCACTCCGCGTGGCCTGCTCGGCCTCGAAGCGCGCCTGCTCGATCTCGCCCTTGATGCGACCCACCGAGCCCAGCGTCTCCTTTTCCTGCTGCCACTGCGCGCGCATTCCGGCAGTCTGTTCCTTGAGATCGGCGAGCTCGCGTTCGATCGTCGCGCGACGCTCGACCGATGCGGGATCGACCTCCTTGCGCAGCGCCTGCCGTTCGATCTCGAGCTGCACGATGCGTCGTTCGACTTCGTCGATCTCCTGCGGAACCGAGTCGATCTCGATTCGCAGGCGCGATGACGCTTCATCGATAAGGTCGATCGCCTTGTCGGGCAGGAAGCGGTCCCCGATGTAGCGATTCGACAGCGTTGCAGCCGCCACGACCGCTCCGTCGGTGATGCGAACTCCGTGGTGCGCCTCGTAGCGTTCCTTGAGGCCTCGCAGGATCGCAATGGTGCTCTCGACGCTGGGCTCCCCAACGTACACGGGCTGGAACCGACGCTCGAGCGCGGCATCCTTCTCCACGTGCTTGCGATATTCATCGAGCGTCGTCGCGCCGACGACGCGCAGCTCTCCGCGTGCAAGCATCGGCTTGAGCATGTTGCCGGCGTCCATGCTGCCTTCCGCCTTGCCGGCGCCGACGAGCGTGTGCATCTCGTCGATGAACACGACGTACAGGCCCTCCGCCGCGGTGATCTCCTTCAGTACCGCCTTCAGGCGTTCCTCGAACTCACCGCGATACTTCGCGCCGGCGATGAGGGCGCCGAGGTCGAGGGAGACCAGCTTCTTGTTGCGCAGCCCCTCCGGCACGTCGCCGCTCACGATGCGCTGCGCGAGTCCTTCGGCGATGGCGGTCTTGCCCACGCCTGGTTCGCCGATGAGTACCGGGTTGTTCTTGGTGCGCCGCGACAGCACCTGGATCACCCGACGGATTTCCTCGTCGCGACCGATCACCGGATCGAGCTTGCCCTTCCGGGCTGCCTCGGTCAGGTCGCGCGTGTAGCGCTGGATCGCCTGATACTGCTGCTCCGGCGTCTGGTCGGTGACCTTGTGCGCGCCGCGCACCAGCTTGAGCGCCTCGAGCAGCGCGGCGCGATTCGCGCCGACGGTGCCGAGCAGCCGCATGCTGTCGGTGCCCTTCGCGTCGGCCAGGGCAATCAGCAGGTGCTCGGTCGAGACGTACTCGTCTCCCAGGCGCTTGGCGTCGGCCTCGGCGCCATCGACGACGGCGTTCAGCTCGCGGCTGATGGTCGGCTGGGCATCGCTCTGCTTCGCATATCGCGCCGCCTCGGCCTCGGCCGCAGTGCGCAGGGCCGTGACGTTCGCGCCGACCCGCTGCAGGATCGGCACGACGATGCCTTCATCCTGCGCGAGCAGCGCGAGCAGGAGATGCAGATCATAGACGAGGGGGTTGCCCGCCTTGCGCGCCAAGGCCACGGCGTCGTTGAGGGCTTCCGCACTCTTCACGGTCAGCTTGTCAGTATTGATCATGATGCGGAAAGCTCGCATCAGGGGTGCCAATAGCAACCTGCCACTGTAGCAGACTTCGCCACGGTGGGACTGCGATCCTGACGTGCACGCACGCAAAATGGCGCGTCGGGTCCGCTCACCCGGCGCGCCATGATGACTTGTCTTCGTGCTGACTACCGGTCCGTGGTGCTCACTTCGTCGAAATACCTTTACTCACCAGCGTCTTGCCATCGACCTCGAGGCGAATGTAGTAAATGCCCGAGGCGGCCTCTCGCCCAGTACGAACATTCTTTCCATCCCAGTAGGCGACATAGTCGCCGCAAGGTAGGAGAAGATTGTTGATCGGCTGGCCGGCGTTTACCCCGCCCTGAACCACCGGGACAGAGACAAGCTGGTACAACGGGTTGTACACTCTGAGAGTCACCCGATGCTGCTTGCCCTGCTGTGAGCATGTGGGCGGATCACCCACACCAAACGGGATGAACGTCTCAGGATTGAACGGGTTCGGGTAGTTCTGCCCGAGCGACATTCCTGAGCGGCTCTGCCGGCTCCCCATGTCCTGGGCTTCGGCGTTGTCTACCATGCAGACGCTGAGAGCGAGCACCAAACCCAGTGCTGCCCACGGTCGTTTCATGTTGTTGCTCCGACTGACGAATCAGGTGGTTAGTCGAAGTCTCCAGTGAAGGTGATAGGTGATCCCCAAGGTGTTGTTGCTGAACCTAGGACGCGCCATCAGGGCCGTCAAGCAACATTCCCGCCAATCGCGAGGCCTGATCGTGCCGTGACGATTCACACGATCAGCATACCCGACCCCACAACATTTGGTGCCATTTCTCACTGATTTCCTCGGCATTTGTCAGCGAGGCGCCACAACCAAGCGTGAAACGATATGCTAAAGTGTTATCAGCAAAGGGATTACATTACGTGGAACAGCACCGCGGCAAGCATTGCGTGTCGACCGGAGCCAACAGCGGCGACTGCGCCTCAGGTGCATCCAACCGGGTGCTGCGGGGACCTGGATTACCGAAGACTGGCGGGCGTTCAATCGGGTTGCCGCTCGCCGTTCGTTCAGGCTCCCCAGGTCCCCTGCTCCCAGACGAGGTAGGCGCGCATCGCCCGGGCGTCCGGCAGATGCTGGCCCAGAAACTCCCGTAACAGGCGCTGGTGCGCGCGCTGTTCACCGTCGGAGAGCTCCCGCGTGCTGTCGGCCAGGGTGAGCCAGGCCACTATGCTCCTGCGCGCGCTCGCCGGGAGCCGGCGCCCACCAGGAGTGCGTCCGCCACACGCGATGCACAGGACACCACCGGACAGGTGACTGAACATGACATCCTCGTCATCGCCGATCGCCGTGTGGCACTCCGCGCATGCGTCCATCGACGGCGTGAAGCCCACATCACTCACCAGCCGCCACAGCACGCCGAGCGCAGTCGATGTCGTATGCGGTGCGTCAGCGGCGGCGATCGCATCGAAGCCATGCACGATGCCGTCGTACACGCGCGGTGCCGCCTCGTCATGCACGATGCGAAGCACGCATTCCGCGAGCGCACTCGCCGCGATGAAGCGTCCGAGGTCGGCAGCGAGCCCGGGACGCACCTTCACGACATCGAACGTGAGCAGGGTGTGCATGTCCCGGCCCGGCTTCGTCTGAATCTGGGCCTGGCCTTCCGCAAACAGGCCGAGTGCGCTTCCGAACCGCTTCCGTGACGAGCGTGCGCCGCGCGCCAGCACCGACTGCACTCCCGCCTCGCGCGTGGCAAGGCGGAAGATGCGTGACGACTCGAGGTAATCAGCAGAGTGCAGGACGATGGCGTCCGTGACGAGCAGCGACATGCTGCACGATAGCAGCTTTGCTCAGCGCAGGGCGAGGTCGACGCCGCCCTGTCCAGCGGCGACACGGCGGATCTCGGTTCCGGACGGATTGAACACGACCAGCGATGTAACGGATCCGGTGCTGCTGATGAGGCAGTGCACGCGGCCGAGTCCATCGGCCACGGCGCTGCCGCAGGCCGCGTCGGCGCCGGCAGCCGTCGTGAGTGCGAGATACGGGGATGCACCGCTGCTCACGATCGAGAGGTCATCCGAACGCAGCTTGATGGTGCGGTTGCGGAACGTGGCGAGGCTCTCGTACAGCGACACATACAGGAAACCGTCGCCACCGAGCTTGGTCGATGCACCGTACGTCCCGGCGGGCATCACGCGTTGCCCGAGCACCTGGCGGTTGCGCAGGTCCACACGAGTGACCGTACCGGGAGACACGAGCGTGAACGGCGAGGTGCTGAAGTTCGCCACGCCACCGGCGGCCACGTAGGCGACGTCACCCTGCACGATGACCGAGACGCCCGATGAGCGCGCACCTGGAAGGTTGATCGTGTCGCGCGCCGTGCCGGTGTTCGGGATGCGAATGATGCGGGCGTCGCCCAGGACCGCGTAGTTCGTCTTGCAGTTCGCATTGGCATCGACCACCCACGTCGCGCCGCTGTACTGGAAGACGTCGGTCGGGCATGTGCCCGCGTTCTCGATGAAGTTCACGCTCACCGCGGCGGTCGCCGGGACTTCGACAAGCGCGATGCGGTTCGCATCGCGAAGTGCGACGCCGATGACGTTGCCGCGCACAGTGTTCCGCAGCAGGCGCGCCTTGCCGGGATTGCTGGCTGCCGGCAACTGCACCTTGCGCACCGTGCCGGCGCGCACGTCGGCGATGTAGAGCAGGTCGCCCGCACCACGGCTCGAGACTGCGAGCACCGTATCGTTCTCCAGCGTGAATCCGCCGGCGTCGAATTCCGTGGGCGGCCCGAAACTGAGCTTCGTGCTCGCTGAACCGGTGTCACTCAGGAACGTGAGTCCGGGCTGGATGAATCCATCCAGCACGACGATACCGCGCGGCGCGGTCGGCACGGGATCCGTGGTGCCTTCGTCGTTGCACGCCGCAACGAGACTCAGGGCTGCACAGGCGACGACGGTGCGAGGGAGAGCGACTGCGAAAGACGACAGTGGTCGCGAACGGGAAATCATGGAGTCGATCGGGGAGTGAGGGACAGGCTGATCGCGACTGCGCGACCTGGGGAAGGAAAACCACGAACGGATTGCCACGAGACACTCGTGACATTGTCGAGCGACAGCGCAAGCAGCGCACTGCTCCGGGCGATCGGAACGCGGCGCGACAGCGACACGTCGAGCAGCGTGACGGCAGGCAGCTCGAAGGCACTGTTGCGCGGGCCCGCCGTGTACGGGCGACGCCCGTTCGCACGGACGATCGCGCCGGCGGAGAACCCCGCGACGTTGGCGAGCAGCGAGCCGCCACCCGCGAAACGCGCGACGTACGGAGTGGGGATCCGCAACCCGCCGACACTGAGCTCCGTGTCGTACGCCGTCGTCCACGCCGACACGGCGCCCCACCCGGAGGTGAGGGCGGCCCGCGCCTCGGCACCACGCAGGCGCTCCATGCCGACGTTCGCCGGGCTCCAGCCGAAGTTGCCCGGAAACCAGATGATCGCGTCACGCGTGTTGCGCGCGACGAGACTCGCCTGCAGGTCCACTACGCCAAGAGACGATGGCAACGACAGCGACGCGCCCGTCTCGGCATCGAGCAGCACGCGCTCCGGGCGCAGAGCACGCACCGAGAGACGTTGCGGCGACGAGAAGTAGAGGTCGTACAGCGTGGGCACGCGGATGGCCTGCGCGACGCGCGCACCGAAGCCGAGCGCGCGTTCGCCGCCGATGGCGACCCGCCGATGCAATGCCGCCGAGAAGGACGGTTGCGCACCGGCACTTCCGATGGCGTCGACGCGAGCGCCCAACTCCGTCACCGCGCCCAGGAGAAGGCGTGTGTGCGCGAGCGAGACGAATCCACGGCCCCGTGCCTGCTCGATGCCGCCAGTCGCGGTCACGCGATCAGCGCCGCCTCCGGCTCGCACATCGAGCCCGAGCACCGCGGCGCGCGCTTCCGCATCGACGGCGCCCGCCCGGGACGTGGCATCGAGCACGGGCCGGGTGGGATCGCGATACGCGAGTTGCAACCCGCGCGCCCCCACGACGATGGTCGTGGGACCGGCAACCAGTTGCGAGCGCACGAGCACGCGCGTGGTCCGCGAACGATCGGCATCGTAGGCGCGGACGTTGACGGGTCCCACCATTCCGCGTTCACCGGCAGATACCAGCAGCAAGCCCTGCGCGCGTCCGCCACGTGCGGACAGCGTCAACGAACCACGCTCGTCATCGTTGTTGACGCGGTGTTCGCGCGATGGCCTGCCATCCTGCGTGGCGCCCGCGTCATTGTCAAATCCGAAGTCGTTCTCGGCTTGCCGATAAGCAACCGCGGCAGAGAGGCGCGTGCCGCGCACGTCCGTGTAGTGCCCCACTTCGGCCGTGCGCTCACCCCACGCGCCGGCGCGCACGACGAGCTCCTGCCGCGCCGCCGAATGGAGTGCGAGCACGCCGCCACTCGCACCAGGCCCTGCGCCCATCGGGTCGGAGCCCAGGGCGACGGTTGCGGCGCCCAGCATGACGAGCGGTATGTCCGAAACGTCGGCGGTGCCAGTGGACGGATCGTTGAGCGACATGCCATCGAGTGTGATGACCACGCCCTCGCGGCGCGCGCCCCGCAACGACAGACCACTCTCGCCGCGCGCACTCCGCGGCGCCGCATACGGCATCGACGCGATGAGCGCGTTGACGCTGGCCACACCGCGCTGGCGCGCATCGCGCACATCCACGGTCGCTGTCGTGCGTGCGACGGAGGCCCCGGCCACACCGCCGCGCACACCGGTAACACGCACGGAGTCGAGCGTCGCGATGCCCGCGCCGACCCGTCCGAGGTCCACGAGCACGGTATCGGCCGCCGACACGAGCACGTTTCGGCGCGGTTCGTAACCAAGGCGCCGCAGGGTCCACGTGCCCACCGGGAGGCGATTGCACGCCGCAGGAAGTGAGGTCAACCGCCCGGTCGAGTCGATCGCCTGCACGTCGAGCAGTGGTGCCCGCGTCCGGGCATCGCGCACGCACACGGTCGAGCTGTCGCTCGCCACCGCCAGCAGCAGGGCGAAAAGCATCGCGTCAGCCACGATGCCGGCCCCGGCCGCCGCCACGAAGCGGGAGCAGCGCCGGCGCACCGACTGCTGGATCACGCGTGACCACGAGTGGCCAGTCGTACACGCGCTCGAGGATCTCTCCGCGCATGACGTCGGACGGAGTGCCGGCCGCGGCTACCTGCCCCCGGTGCAGCAGCACGATGTGCGACGCGAATCGTGCCACGAGGTTGAGTTGATGGCTCACCAGCAGCACCGTGCATCCTTCGCGCGCGAGTGAATCCAGCAGTTCGAAGACGGCCATCTCGTGCGCGATGTCGAGAAAGGTGGTTGGCTCGTCGAGGACCATGACCCGCGTCTCCTGCGCGAGCGCACGGGCGATCCGCACACGCTGCCATTCCCCGCCCGAGAGCTCGTCGGTGCGCCGTCCATCTGTCTCGATGGCGCCGGTCCGCTCCATGGCGCGTTGCACGGCAGCAGTATCGGCCTGGCTCATCGCGCCGAACGCTCCGCGATGTGGAAACCGGCCCAGCGCCACGAACTCGGCGACGCTCAAGGGCAGGCTCGGTTCTTCGCGCTGCGACACCACGGCGATTTGCGCAGCGAAGTCGCGCGGCGCGACGGTCAGCAGGTCGATATCGCCGAGCAGTATGCGTCCGGTCTCCAGCGGTACGCGTCGCAGCAGCGCACGAACGAGCGTGCTCTTGCCGCTGCCGTTCGGTCCGACGACTGCCGTGACGTGACCGGGGGCCGCCTGCACCGTGACACCGTCGAGTGCACGCGTCGTCCGACCGCGGTACTTCACCGATACGCCCTCGAATCGAAGCGGCACTGCAGCGCGCGCCGGCTGGGCGGTGACGTTCACCGTGACAGCGTCCGCCCTCACAACACCACCTTGCGCAGCCGCGTCAGGAAGAACGGCACGCCGATGAGTGCGGTCACTGCGCCCAGCGGAAGGTCGGCGGGGGCGCGGACGGTGCGCGCAACGAGATCGGCGGCCACGAGGAGCAGCGCGCCATACACGGCCGAGAGAATCAGCATGCCGCGATGACGTTGCGCGCCCAGCGCGCGTGCCAGGTTGGGCACGACGAGACCGATGAATCCGATCAGTCCAGCAGAGGCCACGGTTGCCGCGGCGAGCAGCGATGCAACGAGAAACATGCGGCGGGATGCCCGCTCGACATCGACGCCGAGCGCGGCGGCGGGCTCGTCGCCGAGTACCAGCACATCGAGCTCGCGTGCGCGCCAGACGAGTGCACCTCCGAGCACCAGCGTCGCCACGGCAATTCTGCCTACCGCCTGCCACGATGCGCCCGCGGCCGATCCCATCATCCACCACAGTGCGCCGCGCAGCCGATCCGGTGGCGCATCGGCGAGCGCCACCAGGATCGCGGCGTTGGCAAACGCGCCGACGACGACGCCTGCCATGAGCAGCAGGCGTGTGTCGCCGCTTCCCCCGACGACCCGGGCGAGTGCGGTAACGAGGGCCGCAGCCGTGGCTGCACCGACGAAGGCACCAACGGTCACGAGAAATGGGTCGGTGACGCGGAGGCTCATGAGCAGCACTGCGCCGACGGCGGCGCCTCCGGACACGCCCAGTAGATACGGCTCGGCCAACTGATTGCGCAGCGTTCCCTGCAAGGCGCCTCCGCTCATCCCGAGTGCCGCACCAACGAGCGCGGCCAGCGCAACGCGCGGCGCACGAAGGTCACGCACGATGGACACGATGGCGACGTCTCCCTGCCCCAGCACGCCCTGCACCACGTCCGAGAGTGAAATCGGGACTGCACCGACGGCCACCGCCACCAGTGCGACGAGCACCAGAGCGGCGGCTCCCAGCACGAGCGGCAGGAGTGTGGACGCGCCTGGTCGGATCACCGTGGCAGCGCAGCGGCGCGCTCAGGGTGCATGACTCGCGCGAGCGAGACGGCGGCCATGCCAAGCACCACGGAAGGGCGGCCGGTCAACGCCGGATCGGAGCGAAGCCAACGCGCATCGCGCACGGCGCGAACGGCGCGCCACGGCGCATCCTTTCGCAGCCGCGCCATGGTCGAATCGCTCGCGATGACGAAGTCCGGATTGCGCTTCGCGATTTCCTCGATGGACACCTGTGGTGACGGCGCGGGGCTGTCGTGAAAGACGTTGTGCCCCCCGGCGATCTCGATCAGTTCATCGAGAAAACTTCCGCCGCCGATCACCATCGTCGGTGCCAGCCAGACGGGCCACACGACCGGTGTCGCCGTCACACCGCGAAGCACGGCACGCACGGAATCGAGTGTGGCCTGTACGGTGTCCCGCACCGTGATGGCGCGCCGCTCGGCGCCCACGACCCGTCCGAGCCGCGTGGTGAGTGCCATGAAGTCGGCAATGTGGTCGACGCGCAACGCGATGGTGTGCACACCTGCGCGCTGGAGCGCCTCGGCGGCCGTGCGATTCTCAGGCGTCGCGTACAACACCACCAGCGTCGGTCGCACGCCAAGCACCGCCTCCACGTTCACACCGATGCCGTTGCCGACGGACGGCACCGACTTCACCTCGGCGGGAAACTCGTCCCACGCGGAGCGTCCGACGAGCCGTTCGCTCACGCCAAGCGTGTAGAGCAGCTCGGTAGCGGTCGGGTTGAGTGACACGATGCGCGCACTCGCCGACACGTCCTTGGGGAATGGCGTGCCGAAGTCGTCGGTGTCCGCGGGTGCAGACGCCCGGCGCGACCCGGCGGCGCTTGCGGCCAAGCTTTCGGTGGCGCTGCTGGTCGCGCTGCTGCCGGCACTGGCCGAATCGCCTGGCGTGGTGCACGCGGCGACCGCACCCATGACGACGCTCACCAGCACGAGCGCCGCTCTTCTGACAGCCTGTTCCGACGCGAAAAACAAAACGGACATCCTCCGACCATGCGGGGATGCCCGAGCGCGCGCAGCGCGACCACGATCGGAGGACGCCACGGTGCGCGAGCCCTCCCTCGAGGATCAGCGTGCGAGAATGAGCGTGGGTCGTCTCCTGGCTTCGGGCCGCGGCATCCGCCTTCCCGACCGTGAGGTCAGTGGCGTGCGTGGATGTGCGTGTTGGTGCCCGTTACAGTGGCGGGGCCGCGCCGGTCTCTCACCGGCTTCCGTGTCCCGCGCTCGAAATCAATTGTCTGTCGGACCGGTGGTCCGACTCCGGGAACCTACCGCGCCGCCGAAGTCTCGGCAAGCGCGTCGGACAGTGCATCCACCAGCTCCGCGCGACGGCGCTCGTAGGCGGTCTGCACGGACGGCGACGGTTCGGCGATGGCCCCGTAGGTGGTGTCGAGTGCCGCGATCTCCTGTGCGAGGCGCTCATGCATCGGCGTCTGGGCTGCGCGTGCACCGACCGCGCCCCGACGCGCCGCGAGCGCTTCCGTGCTCGCCACCGACGTGCGACGTGACACCGCGCGTGACAGTGTGAGCAGCATCAGGAAGCCCACCGCTGCGAGCAGCGCCGCGATGTAGAGATTCCGCCCCGGCATGCGGGTGGTCGGCAGCTCCACCAGCACCCGCGTGTCGGCCTTCAGGTCCTGCGCGAGAAAGCGCTTGAAGTTGCGGCCTTCGAGCGTGACCGGTGCGACGGACGTGAATCCTTCGGCCGTCACCGTCCCCTGCGGCTCTTCCAGCAACACCTCGAACACCACTGCACCGCGCTCCGCGTTGAACGACAACGGGAAGCTGCTGGCCGGCACCTTGTACGAGAACGAAATCTGCTTCAGGCCGGGTGCGATGGGTGCGTACACCGACACGCGTCCGTTCGTGAATGCGAATGCATCCGGTGCGATGTCGCCTTCGCTGACGCGCGCATCCTTTGCCGCCTGCGGGACCGCAACGCTCCAGGTGGGGGCCGCCGCGTCGCCCTCCGCCGATACGAGTGCACGCACGCTGTCGTTCGAGAGCTCGAACACCTCGATGACGGTGCGCTGATCGGTACTGTCCGCCGCACTGATGATCAGGTGCCGGCCGCGCACCGAGAGCGGAAACGCGACCGACGTCGTGTCGAAGACGGTGATGTCCGCGTCGCCGCCGGTCGTGACGGCCGAGCGCAGGGGCGGCGTGAAGTAGGCGATGCCATCCCAGGTGACCGACGCGAAGTAGACGGCGTCGGCGGCGCCGCGCGGCGTCCACTTGAAACGGTAAGAGCCGCGCGGGTCCGTGCGCACCGAATCGATCGGGCCGGCGTCGTCCTTGCCGACCCGGTGCAGTGTGACCCACGCGTTCGGTGTGACCGCCATGCCCACGCTGTCGCCGTTCTCGCGGTCCGGGTGCAGCACCCGTCCTTCGACGGAGCGCGCCTGTGCGTGCAGCGAGGAGGCAAGCGGCAGCGACCCGAGGGCAATGCTCGCGCCGAGGAGGAACAGCGCGGTGAGACGTCCTATCACGGATGACTTTCCTTACGGCGTGAACCTGCCGAAATCTTCGGGGCGGAGATTCTCAAGATACGCCTTGAGTTCCTCCGGCGAGAGTTCGTGGCTGGCGGCCGCGAGAAAGGGCGTCTCGTCGGCGTCCTCGTCCAGCTCGTCCGCCTCGACGGCGGTGAGCAGCGACTCCGGCGCGAAGATCGGCGCGTCGAGCCGGAGGGCGATCGCGATGCTGTCGGACGGGCGCGCATCGACCTGCACGATACCCTGCGGCCCGTCGATCTGCATCTCGGCGAAGTAGGTGCTCTTCTCGATGCGGGTGATGCTGACTTTCCGCAGCGCTCCGCCCAGACCGACGATCAGTGCCTTGCACAGGTCGTGGGTGAGCGGACGGTCGCGCTTGAGATGGTTCATTTCCATCACGATGGACTCGGCTTCCGGCTTGCCGATCCAGATCGGAAGCAGGCGTCGGCCGCCCCGCTCCCGGAGAATCACGACGTACGAATTCGTGGCGCTGTCGAGCCCGAGGCGGGCCACGTTCACTTCGACCATGCAGATCTCCACGGGACGTCGACGGATGCGCCGCCGGAGGCGTGTGGCCTGCGGCGGCGCAACGGTGACGGCGGCTTAGCGGATCGCCCGCTTGAGCGCTGCCACGCGGTCGGTCCGTTCCCAGGTAAAGTATGTGCGGGCGTTGCGACCCCGACCAACGGTTTCCGGACGACGACCGAAGTGACCATACGCTGCGGTCGCCTGATAGATAGGCTTGCGAAGCTCCAGCTCGCGCGCGATCGCACGCGGCGTGAGGTCGAACACTTCCATCACGGCCGCCTCGATCACGCGATCCGGCACTTCACCCGTGCCGAATGTCTGAACGTACACCGATACCGGCTCCGCGACACCGATCGCGTAGGCGACCTGGACCTCGCAGCGCCGGGCGAGCTTGGCGGCCACGATGTTCTTGGCCACCCAGCGCGCCGCATAGCAGGCCGAGCGGTCGACCTTCGACGGGTCCTTGCCGCTGAATGCGCCACCGCCGTGCCGTCCCATGCCGCCGTACGTATCCACGATGATCTTGCGACCCGTGAGCCCGGCATCACCCTGCGGACCGCCGATGACGAAGCGCCCGGTCGGGTTGATGTGCGTCTTGAGACGACGCGGACGGAACTGGTCCGGGATCGTCGCCTCAATCACGTCCTCGAGAATCGCCCGGCGGAGCTTCGTGTTGGAGACGCGCTCGTCGTGCTGCGTGCTGATGACGACCGTATCGACCGCGATCGGACGGTTGTCCTCGTAGAGCACGCTGACCTGCGCCTTGCCATCGGGACGCAGCCAGCTGTGCGTGCCGTCCTTGCGCAGCTCCGCCAGGCGCTGCGTCAGCGCATGCGCGAGCTGGATCGGCAGCGGCATGAGCTCCGGCGTCTCGTCGGTCGCGTAGCCGAACATCATGCCCTGGTCACCTGCACCGCCCGTGTCCACGCCCTGCGAGATGTCCGGGGACTGCCGGTCGATCGTGCTCATCACCGCGCAGGTCTGCGAGTCGAATCCGAACGTCGCGTCGTTGTACCCGATGCCTTCGATCGTCTTGCGCACGATCTCCGGGAGGTGCACGTACGCGGTCGTCGTGATCTCGCCTGCGATCACGGCGAGTCCCGTCGTCACCAGCGTCTCGCACGCAACGCGCGCGCTGGCGTCTTCCGTGAGAATGGCATCGAGCACCGCGTCAGAGATCTGATCGGCGATCTTGTCCGGATGTCCCTCGGTAACGGACTCGGAGGTGAAGAGATGTCGTTCGGCCACGCAGGTCTCTGGGCTTGAGTAAGGCGTGCAGGATGTCGTGATGACGGAAGACGAACAGGTACTGTGATCGGAACACGCAGACGAAGGATCGCCCGCTACAGGAGGGCGGGCAACCCGCTGCCGGTCCGGCCGTGCAGTTCGAGCTCCGTCCGGAGACGGCGACGCAGCAGCGTCTCGACCTCCCGTGCCGTGCCGCTGGCCAGGGCCGCCTGCGCCGCTTCGATGGCCGCGCTCATGCGCACCCCGCGAAGCACGCGCTTGACCTCGGCCACGGCCCGCGGCGCGACACTCAGCTGCCGGATGCCCAGGCCCATCATGACGAAGACGGACAACGGCTGGGACGCCATCTCTCCGCATACGCACACATCGATCCCGTTCGTGGCCCCCGTATTCTGCACGGCCGCGATGAGCCGGAGGACGGCGGGGTGCAATGGCGTGAAGCGGGGCGCGAGGTTCGTGTTGCCACGGTCGACGGCGAGCGTGTACTGCACCAGGTCGTTCGAGCCGATGCTGAAGAAGTCCACGTCGCGCACGAGCGTGTCGCAGGACACGGCTGCGGCAGGCGTCTCGACCATCACGCCCAGCGGGATATCGGAGCGGAACGGCACGCGACGCGCCGAGAGCTCGTGCACGCACTCGGCGATGAGCTGACGTGTCTCGCGGACCTCGTCGACGGTGACGACCAACGGCAGCATGATGCGCAAATCGCCGTGCACGCCCGCGCGCAGGAGCGCACGAAGCTGTGTCTTGAACAGCTCACTCTCGTCGAGGCACATGCGAATGGCCCGCCACCCGAGGAACGGATTGGCCTCCGCCGGGAATCCGCCGACGGGCAGCTTGTCGCCACCGATGTCGAACGTGCGGATGATCACCGGCTTGCTGCCAAATGCCTGCAGCACCCGGCGATAGGCGCGGTACTGCTCGTCCTCGTCCGGCATGTTCGTGCGGCCCACCACGAGAAACTCGGTGCGCAGCAGGCCGACGCCCTCCGCGCCGCTCGTGGCCGCGAGCTCCGCCTCCTCGGGGATATCCACATTCGCGCGCACCAGCAACCGCACACCGTCGACCGTGACCGGCGTGCTCAGTGCCAGTTCGCGGCGCTCGTCCGCGCGTCCTGCCTCGTCGGCGACCTGCTGGCTGGCTTCCTCGAGTTCGGCCTCGGTGGGTGCGATGACGAGCGTCCCATCCGATCCGTTGAGGATCGCGCGTTCTCCGCCCTTGAGGTACGCCAGTGCATTGCGGAGGCCCACCACCGCGGGGAGGCCCAGCGACCGGGCGAGGATCGCGACATGCGCGGTCGCGGTGCCGGCATCCGTCGCGATGGCCGCGATGCATTCCCGATCGAGCTGCAGCGTGAGCGACGGCGTGAGGTCGTGCGTGACGAGAATCGCGTTCGAGCCTCGCGGCACGTCGACCGGATCGTGATCGGGCAGGTCGAGCAGGAGCGACAGTACGCGAATGTGCACGTCTGTCAGATCGCCGACCTTCTCGCGCAGCATGGGTGCCGAGTGCCGCGCGAAGTGCTGTCGCCATTCCAGCAGGATCAGGTCGAACGCCTTCTCGGCGCCCAGGTTCTGACGGATGAGGGCCTCGACGCTGTTCAGCAATTCCGCGTCGTCGAGAATCGAGAGCTGCACGTCGAAGATGGCCGCCTCCTCGAGCCCGGCGTGCAATTCGGCGCGGGAACGAAGCAGGCGCAGGCGCTCTCGCGCGCGCTCGAACGCCCCATGTATCCGGGCAATCTCCGCGTCGATCTCGCTGTCGTCGATCAGCCGCTGTCGCACTTCCGGGACTTCCCAGCGCAGCAGGTGCACTGGTCCCACGACGATTCCCGGCGAAGCGGGAATCCCGCGGAGCATGGACTGCACTAGGTCTCCCCGAACCGGGATGCCACCAGCGTGGCCAGCGAATCCAGCGCGTCATCCGCGTCCGGGCCCGTCGCGCGCAGCGTGATCGTCGACCCGTACTCCGCCGCGAGCATCATGACCCCCATGATGCTCTTGCCGTTGACCTCGAGATCGTCGCGCGAGATCGTGATATCGCTCTTGAAGCGCGACGCAGCCTTCACCATTTCGGCCGCGGGACGCGCATGCAGGCCGTGCTTGTTGACGATTTGGACGTTGCGTTCAGCCATCAACGGACCACCGAGTAGAGGACGAAGGCAGCAAGCAGGACCAGCACTGCACGCCACCCTTCCGTTCGGCCCTGCAACCGAACGAGCAGCGCCGCCAGCAGCGGCGTCATGATCACCACTCCGACGGGAATCGGGGACAACGGAGGCCCGCCACCAATGGCCCGATGCACAGCGAGCGGGAGCGCGAGGCCGCCGATCACCGCGGACACTCGTCCAATGTAGCGTGGACCATGCTGCAGCACCGGATGTCCGAGAGCAACGGCTACCCGGAGCCCGTGTTTCCATCCCGCGCGAAGTCCCCACTGCCGCAGGGCGAAGTGGCCGGCGTTGTACAGCACGAGGAAACCGACGACCACGGCGGGCCAGCTCCACCCCAGGCCAAAAAGCAGCAGCCCCACGAGCGAACATGCCGGCAGCCACGCCGCCCAGACGAGGCGGTCGCCGACGCTGCCGAGCGGGCCGCAGAGCGCGGTGCGGAAGCGTTCGATCCGGACCGGCGGCGCCCCATCGATCTCCGCCCGTGCCAGCGCACCGACCGCGAGCGAGGCGAGGTAGGGATGCGCGTTGAAGTACGCGCTCTGTCGGGCAAGCGCCTGGCGATAGGCAGGCGCACCGACGCCACCGGGCAGCCGACGCAGCGCCGGCTCGACGCAGAACCCGATGCCATTGCCGATGAGGTTCTCGTAATTCCACGAGCCCTGCACGGCGAGACAGCGCAGGTACATCGACGCGTGCGTGCGGGCGCCCAGCACGGGAACGGGTGCCTCGGCCGGTGCCGAGCCGGTGGATACGGAGCCGGTGGGTACCGGCGGAATCTCGTCAGGCACCCATGACCACCAGGGCCGTGCCCACGGCCAGCGAGAGCAGGAAGAGCCGCCGTGTCCCGCTGATGGCGTGGAAGTCCTTCCAGACGGCACTGACGGCCACTGCTGCCACACACGTGACCACGACCGCACGTGTGACGTCGTCGGAGACGCCCCAGCGTGTGTCGCACCAGTCGGCGAGCATCAATGCCGGCGGAAACGCCACAAGGCCGACCAGCGCTCCGCGAAGCAGGTCGGCCGTGAGCCCGAACACCTGCAGGCCCACCACGGTGCGCCGTTGTCCTTCCGCGAGCTGGTCGAGACGCGGGCGCGCGAAGGCCGCGATGAAGCGGCGATGCCGCGTCATGGTCCAGCCACCGGCCCACGCCGTGATCACGCCAACCGCGACGGCGACCGTGAATGCGCCAGGCCGTGGCAGCGCGGTGGCGCTTGCGCCGTGTGCAGCGACGGCGCCGGCGACGACCGACGCACTCCCCCATTCCGGGTAGCGCGACGCACCGACTGGCAGGGCCTCGAGCGCGAGACATTCGAGCGCGGCGCCGCAGACGAGGCCTGCGACCGGTGCACCGAAGAACGCGCCGGCGATGGTCGCCGCCACGATCGGACGCGAAATCATCGCCTGCGGAAAGCTCACCACGTCCAGACCGATCACGCCGGCGAGCAACGCGAGCGGCAGCAGATCGACCAGCAGTCCTACCAGATCCATTGCCGGAAATTACCGCGCGTACATCAATCCGGCGGCGCCGCCAGCATCTCGTCGAGCGGCACCGGGCGGGCGCCGGGGACATCCTGCGCGGTGACCGTGATGCCGCGCCGCGCGATGTCGCGCAGTCCCTGCTCTTCCGCCGGTGTGAGGAAGACGTATCGCAGCCTACCGGTCCGGCCCGGCGAATGATGGATGCCGCCGACGTTGACTTCGCGGATCAGGCCGCCGGCTGCCGCGACGAGACGCGCCATCGTGCCGATGTCGCCAACCAGCACGAGGCCGATGCGTGGGTCGGACTGATATCCGGCCAGTGCGCCGGCCGCGTCCCCGACGCTGTGGAAGTACACCGACATGTCGGGTGGGACGCCCATCCGGTACAGCTCCTGCTCCCACTCGCTGCCGGCGACCTCGTCATCGACCAGCACGATGAAGCGCAGTTCGAGCGGCTGTCCCCAGCCGACCACCACCTGGCCGTGAATGAGCCGGTCGTCGATGCGATAGAGCGCGACGGTCACGGGGTGCCGCCCGGCGCCACGCTGCCCGGCGAGGGGGCCGGCGATGGATACGACGCCATGCTCGCGCGGCCGCGCTCCAGCGCGAGCATCGCGGCGGCGATCGGGTCGGCATCGTCCTGCGAGGCGGCCATCGCGAAATCGAGCAGCAAGGAAAGATTGACACCGGTCACGAGCAGCACGCCGGGACGCGCACGCAGCATGCGACGCACGGCCATCGTGCAACTGCCGGCCGGCAGGTCGGTGAAGAGTACGCGCGCACCCGACCGATCGAGCTCGCGCGCCAGCGTCTCCTCGATATCGTCGAGACAGAGTCCGGAGTTGCTGACGGCCGCGAACATCGAGCCGTGGCCGGTGATCTGCTCCACCGCCGAGATGATGCCTGCTGCAAACGTTCCGTGACCGGCCACGATGGCCCGGACCTCACTCACTCGTCATCCTCCTGCAGGTACCGCTGTACATCGGAGCTGCGCCGCATCTGTCCGATCAACCGCTCGTTGAAGGCGGTCGCGCTGTCATACCCCCGATAGTAGCGGAGGAGATGGTTCATCGCGATGACCTCGGCGATCACGGTGATGTTCTTCCCGGGATTGAGGTGCACGGTGATCTTCGGGACTTCGACGCCAAGAATGGTCGTGGTCTGCACGTCGAGGCCCGTACGGTCGACCGTGGCCTCCGCGTCCCATTCCGCGAGCACCACGACCACTTCGATGCGCTTCTGCTGACGCACCGCGTGAATGCCGAAGATCGCCGGGATGTCGAGCAGGCCGACCCCGCGAATCTCCATGAAGTGCCGTTGCAGCTCGTGTCCCTTGCCGATCAGCACGTCGTTGCCGCGTCGCGTGGCGAACACGAGGTCGTCCGCGACGAGGCGATGTCCACGTTCGACGAGGTCGAGCACGCACTCCGACTTGCCGATGCCGCTCTGCCCGGTGAAGAACAGGCCCACGCCGTAGACGTCGGCGAGCGATCCATGCAGCGTCGTCGTCGGCGCGAACTGCTCACCCAGGTACGGCTTGATGAGGCGATAGAATTCCGCGGTCTTGAGACTCGAGCGGATCACGGCGACCCCCGCCGCTTCTGCGGCGGCGAGTAACGGCTCCGGCGGCTCGAGCGCCTTCGTGATGAACGCGCACGGGATCGGGAAGCCGAAGAACTGCTCCAGGTACGTCGTGCGCTGCGCCTGCTCGAGAGACTGCAGGTAGCTGATCTCGGTCTCGCCGAGGACCTGGATGCGCTGGTACGGAAAGCGATTGATGTATCCCGCGAGGACCAGCCCCGGGCTCGATGCCTCGGGGCTGGTGATCTCGCGATCGAGCCCCACCGCAGGCCCAAGCAGCTCGAGCTCGAGCGGGTCCTTCATGCGCTCGAAGAGCTTGCCCACGGTGAGACGCGATGTCACTCGGTGCGATCTCCGAGAGACGTAGCCGCGCGTCGGGAGCGGCGCGAGTTGGACACCTGGCGCTGGAGGCGATTCACCGCGACGGCGAGGGCGGGCCGGAACGCGCGCGCGTCCGCATGCACGAACAGGTCACGACTGTGCGCACTGCGCAGCACGATCTCCACGCGACGCGTCGGGCCATCGGAGACGAATCGGACCACCGCATCGACTACGCGATTCCATCGACTCGCGATACGGCGGACGGCGTTCTCGGCATCGTTCCGGAGCATGTCCGGAACATCGGCGTGGTGCGCGTGCAGGATGATGTCCATCAGCGACCTCCTCGCTTGCCCACCACCTCACGGAGGTGAGCCTCGGTCTCGTCGGCGGCACGTGTCCAGGTGAAGCCCTGAGCGAAGTGCCGCGCTGCAATCCCCAGAGTCTCGACGAGCGCGCGCTCGCCGCTGAGGGATCGCATGGAAGCAGCCATCGCAGCGACGTCACCGTGCGGCACGAGAAAACCAGTCTCGCCATGCCGGACGGATTCGCGGATACCGGGGGAATTCGACGCAATCACCGGAGTTCCGCAGGCCGCTGCCTCCAGGTTCGTGATGCCCCAGCCCTCCTTGGGAGATGCGAACAGTGTGGCCCAGGCGCGCCTGAGCAGGGAAATCTTGTCGACTTCACTGATGCGCCCGAGAAAGCGCACCCGATCACCTATGCCCAGCGTCCCCGCGAGGCGTTGGAGCTCACCGATGTATTCACCCGCGCCCGCAACTTCGAGTGTGGCCTGCGGCACGTCACACGCCGCAAAGGCCTGCAATACGAGATCTACTCCCTTGTACTTCTTTAGGCGACCCAGGTACGCAAACAGCGGCGCCGGTGATCGGACCGACGGGTCCGGAGTGTAATGCTCCGTGTCGATCCCGGGGAAAATCACGCGGATGCGGTCTCTCCGGACGCCCCGGGCGACCAGGTCGTCACGCGTGCTCTCGCTGATCGCCTCGAACGCCATTCCCCGGTACACCCACGGAAGCGGGCGCTCGGCCAGCCACACCGCGGTGGCCAGCGGCGCCGCGAGCTCCTGGAACGCGGTGCCGCCGAACAGGTGCGGCACCAGGGCGACCCGCGCCGGCGTTCCGGCGGGCCCCCCGCGCCACGTGGGAGTGAACACCGGCACCTTGTTGATGTCCTCGACGATCACATCGAAGTTCCGCGCAGCCAACTTCGCGTGCCAGTAGCGTCGCGCCAGAAACGGGAACGTCTGCCGCGTGCCGACGCGATGCACGTCCATGCCGTCGAGAGTCGTGCGAGCCGGTGCACCCGGCCAGCCGCCACAGAGCAGCGTGAGCTCGTGGCCCTTCGCCGCGAGACGGCCGAAGATCTCGTGCAGATGAATCTCGGCGCCACCGGCCAGCGGATTGTCCAGGCACTGCCAGTTCACCACGGCGACGCGCAGCGGTGCTCCGACCGTCACAGGCGTCCGAGACGGCGGGCGTAGGCGTCGAGCACTCCGTTCACGAAACGCGCGCTGCGCGCCGTGCCGTATCGTTCCGCCAGGCGCACGGATTCCTGCAGCACCACCTTCACCGGTGTCTCCTCGCGCGCGAGCTCCGATGCCGCGAGCCGCAGCACACTGCGCTCGATCGCGCCGAGACGCTCGAACCGCCAGTTCGCCGTGACGTCCGCCAGTGCGGCATCGATGTCCGCACCGCGCTCGGCGAACGTCGCGATGATCTTCGAGGCGAACTCGCGCTCGCCCGCTTCGATCGCGAGATCGTCGAACACATGCGACGCGATGCGCCGCAGCCGCGACAGGTCGCGCAGGTCGGCCGCATACAGGGCCTGCAGCGCGCGCGACCGGCCGCGTGTCTCGACTCGTTCCGCTGCCTTGTCGGTACCCGCGCGGCGCCCACGACGCGGATCGAGTGGCTCCTGTGCGGATTCATCCCAGAAGGCGTCGTCCCGCAGTCCGCCGCTCATGCGTCGTCGTCCGTGCTCTCGTGATCGCCGACCGGCGCAATGCGATCGAACAGGTCGAGCATCTCGAGCGCTGCGAGCGCGGCATCCGCGCCCTTGTTGCCGTGCGCGCCACCGGCGCGGGCTTCCGCCTGCTCCAGCGTGTCCGTCGTGAGCAGGCCAAGCGTGACCGGCACGTCGAAGTCGCGCGTGACGTCCATCAGCCCGCGTGCCGTCTCGCCAGCGACGATGTCGAAGTGCGGCGTCTCACCGCGCACCACCGCGCCGATCGCGACCGCCGCATCGTAGCGCTCCGTCGCGAGGG
This sequence comes from Gemmatimonadota bacterium, assembly GCA_040387895.1. GTDB lineage: Bacteria > Gemmatimonadota > Gemmatimonadetes > Gemmatimonadales > Gemmatimonadaceae > Gemmatimonas. The sequence goes on from JAZKCW010000120.1 coordinate 24,316, forward strand.
CGCGCCGCACGGCGACCGGAATCTCCCACGCGCCGGGCACCCAGAGCACGTCGATGTCGTCGAACAGTGCGCCCTTGCCCACGAGGGCCTCCACCGCGCCCTCGGCGAGCGGTACGGTGACGGACTCGTTGAAGCGACTGACGACGATCACGATACGACGACCTTCGCCGCGGGGACTACCGTTGAATTCGGGCATCTGAGAAGCTGAAAGGCAGAAGCTGAAAGGCAGAAGCGAAAATGCAGAAGCGGAACTGCAGAAGCCGGATGATCAGATTGCGAACAGGTGACCGAGCTTGGTGCGCTTGGTCTCGAGATAGGCAGCGTTCTCGTCGTTGCTTGGCATTTCCAGGCGCACGCGATCCTTGAGCACGAGCCCGTAGCCGTCGAGGCCGACGAGCTTGCGTGGATTGTTGGTCAGCACGCGAATCGAATGCACACCGAGATCCAGCAGGATCTGTGCGCCGATGCCGTAGTTGCGCAGGTCGTCCTTGAAGCCGAGCTGCTCATTGGCTTCGACCGTGTCGGCACCCCGATCCTGCAGCTCGTACGCCTTGAGCTTGTTGAGCAGCCCGATTCCGCGGCCTTCCTGGTCGAGGTACACGATGATGCCCTTTCCTTCCGCCTGGATCATGCGCATGGCGGTCTCGAGCTGCCATCCGCAGTCGCACCGGCGCGAGTGAAACACGTCGCCCGTCAGGCACTTCGAATGCATGCGAACGAGCACGCTCTCGGCGTGCTCGACGTCGCCGTACGCGATCGCGATGTGTTCACGCGAATCGACGTCGTTCGCGTAGCCCACGATGCGCCATTCACCGAACTCGGTGGGGAGGCGCGCGTCGGCGACGCGGTGCACGAGCCGCTCCTTCTGGAGGCGGTACGCGACCAGCTGGGCGATCGTGATGAACGTGAGGCCGTGCTCGCGCGAGAACTTCTCGAGGGCCGGACGGCGCGCCGTGGTGCCGTCCCTGTTGAGGATCTCGCAGATCACGCCTGCCGGGCGAAGGCCGGCGAGGCGCGCGAGATCGACGGCGGCCTCCGTGTGTCCGACGCGCTGCAGCACACCACCGTCCCGGGCGCGCAGCGGATGAATGTGCCCGGGCATGCGCAGGTCCGCACGCGTGCTGCCGGAATCGACCGCCACACGGATCGTGGTGGCGCGGTCGGTGGCGCTGATGCCGGTCGACACACCGTACTTCGCGGATGCGTCGATGCTCACCGTGAACGCGGTGGACATCGATTCCGTGTTGGCGTCCACCTGCGGATGGAGGCCGAGGTGATCGGCCCAGTCATTCGTGATGGCGAGGCAGATCATGCCCTTCGCGTCGAGCATGAAGTTGACCATCTCCGGCGTCACCATCTCGGCCGCGCAGATCAGGTCTCCCTCGTTCTCGCGATCTTCGTCATCGGCGACCACCACGAACTTGCCGGCGGCGAGATCGGCCAGCGCCTGGTCGACGGTGCCGAAGATCATCTCGGTCGAATCAGTCATGCAAACGCACTCCAGCAGCAGGCGACGCGGGTGCGCTCGCACCAGCGGTTGCAGCCTGCAAGGTCAAGTGAGGGGCAACGAGCCGTGCGACGTGCTTCGCCAGCACGTCCGCCTCGATATGAACGCGCGCGCCGGGCGCGAGTGCCCCGAGCGTCGTGTGCCGACGCGTGTACTCGATGATCGACAGCTGCACCCCGTCTTCGAGCAGCGCATTCACCGTGAGGCTGACTCCGTTCACCGTGAGCGACCCGTGCGCGACCATCAGCGGCTGCAGGTCGCGCGGCAGGGCCAGATTCACGAGCCATGCATCGTCGAGCGTCTCCGTGCCCGTGACGACCCCGAGGTCGTCGACGTGCCCGAGCACGAGATGCCCACCGAGCCGGTCGCCGAGCCGCATCGCGCGCTCGAGGTTGACCCGGTCGCCTTCGCGCCAATCACCAATGCAGGTGCGGCCGAGCGTCGTGACGACCGCGGCCACCGTGAACCAGCTGTACGCAGTAGCGTCCTCGACCTCCTGCTCCACGCCGTGTTCGCGAACCGTCAGGCAGGCGCCGTTCACCGCGATGCTCTCGCCGTCCACGATGCCGGCATAGCGGCAACGGATGCGCAATTCGCGCCCCGCCGGCGTATCCGCCACGGAGGTGATCATGCCGACGTCATCGACGAGCCCTGTGAACATCCTTCTCTCCTGCCTCCCAACCGGCCGATCGATCGGCATGTGAAACAGCGTGTAACCGAACTGGCGTGCTTTTCCCGCCGCTACGAGCGGCTTTCGAAGCGATGGACCGTCATCAGATCCGGGCCGTACTCGCGCCGGCTCACCACTGTCAGGCGATGCGCCGCCGGGAGCGACGCAAAGGCCGCAAGCGCTCCCGAACCGAGAATGACGGGTGCCTGAAAGCTAATCAGCCGGTCGACAGTCCCTGCAGCGACCAGTGCCGAGGCGAGGGTTGCGCCGCCCTCCACCAGGAGGTGGCGAACGCCACGTGCGCGCAGTTCCGCGAGGGCGGAGGCCAGGCCATCCGCCCTGATGAGGGTAACCCCCTGCGCCTCCAGCAGCCGCTCCGAGTCGGGATGCCGCCCATCCGTGACCAGCACGACCGGCACCTCGCGGGCCGTCCGTACCAGGGTGCTGCCCAGCGGCAATCGAGCCGACCGGTCGAACACCACGCGCATGGGTGGGATGCGTGGCGCCGGCACGTCACGCACGGTGAGCTCCGGGTCGTCACAGAGCGCCGTCCCGGATCCCACGGCCACGGCATCCGCATCGGCGCGCAGGGCGTGGACGGCGGTGCGAGACTCGGGGCCCGTCAGCCAGGTTCGCTTTCTGTCAGCGCCAACGATCGCCCCGTCGACGGACAGCGCCAGCTTGAGGGTCACGAAGGGGCGAGCTGCCGCCGCTGCGGCAAAAAAGAACGGCGCATTCACCTCGGCCGCTTCGGCACCGAGCACGCCGGCATTCACCTCGACACCGGCGTTCGCGAGTGTGATGGCGCCACCGCCCTCGTGGGCCCCCGGGTCCGCGACGGCATACACAACGCGCGCTACCCCCGCGGCGACCAGTGCGGCGGCACACGGCGGCGTCTTTCCATGATGGTTGCAGGGCTCGAGCGTCACGTACACCGTGGCGCCCTGGGCTCCCGCGCCCGCGACCCGTAGCGCCATCGCCTCGGCATGCTCGTCGCCATAACGGGCGTGCCAGCCTTCGGCCACGACCACGCCGTCCCGCACGATGACGGCACCAACCTTCGGATTCGGCGCTACCTGCCCTGCCCCGCGCTCGGCCAGCGCGAGCGCACGCCGCATGAACTCCCGGTCGCGTGTATCCGAGGCGGGCGTGCTCCCCGCATCGGCGTCGGCGACCGGGCGAGTGTCAGAATCGCGTGGTGATTCCAAGCGATCCGTAGCGATACCCCTCGTTCGCGCGGCGACCACCGAACGTGTTGAGCGTCTGACGGCGATCGCCCTCGCTCGACCATCCCAGCTCCCCGACGAGGCGGATGCGGATGAGGTTGAGGGAGGCATTCAGGAACGCCGTGTTGCGCTTCGAGCTCTCGCGCAGACCGGTCAGCGACAGCGTCTGGCGCACGGGCAGGATGCCGCTGTCGTCGTTGACGACGGCGGTCATGGCGCTCTCGCCGAAGATCTGATCCTGGCCGACGCCGAGCGCAAAGCCGAACATCCGGATGCGCTTGCTCGCGATGAGCCGGAATGCGTCGGAGCGCATCGTGGTTTCGCCGACGCGCAGCGTGTCGTTGAACGGCGTGTACGAGAAGTCGGTGGTCGGCATGTGCCGCCGCTGCCAGCTGATGCTCACGCCCGGCACGAGACTCGACTCCTGCAGTGCGCCGACGCGCAGGCCGTACGCGAATCCGAAGCCGCCGTTCTTTGGATCGAGCGAGAATTCGTCCTGCGAGACCGACGGCAGCCATGTGGCGCCGAGCAGCAGGTCGACGCCACCGACGTTCGTGAGGCCGTACGGAATGCCGGGCAGCAATCCGAGTGCGAGATCGACGCTCGGCAGCGGAAGCACGGCGCGCGTCGCACCGAAGTCACTCGCGGTCGCTGCGCCGACGGTGAGTGGCACTGAATTCTCCGGCAACCGCGCATCGACGGCGACCACTCGCACTGCCAGGGATCGCTTGCCGAAGCCACCGAGCGTGCCGGCGTCGCCGGGAATGGGGTTGCCGCCGGAAACGGCGACGCCGACCTGCGGCAGGATGAACGCGAAGAGATCGATCGCCTTCTGACACGCATCCGCCTGCCCATTGAACGGCAGCGCCGGAGTCGCGACACAACTCGGAGCCTGCGCAAGCATCGACGCCGGCATCAGCGCGACGACCGACAGTGCGGCCGCTGCACAAGCAATCATCGATCGACGGATGGTGCGCGTCATGTCGGCTGCCCGTCGAAGCGAACAACGCCGCTACCACGCACGACCTGCCCCAACTGCCACGCGTCGATGCCGCACTCCGCGGCTCGCGCAACGATTGCCCCGACATTCTGCTGCGACGTGATCACGACCATGCCCACTCCCATATTGAACGCCCGGAACATTTCGAGTGTGGGCACCTTGCCCGCGTCCTGCAGTACCCGGAACGTCGACGGGATGGTCCACGTACTGGTGTCCACATCCGCGTCGAGCGTCGGTGGCAACGCCCGGTTGAGGTTGCCCGGAAGTCCACCGCCGGTGATGTGCGCCATCGCATGTACCGAGTGCAACACGGGACGCAGACAGGCGAGATACGATCGATGCACTGCAAGCAGCACATCGGCGACGGAGGCGCCGGCAGCATCGGGGAACGCATCGTCGACACCGAGCCGGAGCCGATCACTCACGATGCGGCGAGCGAGCGAATAGCCGTTCGTGTGCAGGCCGTTGCTGGCGAGCGCGACCAGTGCATCACCCTCCATCACGCGCGCGCTGCCGAGCACCGCATCCTCTTCCACGATGCCGACGATGAAGCCCGCCAGATCGTAGTCGGGTGGAGTGTACACACCCGGCATCTCGGCGGTCTCTCCGCCCACGAGCGCGCACTCGTTCTCGCGACATCCGGCCGCCACGCCGGCGACGACACTTTCGACGACGGCCGGAACGAGGGCACCGAACGCGACGTAGTCGAGGAAGAACATCGGCACGGCACCCTGTACCAGGATGTCGTTCGTGCAGTGGTTCACGAGACAATGACCGATCGTGCTATGCCGGCCACTCTCGATGGCGACCTTGATCTTCGTGCCCACCCCATCGGCACTCGAGACGAGCAATGGCGAGCGATAGCCGCCGGGCATCCGGAACATGCCGCCGAAGCCGCCGAATGCACCGACCGCACCGGCGGTCATGGTCGATTGCACGAGCGCCGCGAGCCGATGCTTTGCGTCGTCGGCAGCCTCGATGCTCACGCCCGCGCCAGCATAGTCCATCGCCGTGCTGTCCGGCCCCGTCACGGTGCGAGGTCCACGTCGAAGGAGACGAGCTGCTGGAACTCGCGCACGCGTGCGTCGATGTCCGCGCGCGAGATCTCGAGCAGGCGCGCATTGGAGAACTTCTCGACGGCGAACGAGCCCATCGCCGAGCCGATGACGACGGCGCGGCGCATGGAGGGGATGCTCAGGTCACCGGACGCGGCGAGCGCGCCGATGAAGCCGCCCGCGAAGGAATCACCCGCGCCGGTGGGATCGAAGACGCTTTCGAGTGGATACGCCGGTGCGAAGAACACGCTGTCGCTCGTGAACATGAACGCGCCGTGCTCACCCTTCTTGATGATCACGTAGCGCGGCCCCTTCTCGAGGATCCAGCGCGCGGCCTGCACGAGGTTCGCGCGTTCGGTGAGCTGGCGCGCCTCGCCGTCGTTGAGCGTGATCATGTCGACACGCCCGAGCAGCTCGATGAGCTCGGGCCGGCGCGACTCGATCCAGAAGTTCATCGTGTCGCAGGCGACCAGCTTCGGCTTCTCCACCTGGTCGAGCACCTGCAGCTGAAGCCGCGGGTCGATGTTGGCGAGAAAGACGAACGGTGCGTTCCGGAACTGCGCGGGAATGTTCGGGCGGAAGTTGGAGAACACGCCCAGATGGGTCTCGAGCGTCTCGGCCGAGTTGAGGTCGTGACGATACCGGCCGCGCCAGCGGAAGCTGCTGCCTGTCGCCTTCTCCAGCCCTGCGAGATCGACACCGCGCGCCGCGAGCGGCTCGAGCTTCTCGAGCGGATAGTCGTCACCGACGACGCCGACCAGCTGCACCGGAACGAAGTGCGATGCGGACGAGGAGAAGAACGTGCCCGAACCCCCAAGCACGTCGTCGGCGCGGCCGAATGGCGTCTCCACGGAATCGAGCGCAACCGAGCCGACCACCAGCACCGTGTTCTTGACGCCGGCATGCGCCGGATTTGCCATCGTGTTCTCCAGGACGCTGCTCACATCCGCTCCGGTGCGGTAAGGCCGAGAATGCGCAGGCCGGCGGCGAGGCCGAGCTGCGTGGCACGCGCGAGCACGAGCCGCGCGCGCAGGATCTCCTCGGGTTCGCCGAGGACGTGATGCTTGTGGTACCAGGTGTGCCCGGCGCGTGCGGTCTCCAGCAGCCAGCTCGCCACGCGATGTGGCTCCAGCGTGTCGGCCGCGCTGCGGACGACCGCCGGGAAGTCGAGCAGCTGCTTCACCAGCTCCTGCTCCGCCGGCTCGTGCAGTGCGCCAAGGTTCACGCCATCGGCGGAGATGGTGCTGCTGTCGATCTCACCCACGCGGAAGATGCCGCTCATGCGCGCGTGGGCCATCTGGATGTAGTAGACCGGATTCTCTTCCGACTGGCTGCGTGCCAGGTCGATGTCGAACACCAGCTGCGAGTCACCGCGCCGCATCAGATAGAAATAGCGCACTGCGTCGCGACCGACTTCGTCGATGAGGTCGCGCACGGTGACGTACGAGCCCGCGCGCTTGGAGATCTTCATCTCCTCCCCGCCCTTCATCACCGTCACCATCTGGTGCAGCACGTAGTCGGGATAGCCCTGCGGAATGCCCATGCCGAGCGCCTGCAGGCCGGCGCGCACGCGCGTCACGGTGCTGTGATGATCGGCGCCCTGCACGTTGATGGCGCGGCGATACCCGCGTTCCCACTTCGTCACATGGTAGGCGACATCGGGCACGAAGTACGTGAAGTCACCGCCCTTGGCCGCGCTCTTCCGCATCACGCGATCCTTGTCGTCGCCGAACTCCGTGGTGCGGAGGAACAAGGCGCCTTCCTCCTCGTACGTGCGACCGGACCCCACCAGCCGTTCGACGGTGCTCGCGACGCGACCATCCGTGTAAAGCGAGCTCTCGAGGTAGTAGGTGCGGAACTGGACACCGAAGGCCTGCATGTCGAGATCCTGCTCGTGCCGGAGTGCTGCAACGGCGAACACGCGCATCGCCTCGAGGTCTGCCCCGCCGGCATCCGCGGGATGCTGCGCCACATACGACTCGGCGATCTCGCGAATGTACGCGCCGTGGTATCCGCCTTCCGGGATCTCGAGTGGCGCACCTGCAAGCTCACGCACGCGTGCCTGCACGCTGCGCGCGAGGTTGGCGATCTGCGCACCGCTGTCGTTGTAGTAGAACTCGCGATCGACCTGCCAGCCCGTGTACTCGAGGAGCGTGCTGATCGCGTCGCCCAGAGCCGCTTGGCGGCCATGGCCGACGTGCAGGGGGCCCGTGGGGTTGGCCGACACGAACTCGACGACCACACGCTCGCCCTTGCCGACATCATGCCGGCCCCACGCGCCGGGATCGGCGAGAATGGCAACGAGGCCGCGCGCCTGGAATCCCGGGTCGAGGCGGAAGTTGATGAACCCCGGTCCGGCGATGTCGGCATTCGTGACACCGACGTCCGACATCTGCATGGCGCCGATGATCGATTCCGCCAGCTCGCGTGGTTTGCGGCCGAGCGGCTTCGCCAGCATCATCGCGATGTTGCTTGCCCAGTCACCGAACGCCGGATCCTGCGGGCGCTGCAGCGACGGAGCGATGTCTTCCGGCGCACCGAGAGTGCGCGCCGCTCGCGCGATTTCGGCGCGCAGTGCTTCTGCCTGATTCACGGACAGGGTGCGTGAGGGAAGGCCGACGCGACGAACGCGTGGCCGTACGTCAGTCGGACTTCGGTGTCGACGGCGTGCTCGCCGGTGCTGGGCTGCTCGGTGCAGACTTCGTGTCGGCTTTCGACTCCGACGACGACCCCGCGGGCGCCGAATCGGACGACTTCGATTCCGACCCCTTGGACTCGGACGCGCCCTTGCTCTCGGACGACGCGGCGGTCCGCTGGTCCTTCTTGCCGTCCTTGCCGTAATCGGTGATGTAGAAGCCCGTGCCCTTGAAGAGCAAGCCCGCGCCACCGGAGATCATGCGCGTGGC
>JAZKCW010000121.1:0-2890 GCA_040387895.1 Gemmatimonadota bacterium
GGTCCGCCCCAATCTCCGCGTGAGACGCGGTTGCCGTTCCAGTTGCACTCGCCGTTTGCCGCCTCCCGCCACGGACGTGATCCACGCCGGCATTGCGGGCGTCATGCCGTGCGCTGTTCTAGGTTTCGCGTTCGGCCGGCTGGCGTTCGGGTGAACGCGCATGCCCGCCCCCCATTCTGCTCATCCGGAGACTGTCATGTCTTATGCCGCTTTCGATGGCACGCGCCGCGTGCCACCTGCCGTCAACGAGCCGGTGCGCAACTACGCCCCGGGTTCGCCGGAACGGCGCTCCCTCCTGCAGCGCGTGGAGCGCATGGCGGCGGAAGTCGCCGACATTCCCCTCGTCATCGGCGGCCAGCATATCCGCACCGGCGAGACCGGCACCGTCACCATGCCGTGCGACCATGGACATGTGCTGGCGCGCTACCACATGGCGACCCCGGCGCAGGTGAACGACGCCATCGGTGCCGCCACGCGCGCGCGCCGCGAGTGGTCGAGCTGGCGCTGGGAGGACCGCGCCGCCGTCTTTCTGCGCGCCGCCGAGCTGCTCACGACGACGTGGCGTGACACGATCAACGCCGCCACGATGCTCGGCCAGGCCAAGACCGTGCATCAGGCCGAGATCGATGCCGCGTGCGAGCTGATCGACTTCTGGCGCTTCAACGTGCAGTTCGCGCAGGACCTCTACAGCGAGCAGCCGCTCGCCGACCACGCGTCCTGGAACCAGCTCGACTACCGCCCGCTCGAAGGGTTCGTGTACGCGGTCACGCCGTTCAACTTCACGGCCATCGGCGGCAACCTGCCGAGTGCGCCGGCGCTCATGGGCAACACCGCCATCTGGAAGCCGTCGCACACGGCGCTGCTGTCGAACTGGTACATCATGCAGCTGCTGGAGGAGGCCGGCCTGCCATCGGGCGTCATCAACTTCATCCCGGGTGACGCGGCATCGATCTCCAAGGTCGCGCTCGAGCACCGCGACCTGGGCGGCGTGCACTTCACGGGCTCCACGGGCGTCTTCAACGGCATGTGGGAGACGGTGGGCCGCAACATGGGCAACTACCGCTCCTACCCGCGCATCGTGGGCGAGACGGGAGGCAAGGATTTCATCATGGCGCACTCGAGTGCCGATCCACAGGCGCTCGCCGTCGGCATGGTGCGCGGCGCGTTCGAGTACCAGGGCCAGAAGTGCTCGGCCGCCAGCCGCGCGTACATCCCCAAGTCCCTGTGGCCGGACGTGCGCGATCGCGCGGTGGCGATGATGGGCGAGATGAAGCAGGGCGACGTGCGCGACCTGTCGAACTTCGTCGCAGCGGTGATCGACGAGAAGGCGTTCAACCGCCTGAGCGGCTACCTCGAGGACGCGAAGACGTCGGCGAACATCATTGCCGGCGGTGGCGTCGACCGCAGCAAGGGCTGGTTCGTGCAGCCGACGCTGGTGGAGGCGACGGACCCGTCGCACCGCATGATGTGCGAGGAGATGTTCGGCCCGATCCTCACCTGTCACGTGTACGACGACGCGAAGTACACGGAGACGCTCGAGCTGGTGGACCGCACCTCGCCATACGCGCTCACCGGCGCGGTGTTCGCCCTCGACCGGAACGCCGTGCGCGAGGCGTCGAGTGTGCTGCGCAACGCGGCCGGCAATTTCTACATCAATGACAAGCCGACGGGCGCCGTGGTCGGGCAGCAGCCGTTCGGTGGAGCACGCGGGTCGGGCACGAACGACAAGGCCGGCTCGAAGCTCAACCTGGTGCGGTGGATCAGCGCGCGCACGATCAAGGAGACGCTCTCGTCACCGCTCGACTGGCGCTACCCGTTCCTCGCCGCGGAGTAACGACCGTGTCGCGAACGCTGCGCTACGTCACCTGCGACGTGTTCACGTCGACGCCATTCTCCGGCAACCAGCTGGCGATCGTCTTCGGCGCGGAGGATCTCCCGACCGATACGCTGCAGGCGATCACGCGCGAGTTCAACTATTCGGAAACGGTGTTCGTGTACGCGCCGGTGAACCCAGCGCATACCCGGCGCGTGCGCATCTTCACCCCGGGCTCGGAGCTCCCGTTCGCGGGGCATCCGACGATCGGCACGGCACACGCGCTCGTCGCGTCGGGCGCGGTGTCGGACGGCGTAGCCGGCGACGAGGTGATGGTGATCCTGGAAGAGGGTGTCGGCCCGGTACCGGTGCGCGTGCGCATGAAGGACGGCGTCCCGGTGCACGCGCAGCTGACGACGGCGCAGGCACCGGAGGAGCGCCACGACGTGCCGTCGAACGCGGAGCTGGCGTCGATCCTGTCGCTCGCGCCGGACGACCTGGTCGGTGGCGAGATGCGGCCGGCCGCGGTGTCGTGCGGCATTCCCTTCCTGATCGTGCCCCTCAAGTCGGTCGACGCGGTGCGTCGCGCGCGCGTGGTCACGAGCGCATGGGAAGCATCGCTCAAGGGCACGTGGGGATCGGAGCTGATGGTGTTCGCGGAGACGCCGACGGAGGCGAGCGCATCGGATCCGTCGGTCGACGCGTCGCTCGTGCAGGGCTGCAATGTCCGCGCACGGGTGTTCGTGCCGGGGCTTTCGGTGCCCGAGGATCCTGCAACGGGGTCGGCAAACGCGTGCCTCGCGGCCTACCTGGCGGCGCGCACGGATGCCGCACGGGTTCCGGCCGACGGGGTGCTACGCTGGGAAGTGGCCCAGGGTGTGGAGATGGGGCGGCCGAGTCGCTTGTCGATCGAGGCAGAGATGAAGGACGGTGCGATTGCGGCGATTCGCGTGGGCGGCGGAACGGTGATGATGGCGAGCGGAGAGCTGACGGTGCGCGACTGACGGCGACGGTTTGTGTCGGCTGCGCTGCAACAGCGAACATCAACGGCGTTTAACGTGGAGATGATCGCGGACT
>JAZKCW010000122.1:0-33460 GCA_040387895.1 Gemmatimonadota bacterium
GCGTGATCCTCACGCAGGTTCTCCTGGTGATCTACGATCTGCACGCGGCGATGCGCACGCTGCACCGAATCCTCGCCCCTGGCGGCGTTGCACTCGTGACGGTGCCGGGAATCAGCCAGATCGCCAGGAACGACATGAACGCGTGGGGCGACTACTGGCGCTTCACCGAGGCATCGGCGCGGCGCCTTTTCGAAGAGGTCTTCATCCCCGACGACGTGCGCGTCACGCAGTGGGGAAACGTCCTGACGGCAACCTGCTTCTTACAGGGGATCGCGTTCGAGGAACTGACGCGCCCGGAGCTCGATCACGTCGATCCGGATTATCCGGTGACCATTGCGATCGCCGCCAGAAAGTCTCTCGCGAACGCCTGATCGATGCTCAACCTGCTCGAACGGGTGCGACGTGCGCCGGTCTGGCTTCGGAATCGCGCGTTGCAGCCCGCGGTGATTCTCTGCTATCATCGCGTGACGACGCTGGAACGTGACCCGCACATCCTGGCTCTCACGCCGGATCAGTTCGAGGAGCACCTCATCGCGATCCGTGAGATCGGCACGCCGGTCAGCCTGCGCGAGCTTGCGGACGCTGTGCGTGACGGGCGCTGGATCCGGAACGGGGTCGTCGTGACATTTGACGACGGCTACGCCGACAACCTGTACGAAGCGAAGCCGCTTCTCGAGAAGCACGAGATTCCGGCTACGGTCTTCGTGGCGACCGGCCAGATCGGCTCACATCGCGAGTTCTGGTGGGATGCACTCGAACGGTTGCTGCTTGGCGAGCACGGCTTGCCGGATCGACTTCGGATTCCAGTGGGCGCGGTGGAGCAGGAGTGGCTCATCCCTGACGATGCGCGGCCCCCCGTATCGGTGGACCTCACGGGAGAGACGCTGGCGATGCGGGCGGCGCTTCGCACGTCCGTCATGAAGGACGTTCGCGATGCCCTGCTCGAGTTGCATCCACGCGACGTGGCACGAGCCATCGAGGCGCTTCACAACGTGCTGGGAGTCAGTCCCACTGCGCGCGACTCGCATCGCTGCTGCTCGGCGAACGAACTGCAGGCACTGGCAGGAAAGTCGCCCGGCGACTCGCTGGTGGACCTCGGTGCCCATACCGTGTCGCATCCGCGCCTGGCGATGCTCGACGTCGGCGCGCAAACGGCGGAGCTGCGCGAAAGCCGGCTCGTCCTCGAGTCCATTCTCGGACGACCGGTGACGACTGCTGCCTATCCGTTCGGTCGTGCGGTCGACGTCAGTGGCGACACCGTCGCCGCGGCCCGGGCGGCAGGTATCGAGGCCGCCTGCACACTCACCGCCGGGCCACTATGGGCCACGCGCATCGACCCGCTGATGCTGCCTCGCTACGTCGTCCATCCGATGGACGGAGATCAGCTGTCACGCTGGCTTCGCTACGTGGCCCTCGGGTGATCCCGCGATGACGACGCCTCGCGTTTCGATCATCATGCCGGTCTACAACGCGGCGCCCTTCCTTCAGGAAGCGATCGACAGCGTGCACGCGCAAGCGTTCGCCGACTGGGAGCTGCTCATGGTCGACGATGGATCGTCGGACGGCAGCCTCGAGCTCACGTTGCACGCAGTCCAACAGGACCCGGCGCGTGTCCGCCTGCTTCGACATCCCGCGGGCGACAATCGCGGCGCAAGTGCGACCCGCAACCTGGGATTGCACGCCGCACGGGGGACTTTCGTCGCGCTGCTCGACGCGGATGATGCATGGCGGCCGCACGCGCTTTCGGAACAGCTATCCATGTTCGATGCGTACCCCACTTCGGCGATGGTGTACGCGGCGGCCGAGTGGTGGTACAGCTGGACGGGAGATGCCGCCGATCGTGCGCGCGACCATGTCCCTGACCTGCTCGTCGCAGCGGATATCGTGCACCGGCCTCCGAGCCTGCTTCCGATGTTTCTCGACCACTCGAACGTGACGCCTTGCACGGGCACGGTCATGGTTCGGCGAGAGACGGCAGTGGCGGTCGGCGGCTTCGACGAACGGTTTGCGGGTCTGTTCGACGATCAGGTGTTCTACGCCAAGATCGCGTTGCAGCACGACATCGTGCGGTCATCGGAGACGCTGCTCCGGTACCGGCAGCACCCCGCGTCCCTCTGCGCCACGCACGGCGACGACCTGGGGCGCGCGCGGGAGCAGTACCTTGCGTGGCTCGAAGGCTACGCCCGGGAGCGCACACCCGGGAACGAGCAATTGCACCTGCTGATCGCAGAACGACGAACGGCATTGCAATCGACATCAGCGCCCCGGGCGACGAGTGGCAGCACGTTGCCACTGCGGGTGGCCCGGCGCGTGGTACGCACCGTTCTGCCGGGACGCCTGAGCAATCTCGTACTCGACCCACCGGCCCTGCTCGGCGTCCTGCGGCGCGCGCCAGGACTTCGCACGCTTCGTGCGCTCCAGTGGCGCCGCACGACGCCGATGTACAACGGTGGCAACGTCGGCACGGCAATCGTGCGGTGGTACTGGAACCAGTTCCTCGAGCGCCACCAGACAGCCATAGCCGGCCGCGTGCTCGAGATCGGTGACACGGGTACCGTACGCCGCTGGGGTGGAAGCCGGGTGCAGTCCGCCGAGGCGCTCGACGTGACCGCGCATTCGCCGGAGGTGGCAATCGTAGCGGATCTGAGCCGCGCCCACGATGTCGCGGGCGAGCGCTACGATTGTTTTCTGGTACAGTTCACGATGCACGTGATTGCCGATGCGGAGGCAGCGCTCTACCATGCCATCCGACTGCTCAAGCCGGGTGGCCGGTTGCTCATTAACTTCTCCTGCGTGGACTACCAGTTTCCCGAAGGCCTCGACATGGGCACCGGCGCGGTCTTGTGGGTGCACTGGTGCTTTACTCCCGTGCAGGTGCACAACATGCTCCGGCGAGCTGGCTTGACCGAAACGGACTACGAATTGGAGACCTGCGGCAACCTGCTGACTCGCGTGGCCTATCAGCTGAACGTGCAGGCCGAGGAGATGACCCGGGAGGAGCTCGAGGCATGCGACCCCGGGCATCCGGTCCTCATCTGCGTGAACGCGCAGCGCCCGCTCGACTGGGCGCCTGAGCCGCCCGTCTACCGTGATGCGTGGACACCGGAGCCACGTCCAGCCGTGCAGAACCAGCGCACTGGCGTGTACGCCTGACATGCGAGACATCCAGCCGCGTCCGCGGATTCTGCTCGTCAGCCAGGAAGGCCTGTACCCGGACTTCGTGGGAGGCATGGAAGTGCGCGGTGCCGAACTTCACGAGGCACTGGCACACTTCGCGGAGGTGACCGTCCTCAGTCGCACGCGGCTTATCGAGGGGTCTGCTTCGCTGTCTGCGGATGCACCGAGTCATCCCACGCTCACCGGGGCGCCATGCACGCGGAGCGCGCAGCTCATCCAGCGCGTCTCCTGGCGCGCGGGCCTGGTCGCGGCGCAACGCGGTGCCCGACGCGCACTCCGGCGCCAGCTCGCACGGGTGAAACCTGATCTGATCTATCTCAACAGCGCATCGCACCTGTCGCCACCGGTCCTGCACGCGCTGCTCACGTGGGGCACTCCCGTCGTCGCCTGGTTTGGTGACCGCCAGTCCCGTCTCTCCCATCTGTTCGGCCAGGGATGGCGCGAGCAGATGGCGGGCGAGCTCGGGAATGCGACACGGCTGCTGCCGGATGCCACGATGGCCGCATCCGTCATTCCGGAGCACCTGCAGCTCGTGTTCAACTGCCGGTGGCTCCATGATTTCTACGTACCACAGTTTCCGCCCGGCACCCCGTATCACATCGTCTACGATGGCGTGGACGCGGAGCACTTCGCGCCCGCGCCCGCGCCCGCGCCGGAGCTGGAGCTCGTGCGGACCGATGCACCGCGCCCGGTTCGCTTCACCTTTCTCGGGCGCGCCGTCTACGAGAAGGGTCTCATCGAGTTCGCGGTGGCGATGGTGCGGGTGGATGCACGACTTCGAGCGCTGGGAAACACGGCCCCACAACTCGAGGTGGAAATCATCGGAGACGGCGAGGCCCTCGCGCCAGCACTCGAAATTCTCAACCGGGCTGGTTTCGGCTCGCGCGTGACTGCACTGGGCGTGTGCGAGCACTCGGCCGTACCGGAACGGCTGCGCCGAGCGTCGGTGATGGTCACTCCGTCACGCGACGAAGCGCTGCCAGCAGCGACCATGGAGGCCATGGCGTGCGCACTCCCGGTCATCGCGACGGATATCGGCGGCACGAGGGAAGTGGTCGCTCACGGAGAAACCGGCATGCTGGTGCAGGTCGGCGACGCGGATGCACTGCTCGATGCGTGCATGACGCTCGCGCAAAACTCCGAACTGCGGCACCGTTTCGGCGCCGCAGCGCGCGCGCGCGTGCTGCGGCATTTCCGCCGCCACGATGGAATCGCGGCGACGGTTGCGGTGATGCGGGCTGCGATGCGCGGGCCTGTGGTGACCGAACGAGCACACCATCCGATCGAAGAGGCCCGACGAAGCGCTGTGCGAAGCTCGTGAGCTGCTGCTCAGGCTACTTCAGATTCGCCTTGAGGAATGCCAGTGACTTCGTCCAGGCGCTTTCCGCTGCCGCGGCGTCATACGACTGACCGCTTGGATTAGCAAAGGCGTGATTCGCGGTCGGGAAGACGGTCACGTCCACCTTGCGACCAGCCTGCTTGAGGGCGCGCTCCATCGCACGTACGCTGTCGAGCGGAATGCTTTCGTCCTTGCCACCGTACAGGCCCAGTACCGGTGCCTTGAGACGCGAGAGCTGCGCGGGGTCCGTGATCGGCGCGCCGTAGTAGACCACGACGGCGTTGACGTTCGGACCACCAGCCAGTCCCGCACGCAGCGACCAGTGTCCGCCGAAGCAGTACCCCACGGTTCCGATCGATGACGCGCCCTGCTTCTTGAGGTACGCGACCGCCTGCCCGACGTTCTGTTCGCCGGCGGGGATGTTCTTCATCGCCGCCTGATACAGGCCCATCGCGACGTCGGGTGTGGTCGCCACGCGCCCGAACAGGTCGACGGCCAGCACGGTGTAGCCCTCACCGGCATAACGCTTGGCGATGTCGCGGATGTTGTCGTTCAGGCCCCACCACTCGTGCACCACGAGGAGGGCCGGTCCACTGCGGCCGCCCTGCCCTGCACGGCCGGCGCGGGCCGCTGGCTTCGCCAGGAAACCCTTGACCGGCTTGCCGTTGACCGTCGCGTACGTCACCGTCTCCGTGACTACCTGTAACCGCGGTGCAATCTGTGTCGCCGGCGAGGCCGCCGGCGTCTCGCCTGCATGGACGTGAAGCATGGCACTCGCGTAGTCGGGCTGCGACTGCGCCGCGAGCGTCGCGACCGGCAGAGAGAGAAGTGACGCGAACGTGAGAGCTGCCGTGGTGCGCATATGAAATCTCGAGGGTGTCGTGGAATGGCGGCGAGCGCATGAGATGCGCGCACTTCCATAAACGCTCGCCACTCGCGAATGGTTCCGCACTGAGATGGTATGCGATAGCAGGTGTGGTCACCGGCGCGACCCGCGGTTGACGCTGAACACCAGGGATCCGTACGCGTTGGCCGCGGGCTGCGAGTCGTACTCGCGTTCACGTGCGATATGCCGGTACTCCATGGTAAAGGCACCGAGCCGCAGGCCGCCACCGAGGTGCAGTTGGCCCACGGAGCGATGCAACAGTGCACCCGGCGTCTCGGCGCGGCCCTCGATGAACACGTTGCGCAGAACCAGATCCCGCTGCACGCCGACGAGCAGGTACAGGCGCGTGGGGCGCTCGACGCGCGGTTCGCGCGAGGTCCACGGCACCAGGCCGCCCGTGCCGAGCATGACGTCCGCTCCGCCGGTCAATGCATTGATCACGTTTCCACCAGTCGCGCTCCAGTGCACGTCGATCGCTGCGGCCGATCCCCTTCCTTCAAAGCCTGCCTGCACGCCCTCCGCATACCGAACCAGTATGCCGGGTGAGTTCGCGAGCTGGTGATTCCATCCGGCTCTCGGCGGGCTCGCGAACATGCGATGCCATCCATTCTGGATCTGCCGCGCGCGCGTGACGGGACCGATGACGCCAACGTCCACGCCCAGCGTTCGAGAATGCCGCGTCCTGATCATCGGAACGTCGACCGATGCGAACAGCCAGCCGGCGTAGGGACGTTCTCCGGCGATCGGTGTGTAGGAGTTCGTTCGCGGTGTGAAGATCTGATGCGTGATCGCCACGTTCATGTCGAGGCAACCCTGACGGCGTATCGCGCTCGATTCGCACCCTGCCAGCCGCCCGGCCATGCGTCGCAGGAATTGCGGGGCACCGATGTGCGTGGCTTCGAGTCTGAGACCGCTCGTGTAGTCGTAGTCGGGCGGGCGGGGCACGTGATGCACGCCTATCAGGTCGTTCTCGAACGTGAACGACACCGAGGTCGACTTGCCGATGCGTACGGCATCGGTCGTGGCATCGGGCGCAAGACGTTGCGCCTGGGCAGACGACACACCGGTGACGAGTACGACGACGAGGCACCGGAAGTACACCAGCGGAGGTGTGCACATTGGACGACGTTCCGCGTGACCGACGACGCCACGACAGCGAGCGGGGAGTGCTGCATACGAGGATGTTCTCCCACGGTATGCATGTCCTCCGCGTCATTCCAATGAGCTCGTCAACCGCCGTTCGATCTCACGCATTCGCGCACTCATGCGATACGCAGTCGCGTCCGTTTACAGTGTTCTCATTTATCTCGCCGCGCACTGTGACGGTTGTCGCGCTCCATCGACGCCGGTGCCTGGATCATCACGCGTATCGCGCACTTTCACCGCTGAATCCGACTGCGAACCTCCTGCTGCCTGAAGCATTCGCCGCAACGACACAGGCCCTCGAATCACCGCCCCGCGCACATCATGGTTCGCGAATCCCACCAGTCAGTCTCCGCAGTGCGCGTGCGAACTCAGCCTCGCTGGTTCGATCACCAACCGCTGCCGCGGCACGCCGTGCGCCGTCGAGCGCATGAAACCGATTCGGCTCACGCTCCAGTGTCGCCTTGTACTCGACGAGGGCATCGGGGGCGCGCTGGTGCGCCATCAGCATGTCCGCCAGAAGCTCGCGTGCGGGAACGAGCGGTCCCGGCGAGACGGCGGACTTCTCGGTCGCATCCTCGCGGTCTGCGGCATGTCGCATGAGTACAACTGCGGAGTCGCGGCGTCCTTGCGCGTGATGAAGCCACGCGCTCGCGCCGATCCGCTGAATGTCTACCTGCTCGGCCCAGTACGATTCCTTCGCGTCCACCAGCCGGCGATGCTGCGCAGCGAGCGAGTCGATCGATACGCGCGCTACCGCGAGCTTGCCCGTATTCGCTGCGCCAAGGGCGCGCGCGAAATGCACCACCGCCTCTGTCCACGCGAAGCTGCTCGATGCAGGCGCCAATCGTGCGGCTTCGCTCCACGCGCGACGCTCGAGTGCATAGCGGGCCGGAATGGCCGCGAACGCGTACACGCCTGCCCAACCCGGCGCTGCCCCCGTCACGGCATTCACGTCGAATTGGGTCTTGAGCCCTGGGAGCGATCGCAGGATTCCTCGTGCCTGGTCGAACTGGCGCAACTGCAGATAGGCATACGTCGCATAGTCGGCGGCGTGCAACGCTTCGGCGATCGACTTTGAACGCACCGCGACAGCCATGGAGCGCCTGTTGGTTTCCGCAGACTCGGTCCACTGGCCCACCCGCGTGAACGTGTGGGACGGCATGTGCAACGCGTGCGCCGCCGCCGGTGCGATCTGTGCATACCGTTCGGCGGCAGCTTTCGCCCGGGCCGCCAAGGGTGGGTAGTCGTAGCTGTGAATGATGTAGTGAGCCAGCCCGGGGTGGTCAGGTTGACTGGCCCACAGGCCTTCGAGGATGCTACCCGCCCGCAGCTGCCGAGCATACGACTTGTCGGTCGGCGACGCGGAGGTCGCCAGTGCGATCGCGTGAAATATCCGCGCTTCCGTGTCGGTGGGATGCTGCGCAACGAGAGCGGACATGGCCGTCTCGTATGCCACTATGCGCGACTGCTGGTCGGTCTGCTCGTAGTTCTCGTACAATTGCGCCACCGCGCGCGCGTAGGCAAGCTCGCGAACCGTGGCGCGCGCACCGAGGCGGATAGCCTCGCTCGCAGCGCGCCTCCCGAGCTGCAACTGTGCCGCCGGACGCAGGTTGGTCGCGTTCGGGTTCCCCCAGTGACTCAGCGCGAGTCCCCAGTGCGCCATCGCGCAGGTGGAATCGCGCGCCAGCACGGTGTTGAACGCTGCGATCGATGCCCCGAACTCGAAGGAATGCAGGAGCGTCACCGCGCGATCGAATCGGGACGCGACATCCGCGGAGCAGGAGTTCGGAAACCGGACGGTTCCGAGCTGCTCGCCCGGCGGGATCTTCGCCGTCGGCGGCTTTGCAGGCACCGGCATGACATGCCCGGCATGCGGATCGGCAGCGGCAGGCCTTGCTCTTGCCGGTGTGCTGGCCGTGTCCGCGGCACGGGCCGAGTCGAGCGCCTGTTGTTTCGCGCGTAGCTGCGGGTCGCGCTGTACGCGCGCGCGGATGGTCGAGTCGCGCATCATGGCATCGTGCAGCTCGCGCAGGAGGCGCGCTGACGTATCGGCGACCGCGACCGGAACCGACGGGTTCGTGGTGGAGGCGGGCGTCGCGGCCGGTGGTGTCGTGCCCGCCGGCGGCGTGGGCGCGGCGCCGCCGTGCCCGGCATGCGCGTCGCCAGCCGCACCGCCGACTGCGCTGCCGACTGCGTTGCCGTACTTGAATCCGGTCATCGCGCCGGTACGATCGTCGTGCGACATGACCGCGCCGTACGTGACGGTGGGTACCGGCAACTCGGGGAGGAAGCCGACGGACGGTCCACCCATGTTCTCGACGCCCATGTGACCGGCCATGGCCTGCCACGCGTCACGCGTCATCACGAACGACGAGTCATCGCGGTAACGTGCCGCCGCGATCAGGATCTCGGCGCGCTTGCGGTCACGAGGCACGCTGTCGTTCGCGAGCACATCGCTGATGACGTCGTGCATCGAATGCAGATTGTCGAAGATGATGGCGGCCTCCGGATAGCGCTTCGTGAACTCCGGCGCCACGGCGGCCGTCATCGGCATCTGATGGGGGAAACGGCGTGGCGGATCCTGCAGCATCTGCCAGAAGCGCGCGACGGTGGCACGCACCCCGGTCTGTCGCTCCGCGACCGACTTGCCGACCACGAGGGGCTCGTAGAGTCCGACCTGCAGCCAGTGATAGCCCCAGATCAGCCCATTGAACTTCGGATACTCCTTGCGGAAGGCGAGCGAGTACGGCTGCTCCTGCATCAGCACCATGCTCTTGGGCTTCGAGCTGAATGCCAGCTCGGGCCGCGTCTTGTAGTAGTCGATGAGCCGCTGCACCTCCCGGTCCTTCGCCGACAGGTCCATCCGTTCGTCGGCAAGCACATCGTAGATCTGCCGGTGGAGGATGTGCGCCCACTCGAACATCTGCTTGGCTTCCGGCGCAAGCTGCACGTACTTGATCTCGATCGCGGCCTCCTCGAGCGGCACGCGTGGTGGCCGCACGAGCACGCGCTGCGTCAGGAAATCGTACTCTTTCTCTTCGAGCACCGCTGCGGGCGCCCCGGGCATCGTCCACAGCTTCTCGTACAGGATCGCGTGACCGTAATCGAACGCATTGAAGAGCCGGTCCGCGGCCTGATACTGGTTCCGGAACGTCCAGTTGTGGGGCGCCTGCAGGTAGAACTGCTCGTAGGTGGTGACCCACTGGGCGGAGGCGTCGCCCGGCATGAGCGCCAGTGCCAGCGAGAGCAGCATCACGAGTGCGGACCGCAGGCCAGAAGTCCGTCTCGCTGTGACGAAATCTTTCGATGCGAATCTCATCAGCGCTTCCTCCACGGCATGCCGATCACGTACGCCCCGCCGATCGTGGCGAACCATCCCTTGTCGTCACCGGTCAGGCGTGAACCTCCTCCGACGTCGAGGGCGACGCGCGGTGACAGCTGCACGCGCGTCCCCACCGCGGCATTCCACTCGAGCGGCTCGTCGTCGTGCAGTGGCTGCCGCGTGAACACTTCCGCCGAGAGCAGTACCGATTGCAACGGGAAGGGTTTGTCGATCGCGACGCCTCCGAGCCAACGGGAGAGCTCCGACGCACCGGCACCCAATACGTCGCCGCCGGCACTGCGCACTGGTGCGGTGCCCGCAGTGTACTGTGCGTTCACGTGCACGCGCGCCACCCGGAACGTCTTGGTGGCGATGCCCTTGACGCTCGCGTACGTCTCCTCGGCCGCGAGCCCGCCAACGGGCGCGAGCACGCTGGCGCCGATGGCAAGTGCGGGGATGCGTGTCTCGGCGTTGAGATTGTACAGCACGGACGCGTCGAGGCCAGTGATTCCCACGCGCTTGCCGCCGACTCCCGCATCGATCACGGCGATCGGCAAGCCGAGCTCGATCTGCGTGCGGCGAAACAGGCCCACCGCGATCTCGGGCTCGATGCCCCAGCTGTACACGCCGCGGCGGCTGCGCTCCAGACGCAGCGGCGCGGCCTGCAGCTCGATCGCGCGCCGCTCGACCGCGTACGCATCCTCGATTTGCAGCGGGCGTCCGGCGTCCGTGTTGTAATAGTCAGTCTGGGCGCCGGCCGCCGACGGACCGAGTACCCCGAAGAGGCCAAGTGCGCCCAGCATGACGCCCAGTGGGCGGCGGGCACGCGGTCGAGATTGCGGTGCCATCGGGTTGCGATCGTGTGAGCGTGCCATCAGCGGCTGTGCTTGAACATGAGGTCGACCAGCTCATCGTACATGGACTCTGCCTCGACGTCGCTCGAACGAATCGCCGAGCTCGCACAGTGCTTGAGGTGATTACGCATCAATTCGCGCGACACGCTGCGAAGCGCCTCGTGCACCGACGACACCTGGATCATGATGTCGCCACAATAGCGATCATCCTCCACCATCTTCTGCAGGCCACGCACCTGCCCCTCGATGCGCCGCAGCCGCTTGATGTTGCGCTCCTTGATGGCGCCGTCCACGGCGAGCGCTTTCCGCCCGTCGCCATCGGCGTCGTCACGCACACCGCAGCCGCAGCTGGCCGCGCTCATGGTCCCGCCGGCCGGCGGCTCCGCCTCCTCCACGAGCGTGTCGGCCGCGTTTCCCAGAGCCTTGTTCCTCGTCTTCTTCGTCACGATGCGTTCTCTCGTTGCAGGTCTGAGACTACGGGTGCGCGGCGGTCGGCGCGGCGCGAAGACGGCGGAGGCGCAGGCTGTTCATGACGACACTCACCGAGCTGAATGCCATCGCCGCGCTGGCGAGAATCGGACTGAGCAGCATGCCGGTGAATGGATACAGGATGCCCGCGGCAACGGGAATTCCCACGACGTTGTATGCGAAGGCCCAGAACAGGTTCTGCTTCATCGTCCGCATCGTGCGCCGCGAGAGGCGGATTGCGTCAGCGACTCCGTGAAGATCGCCACGCATCAACGCCACGTCGGCCGCCTCCATCGCAATGTCGGTTCCCGTACCCATCGCGATCCCGATGTCGGCCTTGGCAAGCGCCGGGGCGTCGTTCACGCCGTCGCCGACCATGGCGACGACATGCCCTGCTGCCTGCAGGCGTTCGACTTCGGCAACCTTGCCCGCAGGCAGCACACCTGCCACGACGCGATCGATGCCAGCCTGCCGTGCAACTGCATCGGCCGTGCGTTGATTGTCGCCGGTGAGCATCACCACCTGGAGGCCCAGTCGGCGCAGCGTACTCACTGCTTCGCGCGACGAGGTGCGGATCGGGTCGGCGATCGCGATGACGCCCGACAGAGCGCCGTCGACGGCCACGAACACGACGGTCTTGCCCTCGTCGGCGAGTCGTCGTGCCTCCGCGTGCAACGGTGCCGTGTCGATAGCATACTCGGTCATCAACCGCTCGTTGCCGACGGCCACGGCGCGCTCCAGCACGACTCCGGTGGCTCCACGACCCGTGTGTGACTCGAAGGCGTCGGGCTGCGCCACAGCGAGGCCACGCTCGCGCGCATGCCGCACTACTGCATCGGCCAGCGGATGCTCACTCATCGTCTCGATCGATGCAACCAGTGCCAGCAGCTCGTCCGCGGAGAGCGTCTGGGCTGTATGCGCACCACTGCTGCCCATGGCTCCGGCGAACGGCACGAGGTCAGTGACCGTGGGCTGTCCCTCGGTCACGGTGCCCGTCTTGTCGAGCACGATGGTATCGAGATCGCCGGCGCGCTGAAGGGCCTCTCCGCCCTTGATCAACACACCGAGCTCGGCGCCCTTTCCCGTCGCCACCATCACTGCCGTCGGCACGGCGAGTCCCATGGCACACGGGCACGCGATGATCAGCACCGCGACGGCCGCCGCGAATGCACGCACGCTGGCTTCACCGATGCCGCCGCCGGTCGCATGCACGGCCACGAACCACACCGCGAATGTGGCGACGGCGATCGACACCACGACCGGCACGAAGATCGCGCTGATGCGATCCGCGAGACGTTGGATGGGGGCACGTGAACCCTGCGCATCACGCATCAGCTTCACGATCTGCGCGAGCACGCTGCGTTCACCGAGCGTGGTGGCGCGAAAGCGGAATGCGCCGGTCCGGTTGATCGTGCCACCGATCACCCGGTCGCCCGGGCTCTTTGATACGGGCAGCGATTCGCCCGTCAGCATGCTCTCGTCGATCGCGCTCTCGCCACTCACTATCTCCCCGTCCACCGGAACGCGCTCTCCTGGGCGCACGAGCACGATGTCGTCCGCTCGTACGGCCTCCACGGGCACGTCCACCTCCGCGTCACCACGCAGCACGCGGGCCGTGGGTGGCTGCAGCTGGGCCAGCGCGCGCAGCGCGGTCGATGTCTGCCGCTTCGCGCGTGCCTCGAACGCATTGCCCGTGAGAATGAGCGCGATGATGATGATCACCGCCTCGTAGTACACATCGGGCATGACGCCGCGCGCCACGAAGAACTCCGGCGCGACGGTCGCAATCACCGAGTACAGGAAGGCTGCGCCCGTGCCCACGGCCACCAGCGTGTTCATGTCGGCCGAGTGGTGGCGGAATGCGGCCCAGGCGCGCGTGTAGAAGTGGCGCCCCGCCCAGCCCATCACGCCAACGGTCAGCACCAGCAGGCCCCAGGACAGCACCGGCGCAGGAATGAGGTACAACCACGGCATCATGCCGCGCAGCGCCGGCGTCATGTGCTCCATTGCCCAGCGCATGAACGGATCGGCCACGGCGACATGGTGACCGGCCTCGACGACCCCCATCAGGGGCATGCTCACGATCATCGCGATCACCCCCGCGATGCCGCTGGCCCACGCCTTGGTGCGCAGCTCCGAGAACTCCGCAGCGGTCGCGGCGTCGCGCGCTGCCTGCTCATCGAACGCAGTCCGGTCGGCGACTGGCAACTCCGCGCCGTACCCAGTGCCGCGAATCGTTTCGACCAGCACGTCGGGGCTGATGGTGGCGGCGTCGTAGTCGATCGTCGCGTTGCCCATCATGAGGTTCACGGACGCGTCGACGACGCCCGGTGTCTTGTTCAGCGTGCGCTGCACGCGACCCTGGCATGCGGCGCAGGTCATCCCTGACACCGGGATGACAACGTGCGTCGGCGACATTTCGGCGGTCTTCATGATCGGAGTCTCCCGATGCCGTGCTACTCGGCCACGAGCTTGCCGCGCAGCATGCTCTTGCCACACGTGAATTCATAGACGCCCGGCCGGGGAGGGGTGACGGTCACGGCGGTGGTCTGATGAGCCGGCAGAAATGCGCGCACGCCGAAGTCGCCGAACACGACTTCCTCGGAGCAGCCGGACGTCTCCCGCCGGTCGAAGAGCAGGCGGACAGGCGCCCCGGCCTTCACATTGATGGTGGAGGGGCTATAGCCACCCTGCACCACGACGGTGAGCTGCTGTGGGCCGCCAGCGCTCGCCATGCCGGCGGTCGCCGCTGAGCGCTCGGCGAGGAAGAAATACCAGTTGATCAGCAGAATGGTCGCGCCCGCGGCAGCGAGCACAGACCAGTCGACAGTGGACAGGGAAGCAGACATGAGCGGGATCTCCTTCGGGCGGCATACCCTCGATGGGTATCAAGCTAGATACCCCCCACCCCTATGTCAACTCCCCTGCCCCGTTGCTGTTGCTACCGCGAGATCTGGATGCGACGGCCGCGCTGCCGCTGCTGCGGCACGGGCATCGTCACCTCGAGCACGCCATTCTCGAAGCGCGCCCTCACCTGCTCCTCATCGACACCTTCGGGCAGCGCGATCGACCGCGTGAATGACCCGTACATCCGTTCGGTACGGTGAAATCCTTCCTCGCGCGTTTCGTGCTGCTGCCGCCGCTCCCCCGAGATCGTGAGCATGCCGTCCTCGATGTCGATGTGCACTTCCTCCGGAGAGACGCCCGGCAGGTCCGCGCTCACCACCAGCTCGTTGCCGCGTTGCGACACCTCCATCTGCGGTGACCAGTGCTGCAGACCGCGCCCCTCGGTGCCGGACCGCATCGCCGGATGGTGCGAACCACGCATCGACGCTCCGGCCGCGGATCCCCGATTCATGTGTGGGTCGCCGGATCCGATCGTGGCGCCGCCGGCGCCGCCGACGGTGTCGAACAGGCGGTCCATCTCCTGGCTCATCGCCTGCGCGAATGCGAACGGATTGGACATGAATGCGCTTGCCATCAGCCCCGGACTCGCCATGAATGCCGGCAGCATCGACGGCTGTGCATGCCCGGCTCCCGGCGTGCCCAGCCCTGTTCGCTGACTGTTACCGCGCTGCATGCCTGTCTGCGCGCCGGTGTGCATGCCGGTCTGCGCGCCGGTCTGCGTGCCGCCTTGCCTGCCTGCCTGCGACTGGCCTCCGGCACTCGTGTCGCCCTGCCCGCCTTCGCGGCTGACGGGACGCTGCCGCTCCTGATCCGTGAAGCTGCCCGGTCGTCCACCTGCGCCGGTGCTCACCCGGTCCGTGCTGTTCTTCTCGCGCTCTCCACCCGTCGGTGTGCCGCCTGATTGCTGTTGCTTCGCCATGGTGCCTCCCTTGCCGTCCTCGTTGTCGAGTAGCCCGGGGTACGCAGACCCCGCTGCGCGATCATCCGTGGGTGAACACGCGGGCGGCAAGCGTCATGCCGTTGGTGACCGTGTGGCGACGGCGAACAGATTACCGCCGAGGCGGATGACCGTAGACCTTCGAAGCGGCGATGGCGCGGTCGCGCTTGTTCGCGTACATCTCCTCTTCCGCGCGTCGCAGCAAGGAAGGAAGCGATGCGGGCGACCCACTCCGCCAGCAGGCGAACCCGATGCTCGCGGCGAGATGAAACTCGGCGCTGGCAGCCGTGTTTCTCGACGCGAGCAGGTCGCCGAGCCGGTCCTCGAGCAGGACACCGTCGCGCTCGGACGCCGAACGAAGCAGCATGACGAACTCGTCGCCGCCCATTCGTGCGATGACATCTCCCGGCCCTGCGAGCTGCAACAGGATCGAGGCAAGCTCCACGATGGCTTCATCACCGGCATCATGTCCGAAGGTATCGTTGATCCGCTTGAACCCGTCGAGATCGAGCGCGGCGATCATGAAGGGTGCGCCCGTGCGCGCCGCCTGTGCGACATGTCGCTGCGCCTCGTCGGCAAAGCCGCGACGATTGAGCAGGCCGGTGAGCGGATCCTGAACGATGTGCAAGCGCAACGCGTACTGCGCAGTCAGCAGTGCGTCCATCGTGATGCGCAATTCGATCTCGGCCACAGCAGCCGCGGCGAGATCCGCCAGCACGCCCACCTGCCGGTCTGACCACTCGAGCGGCGCCGAATCCATCGCGCACATGGCCCCGAGCGTTTCACCGTGGGCCGTGCGAAGCGGCACACCAGCGTAGGCGATGACACCGAGCTCGTCGACCGCCGGATTCGCGGAGAGCAGCGAGTGATGCCGGGCATTCGTCACGATCAGCGGTGCATTGCGCGTGACGACATGCTGGCAGAACGAATGCGAGAGTGGCGTGCCCCGCATGGCCCCTGCTCGCCCACCCAGCCCGGCCATGCCCGCAAAATGCTGCCGCTGGTCATCCACGAGCGAGACCAGGCCGATCGGTACCTGGAGCATGTCCCTGCCGAGTCGAGCGAGCCGGTCGAGGACCGGGCTGCTGCGACCCTCCAGCAGGCCAGACGCCTGAAGCGCGGCCAGTCGCGTTGAGCTTGTCAGGCGTGCATCATGCGCCGCGGGGGCGTGCGCACGCATGTCGTCGAGGTCGAGAACGACCGTCATGAGGAAATCAGGGCGAGCTGCTACGGCGGGCCAGCACCCGTGGGCGCTGTCGGAGTCGCCTGATCGTCGACGACGCCTCTGCTGCGTCATCACAGGACCATTCAGCAGGTGGAGTGGTCACGAATGTGCCGATCTCCCGGCATGGTGTGGCGCCTTCCCCGGGCGGTCGCCATCGTTCCTTCGACCCGCCTGCAACCCGCGTTCGTCTCTCTCCACGTCGTCTGTCATGCCGTCTCCGCACCTGCTCATCATCGACGCGCAGTCACTCGGCGCGCGGGCCGCACACGTCGCGCCGGCGACGGCGGATGCCGCACGACTGTGGTGCCAGATGGTACGTGGCGCCGTGCTCGACGCAGGCGCGACGCACGTGATTGCCGCGTGGGATCACCACGGCCCCACCTTCCGACATACCCTGTTTCCGCAGTACAAGCATCGCCGGACCGGGGAGACGCGCACACGCGTGACCCCGATTCGCGAGGCGGTGGAAGCAACCGGGATCGCGAGCTGCAGTGTCGACGGATTCGAGGGTGACGACGTCGTGGCCTCGGTCATGGCGACGCTGCGCGGCGAAGCGCGCATCACGCTGCTGTCCAATGACTCGGATCTGCTGCAGTTCGTGAGTGATGGCGTCGACGTCGCCACCTACGTCGGTGTCGGCAAGGGTCCGCAGGGTGCTCGCATCAAGCCGTGGAGCATCGCCGACGTCGAAGCGCGCTACGGGGTTCGCCCCATCGACATCCCGGCATTCAAGGCGCTGTGCGGGGAGACGGGAGACGACATTCCGGGGGTCGCCGGCATCGGCAAGGGGATGGCGGTCAAGATCCTGCGCCGCTGGGGATCGATCGAGAAGGCGTTCGAGGCCACGGAGTTCGTCAGTCATCGCGACGACACCGCGCGCCTCGCAGGAAAGCGGGACGTCGTCGCACTCATGCTGCAACTCACGACGATACGACAGGACGCGCCGTTGCCCGACCTCGCACTCGCACGGTGCGAGGTCGGGAGGGTCAACTGGTTGTCGGGATCCGCGGCGAGCGCGCGAGTCGATCCGGCGACCCCGGTAGCGCGAAGCGCGGCGGGCCCGGGGATGGATGACGTGCCGATGCCCGACGAGGCACCGGGCTGGCTTTAGCGAGGACCTCGGGCTGCCACATGCGCGTGCACCCACGACGGGTGCACGACCGCAGTGCCGCGTGGCGCGCTGGGTGGCTCACTCCGCCCGCAGCGCCTCCACGGGCTCGACCGCCAGCGCCCGGCGCGTAGGCACAACGCACGCAAGCAGACAGATACCGAGAATCACGACGGAGTACAGCACCAGTGTCACGACGCGCGATACGGTCACGACCCCGGCACTGCTGCAGGACCCTTCCCCGCACGATGTCACCCAAAGGAGAAAGAGTCCCGCGATCGCACCGCCGAGCGCCACGCCGACACCGACCTGCGTGACGGGCCGCTTGAAGATCGACACGACGACACGTCTGGCATTCGCGCCCAGCGCAACCCGGATACCGATTTCCCGAGTCCGGCGGGACACGGCGAAGGACATCACGGCGTAGATGCCCGCCAGCGACAGCAACAACGCGACGGCGGTGAGCGCGACCGTCAGGCGCAACCACATGTCCATGATCCACTGGATGCCGTCCGTGACCTGATCCACCCGCTGGAACTTCGTCAACCGCAACGTCGGATCGATCGCGTTTGCCACTGCGCGCACCTGCGGAACGATCGACAACGGGTCGCCACGCACATGCATGACCATGTTCGTCGGGCCTTGGCTGCCGGGCACCGTCGGGATGTAGACGCCTGCTGGCCGCCCCCGCTGCGTCGGAGCGCCCATCCCGAGTTCCTTGACGACGCCGACGATCTGGTACCATGGCCTGGTCTGGTCCGACATGGTGCCCGGACCTTCGCCGCCATAGGCGAGACGCATCCGCAAGCCGACCGCATTGCGTCCGAGCAGTACCTGGTCGACGAAGCCTTGATCGACGACCACGACGCGAGGATCGGGGACGAGGTCAGCGACCGTGAAGCCACGCCCGGAGAGAATGGGAGCCTGAACCACATCGAAGTACGAGGCATCGATGTGCGCCGCCTGAATTTCATCCAGCGGTACCTTCGCGGTGCCGTTCGCTGTGGTACCTACCCGTGATTGCGCACCGGCCACCGTATCGAGTTCGACCAGGAACTCGCGGTGACCCTCGCGCGGCAGGCGATCGATGAACGTCACGCCCGCAATCGAAGGTTCGGATGCGACGCGCTGGCGCAGTCCTGCGAGAGCCGACTGGAATCGTGCGCCCTCGGCCTCGCGGGCGGCCACCGCCTGCGGATCCGATCCCAGTGAAATCGGGTCGCCCGGTTCGATCATCGTTGCGAGGTACTGCTCAGACGGAAATCCGGCTTCGAAGGTCTGGATGCGCACCAGCATCAGCTGCTCGAGATACACGAGTGCGGGGAACGCGGTGGTGAACGCGACCTGGGCGATGATGACGACGGTCCAGATGCCACCGAACTTGAGACCACCCGCGCCCGCGGCCGCCTGACGGAGGCGCGCGCCCATGCCGCTGGTGACCTTGAGCGCAGGCAGCACGCCGGCGATCACGGCGGCCACGAACGTGAGTCCGATGGCGTAGACCACCGTGCCCACGGTGAGATGGGGATCGTACCAGAACGGAAGCTGGCCCATGTTCTCCACGAGGAACGGGCCTCCCCACCGGCGCAGCGCGAAATCCGTAGCGGCGAGTCCGACCGCAGCAGATACGGCGCCGAGCACGAGCGCTTCCGCGAACAGCTGCGCGATGATCCTCCCACGGCTCGCGCCCAGCGCACTGCGCACGATCAACTCGCTCTCGCGCGTTGCGGCCCGTGCGAACATGAGCAGCGCGACATTGCCGCAGACGAGAATCATCAGCAGCACCGCGAAGCCGGGGATGATTACCGCCATGATGACGTCGGTGTTGTTCGCGTTGAACGAGCCCGTGTAGGAGGCGATTTCGGGCTGCAGATGCTGGTGCGTGTTCGGGAACTCCGCCGATGCGCGCCGGCCGAGGGTCGCCAACTCGGCCTTCGCTTCCGCGAGCGTCACCCCAGGGGCGAGCCGCCCGAAAATGCTGATGCTCGCACCGGCGCGTGGAGCCTGATCGAGTCCCTGCAATCGCAGCGGCATCCACAGCTCG
Source organism: Gemmatimonadota bacterium (assembly GCA_040387895.1). Taxonomy (GTDB): domain Bacteria; phylum Gemmatimonadota; class Gemmatimonadetes; order Gemmatimonadales; family Gemmatimonadaceae; genus Gemmatimonas. The sequence goes on from JAZKCW010000122.1 coordinate 19,414, forward strand.
TGCGAGATCGGGAAGGCGTACCCCTCGGGCATCACGCCCACTACGGTCGCGTACTGGTCACCAACCTGTACGCTGCGGCCGATGACACCGGGATCGCTCGCGAATCGCGTTCGCCACACCTCGTGTCCGATGACCATGACGGGCGCCGCGCCGGGCTGCTCGTCCGTCTCACGCAGTGTGCGTCCGAGCATGGGCGGCGCGGGTGCGATGGTGAAGGCGGACGCGGTGATCTCCGCTACCTGCACGGGTCTCGCGTCTCCGGCGGTGACGATGAGGTTCCGCGGGAGATCCCGATATGCACCGAGGTCCGTCACGGTCCGCAGCGACTGGCGCCAGGCGAGATAGTCTCGCAGCGCCCGTGGCTCGGCGCGACTCTCCTCGACATCGTAGAGCCGGAGCTTCACGACGCGATCGCCGTCCGGCAGCGGCAACGTCGGGTTCTGGAGCATCGTGATCATCTCGAACGTCATGCTTCCGGCAAAGATGCCGAACGCCATGGCGAGACCACCGACGAGCGTGATGATCGGATATTTGCGCAGCATGCGTGCGCCGAGCTTGAAGTCGAGGGACAGATCCGGGAACCACGCCAGCCATCGCGCGTCGCGGGTATCGCCCTGGTGCTTCGCCACGGCTCCGAATGCGAGCTTCGCTTCGCGCTTCGCTTCGTCGGGGGTCATTCCGGCGCTCATGTTCTTGCGTGTCTCCATCTCGAGATGAAATGCCAGCTCCTCATCGAGCTCACGGTTTACGGCATCGGTGCGTACCAGCGCCCGCAGGCGCTTCCGCCACCGCTTGATCCAGCGCGTTGGCTCCATGAACGTCTCCTCAGCTCGTGCTCAGGATGACATCCACCATCGCCACATAGCGGCGCCAGCTCTCGGCTTCCGTGCCGAGTGCGCGTCGTCCCGCGCGCGTGAGTTCGTAGTACTTCGCGCGGCGGTTCTGGTCGGTCGAGCGCCACTCGCTGTCTATCCATCCCTTCTCCTCGAGCCGTTGCAGTGCGGGATACAGCGACCCCTGTCCCACCTGCAAGGCCTCGCGCGAGAGCTGCTCGAGGCGCTGCGTGATGGCCCACCCGTGCATGGACTCGAGGGAGAGGGCCTTGAGGATCAGCAGGTCGAGCGTACCGCGCACCACGTCGTTGGGCGTGGACTGCGAGCTGGCCGGGGACGGGGACATGTGGGGGGGGTGGATTGGTGTCGGATTCCGACACAACGAGACGCGCGACTGGTGTCGGAAGCCAACACTACGGCCGGAGCCACCGGGTTGGTTTCAACTGGGCCGAAGCGGCCGGATGCGAAGAGGGCCAGCCCGCGTGGCCGGCCCTCTGACCGCGCGGCGAGTACGCCATGCCGTGAGCGATCCTCAATCCATCCGCCTGCACGTCCGATGCGATGCAAGGGCGCATGCTCTGCTCCATCGCTATCGTGACTCCTCATCCCGAGCGGCTACGGCATGGTCACCCGTCTGCACTTCGAAGGTCGGCAGTTTCAGGTCCCACCAGATGGCCGCGAGGCGAAGCAGGGCCACGCATGCCATGCCCATCAGGGTGGCGACGGGTCGCGCGACACCAAGTTGAACGCTGGCCAGGTACAAGCTCGCACCCGCGATCGCGGCCGTCGCGTACAGGCTTCCGCGCTGCAGGACCTGGGGCACCTGCGCCAGCAGCACGTCACGAATCACCCCGCCGGCAGCACCCGTGACCGCGCCAAGCAGTACGCAGGCGATCGCCGGCATCCCGGCCCGCTCCGCCACTTGCGCGCCCGTCACGCTGAAGAGCGCAAGGCCGAGTGCATCGGCGACATCGAGTGCGGCGCGAGGCACCGGTGCCCACCGCACGTACAGGATCGTGGCGACCGCCGCCACCATGATGACCACGAGATAGCGCGCGTCGGCAAGCCAGAAGATCGGGTGGCGGTCGAGCAGCACGTCCCGAATCGTCCCCCCACCGACTGCGGTGGCTGCCGCTGCAACGACCACGCCGATGAGGTCAAGGCGGTGACGGCCGGCTGCAAGGGCACCGCTGATCGCGAACACCGCGACGCCGATCAGGTCGAACAGGTAGAGGTACAATCGACGCGCCGGCGCGAGGGTCAGATCGCGGTATAGCCCCCGTCCACGAGGTAGTATCCGCCTGTGATGAACGATGCATCGCTGCTCAGGAGAAAGCACACCAGCGCTGCAACTTCGTCCGGCTGCCCGAGGCGACCGAGCGGATGGCGCGCGATCAGTGCGTCCTTCTGGTCGGACGGCAGATTGGCGAGCAGCGGCGTTTCGATGTATCCGGGACCGACACAGTTGATGCGGAGGCCGTGGGCGCCGTATTCCGCCGCCGCGTTGCGCGTGAGCCCCACGACCGCGTGCTTGGCGGCGGTGTACGCGCTGTTGCCGATCGCCGCGACCATGCCGTGGATCGATGCCATGTTGACGATGGCACAGTCGCGCGCGCCCGCGCGCAACATTGCGGGAATCTGGTAGCGCATGCCGTACAGCACCCCATTCAGGTTGATGTCGATGACACGTTTCCAGTCGGCCAGATCGATCTCGCCCGTTGGCGCCTGTGCACCGCCGATACCGGCGTTGTTCACGGCATAGTGGAGCGCACCGTACGTGGACACTGCATGATCGACGCCCTGCTCCGCAGCTTCGGGCAGCGAGGTGTCCTGCTTGATGGCACTCGCCGTACCACCCGCTCCGCCGATCTCTTTCACGACACGCTCGGCGCCATCCATGTTGATGTCGGACACCACGACCTTGACGCCATGTGCAGCGAGGCGTTTCGCGATGGCCTCGCCCAGGCCGGAGCCCGCGCCGGTGACGATTGCAACCCTGCCGTTCAGTCCGGTCATGTGCTTGTACTCCAAGGTGAGTTGACGGTGACAACCGTACGCTCGTTCGGCAGCTAGGGTACCGGATCGGCCTTCGTACCGCAGTGCTCGCGATGTCTCCGCCAACCGCCGAGGAACTGCATTGCCATGCAAGCGCGTCGCCATGGCCACGAACGTGCCTGGCACACGCCCGACCCTGCGTGCTGGTTTTCGCGAAATCGTAGTTTTCGCAAGCTTGAGCTCGAAGCCGGCAAGCAGAATGCGTCGCGTCTGCGATTCCGGGTGCGTGAGGCGTGATGCGCGACCGGAACAGCGATGGTCCACAAGGCGCTCGCGTAGCCATTGCGAATCGCGCCAGGAAGCAGCATGGTTGCCGCGATGTGAAGGGGCATGACCGGGCTCGAGCCGCCGCCGAAGTGTTGATCTCCGCTCCTACGCGTGAGGACACTCATGTCGATTGCACCACTACGCCCACGGACGTGCGCAGGCCTCGTCTTGAGTTGCGTGCTCGTGGCCACCTGCGACAACGGCGCAACGGATCCAGAGTCTCCCGCGCCGATCGCCTCCACCGCAGTGATTGCTGGCGGAGACTTTCAGGAGACGCGACTCGGCCTCGCGCTCCCCGTGCCGCTCGCGATGCGCGTGCTCGACACGAAGGGGCGCGGCATGCAAGGAGTGCGCGTCGACTGGCGAATGGAATCCGGGGCCGGCCACTTCCTCACCACTGCCAGCGAGGCTCAACCGTCGAGTGCCGTGTCATTCAGCGATCGCGACGGTTTGGCTCGCGTGCGACTGCGGCCCACGGCTACGGGCACCGGAACGGTGGTGGCATTCGCGTCCGGCATTGCGTCCTCACTGACGTTCACGCTCCGCACCTTTGCCGTGCCGGTGCTCCGGCTACGCTTCGGTCCCATGTGGGACTGCGTCCCGTCAGGAGATCCGTCGGGCTTCTGGGTGGTCGCCGGTCCCTTGGGCCTCTCTGTGGCGGTGGGAGAAACGGTGGAGCTCCAATATGGGCCCGGAATGCCGGCCGTCTGTTCGGCACGGCTCCGGTCGGTCTCCGCTCCGGCTGGCGCGTCTCCGTTCGACAGCGGCCCCATGGCGTCGGGGGAGAGCGTCGATTTCGTACCTGGAGTCGCGGGTGAGTGGGTCATCGAAGACGTGGCGCATGGTGGACAAGTAAAGCTCACCGTATCGCGTCCTTGATTGCAGCGACTGCCCTCCTGGCTACGCCTCCAGCTGTCGCTCCGAAGACTCCATCATGGGAAGCGGCTCGCGCTGCACCGTGCGGTCGAGGGCAAGCACAGCGTTGACTGTCGGAGTCAGTTGCACCATCGACTCCGGGCGCAGCACCCACACGACCCCGGCACGACTCACGAGGCCCGTCCATTCACTCGTCGTATCCGCGAAGTTGTGCCACAGCAATCGCACCGCAAGCGTGCTGGGGCCGACGCGTTTCGTAAACGGGATCGTCACCGCCTCACCGGGTCGCACCCGCCGCACGATCACCTGTTCCAACAATCCGGTCCAGTCGAGCCCGCTCGACGCGTCGAAGAGCGAGAGCACCACGTGGCGGGCAGTACGGTCTCCATCATTCTGGATGCGCAGCGATTCGAAGACACCCGTTGCGTCAATGCTGGCGGCAAGACTGGCGGTCGGAGGCATTGCAGGCGCAAGAAGGTGGAAACATCAATCAGCTGACTCGGCATTCGAACGTCCGCAGTCGGTCGTCAGTCGATCGCGCAACTTGCAGGAAAGCGCGCCCACCGACATGTACTGCAGATCACTCAGCACTCGAGACGCGCGCAAGGCGTCCAGTCGTCAGCCGGCCTGATCCACGCCCAGTCGGAGGCGCTTCGAACAGCGACATGTCCGCGAGTCGCTCGAGCATCTCGATGAACCGCTCGTTCCCTCCGAAGTCAGCGGAGAGACGCCACGTACGGCGGCGAGTGCGGGGTGCACACCATCACCCGGGTTGCGTATCGCGAAGCCCGCGTCGGCGCTCTCGAGCAGCGTCGCATCATTCTCCTCGTTGCCGATGCCAACCACCGCCAGCGCTCCCGGCGCATCGCTGGCGAGCAGGCGACGCAGCACGTTGGTCGCAGCTCCCTTGCCCGCGCCTCGCGTGACCGTGTGCCAGCGGCCACCGCGGTGCAGGTGCGCGCGTGAGGAAGCGACCGCGTTTCGCACTTCTATCAGCGAGCCCTCGTCGACAGCGCGCAGGTCGAGCAGCACACTCGCCTGCCGCGCAACCAGCGCGCGTCGTACCGAGCCGGGTGAGCGGAATCCGAGCGACGTCGTGGCCTGCGTATCGGATGGATCGCGCTGATGCCGCGCAATCGCGCGTGAGAGTTCGACGCGTAGGTAGTGCACCGAGTCGCCAAGGTTCCACATCGCCAGCGTGCGTCGTCCCGTGCGGAGAATCGACGAGTCGCCCCGTCTGGAAGCCACTACCGGGAACACACGGAAGTCGTCCATTCTCGTCGAGCAGCGTGCCGTCAACGTCGGCAACGATCAGAATCCTTCGCTGCATGCCCGCCTCGGTGAGTGACGCGTTGGCGCGTGCTCACGGGTCATCTTCACCCTTGCGCGACTGCCGGGCCCGAAGAAGATGGCGTGCGCCGCGCTCGAGCGGCGTCGAGCAGGGAGTCGACCCGCGCATTGTGACAGTGAACCGCCGCTCCCCGAGCGCGCAGGCGAGCGGAGAGCGCTCCGAGGTATTCGAAAGTGGTCAGCGCCTGAGGCGGCGTTTCATCGAGGTCCACGGCATGCTCCAGCCTGGGGAAAGCCCGGATGAGGGCAGTTCGCTGATCGGCACCACTGCACTAACCGCACCGTGAGCCGAACGCACTCACGAACCTGCGTGGCGCTGAAGCTGATCCGGAAGTGCGGGCATCTGCTGCCTCACCGAAGCGCGAGTTCGCGGCCGCTCGCTTCCCAGTCAACGCGCACCCACGACCATACTGCCTGAAACGCTCGACTCTGCCGTGACGACCGACAGTCCCTGCCCATTCATGTTCCGCGGCAGCACGCGCCGCGATCGGCGGGAGAACGTGGCACCACCGGCGTTCAGCGACAGATTCACGCTGTAGAACGCGTCGCGATCGAGCACGCTGCCCCATCGCTCCCGCAACGCGGCAGCATCAGCTGGGTAGCGCTGCGCGAGACTCTTCACGTCTCGTCGCTCGGTCGCGCCATCGCCAGCACGACGAAGCTCGGCGAACGGTGTCCAGAGCACCCGCAGTCCATCCTGACGCACGCGAAGACAGTAATCGACATCGTGCAACGCCATCGGCAGGTGCTCGGCATCCATGCCACCAGCCTGCCGCCACACATCGAGACGGGTGGCCAGGCACGCGCTGCTTACCGCGCTGACCTCTCGTGCGAGCGCCAGCAGTCCGATCGGGCCCGGATCTTCGCGCGATGCGCCAGCGAGGAACTCGTCGGCCAGCCCAGCAGCACCGAGCACGATGCCACCATGCGCGATGGAATCATCAGCGTGCACCAGCTTGGCCCCCACCGCACCAATGTCCGATCGCAGCGCCTGCGAGACCATCTCACGCAGCCACCCTGCATCCGACGGCACGAGGTCACCCTGCAGCAGCACCAGCACATCTCCGCGCGCCTCGGCCGCCGCAGCGTTGTACAGCGAAGCGATGTTTCCGGCCGCCTGCGGTAGCAGCACTCGTACGCGCGGGTCGTTGTCCACGTCCGCCGGGCGCTGCCCGTTCCCCGTGTCCCGATCCTCCTGCACGAGAAGCAGCTCGACTGACGGATAGTCGGTGTTTCGCAGCACGCAGTTGACGCACGCAGACCATGCGTCGTTGCTGCCGCGCGCCAGGACCACGATCGACACGAGCGGCGCCGGATCAGGAAGCGGCCACACTACCCGCAGATGGGTCGGCGCCAGTGGCGCCAACTCCGGTCGGGCGTCCGGTACCCCACGCGAAGCAAGGACGTCCGAGACTGCGCGCCGGCTCGCGGCAACGCAGCGATCGAGCTGCGTCTGCGAGAAGCTGTCGGCGAGGCCAGTCTGTCGCCAATGGTAGAGCACTGCCGGAATATGCCGGACACGCCGTGCACCCACCGCCTCGGTTGCACGCAATGCGAGATCGTGATCCTGGCTGCCCTCGAAGCCGACGCGAAGACCGCCGAGCCGCTCGACCAGTGATCGCCGATAGACGCCGAGATGGCTCACCATGTTCTGGCCGAGTAGCAGGTCGGGATCGAAGTCGGGCTTGAAATAGGCACCGAACCGCTGTCCCTCGGCATCCAGCTTGTCCTCGTCGGAATAGATGACATCGGCGTCGGGATGCGCGGCGACCTCGGCCGCGATCTCGTACAGCGCGTGTTCCGGCAGCAGGTCATCGTGATCCATCAGAGCGACGAACTCACCCCGGGCGAGCGCGAGCGCACTGTTGGTGGCCGCCGAGATGTTGCCGTTTGTCTCACGGCGCATCCAACGGATACGCTCGTCCTGAGCGGCGAGCTCTGCAAGGACCCGCGCGACGTGAGGAGACGGCGATGCATCATCGGCAATGCACAGCTCCCAGTGCGGCCACAGCCCGGCCTGCACCGATGCGACCGCCGCGCGCAGCAGCGCTTCCGGTGCTTCGTAGACCGGCATGACGACCGAAATGAGCGGCGCGGCCGGCAGTCGAACGATGTGCGCACGAATCGCGGCACGATCAGCGTCGGTGAGCGTGTCGTTACGGGCAACCCAGTCCCTGTAGAACTCCCGCTCTTCGCAGTCATAGCGGATGCGCGACGTCTCGCCGGTGGCATTCTTGAGCCGCATGGCGAGGCGCTGGCGGAGGGGTCGAAGCGATGGAGGGAGCAGCGACCACAGGCCGCGCCAAGCAGGGCGGAGAATCTGCGCAAGAGGAACCATGGGGGGACGCCGAGCACGACGCGTGCCTCCGCCCCCGTGCGCCTACGCCGACTGTCACCCCAGCGTCAGGATTACGGCCTGCACAGGCCGCCGTACGTCTCGGGGCGGCGATCACGGAAGAACTGCCACGTGTTGCGCACGTCGCGTATGGTGTCGAGGTCGAGGTCGGCGACGATCAACTCGTCCCCATCGCGCGACCCTTCGGCGAGCATCTTCCCGCGCGGGTCGCAGAAATAGCTCTGTCCGTAGAACTCGCCGATGTTCCACGGCATCTCGCGCCCGACACGATTGATGGCCCCCACGAAGTAGCCGTTCGCGACCGCGTGCGCGGGCTGCTCGAGCTTCCAGAGATACTCCGAAAGTCCGGCCACCGTGGCCGACGGGTTGAACACGATCTCCGCCCCATTGAGGCCAAGCTCACGGGCACCCTCGGGGAAGTGGCGGTCGTAGCAGATGTATACGCCCACCTTGGCGTATCGGGTCTCGAAGACCGGATAGCCCAGGTTGCCGGGCTTGAAGTAGAACTTTTCCCAGAAGCCCGGCGCGACCTGCGGAATGTGATTCTTGCGGTACTTGCCGAGGTAGCTGCCATCGGCATCGATGACGGCGGCAGTGTTGTAGTACACGCCGGTGGACTCGACCTCGTAGAGTGGTACGACGATCACCATCGCGTACTGCTTTGCGATCTCCTGCATGAGTCGCGTGGTCGGCCCATCCGGAATGGCTTCCGTGGCCTCGTACCAGCGCGGTGTCTGCTCGGCGCAGAAGTACGGGCCGGTGAAGATCTCCTGCATGCACAGGATCTGCACCCCTTCGCGACCGGCGCGATCGATGAGCGGCATGTGCTTCGCGATGTTCGCTGCGCGAATCGACTCGATCTTGTCGTCGGTGCTGCCGGCATGACTCATCTGAATGAGGCCGCACTTCACGATCCGGGTCATGTCGAACTCCGTAGGGGGCGCGTGGACAATCCCCGCGTGAGCGCGAGGTAGAGCACGAAGCTGAGGCCGAACGTCACGAACCACGCATATTGATACAGGCTGTCGAGGAACGTCGGGTTCGCGACGCTGCCGCCGGGCGTTACGGCAGCATGGAGGAACCCAGGCACCACGGGCAGTACCGCGAGCACGAGCGCGATCAGTGCGGCGGGATTCCACCCATTGCGGTACGTGTACGCTCCCTGCTCGCGAAACAGGTCCGGCAGCGATAGCTCCTGGCGGCGAAGCAACCAGTAGTCGCAGATCAGGATCCCTCCGATGGCGCCCATGAGACTGGAGTAGCCGACAAGCCACGTGAAGATGTACGCTCCGGCGTCTGAGTACAGCTTCCACGGCATCATCAGAATGCCGACGACCGCGGTGATCAGACCGCCCGTCACGTAGCTGATACGCCGTGGGTTGAGGTTCGAGAAGTCATTCGACGGGGACACGACATTCGCCGCCATGTTGGTGTGCAGCTGTGCCGCGAGCACCACGAGCGCCGCGAAGATGATGGTCGCAGTACCGCCGATTCTCGTCACCAGCACGACCGGGTCCCACTCGGCCTTGCCGAAGATGACGATCGTCGCGCTGGTCACCGCGACGCCGATGAAGGCGAACGCCGTCATGGTGGTGGGCAGACCCATTGCCTGCCCGAGCATCTGCGACTTCTGGCTGCGCGCATACCGCGTGAAGTCGGGGATGTTGAGACTGAGCGTGGCCCAGTATCCCACCGCCGCCGTGAGCGCGGCCGGAAATACGGACCAGAACGGGCGCGCGTCCGCTCCCTGCAGGCGCGACGACTCGGAGAGGATGTGACCCAACCCCCCACCATTGCGAACGCCCCAAGCGAGCAGGATGGCGCTCCCCGTGATGAGCACCGGCGCGGCTGCGCTGCCCAGATGCTTGATGCTCTCGATGCCGCCGGCGATGATCGCGACCTGGAGCAGCCAGAACAGCCCGAATGCGATCGCGATGCCGTAGGGTACTGCGGCCCATCCCGGCCATGCGGCTGTCAGCAGCGTGTCGAGCGCGAGCGCAGCGATCCACGTCTGGATGCCGAACCATCCGCAGGCGACGATCGCACGCAACATGGCCGGAACGTTCGCGCCCCGTGTGCCGAACGCCGCGCGGCACAGTACCGGAAAGGAGATCCCGTACTTGGTGCCGGCATGCGCATTGAGCACCATCGGCACGAGCACGATCGTATTGCCGAGGAGGATGGTGATCATCGCCTGCCACCACGTCATGCCCTGCGTCATCATCCCGGACGCGAGCGTGTACGTGGTGATCACGACGCTCATGCCGATCCAGAGGGCCGCAATGTTGTAGGTGGACCAGGTACGACGCGACAGCGGCGTGGGCGCAAGATCAGCATTCCAGAGCGGGCTGCCCGAGAGGTCCTCATCCAGCACCACGAAATCCTGCCCGCCTGTCGTGCCGACTGGCATCACCGGCACAACAGTCACGCGCGCCCTCCGGCCAGACCAGCCGTCCGCCGCGGCAGCCACTGCCCCCGGCCGCTCGTGCCGACCACCTGGTAGTCGTCGACGATGATGTCGCCGCGCGACAGTGTCGTGCGCGCGAATCCGGCGAGCTCCCACCCTTCGTATGGCGACCAGTCGGCCTTCGTCTCCATTTCCGACGCGCGCACGGTACGTGTGCTGGTGGGATGGATGATGGCCAGGTCGGCATCAGCACCCACCGCGATCGCCCCCTTCCGCGGGGCCAGGCCCATGATTTGTGCGGGATTGGTGCTGAGGTTGTTGCACATCTGCGTCAGCGACAGCCGGCCTTCGAGCACGCCTTTCGAGTACACCAGCGGCATCAGCGTCTCCAGACCCGGCATCCCCATCGGGATCTTGGTCCAGTCACCTTCCCACATCGCCTTCTGCTCGCGCGTGAACGTGCACGTGTCCGTCGAGATCACCGAGACTTCCCCGCTGTCGAGGCCCCGCCACAGCCGCGCGGAGTCGGCCGGCTTCTTGAGCTGCGGGCAGCACGCATACAGATGGCCGTCCACGCCGGCGAACACCGAGTCGTCGAGCACCAGGTACTGCACGCACGTCTCGGCCAGCACTGGCACGCCACGCGCCTGCGCCGCACGCACGATGTCGGTACCTTCGGCGGTGGACATATGCACGATGTAGAGCTGGCCGCCCGTCGCCTCACTCCACTGCACCACCCGCTGAATCGCCTCGGCCTCGATGAAGTTCGGGCGCGTGATGGCGTGCAGCACGGCACCGTGCTGCTGCATCAGCTCCGGCGTATGGTGTCGCGCAATCAGCTCGTCGAGCACCCGGGACGACTCCGCATGCACGAGCAGCATCGCGCCGTGTTCGCGCATCTTCTCCAGCGTGCCGAACAGGGCGCGGTCGTCGGACTGCCATCCCTCCGACTCGTAGATCATGAACTCCTTGAACGTGGTGAAGCCGCGCTCCACCATGCCGGCAATCTGGTCCTTGTGCTCGTCGAACCGGGTGATGCAGATGTGGAACGTGTAGTCGACGAGCGACTTTCCACGTGCCTTCGCCATCCACGTGTCGGCCGCGTCGCTCAGCGAGCCACCCGCCGACGGGATCGCGAAGTCGATCACGGTAGTCACGCCACCGCGCGCGCCGGCGCGCGTGCCGCTCACGTAGTCGTCGGCGGAGACGGTGCCGCAGAACGGCAGTTCGAGGTGCACGTGCACGTCGAGCACTCCCGGAATCACGAGGTGCCCACGCGCGTCCACGATATCGGCACCACCGCTCTCGAGGGCGGATCCGAGGGCGGCGATCTTTTCGCCGACTATGCCGACATCGCCGGTGAACGTGCCGCCGGGCGTGACGACGGTGCCGCCAGCGACGATTCGGTCAAACGGCATGGGAGCTCCCGGCAACCTGTCGCAGCGCAATGTCCAACGCCTCGAGCGCGTAATCCACGTCGGCAGCCGAGAGACACATCGGCGGCTTGATGCGCAGCACGTTGCCATCGATGCCGCCTTTCCCGACCAGCACACTCAGCTCCCGCAACGCTTCCAGCAGGTCGAGGGTCTCGCGCGTGGCGGGCGCCTTGGACGCGCGGTCGCGCACCAGCTCGACGCCCAGCATCAGGCCTTTGCCGCGCACGTCGCCGATGATCGTATGCGATGTCTGCAGCCGTTCGAGTCCTCGCTTGAACCGTGCACCGAGCACCCGGCAGTTCTCCTGCAGGCCGTCCTCGTCGATGATGTCGAGTACGGCCAGGCCCGCGGCCATCGACACCGGGTTGTTCGCGAAGGTGTTGAAGTGGATGCGCTGCGTCAGCGACTTCGCGATCTCCATGCGTGTAGTGACCGCGCCGATCGGAGCACCGTTGCCGAGGCCCTTCGCCATCGTGACGAAGTCGGGCACGACGCCCCAGTTTTCGAAGCCCCAGTAGTGATCGCCAGTGCGGCCGAATCCCGTCTGCACCTCGTCCGCGATGCACAGGCCACCATGCTCCCGGATGATGGCGTACGCCTCGCGCAGATAGTTCGGGGCACCGTACGTCACGCCACCGACGCCCTGCATCGGTTCGGCCATGAAGGCCGCCACCCGTCCGGGCGTACTGTATCGGATCAGGTCGCGGATGTCGGCTGCCGACATGGATGCGATCTCCTCCGGTGTGCCGGCGAACGGGCTCCGGTAGGGATCCGGATTCATCGCGTGGTGCACGCGGCCATCGCCCCCGGCCGGAAACTTCCACGTGCTGTGCGAGGTGAGTCCCATCGCGCTCGGGCTGCCGCCGTGATAGGCGTTGCGCAGCGCGATGACGTCCTGGTTGCCGGTGAACAGCCGAGCCATCTGGACCGCGAGGTCGTTCGCCTCGCTGCCGCTGTTGGTGAAGTACGTGACGTCGAGTCCTGCCGGCATCTTCGACGCGAGCTTCTTCGCCAGCATCGGGAAGTTGGGATGCAGGTAGATCGTCGTCGCATGCTGCAGCGTGCCGGCCTGCGCGGACACCCGCTCGACGAACTTCGGGTGGGCATGCCCGACCGACACCGTCACGATACCGGCAAGGAGGTCGAGATAGCGCCGGCCGGTCTCGTCGTAGAGGTACTGCATGCTGCCCTCGACGATAAGCAACGGCTCCTTGTACATCGTGAACACCGCAGGATTCGTGAACTGGCGACGCATCGCGATCAACTCGTCGCGCGGCGGCCCTTCGTAGCGGCGTGGCTGATGCGCGTGCGGCGGCAGTTCCAGCTGCTGCGCGATGGCGGTCATGACACGCGCACCGCATCTTCCGGCGCCGCATACCCCTCGACGTGCTCGTAGCCGCCCTCGTACTCGCTCTCGCTCGGCCGGCGGATGTCCGATTGGAGCACCACACGGTCGCGCCGCGCACCACGGAAGTCGTCGATCGACGTCCACCCCTTGTCCGCATGCTTCTCGAGGAACGCGTCCAGGCCCGCGTTCAACTGCGCAATGACCCGCGGGCCGACCGCGTGGTCGAGCATCGCCGCCGTGCACACCTGCACAGTGCCACAGCCAAGGAGCAGGTAGGAGAGCGCCTGCGAAAAGTCCGAGACCCCGCCGATGCCCGAAAAAGCGCGGTTGGGAAATGCGTTCGTCATGCGTGCCATGTTCGCGAGAGACATCGGCAGGATCGCGGGGCCACCCAGGCCACCGCTCGACACCTTCCCGTCGACGTTGATCTCGAACTCGAGCGTGTCCGGGTCGATCATCGGCAACGACGGGAACGTGTTCGACGACACGATGGCATCGGCGCCCCCACGGAAGCAGGCGGCCGCCTCGACGACCATGTCGCGCGTCGCAGGCGTGAGCTTGCACCAGACGGGAATGCTCGACACCTCCTTCACCGCCTCGGTGACCGTCGAACAGAGTCCTTCATCCTTGCCGATGTTCGAGCCCATGTCCTTTCGGTCCATGTGCGGGCATGAAAAGTTCAGTTCGAGCCCGTCGGCGCCGTTCTCCTGGCACGCCTGCGCCAGTGTCTGCCAGTGCCGCAACTCCTTGTCGTTGCCCGACCCGGCCATGATCGACGCGATGAGCACCCGCGACGGAAACGCCTCCTTGATGCGCCGCATCCGGGGCAACCACCAGTCGAGCGACTTGTCCGAGATGAGCTCCCAGTTCCACGACGAGTGCAAGGCGGCACCCGGGCGTTTCTTCATCGACACGGACGCGTCATCGGGCGACGTGCGCATGAACTTCGCCTTCGCACCGACGACATTGACGACCGGGTGCAGCCCGATCGTCTTGGTGACGACCCCGCCCCAGCCTGACTCGAACGCGCGCAGGATGTTGTTCTCCGACTCGGTGGGCGGAGCGGATGAGAGCAGGAACGGATTCTCGAACGGAATTCCGGTGAACATCACGCGTCGA
>JAZKCW010000123.1:0-48196 GCA_040387895.1 Gemmatimonadota bacterium
TCGCGCTTGAAGGTGATCATCATGTCCGGTCGCAGGACCTCGTAGATCTCGCCCTTCTCGTCGTTCACCCCCACGGTGAACACGTCCGGCGCCACGCGAATGAGGGCGAAGTGGGCGAGGTACTTGTCCTCGGGTACCAGGTCACCGCGCAGGATTCCCTTGTCGTGCACCACGGTGAGCGAGAACGGCTCCGGGGGAATCCACGACTCCGTCGTGCCCTTGCCCTCGAACCGGCCGACGTATTCCGCGGCGACCGCGGGTTCCGTCGCATACACGAGCGACGGGGCGACCCCGACGTCGACTGCCGTGCGGAACGTATCCCAGGCCATCACCATGCTCGCGCCGTTGGAGCGGACTTCCGGGAACGACCAGGTGAGCACATCGACCGACGGTTGCTGCTGCTGGGTGACCTTCACGGGAAACCGGATCTGCTGCGCCGTGGAGTCGGGATGATCCATGTGGAACATGCGCGCGCGCGGGTCGAGCACGAACGTCCAGTCGCCCGCCTTCCGCACGACCATCCACACGGAGTAGGTGCCCTTCGGGACGCGCGTGCCGTTGAGCGTCACATCCTTGGACGCCTGAAAGGTCGTCGCGAAGTTCGCGCCTGGCGTCCACACCTCGTCCCACTGCACGATGCGCGTGCCGAAGATCGGCGTGCGCCCGCGCGTACGGGGCCGCGAGTACTCGATCGTGAGCTTCGTGCCGTCGACGGTCTGCGAGACGGAGGCCAGCTCACTCGCGCGTATCTGCGCATCGGACACCGACGCAACTGCCACGCTGCCAGTGCCACCGGCCAGCATGGCCAACGCCACGGCTGCGCGTGTCCGACCAAGGGCGTGCCTCATTGTCGCTCCGATTGATTGGTGAAGTCAGGCGTACTGCGCGTCGATGGCCACGCGGATCTCGCGCAGCGACTTGCCTTCCTTGTGCAGCCGCACCGCGACGCGACCTTCTCCCTGACAGACCGGACACACGCGGGCCATGCCGTCGCCTTCGTAGCAGGAGAGCAGCGAATAGAAGCCGGGCAACGCGGCGCATCCGCAGTAGCAGCGGATGCCATCCGCGATGGCGGGGATCGCGCGGATCCCGTCGAAGAGCGCCACGAGATGTGGCACGGCCACGAGATCGTCCTTCGACAGCACCTTCGCACCCGTGACCCCGTCACGCGGCGCCGGATGCTCCGGCGCGGATGCGCGGACCACGCGCGGCACGGTCAGGGCCGCCGCAAGCAGTGCCGACGATTTGAGAAATACGCGACGCGAGTCATTGGGCATGGGAGCCTCGGAAGGCGGGAGAGACCCCCAAAACTACCGTGCGCCTCCCCGCCCGTCGAGCCGGGCAGGGAGGCGCACGAGGCCGATCGGTGGCTGGCCGAGCGATCCTACGCCTTGAGCACGATCTTCTCGCAGTTGTCGATCTTCTTGTTGAACACGCTGTAGCCCTTCGGTGCATCCTCGAGCTTCATGCGGTGCGTGATCACGAACGTCGGGTCGATGTCGCCCTTCTGGATGCGCTCGAGCAGCGGCTTCATGTACCGATGCACGTGGCACTGTCCTGTCATGATACGCAGCGAACGGTTCATCACGGAGCCGATGGGGAACTTGTCGATCAGGCCTGCATAGACGCCCACGATCGATACCGTTCCGCCGTTGCGACACGACATGATCGCCTCGCGCAGCGCGATCGGACGATCCACCTGGATGCGCGCCATCTGCTTGAGCCGGTCGTGCGCGAACTGCAGGCCATGCCCGGTGCCTTCCATGCCGACGCAATCGATGCAGGCGTCGGGGCCACGGCCGCCCGTCAGCTCCTTCAGCACGGTCGGTATGCTTTCGACCTCGTCGAAATTGATCGTGATGGCCCCGGCCTTCTCCCGCGCCATCTGCAGGCGGTACGGCACGTTGTCGATCGCGATGACTTTCTCCGCGCCCAGCATGTACGCGCTCGCGATCGCGAACTGACCAACGGGGCCGCAGCCCCACACCGCGATGGTGTCGCCCGGGGAGATGTTGCACATCTCCGCGCCCATGTAGGCGGTCGGCAGGATGTCGGAGAGAAACAGCACCTGCTCGTCGGTCAGCTCCTCGGGCACCTTGAGCGGGCCGAAGTCGGCGAACGGCACGCGTGCCATTTCCGCCTGGCCGCCCGCGAAGCCACCGGTCATGTGACTATAGCCGAAAATCCCGCACGGTGCATGCCCCATCATGTTCTCGGCGATCCACGCATTCGGGTTGCTGTTCTCGCACAGCGACGTCGCGCCCGCTTCGCATGCGCCGCAGTGCCCGCACGCGATGGGGAAGGGCACGACCACACGGTCGCCGACCTTCAGGTTCTTCACGCCGCGCCCGACTTCGACGACCTCGCCCATGAACTCGTGGCCGAGGATGTCACCCTTCTCCATCGTCGGCACGAAGCCGTTGTAGAGATGCAGGTCGGAGCCGCAGATCGCCGTGCTCGTGATCCGGACGATGGCGTCGCGCTGGTTCAGGATCTTCGGGTCCGGAACGTTGCGCACTTCCATGTGGTTCTTGCCCATCCAGCAGTTCGCCTTCATAGCTTCATCTCCACCGGCTTGTTGGAAGGTTGTGCCGGTTGCATGCCCTTGCGGACGCTCGCATCCGACAGGACGATCTCGCCGAGTTCCATGACCTGCTTGAAGTGGCGAAGGTCGTCGTGCACCTGCTGGCCCGGCTCCTCGCGGAAGAGCATCGCGACCATCGCGCCGAGCTTGCCCGCGGGCGGTGCGTACTCGAGATCGACGCGCACTTCGGTGCCGCGCCCACCGGGCGCAGAGCGGAAGCGCACGGTGCCGGCGTTGTGCACCTGCGAGTCCGGCAGCGAGCGCCACGAGATCAGCTCGCCCGGGCGATCCTCCGTCATCTCCGCTTCCCACTCGACGGTCGCGCCGCCGGGTGCATTGGCGGCCCACCGGGAGCGTCCGTTGTCGAGCACCTTGACCGACTGCAGGTGACGCATGAACTGCGGCAGGTTCTCGAAGTTACGCCAGAAGTCGTAGACCTCCTCGACACCCCTGTTCACGGTGATCGTGTTCGTCGTCATCCGCAGGCCGGACTTCGTGTTCCCCTTGCCGTCGCGCAGCCCGGTGTTGATGCCGCCCTCCTCACCGCGGAAGTTGCCGGGGCCGCCGTTCGCTCGACTGTCCTTCGCGTACGCGTCGAAGTTGTCACCGCCACCGGCGCCAGGGCGGCGCCCGTTGTCATCGGGCCGGCCCTGCACGAGCGAACCACTGCGCTTGCCGACCTGCGTCGCCGCGTACAGATCGAGCGCGAACACGCTTGCCACCGCGAAGATCGCGGCCGTCGTGCGCTCGCGTTCGTTGCGATCGTTCGTCGCGCTGCGCCCGAGCAGTCCGAGATCCATCGTGTCACCCGCCACGCGCGCCCAGAGCCAGTCCGCCTGGCGCTTCTGTGACAGGATGCCGACACCACTCGCGACCTCGCGCATGCCGATGCCTCGCATGGTCGAGCGTGTACGCTCCGACGGCCGCACGCCGATGAGGCGCGCGACGCCATCCGGTGCGACGAGTTGCGAGATGCCGAGCCCGAGGCTGAACCAGCCGAGGAAGTTGGCGAGTCCGTCGCCGCCGCGACGCACATTCAGCGGGCGGTAGTGTTCGCCGGCAGGTACATACGGGAGTGCGCGCGGCGCCGCACTCGGTGGTCGCTTCGTGAATCCGCCGTTGCCCAGACCAGTGTCCAGGCCGGATTGCACTGTTGTCTCCATGACATGCTCCTGTATGAATCCGGTCGCTCAATCGTCACGCCGTGGTGCACGTGTTCGCAGAAGCGCGCTTTCGTCGCACGTCGCATGCCGCCGGACGGTCGACGCAGGACTCACCAGGGTTGCACGTGCTCCGCAACCCGACCGGTAGTCACGAGTTCACGTAGCGCATCGCCAAGTCGTTCGCTCTCCACACGCACGGCGCTCCAGCGAGAGATGCGCTCGGCATGCGTCAGGTCGCGGAAGTCGTTGCGATCCGGGATCCTGCCGCCAGGTAGTGAAGCGACCCATTCGGCCGACGGCGAGATCAGCAGTGTGCGATCGAAGTTCGTGCCGCGTGCCCGACGCCACGACAAACCCTTGTCGAACCATCCAGGCACGATGTGCGAGTAGAAGTGCGGGTAGAGCACCAGCCCGTCACCGTCGCCGAAGTCGAGGTCGAGGTGATAATCGAGCACGCCGCCATCCCAGTGCATGCCGGTGGTGCCGGGGATCCGCACTCCGTGCACGAGCAGTGGAATCGAGCCCGACGCCATCAGGGCCGCGCGACAGTTGTCGTGAGTCAACCGCACGTGGGTGGTCGGAAGATCGGCGAGGCGCGCAAACGGTGTCGTATCGCCGCTCGAGTGGAACACGCATCGGCGCAACTGTGCCGCCAGTGTGCGGCGGCTGATCATGTTGCCGGCGGCGGCCAGTGCGATCGACCCCGCGATGATGGCGCGACGCGCCGAGGCCGCCATGCCACGTCCCTGCGCGGTGATGATGTGCACGCGCAGCCACGGATGCGACAGGATCTCGTCGACTCCCGTCGTGCCGAGCAGGCTGTCGAGCGCACGCACCAGCGTGCTCGTGATCTCGTCCGTGGTGGGGCGCGGCGAGTACTGCTGGTCGAAGATGTACGCGTCGTGGCCGCGCGCGAGCGCCGCAAGCGGATCGCGCTGGCCCAGACATGCGAGTCGCCAGCTGCCGATGGACGAGCCGATGCCATGCAGCGGACGCTCTCGCACGGTGCCATCGGCCGGGCGCAGGAACTCTCCGAACAGGTAGCGGTCGAGCCCCGCGAGCACGAGCCACTTCGCACCGCCCGACGCACCGGGCAGCACGTCGACGTCGTCGAAGCGCAGTCCGCGTTCGCGGACCATCGCGAGGGCGCGTGGCCCGGCTCGCAGCGTGAGCCCCGTGCCGGCCGACGCGTCGTGCCTGGCACCCCTCGTCGACGACATCATGCCGGAAAGCTGGCCTACAGGTTCATCGACAACCAGCGCGACGCATCGGTGATCGCGGCATCCGGCAGATAGTGGCCCGCATCCCACCATCGCATGGTCTTGGGTTCGCGCGCCGCGTCGAAGAGCCGCTGCGCCTGCTCCGGCAACACGGTGCGATCGTGCCGGCCATGCACCATGAGCAGCGGCCGCCCCGCCACGCGCTGCACCGCCTGCAGAGGGTCGGCGATGAGGCGCATCGCCCGGTCGAATGGCGTCCCTGTCGGCAGGTCACCGCCGGCGGCCACCACGACCGCGCGCACATGACTCGCCGCACTCGCCACCAGCAGGCCGAGGAATGAGCCCATCGAGTAGCCGACCAGTCCGATCCGCCCGGCATCGACATCGCGCCGCCGACCAAGGAAGTCGAGTGCGGCGTGCGCCTCCCGCTGCGCCCGGCGCCATGCGCCGGCCAGTGCCAGCGGGTTACGCGCGCCGCGGTCACTGTCTGCGTCCCGGCGCTCGCCGTGCAGCGGCAGGTCGATCGCCAGGGTCGCCACGCCCATCGCGCGAAGCGTGCGGCCGACCGAACGAGCCATCCGCTCCTTGTCCGAGCTCAGCCCGTGCAGCAGCAGCGCTGCCGGCCAGCGATGTCCCGTCTCGTCGGCTGCGGCCGGCGGTGCCAGCGCGGCCGGCGGCATCATGAGAATCGCGGGGATCCGGTCGTCGTCACGTGACCCGGTGATCTCCAGGCGTACCCCGTCGTCGGGGGCATCGTGCTGCATGTCTGCCTGCATGTCTGCCTGCAGGTCTGCCTGCATGTCGTCCTGCATGTCGTCCTGCATGTCGTCCTGCATGTCGTCGGTCGGGTCGGTCGGGTGTGTGGTCTCGGTCATGCCAACGCTGAGCGCAAGAATTGCTCTCGCTCCAGCGCAGTAGTTTGCAAAACCCGCACTGGCTACCGCATTGGCACTACCCGCACTGGCATTCTCCTTTCCGGAGTTCCTCATGACCTGGCCGTTCGATCCCTCGAGCGCCACTCCAGCCGAGCCCGGCAGTTACGGCGAACCGCCGACCGGGTATCGGCTGCCTCAATCGACACGCCTCGGCGCGGTGCACCTGCAGATCGCGTCCCTCGCGCGCTCGCTGCCGTACTACGAGGAAATCCTCGGGCTGCGCCTCGTCGAACGCGGTGAGGCGCATGCCACGCTCGCGGCCCAGGGCGACACCACGGCCCTCGTCGTGCTGCACGAGCTGCCCGACGCCCGGCCCATGGTGCCGCGCGGGCGACTCGGCCTCTACCATTTCGCGATCCTGCTCCCGGACCGCCCGGCGCTCGGCCGGTTCGTGCAGCACCTCGCGGCGCGGGAGGTGCGCGCCGGTGCCGCCGATCATCTGGTGAGCGAAGCGTTCTACCTGCAGGACCCGGACGGTCTGGGCATCGAAGTGTATGTCGACCGGCCCCGCGAGAAGTGGACGCGCACCGGGCGCGAGCTGATGATGGCCAGCGACCCGATCGATGCCGCCTCGCTCGTACAGGCGGCCGGGGACACGGCGTGGGCCGGGATGCCGGCCGGCACACGGATCGGCCACGTGCATCTGCACGTAGGCGACCTCACCGCCGCCGCCCGCTTCTTCTCCGACGCACTCGGATTCGACCGGATGGTGTGGCACTACCCGGGTGCCCTGTTTCTCGGGGCGGGCGGCTATCACCACCATCTCGGCACCAACACCTGGGCCGGCGCGACCGCGGTGCCGCCCACCGCCGAAGATGCACGGCTCCGCGAATGGACGATCGAACTGCCCGATGCGGCCTCGGTGCAGGACGCCACCGCCAGCCTGCAGTCCGCCGGCTTCGATGCGGTGCATGCCGATGGTGAGACACTCGTGCGCGACCCGTGGGGCACTGCCGTCCGGCTTCGTACCATGATCGATCCCCTGCGCCAGGCGGTCCCGAGGGCCGCGACGTCATGACACCAACACGAATCGGCGCGCGCATGCGCGCGGTACGTCTCGAAGCGGTCGGCGATGCCGATCAACTGGTCGTCGAATCGATTCCCGTACCGCAACCCGGGCCCGATGCCGTGCTCGTACGGATCGACGCGGCCGGCGTGAACTTCATCGACGTGTACAAGCGCACGGGCCTCTACAAGGTGCCGCTGCCGACAACCCTCGGTGAGGAGGCCGCGGGCATCGTCGTGGCGGTCGGAGCGAACGTCGCCGACGTGGCCGTCGGTGATCGCGTCGCGTGGACCGGCGTGCTCGGATCGTACGCCGAGTATGTGGTCGTGCCGGCGTCGCGCGCCGTACCCGTACCCGACACCGTGAGCACACTCGAAGCCGCTGCGATCATGCTGCAGGGCATGACGGCGCACTATCTCACGACATCCACCTTTCCCCTCAAGCCGGGTGATCGGTGCCTCGTGCACGCCGCGGCCGGCGGTGTGGGGCTGCTCCTCGTGCAGCTCGCGAAGTCGCGTGGCGCATTCGTGATCGGTACGGTGGGAACGGAGGAGAAGGCGGAACTGGCGCGCGCGGCAGGTGCCGATGCGGTGATTCTCTATCGCGAGCAGGATTTCGTCGCGGAGACGATGCGCATCACCGACGGCCGCGGCGTGTCGGTGATCTATGATTCCGTCGGGCAGACCACGTTTCTTCCGGGGCTCGACGCGTTGGCGCCTCGCGGCATGATGGTGCTGTTCGGACAGAGCAGCGGCCCGGTGGCGCCCGTCGATCCGCAGCTGCTGAACGCGAAGGGATCACTGTTCCTCACGCGACCGACGCTGGCGCACTACGCGAGCGAACGCGACGAACTGCTGTGGCGCTCCGGCGAACTGTTCGACCTGGTGTCGCGCGGTGCACTGACCGTGCGCATTGGCGCGGAATTCCCCCTCGACGACACGCCCGGTGCCCATCGGGCGCTCGAAGGGCGGAAGACCACCGGCAAGGTAGTGTTGCGTCCGTGAGTGCTGCGTTCGACTCGACGCTCGTCGACATCCTGTTCCAGACCAGTGCGGCGGGCGTGGCGCTGGTGGACCGTGAGTTCCGCTACGTGCGGGTGAACGAAGCACTGGCACGCATGAACCAGTGGCCGGCCGAGCAGCATGCCGGCCGGCACGTGCGCGACGTGCTGCCGGCCGCGGGCGTGGAGCTGCTGGTCGGCCTGCTGACGAACGTCCTGCAGACGGGCGTGCCTGTGGTGGATGCCGCGTTCACCGACAGCACGCTGGCCGACGCGCCACGGCATTTTCTCGCGAACTATTACCCGGTGCGCGAAGCCGACGGTGTCGTGTCCGGTGTGGCGGCGGTGGTGTTCGAGCAGACGCCCGCCGAACATGCGCTGCGTGCCAGCGAGTCGCGCCTGCGCCGCGTCTCCGAGAGCGGCATCGTCGGCCTGTTCCTCTGGAGCATCGACGGTGGCATCCTCGAGGCCAACGACGCCTTTCTCTCGATGCTGGGCTACACGCAGGACGATCTCGCGCGCGGGCTCGTCGACTGGCGACGCATGACGCCACCCGAGTACGCAGCCCTCGACGAGCGCGCCGTGCAGGACCTCTTCGAGCACGGCTTTCACGGACAGGTGGCCAAGGAGTACATCGGCAAGGGTGGACGTCGCGTGCCGGTGACCATCACCAGCGCGATGCTCGACGGCTCCCGCGATCACGGCGTGTGTGTCTGTCTCGACGACAGTGCCCGGCGTCGTGCGGAATCCGAGGAGGCGCGCCTGCTCGCTGCGGAACGTGAGGAGTCGGCACTGCGCGCTGCACTGCTGGAGGCCATGAGCGATGCGTTCGCGGCATTCGACACCGGGTTGCGCTACACGTACGTGAACCGGCAGGCCGAGGCACTGCTCGGCTACTCGAGCGCAGAGCTGCTGGGACGTGAAGTGTGGGACGTGTTTCCGGAGGCGAGGGATGGCCCGAGCTACGACTCGGCCATCACGGCGATGCGCGAGCAGCGGCGTGTGGAATACGAGTTCTTCCTGAGCCCCATCGACCGGTGGATCCGCGCGGCCAACTATCCGATTCCCGGGGGGGTGGCCGCGATCTTCCGCGACGTGACGACGGAGCGCGAGCGCAACCAGGAGCGCGAGCAGATCCTTGCGGCGGAGCGACAGGCGCGCGCGGAGGCCGAGGCCGCGCGCGCCGATGCCGAAGCCGCGAACCGCGCGAAGAGCGAGTTCCTCGCGGTCATGTCGCATGAGCTGCGCACTCCACTCAATGCCATCGGCGGGTACGCGGAGCTGATCGAGCTGGGCATTCGTGGCCCGGTCACCGCACAGCAGCGCGAAGATCTGCTGCGGATCCAGAAGAGTCAGCGGCATCTTCTCTCGCTGATCAACGAGGTGCTGAACTACACGCGCCTGGAATCGGGTGCTGTCTCGTACGACCTGACACCGGTGCGCGTTGCGGAGGCCGTGGTTGCCGCCGAGATGCTGATCATGCCACAGCTGCGCGCGAAAGGTCTCCGTTTCTCGTCGTCACACTGCGATCGTGACATCGTCGTGCTGGCGGACCGGGAGAAGCTGCAGCAGATCCTGCTCAACCTCCTGTCGAACTCCATCAAGTTCACCGGGGTGCGCGACGGGTGGCCGGGGCTCGTCGAGGTCCGCTGTGGAGCCGGGCCATCCGAACACTGGGTGCACATCGAGGTTGCCGACACAGGATCCGGCATTCCCGCCGACAAGGTCGACGCGGTGTTCGAGCCGTTCGTGCAGGTCGACAGTGGGCTCGTCCGTCCAAATGGAGGAACCGGACTCGGCCTGGCCATCAGCCGCGATCTGGCGCGCGGGATGGGTGGTGACCTGACACTCTCGAGCGTGGTGGGCGCCGGCAGCGTATTCACCATTGCGCTGCCGCGCTTTTCGGAGTCGTGGAGCCCGGCGGCCCCTGTATCGCGGGCGCCGCTCGGGGTGCCACGGACGAGCTGACCGTCGAGCTGTACGGTACGGCCGTGGCGACTGCAGTTCGACTGCACGTGCGCACTTGGCTGAACAGTCTGCCGTCATCCCCGTGCCCGCTCACGCCCGTGAGAACGGTTCCATGGCGCGAGTGCCGTGCATAATCCCGACACGGATGTTCGGTGCTGCCACACTCGTAACATTGCGCACTTGCGCAACCGCCCAGTTACCGGGACATTCCTGTTGCCAGACTCGTGAGTTCGGCAGTCACAGTCCGCATGCTGGCGCACACTTCGCGTCTGCGCCTCATCGCCGTTGGATAGCCCTCCTCTTCGAATGACCGACGCGTTTTTGCGTACTCCGCAAACGACTGATGAAAGCAGTGACGAACTGGTCGCGCCTGTCGATGGCGCGGCGCTAGCGGCGCACAGCGCCGAACAGGATACCGAGCAGATCGCCGAGCAGGATACCGACCACGACGAGCCGGAAATAGAGCCGGATGTGGAGCAGGACGCCGAAGCAGGCGCGCGGTCGAGCGTACGGCACAAGCCGGAGGTGAAGGCGGAGCAGAAGGCGGCGTTCGACGCGCTGCTCACCTATCTCCGTCGCAGTCGCGGGCTCGATCTCACGGGATACAAGCCGGCGAGCCTCATGCGCCGCATCGACAAGCGCATGTCGACGCTCGGGGTGGCCGACTACCAGTCGTTCATCGAGTATCTCGAGGTACATCCCGACGAGTTCAAGGAGCTGTTCAACGAGCTCCTGATCAACGTGACACGGTTCTTTCGCGACCCCGAGGCGTGGACCGAGCTCACCGCGCAGGTGATCCTGCCGATGCTCGATCGCAAGGGCGAGAACGATCGCGTGCGGGTGTGGAGCGCGGGGTGTGCGTCGGGTGAGGAGGCCTATTCGCTGGCGATCGTGCTGGCGGAGGCCATGGGCGTGGAGGCGTTCCGCAACCGGGTGAAGATCTACGCCACCGATGCCGACGATGCGACTCTCGCGCAGGCACGACAGGGGACGTACGAGGAGCGTCACCTCGACGAGCTGACGCCGGCGCTGCGCGAGCGGTATTTCGAGCGCACGCGCGACGGTCGCTACACGTTTCGCGCGGACTTGCGTCGGGCGCTGATCTTCGGCCGGCATGACCTCATGTACGACGCGCCGATCTCGCGCATCGACATCCTCGCCTGCCGAAATGTCCTCATGTACTTCAATGCCGAGATGCAGAGCCGGATCCTCAACCGGTTCGCACTCGCGCTGAACGACACGGGCACGCTGTTCCTCGGGCGCGCGGAAACGCTGCTGTCGCGCTCATCGCTCTTCACCCCGATCGATCTCAAGCGGCGTTTCTTCTCGCGCGTGGCTTCACCGCTGCTGCGCGACCGCATGTTCGCGGTGTCGGGCGATCACCACCGCGGCAGTGCGCCGGTCGATCCGTCGGCGACGGCTCCGGCGCGCGATGCCGCCTTCGAAACGAGTCCGGTCGCGCAGATCGTGGTGGACAATGATGGTGCGGTGGTGCTCGCCAACGAGCAGGCGCGCACGCTGTTCCAGCTCGTCCCCACCGACCTCGGGCGCCCGCTGCAGGACCTCGAACTCTCGTACCGGCCACTCGAGCTCCGGTCGCGGCTCGATGAGCTCTACCGCACCCAGCGCGCGATCACCGTGACGGGAGTCGCGTGGGGTGCACCGCACAGCTCGGGCGGTACCTGCGACGTGCTGTTCGTCCCTTTGACGGACGAGGTCGGCTTCCTGCACGGGATCGCGATCAGCTTCGTGGACACGACCCGGTACTCGCGGCTGCAGCGTGAACTCGAGCACGCCAATCAGGAACTCGAGACGGCATATGAGGAGCTGCAGAGCACGAACGAGGAACTCGAGACCACGAACGAGGAGCTGCAGAGCGCGGTGGAAGAGCTCGAAACCACCAACGAGGAGCTGCAGAGCACGAACGAGGAACTCGAAACCATGAACGAGGAGCTGCAGAGCACGAACGAGGAGCTGCAGACTCTCAACGATGCGATGCGCAGTCGGGAGGACGAGCTGGATCAGGTGACGGCGTTCCTGCGCTCCATCCTGGCGAGCTTGCGAGGCGGCGTGATCGCGCTCGATCGCGAATTGCGCGTCACGGCATGGAACGCGATGTCGACGGATTTCTGGGGCCTGCGTTCCGAGGAAGTGATGGATCGAAGTTTCTTCACTCTTGACATCGGACTGCCCGTCGAGACTTTACACGTGCCCATCCGAGCCTGCCTGAACGGTGAATCCGAAGGCGAGCATCTCGTAGTGGAAGGCACGAACCGGCGCGGCAAGCCGATGCGGTGCAACGTGACGACGTTGCCGCTTCGCCAGAACGACAGTGTGCAGGGCGTACTGCTCATGATCGAAGAAGCGGACAGCACCGCTCGCGACTGACCCACCTGCCGTGCGCGTGACGCGACGGCTTCGAGACCGGCTTCATGCCATCCCGCGTGCCGACGGACCAGCAGGGCGAGAACGGGAATACCGGCGGCGACCCGAGCGTGAACGGCCTGCCGTCGGCCGAGCGGTTCGGTCTGCTGCGCACGGCGATCGACCGGGCGGCTGCCGCAGTCGAGCTGGCGCAACAGCTCGGACGCCAGCGGGCGGGCCTGGTGATGGCAGTCCCGCGCTCGCATCGCCCCCTGGCCGAGCGCCTCGCGCTGCACGACGCGCGGTTCCGTGCGCTCGTCTCGGTGACCGGTCACGTGGTGTGGAGCATGGACACCACCGGCCGCATGGCGGATCTGCAGCCCGCGTGGATGACGTTCACGGGGCAGACCTTCGCGCAGATGCACAAGCACGACGGATTGGGCTGGTGCAACGCACTGCATCCGGATGATCGCGAGCAGTCGGTGCAGCGTCTGCACGAGGCGCTGGCTTCCGAGCACGTGTTCGAGCACACGGCGCGCGTGCAACACCTGCATGATGGACAGAAGGAGTGGCGGCACATGCTCATGCGTGCCGCCCCGGTGCGGGGGCCCGAGGGGAGCATCATCGAGTGGGTGGGGGTGAACACCGACGTGACGGAGTTCGTCATGGCCCAGGCCGAGGCCGAGGCGGCGGAGCGGTCGGCGCGACTCGAAGCGGAGCATGCGCGCGACCTGGCCGAAGCGGCCTGGCACACGGCGGAGGACGCGACCAAGGCGAAGGGTCGCATCCTCGCAGCGGCGTCTCATGATCTGCGTACGCCGCTGGCTGCCATCGGAGGGTATACGGCCTTGCTCAAGGACGGGCTGCTCGGGTCGCTCACCACCGAGCAGGCCAAGGCGCTCGAACGGATGGATGTCGCGCGCGAGCATCTGTTCACACTCGTCGGCGACATTCTCGATGCCGCGCACGCGGAGTCTGGGCTCAGCCGCCTCCATCTCGACAGTGTGCCGCTGGGCGAGGTGTGCAACCGCCTGCAGCTGCTCACCGCGGGGCAGGCAGAGCAGAAGCGGCAGCGTTTCACCTGTCACGTGTTGCCGGCGAGTGATGCCGAGCGCGTGCTCGTGCGTGCGGACCGCGACCGGCTCATGCAGATCCTGGTGAACCTCGTGACGAATGCGATCAAGTTCACCGATGTCGATGGCGAAGTGCGAGTCGATGCGTTCCAGTCAGATGATCATGTCGCGATGCAGGTCCGCGACACGGGGCACGGAATCCCGCGCGATCAGATGGGGCGGATCTTCGAGCCCTTCGTGCAGTTGGGGCGGCGTGCCGGTGACAGTACCGCACGGGATGCCGGGGTCGGACTCGGACTGGCGACCAGCATGGACCTGGCGCGACGCATGGGGGGTGACATCACGGTCGAGAGCGCGGAGGGCGTCGGGTCGACGTTCACCCTCGTGCTGCCGCTCGCGGAGGACCGGGCACGCGACATGCCCGCAAGCGATGCATGACCCCTCTCGCGAAGAACGGACCCCGTCGGGACATCATCGTCGTCGGTGCCTCCGCGGGTGGTGTCGAGGCGGTCTCCGACCTGCTCGCGGAACTGCCGCCTGACCTGACAGCCGCCCTCCTCGTCGTGGTGCACACGTCGCCGGTGGGTCGCGGCCTGCTACCGCAGGTGCTGCAGCGCAAATCCCGGCTGCCGGTCGAGCACGGCGAGGATGGCGAGACCGTGCGTCCGGGACATGTGTATGTGGCGCGCCCGGATCACCATCTCGTCGTCTCCGGCGGGCGAATGCACGTGACGCGCGGACCGCGCGAGAACCACACGCGGCCGGCGATCGACCCGCTCTTTCGCTCGGTGGCGCTCGCCTACGGACAACGCGTGATCGCTGTGGTGCTCACCGGCATGCTGCACGACGGATCGGCCGGGCTGCACGCCGTACGTTTGTGTGGCGGGACGTGCATCGTGCAGGACCCGGACGACGCCGTGCACGGAGACATGCCGCGCAATGCGATGCGCATGGTCACGCCGCACCATGTCGTCCGGCGTCACGACCTGCCGGCGCTGCTGGTTCAACTCGTTCAGGAGCCGATCATGATCGACGCCCCCGTGCCCGAGGCCCGGAAGCATGTCGAGATCGAAACGCGTATCGCGCTGGGCGAGAACGCGATGAATGCCGGCGTGATGAGCCTCGGGCCCGCGTCGCCCTACACGTGCCCCGAATGTCACGGTGTACTGCTGCAGCTGAACGAGGAGGGATTCGTCCGCTTCCGCTGTCACACCGGCCATGCGTACACCGTGGAGTCGCTGCTCGCCACGGGCGCGACGGCAATCGAGGATGCGCTGTGGAACAGCGTGCGGAGCATCGAGGAGCGCGTGATGCTGCTGCGGCACATCGCGGCGCACGCGCGCGCCACGGGCGACGAGGTGACGGCGCACGCGCTCGAGAAGCAGGCGCATTCGACGAATGCCCGCGGAGAGCGCATCCGGGAACTCGCCACCGGGACAAGCTGAGAAAGTCCTGACGACGGGCTGACGGAGACCTGACGAAGGTCGGGCGAAAGCCGGACCTTCATCTACGACGTGATCTCTTCGGAGGAGCGCGCGGTGTTGTCGGCCTGCTCCGTCAACTGCGCGTGCGACGCGAGACTGATGCGCTCCGATACGCCGACGAAGTGATCGAGCAGCTCTGCGGCGCGCGCCGCCGCGAGCTGACGCCCGTCCACCGGCCCCGCGAGTGCGTGCGGCGCGCGACGCGCCACCGCCGCCTGCAGCTCCTCGCGAAGGATCTCGAACTCGCGACGTACTTCGTCGAGTTTCCAGCCCAGGCGTGCCCGCTGTGCCCCGTGTCGCGACGCGACGATGCGCTGGATCGCCGTGCCATCCCGTACCGCGTGATCGAACTCCCCGGCAGCCACGTCGATCGTCGTGAGCGTGCTCGCGAGGTCCGCGAGAAACGTCGCGAGATGATCCTGCAGCTGCGGTTCGTCGAGCGCGCGCGCACCCGGCACCCCCGGATCGCTGCGCAGCCGAGCAACGTACGCATGCAGCACGCGTTCGAGATCGGCGAGGACGGCACCGCCGATCTCGCTGAGGTTCCCGGACCCGGCAACGAGTGCGGGCGGTGAGAACGGCGCCGCAGCCTCCGCTTCATTCGATCCGGGGCCGCTGCCCTCGAGCCCACCGGCGGCCATCGCCTCGAGTGGCGCCCCTGGCAGCCAGACGAAAAACTCGGAGCCTTCGCCTTCGCGGCTGTGCGCCGACACGTCGCCATTCATCAGGCGTGCGAGCCGCCGGCTGATCGCGAGCCCAAGCCCGGTGCCACCCGGCTGCCGCGTGAGTGTCATGTCGCCCTGCACGAACGGCTCGAACATGGCGTCGAGTCGTTCGCCGGGAATCCCGACGCCGTTGTCCTCGATGCGCATGTACACCCATGGCCCCGGACCGCTGAGTTGCGTCTCCGGCGATGGTGTGTCCGCCATCCCGGCGCTGATCACGACGCGCCCGCGCCGATCCGACTCGGACGGCGTGAACTTCACGGCATTGGATAGCAGGTTGGCCAGGATCTGCCGTGTGCTCGTATCGTCACCCCACGCGGCCAGCCCCCGCGCAAATCCACTCACCGAGTCGACGAGCTCGACCTCGCGCTCCGCGGCCTGTGGCGTGACGAGCGCCAACGCACTCCGCACGACGTCGCCTACACGGAACGCGCGCGTCTGCACGCCGGCGTGTCCGGAATCGATGCGCGCGAAGTCCAGCACGTCGGTGATGAGCGTGAGCAGGTGCCGGCCGCTCGCCGAGGCGCGGCGCACGTGCTCACGCTGGCGATCCACCAGCGGCCCGTCGATCTCCAGCTCCAGCAGCTGGTGATAGCCGAGGATGGCATTCACCGGCGTGCGGATCTCGTGGCTGATGGTCGCCAGGAACCCGCTCTTGACGGCGTTGGCCGCCTCCGCCGCGACGCGCGCACCCTCGGCGGCCTCCGCCGCCGACTGCAGCAGCGCATCCGCGGCCCGGCGTGCGGTCAGGTCGCGCGTGACCTTGGCGAAGCCGAGCAGGTTGCCGCTGGTGTCGCGCAGCGCCGTGAGCGTCACGCCGGCCCAGAACGTGGAATCGTCGCTGCGCACCCGGCGTCCCTCGCCGGTGTACTCGCCCGATTCGGCCGCCTGGCGCAGGTGCTCTTCCGCGGTCCCATCCTCCGCGCCGCCGTCCGGATACAGCAGGCGCAGGTGCCCGCCCTCCGCCTCGTCCCGCGTCCACCATTTCGTGAGGCGCGCGCCCTCACCCCAGAACGAGATGACGCCGTGCGGGTTCATCAGGAAGATCGCGTAGTCGCGCACGTTGTCGGCGAGGGCGGCGAACGCGCGCGCCGCGACGCTGGCGCGTGCCCGGCCGGTGTACGTCCCGCGGAGCGGCTCGAGCCCAGCGGCGCGTTGCGTTTCCCGCGTGGCCGCCCGACGTCGTGCGTCGAGGCGCTCGCGCCCTTCCAGCGAACCTGTGCGGTCGTTGGTGGTGCCCTCTGGGGAGTACACCGGAAAATCGGTCGGTTGCTTGGTCTCGGCCATGTGTCCCGGCACTTTCGCACAGGGGATGCCACCGTGCCAAAGCCGGAATGGATGTGGCCGAGTGTCACGCTCGAGGGCGAGGGCGGGACGGGGGTCAGAATGCCACACCCGCGAACGCCCCATCGCCCCGTCCTGCAGGATGTCCTGCGGGGTGGTGCCGGCCCATATTGGCGGGATGCACCAACCAACTCATCCGCCCGTCCGCGGCCGGCGACAGGCCTCGCGCGCGGCGTTCTACATCCATCTCTGGATCGGCGTGATCTTCACGGTCGCGCTGCTCGTCATCGGGGTGACGGGCATCCTGCTCAATCACAAGCGTGCGCTCGGCCTCATGCCGGACGTGGCGCACGAGCCGCTGGCGCCGTTTCGCGCCGCGCTGCCGCTGGACAGCCTGGCGGCGATCGCACTGGCCGCGGTGACCGTCCAGGATACCAGCGTTGCGCGCACGAGCATCGACCGCATGGACGTGCGCCCGCGGAACGGCTTCGTGAAGGTGCGCATGCGCGACGCGGCCTCGACGGAGGTCACGGTGGATCTCACGAGCGGCCGCGTGCTGCACACGGGACCGCGCGGCGACGTGTTCTTCGAGAAGCTGCATTCGGGCGAAGCCTTCGGCGACGGCTGGATCCTCCTCAGCGATGGCGGGGCAATCGCCCTGCTCGTCACGCTGCTGACCGGCTACTGGCTCTGGCTCGTGCCGCGACTGCGTCAGACGCGCGGCGCGGCGGCCGCGGAGAGTGACGCGTGACGGCCGACCTCATGGCGATGCTGCTGGGGGTGTTCATCGTGCCGGTGCTGCTGCTCTGGGCGGGCCACCGCCTGCGGCGGCGCACGCCGCGAATGCGCCGTGCCTTCTGGGGCGGTGTGATCGGGCACATCATCGCGCTGGTGATCGGGAGCATCGCCGCGATGATCACCCCGGCGGCGTGGGACGCAGGGGACACCTGGCGCGGACTGTTCGGCCTGTGGTCGTTCCTGCTGCTCCCGGCGATCGGAGCGACGATCGCGGCCTTCGGTTCAGGCAGCACGGCGACCGGACGTCGCTGAGGGGACGTCGCACATGTGGAGCGGATGCGGTGTGAATCGTGCGAACGACGCGGCGCGACCTTGTCGCTCATCCTCTCTCACACGGTGCACAACGCATGAACAATGTCCGGCTCGCCATCATCTACTACAGCACGTACGGCACGAACCACCAGATGGCTACATGTGCCGACGAGGCCGCGCGTGAGGCGGGCGCCGAAACCCGGTTGCTGCGTGTGCGCGAGACTGCGCCGGCGGACGTCGTAGCCGGCCAGGAGGCGTGGAAGGCCGAGCAGGAGCGCTCGAAGCACATTCCCGCGCCGACGGATGGCGACATGGAGTGGGCGAACGCCTACCTCTTCAGTGCACCCACGCGCTACGGTGTGAGCGCGAGCCAGCTGCGCGCCTTCATCGATACGCTCGGCCCGCTGTGGCAGCGCGGTGTGCTCGCCAACAAGGCGGTGAGCGCGATGACCAGTGCGTCGAACACCCATGGCGGCCAGGAGTCCACACTGCTTGGCCTCTACACGACCATGATGCACTGGGGCGCCATCATCATCCCGCCCGGCTACACCGATCCGTCGATCTTCTCTGCCGGTGGCAATCCGTACGGCACCAGCGTCACCGCGGGCGCGGACGCGATGACCGACGAGGCGAAGGCAGCCATCCGCTTCCAGGCGCGCCGACTCGTGGAGTTCGCGGGGAAGCTCGCCGCGTGACGCGAGGGCGGCGTCCAGCGCGAGGGCGTCCAACGCGTGGGCGTCCGACACGAGGTCATTCTGTGTCGCGCCTCATGCGAAAACGAGTCACTCGACCCATGTGAGGGGTGTCGAGGTCTCCGATACTGCGTACAACCCTTATCGGAGACCTCCATGCTGACTGCAATTCCGGCCCCTGCCACCGAGACGGCGAGCGTTTCTGCCTACGCCGCCGACGAACTCGTCGCCGAAGCCATTCGCTGCATCATTTCCGGTCGTGAATTCCCGGAGCACCTGCGCGCACCGTCGGCGGTGTCGCCGGGGCTGGCGTCGGTGCAGCAGCGAATCGCCATGATCCTCGCCGGCCCGGCGGGCCTGCTGTAACAGCACGCATCACGACGAGCGGCAGCCCATCACCATATCGCTCCCTCTCTCCCTCTCTCCCTCTCTTCTTCTCTCCTTCTCTACTTCAGGAAGTCGAGCATCAGCTCGTTGAGGCGGGCCGCGTGCGTGGCCGCGAAGCCGTGCGGCGCTCCCTTGAGGACTTCGAGCCGGCTGCCCTTGATCGCGGCCGCCGACATGCGCCCCGAGATGTCGATCGGCACGATGCGATCCTCGTCGCCGTGCACCACGAGCGTCGGCACGTCGAACTTCGCGAGATCACCGCGGAAGTCCGTCGTGCCGAATGCGACGATGCATTGCTGCGTGCCGACCGGCGACGCTACCCAGGCGATCGACTTGCTGTAGGGAATCAGGTCCGCGCTGACACCCTCGTACTTCTTGTCGCTGTTGTAGAAATTCGGGAAGAACCCGTCGAGGAAGCCGACGCGATCGGTCTTCACGCCTTGCAGCATGCCGTCAAACAGCGACTGGTCTGCGCCGTGCGGATTGTCGGCCGTCTTGAGCAGGAATGGTGGCACGGCACCCAGCAGCATCGTCTTCGAGACGCGCTCGGTTCCGTAGCGCCCGATGTACCGCGCCACCTCGCCGCCACCCATCGAAAAGCCCGCGAGCACGGCGTCACGCAGGTCGAGCTTCTGCATCAGGTCATTCAGGTCGGCGGCGAACGTGTCGTAGTCGTACCCGCCGGCCGGCTTGCCGGACTCGCCGAAGCCACGGCGATCGTACGCGATGCACCGGTAGCCCGCGTCGACGAGTGCGTTGATCTGGCTCTCCCACATGCGATGGCTGAGCGGCCAGCCGTGAATCATCACGACGGGTGTCCCGCTTCCGATGTCGATGTAGTGAAGGTCGGTGACAGGTGCACTCGACGTGGTGACGAACGGCATGACAGCTCCCGGGCGGGCGGTGAACGGCGTGCGCGATTGCGCGTCGTACTCTCGACTCGAGCGTGCAAGCTACCGGCGAGGCGCCGGTACCGGGCATGTGGCCAGTGTAACAGCAGCGTCGCACCCGGCAGACCACCGCGTCCGACACGAATGCACGAGATCGGTGGCACCGCTGACGTTGCTACATTTGGGGCAGCCAGCATCGGGCGCCGATTGTGCACGACGGCGAACGCCGCGTCGCCCTCCACTCCCGCACCGTGTCCGTAATGTCCAGCCTGTTCGAACCACTGCAGATCGGCGCACTTCGACTGCCGAATCGCATCGTCATCGCGCCGATGTGCCAGTACTCCGCCGACGATGGCTCGGCGACCGACTGGCACACCATGCATCTGGGCGGGCTGTCGTTGTCCGGGGCCGGGCTGCTGATCATCGAGGCCACCGGCGTGTCGCGCGAGGCCCGCATTTCGGCGGTCGACCTGGGGCTGTACTCGGACCGCAACGAGGCAGCGCTCGCGCGCGTGCTCTCCACGATTCGCACCTACTCCCCGATGCCCGTCGCCGTGCAGCTCGCGCATGCGGGTCGCAAGGCGTCCGTGCGTCCGCCGTGGGAAGGCGGGCGACAGGTGGCACCGCACGACGCACTCGGATGGCAGACGGTCGCACCGTCCGCGATTCCGTTCGCCGGCGGGAACGACGTCCCAACGGCGCTGGATCGCGCGGGGATGGAGAAGGTGATCGACGATTTCGTGCGCGCGACGCGCCGCGCCGCGCGGCTGGGTATCGACGGCATCGAGGTGCATGGCGCGCACGGCTACCTGCTGCATCAGTTCCTCTCCCCGCTGTCCAACACCCGCGACGACGCGTACGGTGGCAGCCTCGAGAACCGCATGCGATTCCCGCTTGAGGTGTTCGACGCCATTCGTGGGGCGTTTCCGGCCGATCGGCCGGTGTGGATGCGCGTCTCCGCCACGGACTGGATACCGGGTGGATGGGACCTCGACAGTACCGTTGCGTTCGCGAAGGAGCTGGGCGCGCGCGGATGCGCGGCCATCCACGTGAGCAGTGGCGGATTGTCACCTGCGCAGTCCATCACGATCGGGCCCGGCTATCAGGTGCCGTTCGCCGCGCGCGTGAAGGCCGACACGGGCCTGCCGACGATTGCCGTCGGGCTCATCACGGAACCCTCGCACGCCGAATCCGTCATCGCGAACGGTGAGGCCGATGCGGTGGCGATTGCACGCGCCATCCTGTACGACCCGCGATGGCCGTGGCATGCCGCCGCCGAGCTTGGCGCAAAGGCGCACGCGCCACACCAGTACTGGAGGTGCGAGCCGCGTGCGCACAAAGGCCTGTTCGACATCGCCGAGCCGAAGGCTGCCGGAGTGTAGCCGAAAACTTGCAGACTCCCGGTGTGGGACGCCGAAGCACGACGTCATCGTCACATTCGGGGGGCTGTATGCAGCGCACACAATCGATCTTGGGCAGGCGACTGGGCCTGGTCCCCCTGCTCGCCCTCGCCGTTGCACTGACAGCCGTCTTCGGTGTCGGCTGCAGCCGCGGTCGTCCTGGCCCGCCTCCGCGCGAGACGCGGATGCTCGTGGACAACCGCGGATATTTCGACGTGATCGTGTACTCGGTTCCGTCGCCCGGTGCGTCCGGGCGGCGGCTTGGAAACGTGAACGGCGGATCGATGACCGCACTTCGGCTGACCTCGTCCGACCTGCAGCTCGGGAATCAGCTGGTGGTGCGGATTCGTGCGCTCGCCACAAATCGCGCGTGGGTGAGCCCGGCGATCACGATCACGGACGATGTCATCGCGCGGCTCGACGTGCAGAGCACGAGTTCGGGCGACCTGAGCCGAAGCTCGCTCTACCCGGAACTCATCGGCACCGAGCGCTAACGGGTGAAACCGCTGCCAAAAGTCTTCGTCCTGATTGTCGGTGGCATCGTGGCGCTCGCGGCGCTCCGCGCCGCTGCCATCATCGTCGTTCCGATCATCGCGGGCCTCTTCCTCGCCGTCGTTGCGAGGCCGATGCAGACGTGGCTGCAGTCAGTGCTGCATCGCCGCCTGCAGTGGCTCGCGCTCGTGCTCACCATGCTGGCGATGCTCGCGGTCGTCGGAGCGGTGGGCAGCGTGGCCGCACTGGCGATTCGCACCGTCGCCTCCGAATTCCAGGAGCGTCGTCCCGCCATCGAAAGCCAGGTCGAGACGCTCCGGTCGACGGCTGCGGCGAAGGGATTCGACTTGCCGCTCCCATCGCTGTCCTCATCGAACAAGTCGCCTGAAGCATCGGGTGGAGCGAGTGCAGGTGCGGGAGCAGGTGCAGGTGCGGCGCGTGGGTTCGTCGGCGCGACGGTCGAAGGTCTCGGGGGGCTCGTGCTGGCGCTCGCTCTCGCGGCGCTGATGCTCGCCGAAGTCGAGGTCGGGCGGCGTCGCGTGGCGTCGCTCGGCAGCAACGGCGGAGGACGGGAGGTGTTGCGCGCAGTCGACGACATGGCGCCGGCGTTTCGACGCTATGTGTGGGTGAAGTCACTCACGAGTGCGATCACGGGCACGGCCACGGCACTCGCCTCACTCGCGCTCGGTGTGCCGCTCGCGTGGGTGTGGGGACTCATCGCGTTCCTGTTCGAATACGTGCCGACCGTCGGTTCGCTCCTGGCGATCGCACCCCCGGTGCTCATGGCGCTCGCCGATGGCGGGCCATCGAAAGCCGCGGTCGTCTTCCTCGTGATCGCATCCCTGCAGATCCTGCTCGGCAACGTGCTGGATCCGCGACTGGAGGGGAAGCTGATGCAGATCTCGCCCGTCGGCGTCCTCGTCTCGGTCGTCTTCTGGGGATGGATGTGGGGCCCCGTCGGTGCACTGCTGGCCGTGCCGCTCACGGTCGCGATCGTGATTGCCAGCCGTCACCTCCCGGGCGCGCGCGGCGTGGCTACGCTGGTGTCGGGAGACGGGGTGGACGCTCCATCCGCACCGAGTAGTCGGTGAAGCCCATCGATCGCCAGAATGCATGTCCGCCGGTGTTGGACGAGAGCACGTCGAGCGTGACTCGCGCCGTTTGCGGGATGATGTCGCGCATGAGCAGGTCGAGCGCGCGCCGTCCCGCACCGCCGCCACGATGCTCGTCCATGACGAAGAAGTGCCGGATGTACGCGGAGTCATCGTCGAGGCTCACGAGTGCGTACGCGACGTCGCTGTCGGCCTCGCGAAAGAGCAGGGCACGGTAGTCATCGTCGTCGATCCACCCGTGAATGCGCTGTTCGAGCCGCTCGCGTGACATGCCGCCGCCGCCCCACTCGTCATCGATCAGCCGCTGGTTGATCGTGGCGAGCAGCGGCGCATCCGCATGTATGGCGTCGCGATACTCCATTCGATTCTCGATTCGAGCCTCCATGCGTCCTGTCCTGTCCTGATGAATGCGTTCGGATCAGTCGGGCGGCGTACGGCACGTGCCATGCTCCGGACCCCACGTATGCTCGATCTCACGTCTCCACGTGCCGAGCGTCGAAGCTCAACGACCGCTGCAACCACGCGCGTTCCCTTGGTGAGCGCGATCGTCGCCATGCTGTTCGGCCTTGGCATGCTGGTCCGCGGCGCGCTGAGTTCGCGGCCCACGCTGATCGACGGCGCGGAACTGCTGCTGCTCGTTCCGCCCACCGCGTTCGGCCTGCTCCTGAGCGGACTCTCGCTGCTGCTGCTGCTCTGGTACCGTCGCTCGCAGATTCAACTTAGCGGGCGTTCACCGACTCGCACTCGCGCCGGCGGAACGTCGCGCGTGCCTTCCCCGAGCGCGATGGCATCGCTGCTGGTCGGCGCGCGCTTCGCGGCGCTCACGTGCCTCATCCTCGGCATCGTGGTGCTGGTCGAACAGGCCGCGCGGGAACTGGGCGTGCTCACGCTACCTGCCGAGGGTGCAGAGGAACTTCCGCAATCGTGGTGGACGCAGCGGCCGGCTCCGAATTCGGCACTCGCGCTGGCGCTGCTTGGCGGCTCGCTGCTGGCCGCCGGACGTGAGCACCCGTGGACGCGACGGCTGGCCGGACAGGGAGCGGCCGCGGCGCTGGTCATCGCGCTCGCCGCGCTCGTAGGACATGGTTACGGCGCGCGGGTGCTGTACGGATTGAGTCACGTCAGCGGCATGGCGATCTCCACCGCCGTCGCGGTGGCCGTGGTCGCCATCGGGTTGCTCTTTCTCGAGCCCAACCGCGGGGTGGCGGACATCATCACGAGCGGGAGCACGGGCGGTCGCCTGCTTCGACGGCTCATGCCAGCGGCGATCATCATCCCGCCAGTGCTCGGCTGGGTGCTGCTCCAGGCAAAGGAGCGCGCGCTCGTCGATGACGCGTTCGGTCTGTCACTGCTCACGGTGACGCTCGTCGTCGCATTCGTCCTGCTGCTGGTGAGCCAGGCGAAGGCGCTGCACGCCTTCGACTTCGAACGCGCGCGCCTGCACGATGCCGAGCGCGCGCTGCGCGGGGACGCAGAAATCGCACGGCGCGCCGCTGAATACGCGCGCCGGGAAGCCGACGCCGCCAATCGCGCGAAGTCTGAATTCCTCGCCACGATGTCGCACGAGATTCGCACACCCATCAACGCCATCGTCGGCTACACGCAGCTCATCGAGATCGGCATCGCCGGCGCCGTCAGCGCACAGCAGCGCGACTATCTCGCACGGATCGCTGCATCGAGTGAGCATCTGCGCGGGCTCGTGGACGACGTGCTGGACCTGGCGCGCATCGAAGCGGGTGGCATCCACGTCGCTCACGAACCGGGGCTCACCGGAGGGCTCATCGCCACGGCGCTCGATCTCGTGCGCCCGCAAGCGGCTGCGCGGCGCGTACGCCTCGTCGATTCGCGTCCCGGCGACCCGGGTGAACCATTCGTCGGCGACGAGCACCGGGTCCGGCAGGTGCTGGTGAACCTGCTCTCGAACGCCGTGAAGTTCACCGCGGCCGGTGGAACCGTCACGGTGCAGTGCGGTCACGCGGCATCACCGCCGGACGGCGCAGAGCTGCGCCCCGGCATCGCCTACACCTACATCCAGGTCGTGGACACCGGGATCGGCATCCCGTTCGACGAGCAGGCCCGGGTCTTCGAGCCGTTTCATCAGGTCGGGCAGAGCGCGATGCGTGAGCAGGGCGGGACGGGGCTCGGGCTCGCCATCAGCCGGCGTCTCGCCCGGCTCATGCAGGGCGAGCTCACGCTCGCCAGTGCCCCTGGGGGTGGGTCCACGTTCACCCTGTGGCTGCCTACCGCGACCAGCGATTGGTCCGTGTACGAGGAGAGCAGTGCGCGCAGCGCGGTGACACGCGCCGACGTCGGTGCGGGACGGGTGCATGGACTCGCCGAGGTCGGATTGCTCCTGCGCGAGAACGTCGAGGAGGTCCTGCGGCGGTACAGCGCGCGCATGCGTTCCGACCCGATGCTCCCGCTCGCCACGCACCTGCAGCGGTCGGAACTCGAAGACCACCAACTGAGTTTTCTGTCGGACATCGCGCAGACGCTGGTGATGATCGAGGAAGC
Organism: Gemmatimonadota bacterium; assembly: GCA_040387895.1. Lineage (GTDB taxonomy): Bacteria > Gemmatimonadota > Gemmatimonadetes > Gemmatimonadales > Gemmatimonadaceae > Gemmatimonas. Next base: position 25,344 of record JAZKCW010000123.1, read on the forward strand.
CGGCGACGCGGAAACCGACCTGCTGCGGGACGGCAGCACGATCCAGCGGGTGGTTGCAGAGTTGCATGGAGCGATGCGTCAGCGGCGTGGCTGGACGGAAGCGCAACTGGCGCACGAGTACGAGATCTCGCTGGAGGAGATCGAGGGGCTGGTGCGCCAGCGCGTCGCGGAGGGTGCGGGAGACGTCTCCTTTGCCCTCGAAGTGCTCGGTCGTCTCGTGGAACGTGCGCGTGCCCATGGAGTTGCGGCGCTGCGGCGTGCTGCGGAAGGCGACGACGCGCACGATGGCTGACCCTCCGATCTCCGCTGCATCCCTTTCACGCCAGGCCCTCTTGTCGACCACTGCATCGCGCGCACCGATCTCGCCCGCCCGCGCCCGTGAACTGCTGCGCCAGCGGTTCGGCCACGATGACTTTCAGCACGGGCAATGGGCACCGATCGAGGCGGTCCTGCACGGGCGTGACGCCGTGGTCGTCATGCCGACCGGCAGTGGAAAATCTCTCGTGTATCAGTTTGCGGCGCTGGCGATGCCGGGCGTCACGCTCGTCGTCACCCCGCTGATCGCATTGATGAAGGATCAGGCGGACAAGCTCAATGCGCAGGGCATCGAGACGCTCGCCATCCATTCCAACCAGTCCGCGCGCGAGTCCCGAGATACGGAGACGCGCATCCAGGACGGGCATGGTGAGTTCATCTACGTGACGCCGGAGCGGTTTCGCGATCGCCTCTTCTTCGACAGCCTGCTCGCTCGCGACATCGAGCTGTTCGTGGTCGACGAGGCGCACTGCGTGAGCCAGTGGGGACACGACTTCCGCCCGGACTATCTCACGCTGGGTGCCATCGCCGAGCGGCTCGGGCGTCCGCCGATTCTGGCGCTCACCGCGACGGCGGCCGCCGATGCCCGCGACGATATCATTCGCCTGCTCGGCATGCGCGATCCGCTGGTGAGCGTGACCGGCTTCGAACGTCCGAACCTTCGCTACGAGGTGCGTCGCACGGCGCGCGTCGAAGACAAGGATGACGCCGTGCGCGAACTGGTGCGCAGCCTGCCGGACGGCGATGGCAGCGGCATCGTGTACGTGGCCACGGTGAAGGAAGCGACGCGGTTGCACCTGCTGCTGCAGAACGACGAGGAGCTGGCGCAGAAGGTCGGGATCTACCATGGCAAGTTGCCGGCGGCGGAACGTACGCGCACCCAGGATGCGTTCATGGCGGGTGAGTACCGGGCGATCATCGCCACGAACGCGTTCGGCATGGGCGTCGACAAGCCCGATGTGCGATTCGTGGCGCACTACCATTTCCCCGGTTCGCTCGAGGCGTACTACCAGGAGGCGGGGCGGGCCGGGCGCGACGGCGCGCCAGCGGTGTGTCCGATCCTGTATCGCGTCGAGGATCGCCGCGTGCAGAGCTATTTCCTGGGTGGCAAGGCACCGGACGTGAGCGATGCGCTGCGCGTGGCGAGGGTGTTGGAGAAGGGAGAGAAGGGAGAGAAGGGAGAGAGGGGAGAGAGGGGAGAGGCGGGAGAGAGGCAGACGGACGAGAACGAGAGTGGCCGGGTGTCGCGTACCGTGCTGCTGCAGGACATTGCGGCGCGCTGCGAGATGACGCGCGCCAAGACGCGCCTCACGCTGATGACACTCAAGGCCGAGGATCTCGTGCGCGAGCATCGCGGCGGGCACTGGGAGCTGGTCGGCAACATCGACGACGCGTCACTCGCTCAGGAGTTCCGTGCGCACGCCGAGCGACAGGAGCACGATCGCGCGCGGCTCGACGCGATGGTGCGCTACTGCCAGCGTGTCGAATGCCGGGCGCGCATGATCCTCACCTACTTCGGTGAGGATCTCGCGCCCGACTACCGGTGCGGCAACTGCGACGGGTGTGACACGCTTGCCAAGTGGGACCGTGACGGCGTCCCGACTCCGGGTCAGCGCGTGGGGTGATCCGTGGCGCGCCGGCCGAATTCGGGCACCGGGTTCTGCTGCGTGTTCTGCAGCTGGGCCGCGCCCGGCGGAAGCGACGTGTTCGACGCCCCCGTCGCATTGTTCTGCAGTGCCGTCTCGGGCACCGCGACGAGGTACTTCACCTCTTCGCGCCCCTGACGGCGGTTGCCGAAGAACTGCCGGTCGTCGTACTGCGCATCGTCGGCGAGCGCGGTGGTGGCCGAATGCGGGCGGTTGAAATCGGGCGAGTCGAAACCTTCCGTGTACGCGGGCAGGTTGATGATCTCGCCGGCCGGCTTGTTCAGGATGACGAGATCGTCGTCGTCATTGAGCCGGGCGATACCGATCGGCACGAGGACATTGCGATCGTCCTTCAGGTCGAGTGTGTCGTGATTGAGCACGATCTTGAGGAACCGCACTTTCATGGCCTCCAGATCGACCACGAGATCGACGACCTTGCCGATCTTCACGCCCTCCATGGTCTTCACGGTCCAGCCACGGACGTCGGGTTCGCCGTCGGCGACCTTGTAGTCCTTCAGGTCATGGAGCGACGTCAGGCGGCGCGAGCCCGCGCTGCCGGTCTGTGAAATCCTGATGTCCGTATCGCGGTGCGGGTCACCGTGCATATCGGTGGAACGGTCCATTGCGAACTCCTGGTGCGCGGGTTGATGAGCCTACCATCCGCATCACCGGTGCCAGCGGCTCCAGCCGCAGCATTGTCGGAGCCAGTTCGCAGCATGATTGGCATCACGGCCGCAGCCTGCCCGCGCAATGATCGTCAGCGAATGACGCGAAATCGCTGACGCAGCGTACCGAGCCCGTCCGGCAGCGAGACACGCAGTTCCGCGTCCCCGGCCCGTGGAGTCCATTCCATGTCGTACGTCTCGCCGACACCGATTTCGAGCCTTGCCGGACGAGTCCGCTGCTGATGGGCCGGCAGTTCCGCGCCGTCCTTCGCGCGCGGCCGCCAGCGCTGCAGCCCGTCGCCGACCCTCAATTCCACTGTGGCGGGCACGACCGGCATGATGCTCATCAGCCGCAACCGGTACGGGACACCCGCCCGCACGGTCGTCGTCGCCGGTTCGACCGCACCATTCAATGCGGGCTGTTCCTTCCCGCGAAGTACCACGTTGCCCAGCACGAAGAGGCGATCGGTGTCGGGGTTCCGCACGCCCCCTGGGTCGAGCACGAGCAACGCGCCATAGAGGCCAGCACCAAGCTGGTCATCGTCGTCCATGTGCGTGTGATACATGAACGTGCCTGCGCGGGGTGGGTCGATGACGACGGTAAAGGAGTCACCCGGCGCGACGAGGGGGGCCTTCTGGGTGCCGCTTCCACTCCATCCGGCCACACCATCGTACACGCTCGTGATCTCGAGCCCGTGCCAGTGCACCGACGTCGGCTGCGACAACCGATTCAACACCGTGATGGCCGCCGGTTGGCCTCGCACGAGGGTGATCACGGAGCCGGGCACCTCCACGGAATCGCGACGCGGGTCGGCGCCGCGCTGCAGGACGAACCCGCGCGCGCGTGCCTTCACGCTGTCGGAGAACCGCGGTCCCTCCTGTGCGAACAGGCGCAACCGCTGCCGCGGTCGTTCCTCCGCCCGTTCACTCGCACCGTCTCGTGCCTTGATCGTCACGCCGAGCACGAGACCGGCCATCGCCGTACGCGCGTGGGCTTCCGCGTCGTGCATGTCATGGGCGCGTGTCGAATCCGCGCGGAAGGGAAATGGCGTGATGTGTCCGGCCATGTGGCAATGGAACAGCCAGTTGCCGGCGCGTGTCGGCAACCAGGCCATCGCGAACGTGCTGCCTGGCCGCATCAGCTCCGTCACCGCGAGCCGCGACTCCGCCGGCGTGTACAACGTGTCGCGTGCGCCCGTGCCCTTCGCATTCACCGCGAAATGAAAGCCGTGCAGGTGCATGGGATGCACGCGATCCGTGCCGTTGACCCACCGCCACCGGATCGAATCCCCGACGGTGTAGCGCAACCGTTCGGAGTGTGGCCATGACTGCCCGTTGATTGCGATCTCCCAGATGTCCTCCTTCGTCGGAGGCCGGCTCTTGTCCGGGTAGATGTCGACGAGTGTGAGCACGAAGATCCGCTCGGCGCTGTCGATGGCGCCGCGGGCAGGATCGACCACGATCGCGCCCGTCAGCTGACCGTCGCGCCCCCAACGTGCACCGGGCCGCGGTGCGGTCGTCGAACCCCAGTACATGTACGTGCCGGGCGCGCCGGCGATCCAGCGGACTGTCCGTGTGCCTCCAACGGCGACCCGCAGCGTGTCGTCTGCCGGAGCGACCTTCGTGCCGCCGCGAAGTCCGCGCACGGTGATCGCCGAGTCGCCCATGCGATTGGCGATGCTCACTTCGATGGTCGTGCCGGAACGCACGCGCAGCAGTGGCGACGGAATCAGCGACGGCTTGCCCGTTTCGCCGAAGACGCGCACGGTGGCGGCACTGTCCACGTCGGCGTCAGGCTTCCATCCGCCCCAGCGGGCCTCGAGCCGTACGACGACGCCTGCACCAGCCTGTGCCCCGGCCGCGGCCCGATTGTCGTTCGGCCGCGCCAGCTCTGCAGGTGCAACCCGCGCGAGTATGCGCGACGAGCGCAGCAACGCCGGCAGCGACGTCGGGAGCGTCACCAGCAAAGGCGCCAGTGGGAGCGCCAGCGCGAGCAGCAGCGAGGCGCGGGGCAGGGCAATGGTCATTGGCAGCGGTCCGTCGATGCGGTAAGCCACGGCAGGCCAGAGCAGGCGCCGCGGGAGGCAAACATGGGGGCGCCGGGACGAACCCGCCAGCAACGACCGCTCTGCGCCGGCGGTGCGCGCCGGGAGTCGATTGACAGTCGCAGCCGTGCGGCACATCTTTTCGTAATCAACCAATTGGTTGTGCAGTAATTCTGCCTGACTCCCACGTCTGCGCGCCCGTACCCATCATGCTCTTTCAGCGGTTCTACGACACCAGGCTGGCCCAGGCGAGCTATCTCGTCGGATGTCAGCGTACCGGTGACGCCCTCGTGGTCGATCCCAACCGTGACGTGGAGCAGTACATCGACTTCGCATCGAGGCAGGGCATGCGGGTGACGGCCGTGACGGAGACGCACATCCACGCCGACTTCGTGAGCGGCGCCCGCGAGCTCGCTGCGCGCACAGGTGCCCGGCTGATGCTGTCCGACTGCGGCGATGCCGACTGGAAGTACACGTACGCCGCCGATGCGGGAGCGCACCTGCTTCGGGACGGGGATGTCGTCATGATCGGCAACATCCGGATCGACGTGATGCACACGCCCGGGCACACGCCCGAACATCTCTCGTTCCTGGTGACGGACACGCCGGCCGCCGCCGGCGCGTGGGGCGTACTCACCGGCGACTTCGTCTTCGTCGGCGATGTGGGACGTCCCGACCTGCTCGAGCGCGCGGCCGGGCATGAGGGCACGATGGAAGCGGGCGCGCGCGTGCTCTATCACTCGCTGCAGCGTTTTCGCGAGTTGCCGGATCACCTGCAGCTGTGGCCCGGGCATGGCGCCGGGTCCGCCTGCGGCAAGGCACTCGGCGCCGTGCCCTCCAGCACGGTGGGCTACGAGAAGATCGGCAACTGGGGGCTCGCGGCGATCGGCGAGGCGGAGTTCGTGCGCACGGTGCTCGATGGCCAGCCCGATCCGCCACGCTACTTCGCGCAGATGAAGCGCATCAACAAGGCGGGGCCCGCGATCCTCGGGCCGATGCAGCCACCGAAGCCGCTGGAACGGTCGACGTTCGAAGATGCGCTCGCCGGTGGCATGCGGATGGTCGATACGCGGCCGGCGGCCGAGTACGCGAAAGCCCACGTACCGGGCACGATCAACATTCCGTACAACGGCAGTTTCACCGGATGGGCGGGTTGGTTGCTTCCGTACGATCAGGACATCGCGCTGATCGCGACCGCGCAGACGGCTGCTGCCGCCTCGCGGGATCTCGCGATGATCGGGCTCGATCGCGTGCATGGCTTCTTCGCTATCGACACGCTCGACCATTGGGCTGCGACCGGTCATGGACTCGGGACGGTGGCACAACGCACACCTGAAGAAGTCTCGGCCATGATGGCACGCGGCGGTGTGCGTCTGCTCGATGTGCGGGCACGCTCGGAATGGAGCGCTGGCCACCCAACCGGCGCGGCGAACATTCCACTTGGCCGCCTCATCGACGTGCCGCTCGAGGTCATCACGGATCATCCCGGTGACCTGCGCGACGATGAGACGCTCGTCGTGCACTGCCAGTCCGGTGCGCGTTCGGCCATCGCTGCCAGTGTACTTCAGGCGCGTGGTCTGAAAGACGTCGTCAACATGACCGGTGGATTCGTCGGGTGGGACGGCGCCGGGCTGCCCGTGGTGCGCGGGGACACATGACGACATCGGCTCGCCGCGCGTCGGGTTCGAGATCGAAGGCGATGTCACCCGAAATCATCGAACTGGTTGCAGGGCGTTTCCGGGCGCTCGCGGAACCTGCTCGGCTGCACCTGATGAATCTGCTCCGGTCGGAGGAGTACACGGTCTCCGATCTTGCCGACGCCAGCGGCATGAGCACGGCAAATGTGTCGAAGCATCTCCAGGTACTGCACGGCGCCGCCTTCGTCGCGCGGCGGAAAGAGGGGCTGCACGTGTTCTACCGGATCGCCAGCGACGACGTCTTCCATCTGTGCGACATCATGTGCGGCCAGCTCGACGCCGAAGCCGAGGCGCGCCGACGCGTGCTCGGCCGCCGCACATAGACCCGGGTAGACCCCGGCAGACGAGGGTCGCTGGACGCCGGCGCGGGGAACGCGCGACGTGCGCCACTCCCTTATCGTGTGCGTATGGACAATGTCACGCATGCACTGGCCGGCGCGCTCTTCGCGGCGGCCACCGTCGCTCTCGTCGGTCGACGCTCCCGTAACGCCCTCGGCGCTGCTTCGCTCGACGAATCGCCGGCGAGTTCGCACTCCGTTTCCGCCCGGTTCCGAGCCACGGCGTTCGTCGTCGGCGTCGTGACGGCGGAGTTGCCGGATGCGGACCTGCTGTATGCAGGCCAAGCGCTCGGCATGGGAAATCTCGGGTACCTGCTGCACCATCGTGGTCACACGCATACCGTCGTCTTCGCGCTGGCGGCGGCCCTGGTGGTGTGGGGCGTGACGCTGCTCTTCCGGAAGGACCTGCGCGTGTCGCCCTGGAAGTGGCCACTGCTGGGCCTCGCGGTGGTGGGTACGCTGTCGCATCTGCTGCTGGATTACACGAACAGCTACGGCGTGCATCCGTTCTGGCCGATCAACAACCGATGGTTCTATGGCGATGCGGTGTTCATCATCGAGCCGTGGCTCTGGGTAGCCGCATTGCCACCGCTGATCCTGCTCGCGGTGCGACGCTGGACGAAAGTCGTGACGGGATTTCTCCTCGGAGCGATTTTGGCTGCGGTGTGGGCGGTTGGGATGGTCGGACGTGATGTGGCCATTGCGGTCACGGTCGGCACAGCGTTGTGGATCGTCGCGGCGCGTGCGATGCGCGAAGATCAACGCGCATTGTACGGCATCGGGGCATGGGTCGCGATCGAACTGATGTTCTTCGTTGCATCGGGTGCGGCGCTGCGCGAGGTGCGTCGTGCGACGTCAGCTGCAACGTTTCGCGACGCCGTGCTGAATCCGGCGGTCGGCAACCCGCTGTGCTTCAGCGCGCTCGTCGTGGAGCTCGACGGTGGAACGTACCGGACATCGAACGCTACAGTTGCGCCATTCCCCGCCTTGCGTGGCATCGCGAATTGCGCGAATCGCGGGATCGGCGCACGTGGTGTCGAAGCGCCCGACGGTGCAGGGCCGGCAGGTGATGCGCGAACAGGCACATCGACAGTCGCGTGGTACGGGGTGTGGGAGCGTCCGCACACTGAATTGCTGCAACTCGCGAGATCCCAGTGTGAGCTGCGTGCATCCATGCGGTTCTTCCGGGTCCCGGAGTGGGAGCGGACAACCGGGGACAGCATCCGCATGTTCGACGGCCGGTTTGGCACGAACAGCTTCGCGACCATCACGACCGCGCCCGAAGCTTCGACCTGTCCGCGGCACGTCCCCGGCTGGGTCCCACCGCGGCTCGACATTCTGGGCGACGCCGCACTGCGCCCTTGACGCAGAGATCAGGAACGCTAGACTCCTCAGAGTCTCTACTCAGACTCTAAGGGGAACCGCATGACCCAGCTCTCGCTCGTCAAAGGCACGCTCGACATGCTCGTGCTCAAATCGCTCCTGACCGGTCCGATGCACGGGTTCGAGATCACGACGTGGCTCGAAGGGCGGTCCGACGGCACGCTCGAGGTCGAGGACAGCGCACTTTACCAGGCGCTCCATCGGATGGAGGAGCGCGGGCTGATCGAGGCCGAGTGGGGTGTCACCGGCAACAACCGCCGGGCGCGCTACTACCGGGCCACCTCTCAGGGGCGCGCGCACCTGCAGGCCGAGACGAAGCAGTGGGTGAGATACACGGAGACGGTGACGCGTATCCTCACGTCGCCGCGGACGGCATAGCCTCATGACGAATCCCGACCTGCGGCCCGGTGTGCGCCGCCTCTTCCGGCTTGCCCTGCGTCGCCCCGCCGGCGCGGCCAGCGACGTCGACGAGGAGATCCGGTTCCACATCGAGGAGCGGACCGCGCAGCTCATCGCCGGTGGTCTCGATCCTGAGCGTGCGCGCGTGGAAGCCGAGCGTCGGTTCGGCGATGTGAACCAGGCGCGCGTGCAGCTGCGTGAATCCGCGCAGCACCGGGACCGGTCGCTGCGGTTGCGCGAGATGCTGGTATCGGTGTGGCATGACGTGCGCTTTGCGGGGCGCGGACTGATGCGCGCACCCGGCTTCACGACGGTCGCGGTGATCTGTCTCGCGCTCGGCATCGGCGCGAACGTCGCGATCTTCTCCGTGATCGACGGCGTGCTGCTCAAGCCGTTGCCATTCGCCCGTCCGTCGGAGCTGGTGAGTGTGTGGCCCGACGGCGCGGTGCCACCGGGCATCTACGACATCCTGACGCGCGAGCAGCGGTCGTTCAGCAGTCTGGCAGGTTATGAAGAGGGACGACAGCTCAGTCTCACCGGTGCGGGCGAGCCGCGCCGCGTGCTGGTCTCCATCACGAGTGCCAATTTCTTCGAGACACTGGGTGTGGCGCCCGCGATCGGCCGCGGCTTTCGCCCAGGCGACGACGCGGCCGGCGGCGAGCGGGTGATCGTGCTGGGTCACGCGTTCTGGGAGAGCCAGTTCGGTGGCGACCCGGGTGTCGTCGGGCGCGCCGTGCAGCTCGATGGAGGTACACGGCGCATCATCGGTGTGATGCCGCCGGCATTCCGTTTTCCCTCCTCGCAGGTTGCGCTGTGGGCACCCGTGCAGGCGGCGGCCGGTACGCCCGATTACTGGTGGTCGACGTACATGCGGCTCGTCGGGCGGCTGGCAAGCGGAACGACGGCAGCGTCGGCGCAGGTGGAAGCCGGCGTGCTGCTGCCGCGCGCGCGTGCGTCATTTCCCATGCGGATGCCCGACGGTTGGGGGCGGGATGTCGCCGTGACGTCGCTGCATGAAGCCGTCACCGGCGGCTCGCGGCAGACGCTGTTCCTGCTGGTCGGTGCGGTCGGCCTCGTGCTGCTGATCGCGTGCGTGAACGTCGCGACGCTGTACATGGCGCGTGCGGCCGGCCGGGCGCGGGAGATCGCCGTGCGCGCGGCGCTGGGTGGTGGCCGCGGTCGCATCCTGCGCATGCTGCTCACGGAGAGCACGCTGCTGGCGGTGATGGGAGCGGTCGCCGGATTAGCGCTCGCCGCCGGGGCGCTCCGCGTGCTCGTCGCCACGCTTCCGGCGGGCACCCCGCGTGTCGATGAAATCGGGATGGACTGGCGCGTGCTCGCGTTCACGCTGTTGCTCACTGCGCTCAGTGCGGCGGCGTTCGGTGTCGTTCCCGCCTGGCGCGCGACACGCCGTGACCTGTCCGAATCGCTTCGTGCGACGGGTGGCGCCGGCGGCCGGGCAGGGCGCCTGCGCGTCGCGTCGACACTCGCCATGGTGCAGGTGGCGCTGGCAGTGATGCTGGTGTCGGGTGCGGGGCTCCTGATCAAGAGTACGTGGAAGCTGCAGCATGTGAACCTCGGATTTCGCACGGCAGGCACGCTGACGGCGACGCTGCCGCTGCCGAGCTTCCCGAACGACACGGCGGGTCGCGCGCGTGTGTTTCACGAAGCGGTGCTGTCGACACTGGGCGGGACGCCCGGGGTGCAGTCGGTCGCGCTGGTGAGTGCGCTCCCGTTCGGGGATGGCATCCAGAACGCGGCCATGGCGGTCGAGGCCCATCCGACGCCTCCGGCAAGTGCTCCGCCCACGCCCAAGCTGGCGCTCGTGAGCGAGGATTATTTCCGCACACTGTCCATCCCCATCCTTCGCGGCCGCGCGCTCACCAGGCAGGACCGGGACGGCGCGACACGCGTCGCGATGGTCGACGAGCAGGCGGCGCGCACGCTCTGGCCCACGGAGGACGCGATCGGGCAGCGCATCAAGTTCGTGTGGAACGACGACTGGTTCACCGTCGTGGGCGTGGTCGGCAACATCCGGCGCGACAGCCTGAGCAGCGCCCCCGAGCCGTCGGTGTACCTCTCGATGCGCCAGTCACCACCGCGGGGCATGCGACTCGTGGTGGCGGCAGCGGGAGCCAATTCTGGCGTCGATTCTGACGTCGGTGGAGGCGTCGATGCGGATGCCCTGGCGGCGCGCATTCGCGGGGCGGTGCAGGGCATCGACGGGACAGTGCCGGTCGATGACGTCCGCCCGCTTGCCGATGTCGTCGAGGGATCGGCGTCCCGCTCGCGGTTCCTGACGCTGCTGCTGTCGCTCTTCGCCGCCGTCGCGGTCACGCTCGGTGCCGTCGGCATCTACGGCGTCGTGTCGGCCGGCGTGGCGCAGCGGTCGCGCGAGATTGGCGTGCGCATGGCGATCGGCGCCACGACAGCGCACGTGCGGCGCATGGTGCTGGGTGAGTCGCTGCTGATTTCAGGTGCCGGTGCGGTGGTTGGCCTGGCCGGCGCGATCGCGTCGGCGCGCTGGCTGCGGAGCCAGCTCTTCGGCGTCGATGCGGTCGATCCGACGGTGCTCGGGGGGGTGACCCTGTTGCTCGGGATCGTGGCCGTGCTTGCCGCGATCGCGCCTGCACGCCGGGCGTCGCGTGTCGATCCGCTCGTCGCGATGCAGTCGGACTGAAGCAGAGCTTTTGCGGCGCCAGGCGGACCGGTCGTGTGGCAGGCTGGTGGTGGCGAGTGGCGGCGGTGGCGGGTTTGGGCGACGTTCTGCGCATCGGACGATGAGGGGATGATCCCTCGAACGTCGACGGCACGATCGACGACGACTCCGACCGCCAACCACCCCGGCCATGTCCACTCCGTACCGCCCCGCGCGCATCATCCGCACCCACGTCGTGGCGCTCGTCAGCGCACTGGTCGCGGCAGGCGCATTCACGTCTCCTGTTTCCGTCGCTCCGGTCGCCGCGCAGGAGACGCACGGCGCCCACGGCGGCGTCAAGTCGGCGGCCGATGGCGCCGACCAGGCCCGCGTCATCCCGGGACTCGGCAACTACCGCCGCCGCATCGGCAACGCCACGCCGCAAGCGCAGGCCTGGTTCAACCAGGGGTTGCAGCTCGCGTACGCGTTCAATCACGCGGAAGCGCTGCTGTCGTTTCGCGAGGCCGCACGCCTCGACCCGCGCTGCGCGATGTGCGAATGGGGCATCGCATACGTGCTCGGTCCGAACATCAATGCGCCCATGGACACTGCAGCGTATGCCGCGGCCCACGCCGCCGTTACGCGTGCACGTGGACTGGTGCGCGACGGCAACGTGTTCGAGGGGCAGCTGATCAAGGCCTTGTCGGAGCGTTACACCCCGTCCGCGCCAGCCGGTGGACGTGCCGCGCTCGATTCTGCCTACGCCTCGGCGATGCGCGAGGTCGCCGCGCGCTGGAGGGACGACGCCGATGCCGCCACGCTGCATGCGGAGTCGGTGATGCTGCTCTCGCCGTGGACGTACTGGAGTGCCGACGCGAAGCCGCTCCCCGGTACACCGCAGCTGCTCTCGTCGCTCGAGCGCGCGATGCGCATCGACCGCAAGCATCCCGGGGCGTGCCACTACTTCATCCACGCGGTCGAGGCGGCGTTCCCGGAGCGCGCGCTCCCCTGCGCGGAACGGCTCGCCGCACTCATGCCCGGCGCCGGACACATCGTGCACATGCCGGGGCACATCTACCTGCGTGTCGGTCGTTACAACGACGCGATCAAGGCGAACGAGCACGCCGTACACGCGGATGAGGCCTATCTCGCGGACGCCGGTGCGCGCGCCGGTTTCTACGCGGTGGCGTACTACCCGCACAACCTGCACTTCCTTGGCTTTGCCGCGACCATGGCTGGTCGCACGAGCGATGCGCTCAAGGCCGCTCGTCTCGCGGCGACGCGTATTCCCGCAGATGCCGCCGAAGGTGCGCCGGAGCTGCAGCTGCTCGTGGCGTACCCGCACCTCACGCTCACCGCATTCGGCCGCTGGGACGAGGCTGCGCGGGAGCCACTTCCGGCGCCGGCGTTGCGCGTCGCGACTGCGCTCGCCTGGTACGGACGCGGTGTCGCGGCGGCTCGCACCGGGCATCCGGCGGCCGCGAGCGCGGCGCTCGATACCGTGCGCACGATCGGCAGCACGGAAGCGCGCTATCCGGTGGCACCGGTACTCACGATCGCCCGGCTCGTGCTCGAGTCGGAGATTGCGGCAGCGACCGGGCAGCGTGCGGTCGGAATCGAGCGGCTCAAGGCCGCCGTCCTCGTGGAGGATTCGCTGACGTACATGGAGCCGCCCTACTGGTCGCAGCCCGTGCGGCAGCTGCTCGGATCGGCGTTGGTGGCGGCAGGCCGGCCTGCGGAGGCCGAGGGTCACTTCCGCGCTGATCTCCGCCGCTTCCCGGACAACGTGTGGTCGCTGTCAGGGCTCGCGCAGTCACTCGTCGCGAGTGGCAAGGTGAAGGAAGCCGAGGAAGTGCGCAGTCGCCTGCGCACCGTCACCCGCAACGCAGAAACAGCCAAGGGCTCGCCGCGCTAGAGGCGCGGTGGGGCGCCGATCAGCGACGAACGCGTCAGCGACAGATGCGTCAGCGACGGACGCGCAGTGATCCGGGCATGGCGTCGCGCATGGATTGCAGCGGCACCAGGTCGAGGTACGCGGTGGCATGCCACCACGCCAATCCGTCGACGCCGTCCCGCACGGCATCCGCGAAGAGTGCAGCGGCACGGGGACCGTCGCCCCGCGCCGCTGCGACGCGGGCGCGAAAGCCGGTGTGCGTGCCGCGCTCGTGGGGCTGGGCCACGCCGATCAGTCGTTCGGCATCCGGTGCGCGGGTGCGCGCGGCGGCCACCGCCGCGAGACCGCGGTATTGCAAGCGATCCGGCTCCAGGCGCGCGAGCTCCGAGAACAACGCTTCGGACGCTTCCCACTGCCCGAGGTGATACAGGGCGCTGGCCAGCCAGTACCTGTGGCCGCGCTCGTCCGGTGTGACCGCCAGCTGACTGCGGAACCACTGCACCGCACCCTCCATGCGACGACGACCGGACGTCGGCTGGCCGTGCGCGATGAGCTCCTCGGCGGCGACGACCATCGCCGCACCCTGCGACCAGTACGTGGTCGGAGGCAGCGGCTGCGCGAGGAGGAGCACGCTGTCGATGGCGGCCTCGCGTCCGAGTGCCGCGAGTGCGCGTGCCTCGAGCACCAGGCCGACGCGCCGGTCGGGGAAGCGTGCTCGCATGGCGCGCGCGGCCTCGAGTTCCCGGTCGTGGGCGCCGAGCAGGTGCAGCGCATGCGTACGCTGCGTCCAGTACGATGACCACCCGCGCATGTCGCCGCGATCGGGATCGAGGTGGTCGAGCGCGTCGAGCGCCTCCTGCGGCCGGTCGAGCGCGATGGCCACGTAACCCGCGTTGTACCAGGCGCGCGCGTACGGCGCGAGCTCCGCCGTGGCCCGCACGGCCGTGTAGGCGCGGCTGCCATCGCCCGCGAGCATGGCCGTCAGAAAATCCGCCCAGCCGCGATGATACGGCGGCAGCATGCCGCGACGCTCCTGCACCATGCGGTTCAGCGAGTCTGCCACCGCCATGTTGTCCGAATCCCAGTACGCAGTCGTGGCATACAGCAACGGAACGACGAACGTCGTGTCGAGTGTGTACGCGCGCCGGAACTACGGGGCGGATTCTCCATAGCGCTGCCCCGTGAACAGCGTCAGCGCGCGATCGAACACCTGGTACGCCTCGTACGTGGGCGGGCGACGCGCGAGATCGGGTACACTCGCCGTTCGCTCGTTCGACCAGATGGCGATGGCCGACATGAGCCGGTCGCGCAGCAGGCGCACGCCGGCATGACCCGAGTCACGTGGTACGACCACGGCGGGGGGCGCACCGAGCTGATTGTGCGTGGCGACATCGGTGACGGCGATCTGGAAGTGCAGGGAATCGCCGACCAGATAGTAGGTGCCGCTCACGACCGTGCCGGCGCTGGTCTCCTCGCCCAGGGCACGCACGGCGTCGACGCCATCGCTGCTGCCCTTCGCCTGCAGGCGTTGCGACGCGCTTAGCGCAGTCGGCCATGGCACGACGGGAACCGCCCCGGTTTCGTGCAGACCCTGCGTGATCCAGTCACCGGCGAGGCGGCCCCACGCATCGAGCGTGGTGTCACCCGTTTCGTTCACCAGCGCCGCGACGAGCACCGGGCCGTTCACGCCGGCCACTGCGGTATCCCCGCGGCGCCCGGTAGCGTAGGCGATGGCCGCGATGACCGCCAACACGCCACCGCCGGCCAGGATGCGCGTGCGTCGCGACAGGCTGCGGAATCCCGAAGCGCCGGGCGCCGATGCACCCGTGGAGGGTGCCGGTGAGGCGACGGTCGCTCCGGAGCCTGACGGGAGCGACTCGATGGCCGCGAGGCCCGCCAGCAGCGCGTCGGCGCTGGCCGGACGCTCCTGCGCGTCGACGGCAAGGCATTGCCGCACCAGCACGGCGAGTGCGGGAACGCGCGCGCACTGCTCCTCGAGACTCGCATGGCCGGCGGCGGCGCGCGGCAGCGCACCGGTGAGCATCTCTTGCGCGACGACGCCCCACGCATAGATGTCCGTGCGCCCATCAAGCGTGCCGTCACCGGCGCGCTGTTCCGGCGCCATGTAGGCGAGCGTGCCGACCACGAGGCCGTCCTGTGTGACCACACCATCGGTGGGCGCCGTCGCGAGCTTCGCGATACCGAAGTCCAGCAGGTACGCGTGCTCACCCGCGATCAGCACGTTCTCCGGCTTGATGTCGCGGTGCACCACGCCACGAGCGTGCGCATACGCCATCGCGTCGGCCAGCGCGCGCAACATCGGCAACCCCTCGGTGTCCGCAAGCCGTCGCACGCGTTGCAGGCGAGTGCGCAGTGTCTCGCCACCGAGATATGGCATGACGTAGTAGAGCAGGCCATCAGCGTTGCCGGAGTCAAGCAGGCTGACGATGTGCGGGTGCGCCAGGCTCGCGGCGATGTGCACCTCACGCAGGAAGCGCAGCGGACCGAGCCACGCGCCGACGTTGGGGCGGAGCACCTTGAGGACGACCTGGCGTCCATGCTTGCGCTCGTGGGCGAGATACACGACGGCCGCCCCACCATGCCCAAGCTCGCGGTCGATCGCGTACTCGTCCTTCAGCGCTGCCGTGAGTTGCGCATGCAGGTCGTCCGGCCGGCGGTCGAGAATTCCGCCGTCCTGCCCGTGCGCCGCGAGCATGCGCCCGGCCTCCTGGCGCAGTGCCGCATCATCGGGGCACGCCTGCAGCAGCCACGCCGGGCGTTCTGATTCGGGAAGCGTGAGCGCACCGTCGAAGAGTGCGGAGAGTCTGGCCCAATGCGTCGCCCGGGCACCGGTGTGCGCGTCGGCGGTCATGCGGGATCGTCCCGGGTGTACAACTCTTTGTGCAGCCAGGCACGGGCACGCGCCCAGTGACGTTGCACGGTGCGCTCGCTCACTCCCTGCAGCTCTGCGATGTCACGCTCGGACAGGCCGGCGAAATACCGTTGCTCGACGAGCGCCCGCAGTGCCGGGTCGAGCTGCCCGAGGCGCTCGAGCGCGTCATCGAGCGCGACGAGTCCTGCATCGTCGACGTCCGGTGCAGCAGCGGCGTTGCCGAGCGTGACGTGCGCAACGCCTCCGCCACGCTTGTCGGCCAGCCGCCGCCGCGCATGCTCGACGAGCACCTGGCGCATCGCACGCGCGGCGACACCGAGGAAATGCCCACGGTCCCGGAATGACCCGTCTGCTCCGACCAGCTTGAAGTACGCCTCGTGCGCGAGCTCGGTGGCCTGCAGGGAGTGCCCCGGCTGCTCCCGTGCGATAGCGCGTCGCGCGGCCTGCCGCAACTCTTCGTACACGAGCGGCATCAGCCGCTCCATCGCCTCCCCGTCTCCCGCCGACATCCGCGCGAGGAGCGCCGTGACGCTCTCGTCGGACGGTCTCCCGGTGGCTGACATGGTCGGCGTGCCTCGGTCGTGAAAAGGGGGAGCGCGGTCTACGGGTTCGGGACCGGCCGCGGGAACGCGCCCTCGCGCATCGCCGCGTTGTACGCGAACGATGCCAGCACCACGCTGGCCTGCTTGAGCGCATTGGTGTCGATGCGTTCGAAGAAGTCCATGTTGGTGTGATGCACGCGCGTGTCGTACTCGGTGTAGTCCTGGATCGTGTTGAATGCTGGGAGGCCGAGCGCCGTGAAGGCCAGGTGATCGGTGTTGCCGATCTTCTCCATCACGTTGCGACGCGCACCCAAGTCCTTGAACGGGGCGAGCCACTCGTCGAACAGACCCTTGGCAGCGGTGCTGCCCTCGGCGTACCAGCCGTAAATGGGGCCGCTGCCGGGATCGTTGTTCAGGTACACGGAGAACTTCGCGCGTGCGCGGGCGTTCGCGTCACCCGCGAGATACTTCTGCGCGTATGCACGTGAGCCGAGCAGGCCCTGTTCCTCACCGCCCCAGATGGCCGCGCGGATCGTGCGGCGCGGGCGGACGCCGGTTGCCTTGAGGATACGCATGGCCTCCATCAGCTCCGCCACGGCGTCGGCGTTGTCCGCGGCACCCGTCGCGGAATGCCACGAGTCGATGTGCGCACCGAGCAGCACGACTTCGTCGCCGATGGTGGGATCGGTGCCCGGAATCTCGGCGAGCACGTTGTAGCCGTTGGTGTCGGCCGTGTGATACTTCGCCTGCAGGTTCACGCGCAGCTTCACGGGTGCGCCAGCGCGAATGGAACGCACGATCATGTTGTAGTGCTCGGACGCCATGATGATCGACGGCACCGAGTTCTCCGCGGTCATGGTGCGGCTGCCGAGCACGAACATCGTGCCTTCGTTGCCTTCGGTCGGCCGGAGCATCGCGGCTGCACCGGCACTCACGAGCAACGGCTGCAGGGCGTTGCGCGGTACCGGCCCTGTCGCGTTGTTCGCACGTGGTGCGCCGATCGGCACCGGTGCATCGTGCTCTGTCGGCTGCAGGCGGTCCTTCGTGATGAAGAACTCCTGCGGCTTGGTCGCCATCACGATCGCACCGCGCAGGGTCGCCGCGCGGGCACGCACGGAGTCGGCATTGGCGAGATCGCCGATGTACACCGGGGCTGCGACCACCTCGCGCGGCATCGCGGGCGACCATGCTTCGGCGTAGGCGATGAGCGGCATGAATCGCGGCTCCACCATGTCGACGGTCTGCCCTTCTAGCGTCCAGCCGCGACCGAACGGGAATGTCTCGAGACGCACGTTGCTCAGCCCGAACTCCTTGAGCTTCGCCGCGGACCAGTCGACCGACTGCTTGAAGCCCGGGCTGCCCGTGAGGCGCGGGCCGATAACGTTCGTGAGATGGTTGAACAGCTCGAGCACACGGGAGCGGTTCATGCCCTCATCGCGTATCCTGGCAAGCGCAGCCGTGTCCTGCGGGCGAGCGGCTTGCGCGTCGGCCGCACGGGCAGGCACGGTGGCGGCCAGCATCGAAAGGCACGCGACGACGGAGCGGAGAGGACGATTCATGGTCTTGCGGGAGGCGGGGACGGACGCAGGGACACCGGCAGGGTTACCGCACCAGATAATATGCTTCCTGCCGAGGGCGGAAGAAGCGATAGCCGTCGTTCGTCAGGTATGCGTCGTCCTCCATCATCACGAAGACCTTCTTCCCGCCCCATTCGGGAACGGCCGTGGCGGTGTTGAGCTCGATGCTGATGTAGGAGCCGCCACGCAGACGCGCATTCTGCGTCGTGGTGTCGCTGCGCAGCGGGCTCCGGAAGTCGATGGACGCCCCGAGCCCGTGCCCCTGCGCGCCGATGGGATGCGAATAGATCATGGCCTCGATGCCGCGCTCCTTCATCTCCGCCATGGTGTTCGTGAATACGGTGCCACCCGTCAATCCGGGTCGCGCGTGCCGCTGCATGAGCGCGTCCTGCAGCGTGTTCGTGTTGGCCATGGCCCGCTTGAGGCCGGCCGGCACATCGCGTTCGCCGGGCTTGAGCACGTACGCCATCTTCTGCCAGTCGGTGTCGAAGCCCATGTAGCTGATCCCGAAGTCGACGTGCACGACATCGCCGGGAAGAATCGTCGTGGATTCCGGAGCGACCGCGAGGAAACCGCGCGATGTCGCGACTTCCGACCCGGCGCGCTGCACCCGCAGGTCGGGCTGGAACCACGTGCGCACCCCGGCGGCGCCCAGCATGTCGAAGAGCGCGTTGCGCACATCGCCCACGGTGGTGCGGCCCGGTGTGATCACCGCGTTCGAGAGCGCGCGCTTGACGATCGCCTCCGTGACGGACACCGCCGCACGATAGTGCTCCATCTCCTCCGGCAATCGCGTGTCGAGATACTCCTCGACCAGGTCGCCCGCACTCGTGAACTTCGCCTCGGCCTCCGGCCCCAGCGTCTCGGCGAGGAAGCGATAGGCATCGTAACCGAGTGAGCGTGTCTGTCCGCGCCGGCCGCGGATCCCGAGTCCGATCGTGGCCGGCTTCCACTGCTGGTACAGGTCGCGCAGCGTCGCCGCGGGTGGGCGCGGCTCGGTGAACGGTGCGTCGAAGAAGCGGGAGAGATTCTCCTCGGTGTAGCCCGTGATGGCGTATTTCTTCAATCCCTGCGCACCGGCATCGACGAACACGAAGAGGTCGCGGTTGCCCGTATAGGGACGCGGCGGCGCGACGTACTGTGTCAATGGATCGTCGTGGAACTCCTCGTTGACCACGATCCACATGCCGATGTTGTGGCGCCGCATCATCGGCAGCAGCATCTCGTGTCGCTTCCGCAGCCATCCCTCGCGAATCGCGATCTGCTGCGACCATGGCAGCAGCGCTGCGGCCTCGCGAACGGCGACGGCCTGCGATCGTGACTGTGCGGCCGATTGCGCCCGCGACGGTGCCGGCGATTGACTGTGCAGGGTGACCCAGGGGATTCCCGCAGTCGCCACGGCGAGCGCGATCGTTGCAGCACGCAGCGGCGAGGCACAGCGGGACGTGCGGGGGTGCGTGGTCATTGCAGGACGTGGACTCGGATGTGATGGCGCGTGCGCGCGCCGGAGCAATGCGACGGGATCGTGTGCCGGGTACCTGCAAATTCAGCGATGCGCGCCATGATATCGTTCAGCGCGCCCGATTTCTGTGCTCAATCGTATGGAGGAGTTCGTCATGACTGCAATTGCCTGCTGCCGAAGTCTCGCCGCAGCACTGATGCTCGCGCCTGCCGCGATCGCCGCGCAAGCGCCGCGATTCCTCCTCGAGCTCGAAGGCGGACCTGCGTGGCAGAGCTACAACGACGTCGAGATTCCGAACGATGGGTCGGCGACGCGTTTTTCGCTGTCCCGGCTCGCCGGCAACGGCCCGTTTCCGGCCGGCCGGGCGTACGTGACCTGGAACGTGAATGACCGGCATGGGCTGCGGGTGCTGGTCGCGCCATTCTCGCTCACGAAGACGGGGGTGCCCGACCAGGCCATCCGCTTTGCGGGTGCCAGTTACCTCGCCGGGCAGCCGGTGGAAGCGACCTATACGTTCAACTCGTACCGCCTGGGGTATCGCTACCGGTTCCGCGGGACTGAACGAGCCACGGCGTGGGTCGGGTTCACCGCCAAGCTGCGCGACGCGCAGGTCAAGCTGGTGCAGGGCGCCACCGCGAGCCAGAAAGACGATGTCGGATTCGTGCCGCTCCTGCATCTCGCCGGAGAGCGGCGCGTCGGCGAACGGTGGCGCCTCGGCCTCGATGCCGACGGCCTTGCCGGAGGACCCGGGCGTGCCGTCGATGCTGCGGTGAAGCTCGGATACGATCCGTCGCGTCGATGGACCGTGAACGTCGGCTATCGCACGCTCGAAGGCGGCGCGGATGTCGACGAAGTGTACAGCTTCGCGTGGCTGCACTACGCCGTGGCGTCCGTGGTCGTGCGATGGTAGGGCTCCGCGCGCTCGTCGTGAGCGCACTGATGCTGGTCGCCTGCGCGCGAGGCGACGGCCCGGTGCATGATTCGTCGACAGCCAGCGCGTCCGCGTCTGCATCCGCGGGGTCGACGGCGGCTGCGACGCCGGGGTCCACGCCGGCTGCGGCACCATCCGCTGCGCGTCCGCTCGTCGCACTCGATGGCGATGGCGTGATGCTGGTCGCTCAGCCGAGTGGATCGACCCGCACGATTGCCTTCGGCACATCCGCCGAAACCGCGCTCTCCGCGATCTCCGCATCGCTCGGAGTCGAGCGGTCACGTGGCACGAATCAGGAGTGCGGCGCCGGGCCGCTGGAATTCGTGACTTTCGACGGGCTGCTGGTCGCCGTGCAGCAGGGAAAATTCGTCGGCTGGACGACGCCGCCTTCGGATTCGACGCCACTCACGACGATGAGCGGTGTCGGCATCGGCTCGACCCGTGCGGCGCTCGACGCTGCCTATGCCGCACGTGTCGCACGTTCGACGCTGGGGGTCGAATTCTCGGCAGGTGGCCTGCAGGGAATACTGGCATCGAACGCCGACAGCGCCCGCATCACCGACTTGTGGGCCGGAACGAACTGCGTCGCGCGTTGACCTCGCATATCGGCACGCGAGGCCAACGCGCGGTGATCAGCGGCGGCTCTCCGGGCTCCCGGCCGCCGGAATGCTGGCTGCGGCCACGCCGGCAGTCTGCTCTGAGGTGCAATGCGGGCACCGCATCGCGCGGGTGTCCAGATCGGCCATGAAGCACGACGTGCACGTCTTGGTCGCCGGCGCCACCGGATCAGGCTTGATGAACGCCTTGCTGATTCGCCAGGCCACGAAACCGACGATGACGAAGTTCAGGACGGCCGCGGCAAGCGGACCAACACCAAACCGGACGGGGCCGACATCGATCGTGGCCGTACGCCATGCCCCACCCGGCGTGGCGAACCCTACGATCGGCATTATGATGTTGTCCACCAACCCCTTCACCACGTCATTGAGCGCGGCACCCAACACCACGGCCAGGGCCAGTGCAAGTGCGTTGTTCTTGATGAGGAAACCCTTGAACTCCTGCCATACGCCCATGATGCTGTCTCCCGAAAAGGACCTGCCCACAGGGCAGTGTATCGAGCGGAAATCGTGACGTATCGGCGAACGGTTCGCGCTGCACTCAGCGTTGGCGCACTCCTGATCGCATCGAGTATACCGCGCCGCGGCGAGGCGCAACAGACTGCGCAGTCGGATTCGGTGACGCTCACCATTCGCGTCGTCGGTGACTCCGCAGGCGCGCTGGCTATCGAGGCTGCCACCGTACGTAGTGGTGCGTGGGCAGGGCAGACGAGCGCGCGCGGTGAAATCGTTGCACGGCTACTTGCCGGCGCACACACGCTCGTCGCGACGAGGATCGGGTACGCACCGGACTCAGCCCGCCTCACGCTGCGCGCAGGTATCGACACGACGATCACCATCGTGCTCGTGCGACGCGCGGCCGACATGGACGCGGTGATCGTGAGCGCGACGCGCGGCGAACGCCGCGTCGAGGACACGCCCATCCGTGTCGAGACGATCGATCAGGAAGAGATTGCGGAGAAGGTGGCGATGTCCCCAGGCGACATCGCGATGATGCTCAACGAGACCGGCGGTTTGCGCGTGCAGGCCACCAATCCGTCACTCGGCGGCGCGAATGTGCGCATTCAGGGGCTCCGCGGCCGGTACTCGCTGCTGCTCGCCGATGGATTGCCATTGTACGGCGCGCAGGCAGGCGGCCTCGGGCTGCTGCAGATTCCGCCCGTGGATCTCGAGCGCGTGGAGATCATCAAGGGCACGGCATCGGCGTTGTATGGTAGTTCGGCGCTCGGTGGCGTGATCGATCTCGTGAGCCGTCGGCCGGGAGCGGAGGCCGAGCGTACGGCGCTCGTCAATCAGACGTCGCGTGGCGGCACGGATGCTGTGTTCTTCGGCAGCACGGCGGCAGGCACGCGCGTCGGTGCGACGCTGCTGGCTGGTGCACACCGGCAGCGGCAGAACGACCTCGACGACGACGGCTGGACGGACATGCCCGGGTACGAGCGTGTCGTCGTGCGGCCACGCGTGTACCTCGGCACCGGCGAGCAGCGCAGTGCTTTCCTGACAGGCGGCTTCACGGCCGAAGATCGTGACGGTGGCACACTCCCCGGTCGGGTCACACCGGAGGGAAGCGCGTACGCCGAGCGGCTGCGCACGCGCCGCGCCGATGTGGGCGCGCTTGCGCGATTCGTCGGGAGTGACGAGCAGCCGCTGTTCGGCATCGGCCGGCTTGCGAGCGCGATCCTGACGCTGCGTGGTTCCGGCGTCGAACAGCGACACTCGCACCGGTTCGGCCCCGTGCGCGAGGATGACCGGCATCGCACATGGTTCGGTGAAGCCGCGCTCGCGGTGCCGCTCGGTGCGGCGACGTACGT
>JAZKCW010000124.1:0-2438 GCA_040387895.1 Gemmatimonadota bacterium
CATGATCCTCCTCACGGGTGCCGGCCTGCTGACGCGCACCAAGCAGCGCCTGTCGGAGGTCGACACCGGACTGCAGGCCCAGGATGCGCTCACGATGGAGGTACCGAGCGACTTCGGCGCGGAAGCCCCCGCGGTGGCCGTCGCGCGATACGAGCGCATGCAGGATGAGCTGGCCGCGCTTCCGGGTGTGACCGCAGTCGGCCTGGGATCGACGGTGCCGCTGCGTGCCGCGGGCATCATGCTCGATGTGAAAGCGGAGAATCGCCCCGTCAATCCGAAGGAGCCGCAGCCGCAGGGCGAGTATCGCACGGCGAGCCCCGGCTACTTCAACGCCTCCGGCATTCCGATCCTCAAGGGCAAGGATTTCTCGAGCACCGATCGCGTGGGCTCGGCGCCGGTGGTCATTCTCAACCAGACGCTCGCGGACCGACTGTTTCCGGGGCAGGATCCTGTCGGGCGCCGCATCGCGTGGACCGGCGAGGTGCTCAAGTTCATCGGCATCTCGGACGAGTGGCGCACCGTCGTCGGCGTCGTCGGCAACACGAAGGACGGCGGACTCGATGCAGCGCCGCTGCCGGTCGTCTTCCTGCCCTTCTCGCAGGGTGCATTCCCCGCTGGTGGCTTCGTGATCCGCGCACGCGGCAGCGCGGCTGCGCTCGCGCCGCAGGCCTCACAGGTCATTCGGAGCATCGCGCCGCAACTTCCGGTCGAGAAGTTGATGACCCTCGACCAGATCCGCGACGAGAGCGTGGGCCCGCGGCGGCTCAACGCCCTGCTCGTGGGCTCCTTCGGTTTGCTGGCGCTCGTGGTGGCCGCGATCGGCATCGCCGCCGTGCTCGCATTCTCCGTCAGTGCGCGCATCAACGAGATCGGCATTCGCATGAGCCTGGGCGCCAACGCGGCACGCGTGCAGCGCATGGTGCTCTCGGAGGGCGGAGTGCTCGTGGGCGCTGGTCTCGTCATCGGCGCCATCGGTGCGCTTTCGCTGTCGCGACTGATGCAGGGGTTGCTCTACGATGTGCCGGCGCACGATCCGGTCACGCTCGTCGCAGTCGCAGCGGTGATGACGCTCGTCGGTATCGGGGCGTGCTGGATTCCCGCCGCACGTGCCGCGCGCATCGATCCGGCGGAGGCATTACGGCGTCAGTAGGCGTCGCTTCCGCACGGTGAACACGACAACAGCGGGACTGGTGGGCAGTGCTGCGTCGCCTACCAGTCCGTCGGGCGGTAGTCCTTGAGGAACTGGCCCCACACGTGGGTGCCGGTGTTGATGCCATCGATGATCGGGTCGACGATACGCGCTGCCCCGTCGACGATGTCGAGGGGTGGATGAAACCGATGGTCGCGGACCTTGCGTGCCGCCAGCTCGCCGGTGTCCTCGTCCGTCACCCAGCCTGTATCCACCGCGTTCATGTGGATGCCGTCCTGCTCGTAATCTGCCGCTGCGGTGCGCGTCATCATGTTCAGCGCCGCCTTCGCCATGTTCGTGTGCGGGTGGCGCGTCGTCTTGTTGTTGCGGTAGAACTGGCCTTCGACCGCGGACACATTCACGATGTGCTTGTCGCGTCCGGGAGTGCGCAGCATCAGTGCCTTGAGCCGCGCATTGAGGATGAACGGCGCCACTGCATTCACCAGCTGCGTCTCGAGCAGCTCGACGCTCGGCACCTCGGCCATCGTCAGCCGCCACGAGTTGCGGTCGCGCATGTCCACCTGCTGCAGGTCCTGGTCGAGCATCCCCTCGGGAAAGAGCGCGCGCTGCGCTTCGACCTCATCCGGCAACAGTGCCACCTGTGACAGCGCCGCCGCATGCGTCAGACCAGCGTTTGCCGAACCACCCGGATCCGATTGCACGTGTGTGAGTGCGGCAATGGCGAGCGCTCGCGGATCCGTCGGCGTCGGCGCGCTCGCCTCGTCCACAGCCTCCGGCAGCATGTGGTAGCCGCGCAGCCCCTCGTAGTCGCCCACCAGCGCGCGCACATGGGCTGGCATCGTGCCGACCGCCGCCAGCTCGTCGGCCATCATGTGCTGGTAGAACGCCGGCGGCCGGCGCACCGTCTGGCAGGCGTTGTTCACGATGAAGTCGAGCCGGGCGTACCGCGCACTGATCACCTGACAGAAGGCCTCGACGCTCGGCGTGTGCCGCAGGTCGAGCCCATAGATCGCCAGCCGGTCGCGCCACGCCTCGAAATCCGGCTCGGCGGCGTAGCGGGCCGCCGAGTCGCGCGGGAAGCGCGTGGTGACGATGAGCGTGGCGCCGGCGCGGAGCAGCTTGATGCCTGCCTGGTAGCCGATCTTGACCCGCCCGCCGGTCAGCAGCGCGACCCGGCCGGTAAGGTCCGCCAGCTCGCTCCGCTTCGCGTAATTGAACGCCGCACACGACGGACAGAGCTGGTCGTAGAAGTGGTGGACGACCGTGAACTTGCCCTTGCACACGTAGC
>JAZKCW010000125.1:0-3710 GCA_040387895.1 Gemmatimonadota bacterium
GCCGCGCGCGCCGAGGGGTGGAACCTCGAGGCGCTCGAGATGCTGTCGATGGGGCGCGAGGTAATCGCGACGGCGTGCACGGCGCACACGGAATACCTGAACGCCGGCAACTCACGTCCGATCGCCATCGACGGTCTCGAGCAGGCGCACAACGGCGCCGCCTTGGGCAAGTGGGCAGCGTGGGGCGACCGGCAGCACCAGCAGCTGGTGGCCGAGTTGCGCGAGGTGCACGCGCGTCGCCAGGCGGGATCGCTCGACCGCAACGACGCCGGCATCGCCACGGCACAGCGACTGAGCTGGGACGCATCGGCACGTGCGCTGCTGCATGCACTCGAATCGGTGACCTGACACCGCATGCACGAAGGGCAGAACGGCCGGTTGAATGAGCAGCCGAGCGCGCGGCGTCCCGCGTTTCGCGTCGGCATCCTCACGCACAACGGCCTCCATCACACCGAGCGGTGCCTGCGATCGTTGCAGCAGCACACGACGGCCCCGTGGGTCGCGCGTGTGCTGGACAACGCGTCGTCCGACCGCACGCCCGCATTTCTGGCGTCGCTCGACGATGTTCGTGTGACAGTCGAGTGCCTGCAGGAGAACCTGGGTGTCAGCGGTGGGCGCAACCGGCTGCTGGAGCAGATGCTGCCCGACATGCACGACGATGAGCTGCTCGTACTGCTCGACAACGACATCGAAGTCGGCGCCGGTTGGGAGCAGCCGTTCCTGGACGCGTATGGGAGTGCGCCAACGCTCGGCGTGGCCGGGCGGTGGGCGTTCTCGATGCAGGTGCACGACGGCTGGCGCGACATCCTCGCGGAGCACAACAGCGACTCCGGGCCTGCCGACACCGTGCAGGGGTGCTGCTTCTGGATCCGCGCCGGTGCCGCACGCGCTGTCGGTGGTTTCGATATGTCGCTCGGGCGCTTCTGGCATGAGGACGACGACTACTGCATTCGCGCCCTGCACGCGGGCTGGGATGTGCGACGCGTCCGTTGTGCTGCCATCACCCATCATGAGCACGGGTCGGGCGTCGCACTCCGGCCCGACCGTGTCGCGGGTTCCATCGCGAACCAGCAATACCTGACGGCCAAGTGGAAGCGGATGGGCGCGATCGACGATTACGGACGCCCGCGGCGCCCGGAGAGTGGTGCGGCGGATCCGAGCCTCGCGCTGCAGGGGATGCTCGCTGCGCGCACGGGCCGCTCCCGTCCACTGCTGCGCACGGAGGTGAGTGCCGCCATCGAGGACGCGACACGCCTGTTGCACCCCGACGTCGCCGATTGCCGCGCCACCGTGCTCGCCACACCCGCGGCTCGCGTGCTGCTCGCCGACACCGCAACGGGTGGCGACGGAGAAGTGGCCGAACGCGCCGGCGCTGCACTCGCGCGCGTGTCGACCCTGCTTCGGCAGCGGCGCGAGGAGAGTGCCGCGCCCGACGCCACGCGTGCGGGCACCGCTGCGTTCAGCGCGATGTGCAACCCGCACGCGTGGGACGACGCCCGATGGCTCGAGTCATTCACGACGAGCTTTCATGATGGGCGCGGCATCGACTTCTATGCGCGCACGAAAACCGACTGGCGCGACGGGCAGCTGATGCATGCGCTGCGCGTGACTGGTGCGTTCGCTCGCCCCCGTCGCGCACTCATCGTCGGCCACCCGAGTGAGCGCACGATCGCGGCGCTGTCGCACGTCGTGTCCGACCTGACGGTCTGCGACGGAGAACCGGTCAGCCTCGACGCGGTCACCGGCATGGCGCAGCGACCCCTGGGCAATGCCGCACTTTCGGTGGGCGCATGGCCGCTCCCGCAAGGCGATCCTCGTCGGTTCGACATCGTGCTGTGCCCGAACCTGAGTCGCTACGCACCACCGGCCCGCACGCCGTCACTATTGCGAGAGCTCGCACAGGTGCTCGCACCGAACGGATGGTTCGGCGCCGGCGCCAGCGTGCGACTCACGGGCCCGACGAACGGCCGCTGGACGGAACGCGCGCTGTTCGCCGATGACGCAGCGCTCGCGACGGCAGGATTGCGCCGAGTGGGCAAGTTCGACGACAGCGTTGCCGACGAGCTGCTGCTTGCGGCCGTGCCGGTCGATGAAGGCCATCACTGGCGGCCACGGCTTGCACGCTACGTCGCCTCGCATCGCGTCACGCTCGCCACGCTCTTCTGTCGCCGGCTCGGACTATCATGAAGATCCTCTACATCGCCTTTGCGGGCACGGACCAGAGCGGCGTGCATCGCAAGCTCGCGGAGCAGGTCTCGGCACTCAGGGCGTGCGGGCAGGATGTGCAGGCCATCGTGTTCGCCGACACACGCGTTGCACCGGCGCCGGCGAACGCGCCGTACCACGTGGTGAACGTGGCCGGCGGTGGCTTTGGCGTGCCGGGGCGCGCACTCGCCATGCATGCGTGCTGGGAGGCGATGGACCAGTTCGCGCCGGATGTCGTGTACATGCGCTACCCGATCTACGATGGCCATGTGCTGCGCTTCGTCCGC
The DNA here is from genome assembly GCA_040387895.1 of Gemmatimonadota bacterium. Taxonomy (GTDB): domain Bacteria; phylum Gemmatimonadota; class Gemmatimonadetes; order Gemmatimonadales; family Gemmatimonadaceae; genus Gemmatimonas. Next base: position 2,493 of record JAZKCW010000125.1, read on the forward strand.
GAGGCGCCGCCGGTGGTGTTCGAGCTGCAGACGATCTTCGCCAATGAGGCTCCGAAGGAAGCGGCGGACTTCGAGGCGAGGTGGGCGACGCGCGTACTGCTGGAGACGGCGGGCCTGGTGGGCGTGACGGGTGAGATCCTCGAGCATGAGACGGGGCGGGCTGGCTGGGACATCCCCGGCCATGTGATGGCCAATGGAGCGGATCCCGAATCCATTCCGTTCACCACGCCCGCGCTCGCCGCCGACCGCGTCGACCTGCTGTGCGTGGCGTCGTTCTATCCGTGGCATGGCCTCGACCGGATCATCGTCGGATTCGCGGCAGAACCCGATGTCGGCGATGTGCACCTGCACCTCGTCGGTGACGGGCCGACGCTTCCCGCGCTCCGCACTCTCGCCGATGAAGCGGGTGTCTCCCACCGTGTGCACTTCCATGGGCACGTGCCGGTGAGCGAGCTCGGACGGTGGTACCCGCGGGCACACGTCGCGATCGGCTCGCTGGCTCCGCACCGCGTGGGCCTGCGGGAGCTCGCGGCGCTCAAGCACCGCGAGTATGCACTGCGCGGCTTGCCGATGGTGCTGGCCGGCGGTGACGTCGACTTTCCAACGACACTTCCGTGGATGCGGCAGATCGCATCCGACGACTCACCGGTATCGCCGCGCATGCTGCGCGCGCTGGCGCATGCGTGGAGTCACGCGGCGCGCCGCCGGCAGATTCGTGCATGGGCGGAGACTCACGTGAGCTGGAGCGTCAAGGTGCCACGGCTCGTCGACTTCCTGGAGCACTGTCGCCAGAGCGCGTTGTCGAACGGCACAGGGTCGCCAGGCGCTGCGCGGACTCTCGCGGGGATCGCATGAGGGTCGCCACGATCCTGGGCGCGCGCCCGCAGTTCATCAAGGCCGCACCGGTGTCGCGCGCGCTGCGGGTACGACATCAGGAAACGATCATCCACACGGGACAGCACTACGATCCTCTGCTGTCGGATGTGTTCTTCGACGAGTTGGGGCTGCCCGCGCCGGATCACACCCTGCACGTCGGCTCGGCGCCGCATGGTGCGCAGACGGGGCGCATGCTGGAGGCCGTCGAAGCCATCCTGCTCGCCGATCGGCCGGATGCGGTGCTGGTGTACGGCGACACGAACTCCACACTCGCCGGCGCACTGGCGGCGGCGAAGCTGGACATTCCGCTCGTGCATGTGGAAGCGGGCCTCCGCAGTGGCG
>JAZKCW010000126.1:0-8267 GCA_040387895.1 Gemmatimonadota bacterium
CTGAAGATCTTGTCGAACGCCTCGTCGCCGGCCTGCTGCAGCGGGCCGAAGACGGGGTTGGTCGCGGCATTGTTTACGATGATGTCGATGCCGTCGAAGTGCTCCACCGTTCGTGCCGCGAGTTCGTGTGCGTCTGCCGGCTTGCCCATGTGGGACGCGAGGCCCGCAGCCGGGAGTCCCTGCGCGCGAAGCGCCTGAAGGGCCGCATCCACGTGCTCCTGCCTGCGGCTCGAGATCATCACGCTCGCCCCCGCGCGCGCGAACGTCGTCGCGATGGCGAGTCCGATGCCGCGGGTACCACCGGTCACGATGGCGACCTTGCCGTCGAGCCGCAGTCGGGACACTGCGTCGTCGGCGAGGGGAACGAGCGGCTCATGATTCGGCACGGTGGAGCTCCGGCGAAGGGGAAACCTGTTCAGCGATCGACGCGCGTCACCCGGCCGATTGGTGGAGCAACGATACGGCCGTTCATGGATTCCAGATGGCGGAGCACGAGGTCGGAAGTGCGCGGTGCCGCCGTTGGCGTTGCGGCAACCGCGGCGCACACGGCCGCAGCCTCCGGAATCACGTAGCCGTCGCCGCCGCGGCACGTCGGGTAGGCGACGAACGTCACGCGCACGGTATCGGCAGGCGCGATCACCCGCCCATCATCGCGCGTCAGGTTTCCTTCCAGGCGCGCTCCGCTGGGCTTCCGCGCATCGAAGGTGAATCGCACGCCACTCACCTGCGGGTACGGGCCGCTACCCAGGCTGCCGCGCGACACGCCGTGCTCCAGCAAGGCACGCAGTCGAGCGCCGGTGAGCGAAAACGTCACTGCGCGCGTTTCGTCGGCGAACAGGAACACGCCTTCGATCATGTGGCGCGTGATCGGCCCGGCAGCCATCACGTCGTCGAAACGGAGCGCGCCGGCATTGATCATCGCCACGTCGGCGCCGGTCCCGATGCGCATCGCGTCCGCGATGAGGTTGCCGAATCGGCTCTCCCGCTTGGAGATCGAATCCACGGCGTTGATGGGTTCGGGCGCCGTGCCCAGCACACGGTCAGGCCCGATCCGTCGCTCGAGCGTGTCACGCCACCGACGCACCACGACGGCGACCTTGGGCTCGTCCGGTATCCCCGCTCCGATGCGAAACACCTGTTCCGTGGCGCGCCACCCGTTGCCCTGCCGCTGGAGCGTCACCAGCGATGCCGTGCGCGCGTTGGACACCGCCTTGGTGAGCAGCCGGCCTCCGAGCTCGAAACGCCGGCCGTTGTGGTCATGGCCCCCGAGTATCGCGGTGATGCGGGGCTCGGTGACGAGCGTCAACGAGTCCTCGAACTGGAAGCGGTGCGTAAGCCCGACGATCACCTCGGCTCCGGCACGCTGCAAGGTGTCGACGAGCGCCGTGGTCGCGCTGTCCGCGTCACGGCAACGCACGTACGCCGGGTAGTCGCGCACGACGGTGGTGCCGAACACGCCGACGCGCACTCCGTTCACTCGCAACGTGTCCCAGCCACGCACACCGGGGAAGGGTGTGCCGTTGGCTTCGGTGCAGTTGCCGGAAAGCCACCGGAACCGCGACTCACCGAGCCTGGCGAGCAGGTTGGCGCGTGAGCCGTCGAACTCGTGATTGCCGAGTGTCGCGAGATCGAGGCGGGACGCGTTGAACACGTCGACCATCTGCGCACCGCCGTACCATTTGCCGAGGACGCTGGGGGAGAGCACGTCGCCCGCCAGCAGGTACAGCACCGGCCCACCGGTGGCGCGCTCGATGGAATCGCGCAGGTACGCCACGCGGGCGAGACCGCCACTTCCATCCCGCAACGTGTCCGCGACGTACACGTCGTTCACCAGCAGCATCCGCACGACGTTCGCGGCAGGCCTGGCCGTCGTCGAGACACCCGCGACGCCAGACCCTTGAAAATCGGAGTGCTGCCTCCTGCACGACGACCCCGCGACCACCGTGGCCAGCACGACGGCTGCGAGCGCGATAGGTCGTCGGGGCATGCGCGGCCTCAGTCGATCGACGAGGGATCGACGCCGCGAATCGCGAAGACGCGCGCCACCGCGTCCCCGATCTTGTTGTTCGGGGTGCTGGCGCCGGCCGTGATGCCGATACGCATGCTGCCGACCGTGGACAGCCATCCCTCGACCGTCTCCTCGCTATGGTGCGCACCGATCGGGCGGAAGCGCACACGGTTGCCATGCACGTCGATCTCGTCCGGGTCGGCGATGTGAAACGTCGGCACCTGTTCGGCGCACAGCGCGGCGAGCGAGATCGTGTTGCTCGAGTTGTACCCGCCCACCACGACCATCAGGTCGAGCGGCTCGCGCAGCAGTTCCACCACCGCGTCCTGCCGGTCCTGCGTGGCGCTGCAGATCGTGTCGAACGTGCGGAAATGCTCCGAGCGATGCGATTCACCGTAGGCCCGGGCCATCGCATCACCGACCGCTGCACCGATCGCCAGCGACTCGCGCGCAAGCATGGTCGTCTGGTTGGCGACGCCGATCCGGTCGAGGTGCAGGTCGGGATCGAAGTTGTCGGACGCCGCGCGCGCGAACTTCTCGAGAAACGCCTCGCGGGAGAGCGGCCCACGCGGGGTGGCTCGGCCAGCCTTCGCCTCGATGTAGTCCATCACGAGCTCGGCCTCGGTCATGTCGCGCACGATGAGGTACTGCCCGCCAGGAAACTTCTCCACCTGCGACGCCGTGGCCCGCGTCTCCTCGTGGTAGTACTTGCCGTGGATGAGCGACGTGAAGCCATCGCGCGCGTACCGTTCTACGCGCTTCCACACGTTGAGCACCGAGCCGCAGGTGGTGTCCACCACTACGCACCCGAGCTCACGCAGCGTCTGGAAGTCCTGGATCGTCACCCCGAACGCGGGCAGGATCACGACATCCTGCTCGGCGACCGCCGCGTAATCGAAGCCCTTGCCACTCGCGGGCAGGAAGACGACGCCCATCTCGCGGAGCTTCTCGTTCACGTGCGGGTTGTGAATGATTTCACCCGCCAGGAAGATGCGCTTGTCGGGAAACTTGAGGCGCGTCTGGTACGCGTAATCCACGGCGCGCTCGACGCCGTAGCAGAAGCCGAACTCCTTGGCCAGCCGCACCGTCGTGTCGCCCGCGACCAGCGTGTAGTCACGCGTCCGCAGCAGGTCGACCAGATGCCCGGTGTAGTCGGCGGCCAGGGTGTCCTGCACCTCGGACTTGAGGCCGAAGCCCTTCCGCACGTACGTGGAAGCGGGCTGAGCCTCCACTGGATCGGCCGGGGCGGTCACCGTGCCCGAGGGGTCGGTTGCAGTCTCACGCATAGTCTCACGCATGGGTGAAATGTAGCGAACCGCGACCCCCGGATGCCCGTTTCAGCCCGTGAGGAGGAAGGGGGCGAGCCGCTCGCGGACGATGGTCGGCAGTGGTCGCTTCGTGAATTCCGCGACGGACACGCAGACGACGGTCATGGACGCCGTGGCCACACGCGTTCCGGCCGGCGAGCTGACCGATTCCACGATGATCACCTCCTGCGCCAGTGTCATCGACGTCTCGCCCATGCGTGAGACGAATGTCCGAAGCTCGAGCAAGTCGTCCACCCGCGCGGGCGCGAAGTACTCGAAGCCCAGCGCACGGCGCGGCATCCAGACCTCCGGGGCGTCGAAGACCATGGAGTACGGCAGCCCCGCGGCGCGCATCAACTCCTGCTCGCCGAGTTCGACGAGTCGCGTGAACGCGCTGAAGCGCATGATGCCGACGAGATCGACGTCCGCCCAGCGAACGCGCTCCTGCAGCACGAAAGCGCGCGGAACCGTCAGGGCACTCTGTTGCACAGGGGTGACGTCTGTAGGGGATTTCACTCTGGCAGGAACCGGGGTTCGGGTGCACCCTCAACTTATGTATCGAAACATACTCGTGCCCTTCGACGGCTCGGCCGTCAGCGCGGCCGCCCTGCCGGTCGCAGCAGCCCTCGCCAAGCGGGCGTCGGCAGCGGTTCATCTTGCGTTCGTGCACGATCCGAGCGCATACATCCCCTTCACTGCTGCCAAGACGGGATTCCCGGCGTTCGATCCAGAGTCCGTCACGGCCGACCGGCGGCGCGATCAGCAGACGCTCGACGAGGCCGTCGGGACGCTCGCGCGGCAGGGGGTGAATGTCCGCTGCGCGCTCCTGGAAGGCACAGTCATCGAGACGCTGCTGGAGCACGCGAGCGTCTCGCAGGCCGACCTGATCGTCATGAGTACCCATGGCCGCAGCGGGTTCGAACGCCTTCGGGTTGGCAGCGTCGCCTCTGCGCTCGTGACCCGGGCGACGCAACCCGTGCTGCTCGTACGAGAGACTCGTGACGGGCACCCCGGGCTTCCACCCGGGCCGCTGCTTGTTCCCCTCGACGGCTCCGAGTTCGCGGAGCAGGTGCTGCCGCACGCGCAGCAGCTCGCAGCCGCGGCGGACATGCGCATCGCGCTGACCGGCGTGTCGGTGCCGCGTGACCTGTCCATGGCCCCATTCGGTGCGGCGATGCTGCTCGCCGACGACAGCGACACGAAGGCGGAAGAAGCGGCACGCGAGGGCTACCTCGAGCGCATCGCGGGCTCACTGCCGGCCGACACCACGACGCACGCGGTCACTGACATGGCCGTGGCGCAAGGCATTCTCGACGAGGCATCGCGGATCGGGGCTGGCGCGATTGCGATGGCGACGCACGGACGCGGCGGCTTCAAGCGCCTGATGCTTGGCAGCGTTGCCGACGAACTCCTGCGCAAAAGCACGTTGCCGATGCTGGTCTACCGTCCACCCGACACGAAGTAGGGTCGCGCCAGCCACGGGATCAGCGCATAGGTGACGAGGGGCTCGTAGGCCCGTTGGCGGTCGATGAGTCCCGCCGTGAGAATGCCCACCGCCCCGGTGCCCCGGCCAGTGCCGATCTGCTGCGCGACGGCATCCATGGCATCGCCCAGCGCCTCGCCGGCACGGAGTCGCACGGCCACACTGTCCGGCAACGGCATCGCGAGCGAGCCTCCCACGCCTCGCGTGCCCCGACGATCCACCGCGACCGCCCACGCGCAGGATCGCACGCCCCCATCATCGAGCGCGACCACCCCGCCTTCGAGGCCCACCGCCAGGTCGGCGCCCGTCAGTTCGAGCGCCGCGCGAGCACGCGCTTCTGCACCACGCTGGGTCTCATCGTCACCCCACGGTTGCTCAGGCACCCCGCTCGGCACTGCGACACCGTCACAAATCGCGTCGACGCCGAGTCGCGCCAGCACGGCACGCACTGCGGCGATCTTGACGCCGTTCGCGGAGCCGACGACCACGTGACGCACGGGTAGCGCGACGGAAGCATCGGAAGAATCGAGGGTTGTACGCGGTATCGTGAGCATCGCGGAAATGTGTCGCACCATGCGAGACGCGGCTATCACCGGCGACTCTCGACACGCGGAGATTGCGCGGACCCGTCCGGAATAACCGGCTATCGCTTGCTCGGAGCCACTACCCTCCGTAACGTACGCGCGGACATGCCCGCTTCCTCATCCGTGACCCGGCAGCCCGACGAACGTGAGCCCGTACCTTCGGCACCGTCGCGCTCCCGGCTGTGGCTCGAATTCGTGAACACCGACGCCGCGGCCCAGTCGCCCGGTGGCGACCTGTTGCGCGACTTCGATGCGCTGCTGCGTTGGCTCGAGTCGCACGGCGCCGTCGATGAGGAGCGAGGCGCGGGCATCCGCCGGCGCGCCGTGCTGCAACCCGCCGCGGCGGCGGCCTCGCTCGTGGATGCGCGACGGGTACGCGCCTCGCTGCGCGGGCTGGCCGAGCGTGGTGGCACGTTCGACCGGGTGCGCGAGGACGCCGTCGTCGAGATCAACCGCGTGCTTGGTCGCAGCGCCGGCACCCGTCGCCTCGACCGGCACGCGGACGGCGGCTTCATGCGCTCGTTCGTGCCGACGGGCGATGCGTTCGCCGGCCTCATGATCCCGATCGTGGAGTCCGCGGCCGACTCGCTCGTCGGCGAGGAGCTGGGGCGCGTGCGGCGGTGCGCCGACCCGCGCTGCCACCGCGTGTTCCTCGACAGCACGAAGAACGGCCTGCGCCGCTGGTGCGACATGGGTGTGTGCGGCAACCGGGCCAAGGCGGCCCGTCATCGCGCCAAGGAACGCGCGCTGCACGTGCGCGCCTGACGTGCAGACGCCTCGCACACCGCAACGCGCGATGGAGCGGATCGTCGCTCCAGACCTGACGCTGGAACGCGGGTTCGTGGCGACGCTTCGGTGGCTCGTCGCGGAAGGCGATGCCCGCGGCGTGCGCCGCATTGCCGTGGAGCTGCGCGCCCTGCGCGAGGCACTCACCACGCTGGACGAGACGCGTGTCGCTCGCGACGAGCATGCCCGACGGGCCTCGGAGCTCGATCGCGAGCTGCAGGCGGCGATCGCGGTGCTGGGCCCCGGTACCGCCGTGCATGGCAACGGCTCACTGGTCCAGCGCCTCGCCAAGCTGCGCGAGCGGCTCGCCGAAGACACGGCCACGCGCCGTCAGCTCACCCTCGAGCGCGATGCGTGGCGGTCGATGTGCACGCTGCTCACGCAGACGCGTGCGCGCGTGCACGAACTGCTCGAGGACACCGAACGCGAACGGGACAACCTCGCCGCGTCGCTCGACGTCCTCCGGGAGCGCGTCATCGAGCTCACGGCGCTCCATGACGATGCGCGCGACGACGGGAATCGTGCGCGCACCGAGCTGGCGGAGATTCGTGCGAATCTTTCGAAGTGGAGCGGCGCCGTCGAGAGCGCGCTCGCCGAACTGTCCCGGCAGGCCGCGGACGTCGCCCGCGGCAAGTAGCCGCCGGTCAGCCCGGGGTGACCGCCACCGTCGGTGACACCACGGCGCGCACCACCGACTCCTTCAGGTAGCCCATCTCCACCGCGAAGTTGGCGAGCTTGCGCTGCAGCAGGCGGCGCCCGCGAAACAGCCGCGACTTGACGGTGCCCTCGGGCACGCCGAGCACGTTCGCGATCTCCGCGTAGCGCAGCCCCTGCAGGTCGCTCAGCACCACGGCAGACCGGTACTCTTCCGGCAGCGAACGGATGGCGCGCGTGACTTCGTCATCGAGGAAGGAATCGTAGAAACGTCCCTCGGGATCCGCCTCGCCGACGGCCTCGAACATCGCCCAGCCCTCCGTGTCCTCGGGCTGCTGCACTTCACGCGCATCGATGCGACGCTTCCGGCTCACGAACACGTGATAGAGGATCGTGAACAGCCACGCGCGGATGTTGGTGCCGAGGTGGTACTGCTCCCACCGCTCCAGCGCGCGGAGCAGCGTGTCGGATACCAGGTCCTCGGCATCGTCGCGCGCACGCGAGAGCTTGAGGGCGAAGGAGTAGAGCGCATCGAGATGTACCAGCGCCTCGCGCTCGAACCGCACGCGGCGCTCGGCCTGATCTTCGGGAGAGAGTGGACGTGGCTCGAGGCTCTCGAACATCGTCTCGTCGCTGCTGCTTACCATGTGCCTTCTCCTGCTGCAGCGACTGGCGCCGCGATGACTGGCTGAACCGTAACTTTCGACCGCAGCGAACGACGCTTCGCTGCCGGGGCCTCCACTGCACTCTCCGCCTGTACCGCCGGCGGTACGGGTGCAGCCACTGCCACTGGTGCAACGGATGCTGTTCCAGTGCTGCCTGCAGACGACGCGACCAGGGACGGTGGCGCGACGCCATCCTTCACATGCATGTGGATGAACCGCTTCAGGTCGATCGCGATGCCTTCGAGCACCGAGATGTCGCGCTTGACGCGTGTCATGAGCACGGCGCCCTCGATGGCTGCGATGATGAACCGCGACAACCGCACGGCATCGACGTCATCGCGGAGTTGCGGGCGCGCTTCCCAGAGCAGCGAGCGGATCTGGCTCGTCCATCGTTCGAACACCGCCTCGATACGCACCCGGAAGCCCTCGTGCGCGTCGGCGAGTTCGGCGGCCATGTTGCCGAACGGCGATCCGCGACGGCCACCACTCTCCGCCTGCAGCGCCACGATGCCATCGATGAAGAGGCTGAGGCGCTCGAGCGGATCGATCATCGGCTCGCGCAGGATCGCCAGACCACGCTCGGCGAACCGCTCGAACTGGCGGTTCAGCACTTCGTAGCCCAGTTCTTCCTTGGACTTGAAGTAGTGGTAGAAGTGGCTCTTGCCACTGAGTTTCGCCCCTTTGATCACGTCATCGACGGAGGTCGACGTGAAGCCCCGCTCGGAGATGAGCGTGGCGGCGGCATCGAGGATCTGGGTGCGGCGGTCAGACGTCATGGGA
>JAZKCW010000127.1:0-17318 GCA_040387895.1 Gemmatimonadota bacterium
TGAGCACGAGACTCGGCGTGCCACGGTTCATGGTGCCGCTGTGCTGCAGGATGAACGAGCCTTGGCGCCCGGCGAGTGTCCCGGTGACCCGCTCGATGGCGACGTAGCCCGCCGAGCCTTTCACACTTCCCATGCCGGTGAGCATCTGTCCCTTGCTCGTGCCCTGCAGATCGCCGGCGAACTCCTTGTCGATCGTCATGCGGCCCAGTGCAGCGCCATCGGCATAATCGTCAGCGGGCTGCGGGGCCAACTTGACCTCGAAGGTACCACTTGCATGTGCACGCGCGTGTGCGGTCATCGATTTCCGGGAGTGTTCGTGGTGAGAGCGTCAGCGTTCGCCGACTTCTCGAGGAGATAAGCATAGCGCGACAGCCGACGTTCGACCGAGAGCGTGTGCACACAGGCGAGGAACCGTTGCAGCCCCTCGAAGTTCTGTGCGCCCTCCCGGGCTTCCAGCGCATCGCGATGTGCTTCGCGCGCAGCGTGCCATCGCGCGGAAACATCCGCCGCATTGGCGGTCACATCTTCGACACCCAGCAGCGTGAATCCTGCAGCGCCGATCAGCCGTTCGTTCTCGCCCGGCGGCACGAACAGGTAGAATCCGATCGAGCTGCGCGTCGCGATCTCCTCCTGCGACACGACGCCGGTGATCACCATCGCATCGGTGAAGAGTGCCCGACCGCCCGGCCGCAGTACACGGTGCCAGTCCTGCAGCACCGCCAGTCGGTTGCGGATGTGGCACATCGCATCGTTCGAGATCACCGCATCGAATTGCCCAGCGGCGAACGGCAATGGGTGGCTGGCATCCACCTCGCGAAAGTCCACCTTCTCGGCCACCCCACGCACTGTTGCCAGCGCCAGCGAATTACGCACGCCATGCGCGTTGATGTCGACACCGGTGACGCGGCATCCGAGCGATTCTGCCAGATGGATCGCCGGGCCGCCGGATCCGCTTCCGACTTCGAGCACGCTCGTGCCATCACCTGCGCGGAGCTGTGCCGCAAAGCCGAGCCACTCACGCGCGGTGAGCCAGCTGCTCTGGCCCAGATCCTCGCCGTACGTCGCTGCACGCACGGCCGCCTCGGCACCGCTCGCGAAGTCCCCATACACGTTGTCGTACAGGTCGACGGAGCTGGGAGGCATCGATCAGCGATCCTCGATCCGTGCAGCGTCCGGCAGGTTCAGCAGCGCCTGCGCCTCGTCCTCAGCACGCACGATCGTCAGCTGGTTGTCGTCTGCACCGAGCAGCAGCTGGTACATCCGTGCGAGTCCGTACGCTTCCGGCTGTGGCGCCAGGATGACGCGTCGTGAAGTCGGCGGCCACGGATTGAACGCTGCCACGTGCCTGATGCCCGACGTGGAGACGTCCTCGAACGACTCGGCGCCGCTGAAGTCCGCCAACTGACGCCACCGACCGTCGAGCGTCCCGTCAGCGAAGAGCGCCCGCATCTCTTCGAGATGGTCGCTCAGGTCCTGCACGTCGACCGCGCCCCACGCGCGGGAGCGCACGATGCGTCGTGACTGATCGAGCGTGTAGGCGAAGGGCATGGGGTGCAGGGGCGGGGCGAGAGTGCCGCGGTTCCTTCAGCAGAGTCCGCAGCAGACATTTGCGGTCATTGGGCGAATCCGGGAGCCGTCTGCGGTCAAGAATACCATGAACCAGAACGCGCGGGTACTGCTACCGGGCGCTCGGGCTGCGCAGTTGCACCAGATCCCACAGCGTTCCGTACAAGTCCTCGAACACCGCTACGGTCCCGTACGATTCTTCCTTGGGCGCCCGCACGAACTTCACCCCAACCGCGAGCATGCGATCGTAGTCGCGCCAGAAGTCGTCGGTGCCCAGGAACAGGAAGACCCGGCCGCCCGACTGATTGCCGATGGCCTGCTCCTGCACCGGTGAGGTCGCACGCGACAACAGCAACGTCACCCCGTGCGATCCCGGCGGAGCGATCACCACCCATCGCTTGTCCTGCTGCGGCTGGTACGTGTCCTCCACGACCGTGAACTGCAGCTTTTCGGTGTAGAAGCGAATCGCCTCGTCATAGTCCCGCACGACCAGTGCGACGTGAATGATCGACTGATTCATGAGGGGCCGATGCCTCGATCGGATCTGTGTGCGTCCAGCAGCGTGCGCACATCGCGCCAGCCGTATGCACCGTGGAATTCACCATGTTCGTCGAGCAGCCGCTCGCCACCCATGCGGTCGTAGAAACCGATCGTCGGGTTGCTGCGCTCCGCGAACAGCATGAAGGATGAGATGCCACGATCGAGGAATCGCTTTGCTGTCTCGGCCAGCATCCGTCGCCCCAGCCCGAGACCGTGGTACTCCCAGCGCAGATAGATCTTGCTCAACTCGCCGGCGAACCCGGATGCGTCGCCGTCTCGGGGAAGCCCCCACGTGAACCCGATAAGCCGCCCGCCGCGATCCTCGAGCACGAGCACGAAATCACGTCGATCTGGCTTGGCGAAGATCCCGGTCCACTGCCATGTGCGCACGTCGATCGTCGGCCCACTCGTCGTGTTGTACGTCGCGTTCCATGTCGTCACATGCAGTTCGGCCAGCGCGGGAATGTCGGCCGTGGTCGCGTCGCGGAACGTGATGGACTCCAGCGATTCGCCACGAGCACGAAGTGTTCGCCCATTGGCGTCGCCCGTGGGCCGGGAGCGTGCGTTGATCCACCGCATTGCATCGGCGAGGCGTGGTTGCAAGCGATCCTTGAGCGTGCGCCGCGGCGGGCGGTATTCCCCTACACGGATGAGGTGTTGCTCGCCGCTCCGTTCACCGAAGGTGTACTTCAGCCTCAACGTTCGACCATCGAGTCGCCCGGTGATGCGAAACGGCGAGGTCGTGCCGTCAGCACCGGTGTGCTCGCCGTCGATGCGCAGCGTGCCGCTCGCGGCGTCGAACTGCCCCGCACGAATCGGCGCATCCTGTCGGCCGGGATTCACGACACCGCGCACTGCACCATCGCTGTCGACCACGATGTCGAGCAGCACCTCGTCAGGCTTGCCCCACTGTCCCGTGATCGTCATGCCACACGCCCCGGTAGGCTGCTACGTCGCGCTGTGGAGCGCACGAGCGCCCGCAGCCGTCGCCGCGCCCCAGGCACCGTTCACCACCAGCGCCGACAGGAGCGCCACCGCCGGCGGCACGTCCGAGAAACGGTGCCCTGCTCCAGCCATGAGGAGCGCGGCTCCCACCGCCGTTGGCGCCACGGCGCCGAGCACGACGGCCCGCCGCCAGAATGCGCCACCGCTCCGCGGAGATTGCAGCATGGGCACCACGAGTGCCGCTCCCCAGAGGCCGCCCCAGAATGCTGCCGACACCACTTCCGGCACACCCCACGGACGTGTCGGTGCCATCGAGTAGGCCGGCCATGGTGCTGCGCCGGCGGTGTTGAGCACGAAGAGCAGTCCCTGATGCACGGTCAGTACGCTCGCTGCACCTGCCACGAAACCGGCAATCGGCCTGGCGACCGACATCGCAGCGCGAGCGCTGGGCCGACCGCTCAATACCGTGGCTTCCACGTGGCGGCGTCGAGCACCGACCAGAGGTGAATCGCCCAGCCGAGCAGGAAGAACCAGAGCACGCCCGCGAGGACAAACTGGATGATCGCCTTCACGAGGCGTCCCTGCAGCAGCTGGCCAAGTCCCGGCACGAAGAAGCTGCACAGTGCGGCGACGACATTCCCTGCGGATCCCTGGCCTGACACGATGACCTCGACGGTGAGACCCGCGGCGACGCGAGCCTGTTGAGCATGTGACCTATGGTGCTGGCCAATGGCCAATGGCCTATCGCCAATGCCTATGGCACGCGTACGGGAGCCGAGGCCAGGAGTTTCGTGAGTCGGTAGAGGAACTCCTGCCCCTCGTAGTACGACTGCATTCGCATCCGCTCGTCGCGGCCATGCGCACGTGCGTCGGTGGTCGGGTCCATGAACAGGCCCGACACACCGTATGCCGGAATGCCGAGCGTGCGGAAGAATCGCGAGTCGGTGGCGCCGGCAAGCATCGTCGGGATCACGGGGATGTCGCCGAAGATCTCCTTCGTTGCCTGCGTTACCGCGTTCATGATCTCCGGGCTCATCACGGCCGGTGGCGATGTCGGGCGCTGCGTCTTGATCAGCACCTGCACCGACGTGTCGCGGATTACGCGCTGCAGCGCGGTGCGCACCGACTCCGCAGTTTCCGTTGGATAGAGCCGGCAGTTCACATTCGCCTCGGCGAGCTGTGGCAGCGCATTGGTCGCATGTCCACCCGACAGCATGGTGGCCACGCAGGTCGTGCGCAGGATAGTGTTGTACTCCTCGTCGCTCGTCAGGACTGCGATGGCAGCACGGTCGGCTGGATTTGCCACGATCGCGCGCATGGCCGCTGCCATGCGAGGTGTCTCCACGCGTGCCGTCTGCGTGAAGAACGCACGGGTCACCTCACTCAACTGCACCGGGAACTCATGTCGCCCCACTTTCGCGAGGGCGTCAGCGAGCGACGTGATCGCGTTGTCCTTGCGTGGGACGGATGAATGCCCACCGCGGTTCACCGCCTTGATCGTGTAGTTGGTGGTGATCTTCTGTGCGAGCTCGATGTAATTGGCAATCGGCTTTCCGTTGCGAAGCACGCCTTCGCCACCTTCGTTGATCACAATGCCCGCATCGACGAGCTCCCGATGCTGCTCCGTCAGCCAGCCGACACCGTTGAAGGGGCCACTCTCTTCGTCCGCCGTCAGCGCGATGATGATGTCGCGGTCCGGCACATACCCCTCGGCCTTCATGCGGAACAGGTTCGCTACGAAGATCGAGGCCATCGCCTTGTCGTCGGCGACGCCGCGCGCGTAGTAGTAGCCATCGCGTTCGGTGAACGTGAACGGGTCGAACTCCGGCGACCAGTCGGCCTTGAGTGCCTCGACGACGTCCAGATGCGCCAGGAGCAGCAACGGCTTCCGGCCAGCCGGGTTCTTCCCGCGCAGCCGTGCAACCACATTGTGTCGCTCCGGCCGCGGCCCTCCAACGAAGATATCGGACTCCGGAATGCCCGCCGCACGGAAACGGGCCGCCATGGCGACGGCGCCGGCGGTGATGTTGCCGGTGGTCACGCTGGTGTTGATCTCCACCAGCTCCTTGTAGATGTCACGCGCGGTCTGCTGCGCCGGTGTCAGCGCGCCTGGTGTGTAGATCCGCGCCCGACTCCCCTGGCCCGAGGCAACGGATGCCGTGGACAGCATCATCGTCAGCAGGGTGGCGATCGCGGAGCCTGACGGAAGCGTGCGAAGCATGAGGCAGGTTTCGGAAGAGGAGGTGCCGCTGACCGCGCGCCGTGGCACTCTCAAAGCTGCACATCCCGGTGTCTGGAAGCGAGCCCGGCGCAGTCCTTGCCAGACTTGTCCGGCACGATGACACATACCAGTGGAGGCAGAGCGGTGGAAGGAGCGAGCTCGGGAGACACGCAACCCGCAACGAGCCTGGGCGAGATTGCGCATGCCGCACTCGTAGCCGACGGGTTCACGCCGACGCTCGGTAGCGCGGCCGCGGCTGAACTCTCCGTGCTGCAGGCCGGACAGGCGGCGCACGGGCTGCCGGAGAGCTCGAGTGCTGATGTGCGAGACCTGCGCGACCTCCTCTGGAGCTCCATCGACAACGCGGAGTCGCGCGATCTCGATCAGGTCGAGTGGGTCGAACAGCGGGACGATGGCGCCCTGCGCATCCTGATCGGCATCGCCGATGTCGACAGCCTTGTGCCACGCGGTTCCGCGCTCGACGAGCATGCGTTCGCGAATTCGACGTCCGTGTATACCGGCATGCAGGTGTATCCGATGCTGCCGCCCGAGATCTCGACTGACCTCACATCGCTCAACCAGGGCGAGGACCGCCGGGTGATGGTGATCGAGATCGTGATCGCACGCGACGGCGCGATCGTGAGCCACGACGTGTACCCGGCACTCGCCGCGAATCGGGCGAAGCTCGATTACGTCACCGTGGGTGCGTGGCTCGAGGGACACGGCCCTGTCCCGCCACTCGTGGCGTCGACACCGGGCCTCGAGGAGCAGGTGTGGTTGCAGGATCGTGCTGCGAGCCTGCTCAAGCGGCAGCGCGAGGCCGCGGGGGCGCTCGAATTCGAGACCATCGAGGCAACGCCGTCCACGAAGGACGGCAAGGTGGACGGCCTCGTGGTCACGCGGAAGAACCGCGCGCGCGATCTCATCGAGGATTTCATGGTCACCGCGAATGTTGCGATCGCGCAGATCCTCGCCGAGCGGGGGCGGTCGGCGATTCGTCGCGTGGTGCACACACCGAAGCGCTGGAGTCGCATCGTCGACATCGCGCGCGGCTATGGAGTGGAGTTGCCGGCGGAAGCGAGTGCGAAGGCGCTCTCCGGTTTTCTCGCCACGCGGCGCGCGGCCGACCCGACGCGATTCGCCGATCTCTCGCTCGCGGTGGTCAAGCTGCTCGGCCCCGGCGAGTATCTCGTCGACAAGCCCGGCCCGCTCGACGACAAAGGCCACTTCGGTCTGGCCGCGAGTGACTACGCGCACGCGACGGCGCCCAACCGCCGTTACGCCGACCTCGTGACGCAACGCTTGGTGAAAGCGGCGCTGGCCGACGCCCCGCCGCCGTACACCGACAGCGAGCTCGAGGCGATCGCGAAGCACTGCACCGAGCGCGAGAACGCAGCGAATCACGTCGAACGCATCGTGCGCAAGGCCGCGGCCGCGAGCCTGCTGTCCGATCGCGTCGGCGCGACATTCGATGCCATCGTGACCGGCGTGAATCGGGAGGGCACGTACGTGCGCCTCATCTCACCGCCCGCGGAAGGACGCGTGACCCGCGGGGAGGAGGGAATGGATGTCGGTGAACGTGTCCGCGTGCGGCTCGTGTCGACCGACGAGCGCAAGGGTCACATCGATTTCGAGGGTGTGCCGAGCGGCTCGGAGACGGCGAACGCGTAGCCGTCCGGATCGTGCACGCGAAACGCGCGCACGCCCCACGGCATGTCCGCCGGCTCCGAGGTGAGCGTGCCACCGTGCGCCTTGATGCGCGCCGCGATGAGGTCGACGCTGGTCGACGTGGTGAACATCAGCGAGAAGCCGGCACCCTTGGCTCGGTCGAGCCCTTTCGCGCCGTCGTCCTGGTTGAGCAGCAGCCGCACGTTGCCGCCGCGCATCGCCACGCCGCGCAGCACACCGTCGCGCGTCATCTCGCGGTCGACGTCGAAGCCCAGCACGTCGCGATACCACGCGAGGCTCGCGTGTACGTCACGCACGGTGAGCGATGCAGAGAGGGAGTCCGCGTGAAATCTGATGTCGGTGTCGTCGCTCATGTGGTCAGTGAAGGTGTCGGTCATGCGACTGCTGCGAATGCATGGTGCTACTGCTGGCGGTAATCTTCCAGACGGAAATCGTCCTTGGGACCCGGTGGTGGCATCACGAACCAGAGCACGAGGTACACGAGCAGTCCCGGGAAACCGGCCGAAAAGACGGAGACCATCACGTACCCGAGGCGGGTCATGCCGGGAGACCAGCCGAGGTATTCCGCGATGCCGCCGCAGACACCCGCGATCTGACTGTCTCTGCTGCGCTTCAGGCGTTTCTGCTGCATCCGCATGCGACAGTTCCTTTCGTGGGTGCGAGGGTCGTGCGATGACTGTGACGGCGCGGATCGAGTCGCCGGTTCACGCGCGAATACCGTCGGCCAAACCGAGCGTGATCTCCGCCGCCGGCACACGTCGGCAGCCCGTGATGTTCTGCCCCGCCCACAACGGCGAGAAGTCGCTGCTCCCCCTACGTTCGGCCGCCGCACGCAGTGTCGCAACCGCTGCCGTGGCGAGCGGGAAGGCGGGCGCGACGGCGTTCGTCGGCCCGAGCTCGCGCATGAGCCGGTTGATGATCCCCCGTGCCGGCCGTCCGGTGAACAGGTTCGTGAGGGCCGTGACCGGATGCGCGCGCTGCTCGATGGCGTTGCGATGGAGGTCACTCGTGAGCGCCTCCGGGCACAGCAGGTACGCAGTGCCGGCCTGCACACCGGCAGCGCCGAGCGCGATGGCCGCCGCCACGCACCCGGCGTCGGCGATGCCGCCTGCCGCGATGATCGGCACCTGCACTGCGCGAACGATCTGCGGTAGCAAGGCAAACGTGCCAGACTGTGTGCTCAGGTCCTCCGTGAGAAACATTCCGCGGTGTCCGCCGGCCTCGAGCCCCTGCGCGATGATCGCGTCGACGCCACGCGCCTCGAGCCAGCGCGCCTCGTCGACGGTGGTCGCACTCGAGATGACCTTCGCGCCCCAGCCACGCACGCGTGCGAGCAGGTCGGGCGCAGGAAGACCGAAGTGAAAGCTGACGACAGATGGCTTGAATGGTTCGACGATGTCGGCCACGTCGTGGTCGAAGGGAACGCGACCCGGACCGCCTGGAATGTCGCGCGTGTCGATCCCGAGTTCTGCAAAGTACGGCGCGAGCGCAGCGCGCCAGAGGGCATCACGCTCGGCGTCGAACACCGGCGGTGTGTGACAGAAGAAGTTCACGTTGAACGGGCCACGGGCGTCGCGCGCCAGTGTCGTGAGCTCCGTGTGCAGCGTCTCGTGTGTCAGCAGCGCGCATGGCAAGGAACCGAGGCCGCCGGCATTCGTCGTCGCGAGCGCCATCGCTGCAGCCTGCGCGCCCGCCATAGGTGCCTGAATGATCGGCAGGCGGGTGTCGAACAGCGCGTGCAACGTTGGCGTCGTCGTGCTTCCGCGTACCGCTGCGCTCACGCCGGCTCCTTGAACATCACGGTTACGTCCCATGCCGCATGCAGGGTGATCGGCAGCCCCAGCGCACGCAGGAATCCCTGGGCCATGCCCTCCTCCACAAAATCCCGGCGCTGCAGCGTGATTTCGTACACCGGCACGGGTTCGCCATCAGCGCTCCGCAGCTCGAACACTCGTTCTGGCGGCACGTGAACGTCCTCGAAGCGAATAACGCGTGGCCCGACCCGGGAGCTTGCACTGAACTCGCTTGACGTCGGCACATCGCCCTCGCCATTGACGGGGCCCCGTGGATGATGTCTCCGACCCACGTCCCATTGCGCCACAGGGAGTACATCGCGAGCCCGTTCGTGATGGGTGGACAGCAGCTGCCCAAGTGGAACGATCGGTCCGAAAAACAGCCGCGCTCTCCAATCATAGCGCATGAATCCCGGTCAATGGACGAGGCTCGGCACCAGCTCCCCTCTGGATCGATCCTAAATCGTTTATCATTGAGATATTGCCAAGCTGTTCATTACACGCAGACCGATCGGAGCGACTGATGGAAGGGATGGACGGAGAAGGCGCCGGCAAGTGCCCGGTGATGCACGGCGCGATCAGCACCTCGGCCGACACGGCGACCCTGCGGCGGGGGCGATCGAACCGCGACTGGTGGCCCAACGCGCTCAACCTCGGAATCCTTCACCAGAACACGCCGCAGGCCGACCCGATGGGCGCGGGCTTCGACTACGCCGAAGCCTTCAAGACGCTCGACCTCGAGGCCGTGAGAGCTGACCTCAGGGCGCTCATGACGGATTCCAAGGAGTGGTGGCCGGCCGACTACGGGCACTACGGCCCCTTCTTCGTGCGCATGGCCTGGCACAGCGCCGGCACCTACCGCACGGCGGACGGTCGCGGCGGCTCGAGCTCCGGCACCCTCCGCTTCGCGCCCCTCAACAGCTGGCCCGACAACGGCAACCTCGACAAGGCGCGCCGCCTGCTGTGGCCGATCAAGCAGAAGTACGGCCGCAAGATCTCGTGGGCCGACCTGATGATCCTCACCGGCAACGTCGCGATGGAGTCGATGGGCTTCACGACGTTCGGCTTCGCCGGCGGCCGCGAGGACATCTTCGAGCCCGAGCAGGACATCTACTGGGGCCCCGAAACCGAATGGCTCGGCGACCGCCGCTACACGGGTGACCGCGAGCTGGAAACGCCGCTCGCGGCCGTGCAGATGGGTCTCATCTACGTGAACCCGCAGGGCCCGAACGGCGAACCCGACCCGATGCGGTCGGCGCGCGACATCCGCGAGACGTTCGCACGCATGGCGATGAACGACGAGGAAACCGTCGCACTGATCGCGGGCGGCCACACGTTCGGCAAGAGCCACGGCGCCGGCGACGAGGCACATGTCGGCCGCGAGCCCGAAGGGTCGAGCATCGAGATGCAGGGCTTCGGCTGGAGCAATTCCTTCGGCTCCGGCAAGGGCGTGCACACGATCACGAGCGGCGTCGAAGGCGCGTGGACACCGAATCCGATCCAGTGGGACAACGGCTACTTCGACACGCTCTTCGGCTTCGAGTGGACGCTCTCCAAGAGCCCCGCGGGTGCGCATCAGTGGACGCCGTCCGATCCGGCCGCTGCGACACTGGTGCCCGACGCGCATGATCCCGAGCGGCGTCATGCACCGATGATGTGCACGACCGATCTCGCCATGCGTTTCGATCCGATCTACGGCCCGATCTCGAAGCGCTTCCACGAGAACCCGGACCAGCTGGCCGACGCATTCGCGCGCGCGTGGTTCAAGCTGACGCACCGCGACATGGGGCCGCGCGACCGTTATCTCGGCGCACTCGCCCCGGCAGAAGAGCTGCTCTGGCAGGATCCGATTCCCGCCGTCGATCATCCCCTCGTCGACGCGGTGGACATCGCCGCGCTCAAGGGGCGCATCCTCGCGTCCGGATTGTCGGTCGCGCATCTCGTGAGCACGGCGTGGGCATCGGCGTCGACGTTCCGCGGCTCCGACAAGCGCGGTGGCGCCAACGGCGCGCGCATCCGCCTCGAGCCGGCTCGGGGCTGGGAAGCGAACCAGCCCGCACGACTCACGCGCGTCCTCGACATCCTCGAGACGATCCAGGCGGAGTTCAACGGGGCGCAGACGGGCGGCAAGCGCGTCTCGCTCGCCGACCTCATCGTGCTCGCCGGCTGCGCGGCGGTCGAGCAGGCCGCGCGCAACGCCGGTCACGACATCGTGGTGCCGTTCACGCCGGGGCGCATGGATGCATCGCCGGAGAAGACGGACGCGCATGCGTACAGCGTGCTCGAGCCGCACGCCGACGGCTTCCGCAATTTCCAGAAGACCGCGTTCAGCGTGTCGCCCGAAGAGTTGCTCGTCGACAAGGCGCAGCTCCTCACGCTCACCGCGCCCGAAATGACGGTACTGGTGGGTGGCCTGCGCGTGCTCAATGCAAACCACGGCCAGTCACGTCACGGTGTCTTCACGAACCGGCCGGAAGCGCTCACCAACGACTTCTTCGTGAACCTGCTCGACATGGGCACCGCGTGGAAGCCGATGACCGAGAACGGTGACCTGTTCGAGGGCCGCGATCGCGTCACGGACAACGTGAAGTGGACCGGCACGCGGGTGGACCTCGTCTTCGGATCGAATTCGCAGCTGCGTGCGATCTCGGAGGTATACGGCTGCGATGACGCCGGTGAAAAGTTCGTGCACGACTTCGTAGCGGCCTGGACCAAGGTGATGAATCTCGATCGCTTCGATCTGGCCTGAGGGTGACGGAGTCGGTAACGTTGCAGGGTATACTGCACCGTTACCGACTCCCGCAGTCTCTCCCGCCCCAGCCCCGCGCCCATGTACCGCTCCGTGTACAGCCGCCGTGAGTTCATCGGCACCAGTCTCACCGCACTCGGCGCCGCAGCCGCATTCGATCCGCGGTATCTCGTTCCGGCGCGCGCGGCCAAGAAGATCCTCATCCTCGGCGGCACCGGTTTCGTCGGGCCGCACAACGTGCGCGAGGCGCTCAAGCGTGGCCATCAGGTCACGATCTTCAATCGCGGCCGCAGCGCGCCAGGCATGTTCGGCAAGGATGTCGAGGAGCTCGCGGGCGATCGCGCGACCGACCTGAATGCGCTGAAGGGACGGAAGTGGGATGCGGTGATCGACGAATCCGCGTCCATGTCGAGCGCGCCGGAGTGGGTCAAGCTCTCGGCCGACCTGCTCAAGGACAACGTCGACCAGTATCTCTTCATCTCGACGCGCTCCGTGTACGCCGACGTGAGCCGCGTGCCGATGACGAACGAGGCGCCGGTCCTCACGCTCGAGAACTCACCGATCGAGGCGGGCCGGCCACTCACCTACGGGCATGCGAAGGCGTACGCCGAGAAGGAAGCGCACAAGGCGATGCCGGGCCGGGTGACCGTGGTGCGTCCGGGGCTGATCGTCGGGCCGGAGGACGACACCGATCGCTTCACGTACTGGCCGGTGCGCGTCGCGCGTGGCGGCGAGATGCTCGCACCGGGTGACGGCACCGATCACGTGCAGATCATCGACGTGCGCGACCTCATGAAGTTCTGCGTCACGCTGGTCGAGAACAAGACGTTCGGCGTGTTCAACGGCGTCGGCCCGCAGGGTGGCCAGCCGTTCCGTGAATTCCTCTCGCAGATCGAGAAGGGCGTCGGGACCAAGCCGACGTACACGTGGGTCGACGCGGAATTCCTCCGTGCAAATGGCGCGGCGCCCTATGGCCGCGAGCTGCCGGTGTTTCAGGTGATGCGCGGGCGCACGGCGGGCTTTGCGCGCTTCGACATCTCGCCGGAGCTCAAGGCCGGGATGACGATTCGTCCGATGTCGGAGACGGCACGCGACACGCTGGCGTGGTGGAAGACGCTGCCGGCCGAACGTCAGGCGGCGATCAAGACGGGATTCACGCCGGAGCGCGAGAAGGCGCTGCTGGCGCTCTGGAAGGCGCGCACGCCGAAGTAGTCGGAACGCGGGCCACGCTGCAACAGCGTGCAACGGGCGCCAGACGAGAGTCTGGCGCCCGTCGTGCTATCGGCTGAGGCTCGCCTCGAGAAAGCTCTGGGCGTCCGCTTCACTCATCTGGCGGTAGCCTGGCGTCACGTTGTCGAGTTTGCCCGCTCGCATCCACGCCTCGAGTTCACCGACCAGCGCGTACAGATGGTCGAAGCTGTCCACGATGAACAGCAACGGCTGGTAGTGATCGATCTCGAAGTGCTGGTTGACGACCCACTCGAGCTGCAGCGGATAGCGCTGCGTCGCATCGCTCTCGACGCTGTGCACGATCTCGCCGTACGACGACAGCAGCCCCGAGCCGTACACCTTGATCTCGCCGGGCGCGCTGCCCCGCATGAGGCCGAATTCCACCGTGAACCAGAAGAAGCGCTGCAATGCATTCTGGATGCTCGTCAGCCGGCGCAGCTTCTCCGTGCGGTCGGGGACGGCGCTCACGAGCTCCGCCGCGAGATGCGCGCAGGCACCGAAGCGCACGAGCGTTTCCGCGAAGGCCGGGTCGGTGTGCATGGGCACATGGCCGGCGATGTCGTGGAAGATGTCCGGCTCGGGCAGGTAGTCGAGCGAGGCGCCATCACGGATCGTGATGGTCGTCGGAAATTCGCGACGGCTCAAGCAGTCGAAGAAGTCGAACGCCGGCACGAATCCACTCACGGCCTTCGCGCGAAATCCCGTGCGCGGCTCCATGAACTTGTTCACGTCGTCGAGGCGCGGCACGCGGGTGGCGTCGAAGCAGAGCGTGGCCAGCCCGTCGAGGAAGCGCGGGTTGGCGTACCGGGTCCACCGGTCCTGCATGCGCGCGTAGAGACGCTGCCACGCATCGTGGTTGTCGGCGGAATACAGCTCATACGGCTGCGCGATGTACATCTCGCCATTGGCTACGGCGTTCTCGATGTACGGGGCCTTCGTGGTGGTGAGCCCCTGACCGGCGACCATGAGCTGCGACGACGTCATGCCTTGTTCCTCGTATTACTCGGTGAGAGTGGGTGAAAATGGCGGCCGTGAGACCAACGGCGGCGGCGACCCGGCGTTCCCGCATCCCGCGCGAATCCCCCACGGATCCCGGGCAGCCTTGCCGGACCGCCCGGTGGGCGGTACGCTCGAACTCGGTCCGCAACTTGCCTCGTTGAGCTGGCATGCCCGCCGCTTGCAGCATAGCGGCCTGAAGGTCCCTACACACGAGCTTGACGAGGAATTGCATGGCTGGTGCCCAGGCGAGCGCTACCAATGAAGCGCTTGCCGAGCTGCGAACCGAGGGCGATCGGCTCGTCATCGCCTTGGCGGGCGACTGGTCGCTGGAGCAGCCTCAGCCGCGATTTGCCGACATCCTCGATGACGCGTCCGTCGGGCGCGCACAGGCCCGTACGCTCGGGTTCGACTCGAGCGGGCTCGGTACGTGGGACAGCAGTCTGCTGATCTTCCTGATGCAGTGTCAGGATTTCTGCGACGACAAGAAGGTCGAGCTCGATTTCGCAGGGCTCCCGGAGCAGGTCCCGCGGCTGCTCGCCCTCGCCCATGCGGTGCCCGAACGCGTGCACGCCAAGGTCCCGGAGCGCGGCACGGTCGCGTCCCGACTGGGCACGCACGTGATCGAAGGCTGGAAGGGCGTGATGGAGGCGATCTCGTTCGCCGGGGAAGTCGCGATCGCGCTCGCCGGGGTGCTCACACGACGCGTGCACATGCGCTGGCGCGAATTCTGGGTGGTAGTGCAGACGAACAGCTCCGGCGCCCTCCCCATCGTAACGCTCATCGCACTGCTGGTCGGCATCATCATCGCCTTCCTCGGCGTCGTGGTGCTCAAGCGCTTCGGTGCGGGTTACTACGTGTCGTACCTCGTCGGCTTCGGCATGCTGCGCGAGATGGGTGCCCTCATGACGGGCATCATCATCGCCGGCCGCACCGGTGCGGCCTTCGCGGCGGAACTGGGCAGCATGAAGATCACCGAGGAGATCGACGCCTTCACGACCCTGGGCGTCTCTCCCGTCGAGCATCTCGTGCTGCCGCGCGTGCTCGGCCTGTTCGTCATGATGCCGCTGCTCACGATCTACGCGGACTTCATCGGCATCGCCGGCGGCATGCTCGTCTCCGCGATGCTGCTCGACCTCTCGTTCAAGCAGTTCATGAGCGGCCTGCTGTCGGCGGTGACACTCTCCGACGCGCTGCTCGGCATCATCAAGGGCACGATCTTCGGATTCATCGTCGGCGTGTCGGGCACGATGAAGGGGCTGCAGGGCGGTTCCGATGCCGGCGCCGTCGGACGCTCGGCCACCTCCGCCGTCGTCCTGGGCATCACGCTCATCATCATGGCGAACGCCGTCGTCGACTGGCTCGCCGCACTGCTCGACGTATGACAGACTCGACGTACGACAGACCCTCGGCAGACACCATTCAGGCCACCCGCGCGCCGATGCGCCCGGACAAGCGCGACAGCACGCCTGCCATCGAAGTGCGCGGTCTCACGATGATGTACGGTGACCGCGTCGTCATGAAGGACATCAACTTCACGGTCGCACGCGGTGAAGTGTTCGTCCTCATGGGCGGCAGCGGCAGCGGCAAGAGCACGCTGCTCAAGCACCTCATCGGCCTCAAGGAGCCGGCGAAGGGCCAGATCCTGTTCGAGGGCGAGGACTTCGACATCAACGACGAAGCCGTGCGCAAGCGTGTGCTCCGCCGCATGGGTGTCCTCTACCAGAACGGGGCACTCTGGAGCGGGCTGACGCTCGCCGAGAATGTGTCGTTGCCGCTTGAGGAGTTCACGGACCTCGACCCGAAGACCATCGCCGAAGTGGCGTCGTTCAAGCTCGCACTCGTCGGACTGCGCGGCTTCGAGGAGTTCTACCCGTCGGCGATCAGTGGCGGCATGCGCAAGCGTGCGGCACTCGCCCGCGCGATCGCGCTCGATCCGGATGTGCTCTTCTTCGACGAGCCGTCGTCCGGGCTCGATCCGATCAGCGCGAGCCGGCTCGACGACCTCATTCTCGAACTCAAGTCAAGCTTCGGTACCACCATCGTCGTCGTCACCCACGACCTCGACAGCATCTTCCGCATCGCCGACCGGGCGCTGTTCCTCGACATCGAAGAGAAAACCATGACTGCACTCGGCCCGCCGGCGGAGCTGCGCGACAATCCACCGAGTGCAGAAGTGCACCGCTTCCTCACCCGCAGCAGTGAAGGTGGTCCATGAGCGCCCGCGCAAATCCGAAGGCGATCGGACTCTTCCTGCTCGGTGCACTCGTGATCGCGATCGCCGGGATCGCGGTGCTCGCATCGGCGACGTGGTTCCAGGACCGCTCGTCGTTCATCAGCTACTTCCCCGAGTCGGTGAACGGGTTGGAGAACGGCGCGCCGGTGAAATTCCAGGGTGTGCCGGTCGGACGCGTGACGGCGATCAACATCCAGATCGACCCGCGCGACGACTCGTTCCAGGTGCCCGTCGAGTACGAGATCGACCTGCCACGCCTCATGACGCCGCGCAGCACGTTCGTGAATCTCGCGGACACACTCGTGCTCAAGGAGCAGATCAAGAAGGGTCTGCGCGCGCAGCTGCAGATGGAGAGCTTCGTGACGGGTGTGCTGTACCTCGAGCTCAGCTACCGCCTGGATTCGGCGCCCCCGCGCCTCTATGCGGCCGACTCGGTGCTCTTCCCGCAGATCCCGACCACGCCGTCGCTCATGGCGGCGATCGGTGGCGGGGCGGGCAGCATCCTGTCCGAGATGGTCAAGATCCTCAACCGCGTCAACGACATGCTCGGCGACGTGAACACCCGCGAGATCAACGCCGCGGTCGTGCAGTCGGCGAAGGCTGTCGAGACGCTGGTGAGTTCACCTGAGCTGCGGCGGACCTTGCGCGAGATGCCCGGCGCGACGGCACAGCTGAACCGGACATTGGCCGAAGCGGAGCGACTGGCCGCGAAGGCAGGTGTCGCGATCGACTCGATTCAACCGGGAGTCAAGGGTGCGAGTACGGAAGCGGTGGCCACGCTGCAGGCGCTGCGCAAGACGCTCGACGAGACGCACGGCCTGCTATCGGCGGACACGGGCCCTGGCTACGCACTGACCGGTGCGCTGACCAGCCTGCGTGAAGCCGCCGATGCGCTCCGCGTGCTCATCACGTCACTGGAGCAGAATCCCGACATGCTGATTCGCGGCAAGAAGCCGCCCGAGAGAAAATGATCATGCGAACCCACGTACGAACTTTCGAACGAACGACACGACTGATCGCACCGGCACTGCTGCTGATGCTGGCGGGATGCTTCAAGCTCTCCCGCGAGTCGCCCCCATTACGGCTGTATGTGCTGAGCGGCGCGCCGCAGGGAAGTCCGGCCGCGAGCATCGCTTCGGGCGGGACGCCGGGCAGTGCAGCGAATGGCACGTCCGGCAACTCGGCAACGACGGCGCGCGCCGGGCTCACGGTGGGCCTGCGCCGGATGGAGCTGGCGTCATACCTCAACGTGCCTGCGATCGTGGTGCGCCGCCGGGACAATGAGCTCATCACGACGGAATTCCACCGCTGGGGCGAAGATCTCGACGAGGGCATCAACCGCGTCGTGGCGAC
>JAZKCW010000128.1:0-17896 GCA_040387895.1 Gemmatimonadota bacterium
ACCTGCTGCTCCTCGAGTTGCGGAAAGATCTCCATCGAGAAGCGCAGGTAGGCGCGCTCCGCCTCGGTGTCCGCAGTGTTGCCCGTGTAGGCGATCATCGCCATGGTGCCGGCTTCGCCCACGAGCGTGTCGAGCAGCGACCACGTGGCCAGCCAACGCTCGACGTCCGCGCCGGCACTGTCACCGTCGCCGTCGCTCGACAGGGGCGCCGTCGCCAGCTGCTCGTAGAACGGCAGCACCTGCTCCCATGTCGCCTGACTGAAGGCATCGGGCGTCGCCGGCAGCTCGATGATGGGTGCGAATGCGAAGGGGGGCGCGGACGTGGACAAGGCTGGCGTGTCTGACAATGCGGAGGGAGAGCTCATGAGAGGGCGGGTCACTCGCCGTACGGAATCCAGATGTTCTTCACCTGCACCGCGCGCCGCAGAAACTCGCGCCCTTCACCGGCGCGCGGATCCATCCATTCGCGGGCCGTCCATTCGGTCCACGTGCGCTTGAGATTCGCGGCGGACGCCTGTTCCACCATCGTCGCGCCGGCATGCGAACCGACATACCAGATCGCATCGACGTCGTCGTGCTCGGCCAGCGTGCGCGCGAGGGTGTCGCGCACGCCCGTCACGAGATTCACGGCCCCCGGCGGTACATCCGAGGTCTCGAGCACGCTGTAGAAGTCCGTGGCAGCGAGCGGGTAGCGTTCCGATGGCACCACCACGACCCGGTTTCCACATGCCAGCAACGGCGAGACGAGCGAGACCAGTCCGAGCAACGGGTACGGGTCGGGACATGTCACGCCCACGACACCAATCGGTTCGTGCATGGCCAGCGCCACACCGCGTAGTGGCACGTCGTGCACCGACCCGTCGTGCTTGTCCGCCCAGGCCGCATACGTGAACAGGCGAGAGATCGATGCGTCGACTTCGGCCCCTGCGCTGTCGCCCGAGGCGCCCGTGAGCGTGCGGATGCGGCGGGCGAACTCGTCTCGGCGCGCCGCGAGATTCTCCCCGATGTAGTACAGGACCTGCGCGCGCTGATGCCCCGACATCTTCGTCCACGCGGCGCCAGCATGCGCGGCCTCGACCGCATTGCGGATATCCTTGCGGTTTCCGTCGCCGACTTCGCCGATGGCACCGCCACTCGCGCTGCGAATGACACGGCTGTAGCCGGAATCCGGGCGCGCCTGCTTGCCGCCGATGAACAGCTTGGCGGTGCGGTCGATCGGTGGGAGCGCTGATCCGGCCGCATGCGACACCCCGTCGCCATTCGCACCGAATGCGGCATCGTCGTCGTCGCTGTCGACGGCCTGCGCGATATTGCCCGCATCGTCGCCATCAATGCTGACCGGCAGCGGTGCATCCGTGGCCACATGCAGCGGCTTGAGGTACTCCCACATCCCCTCGCGGCCACCCTCACGGCCGAACCCCGATTCGCGGTATCCTCCGAAGCCGGCTGCCGCGTCGAAGAGGTTCGTGCTGTTGATCCACACCACGCCCGACTTGATCTTCGGCGCGATGTCGAGTGCGAGATTGATGTTCTCGCTCCACACGCTCGATGCGAGCCCGAACGACGTGTTGTTCGCGAGTGCCACGGCCTCCTCGGGCGTCCGGAACGTCATCGTGACGAGCACCGGCCCGAAGATCTCCACCTGGGCGATCGTCGCCGATGGTGCCACGTCGGTGAACAGTGTCGGCGGATGGAACCAGCCATCGGTCGGACATGCCCACGAAGGCTGCCAGCAGGTTGCACCCTCGCTCACTCCCTGCGCGACGAGCTCACGGATCCGGTCGAGCTGCACGGGCGCGACGATCGCACCCATGTCGACCGCCTTGTCGAGTGGCGAGCCGACACGCATGCGCTCCATGCGATCGCGCAGCTTCGCAACGAGCCGGTCGGCGATGCCCTCCTGCACCAGCAGGCGCGAACCGGCGCAGCACACCTGCCCCTGGTTGAACCAGATGGCGTCGACGACGCCCTCCACCACGCTATCGAGATCCGCGTCGTCGAACACGATGAACGGGCTCTTGCCGCCCAGTTCGAGCGACAGCCCCTTGCCGGTTCCGGCCGTCGCCTTGCGAATGGCGCGTCCGACATCGGTGCTTCCCGTGAATGCGATCTTGTCGACATCCGGATGATCGACGATCGCCGCGCCGGTGCGCCCGTCACCGAGCACGAGATTGAACACCCCCGCCGGCAGTCCGATGTCGTGCAGCAGCTCGGCGAATCGAATGGCGGTGAGCGGCGTGTACTCCGCCGGCTTGAGCACGACGGTGTTTCCCGCCGCGAGCGCGGGCGCGACCTTCCACGCCAGCATCAGCAGCGGGAAGTTCCACGGAATCACCTGGCCAACGACGCCGTAGGCATGATGGCCGGGAAACTCGCTCTCGAGCAGCTGCGCCCAGCCGGCATGGTGATAGAAATGCCGGGCAACGAGCGGCACGTCGATGTCGCGGGTCTCGCGGATCGGCTTGCCGTTGTCGAGTGTCTCCAGCACGGCGAAGTCGCGTGAGTGCTTCTGCACGCCGCGCGCAATCGCGTACAGCCAGCGTGCACGCGCGTGGCCGTCGAGCGCCTGCCACGCCGGGAGCGCAGCGCGCGCAGCGGCCACCGCTGCATCCACGTCGGCCGCGCTCCCCTGCGCGACCGTCGCGATGTCGCGTCCGGTGGACGGGTCCTGCACCCCGAACGATTCGCCGGCGTCAGGCGCCGTCCACGCGCCCCCGATGTAGTGTCCGAAGCGGGCACCGTGCGCCGCGAGCCACGCTCGAACAGGCGCATCGCTTTCGGGCGCCGGACCGTAGCTCATCGAGTCGAAGATCGCGCGCACCGAGTCCGGGGCAACGGGCGCGGTGGCAGCGGCGGCCGCGGTGGGCTTCGTGGTGGTTGCCATCGGTCAGACCATGGGCTGGCGGTGAGCCGCCGCATAGCGGCCGGTCACGTAGTGTTCGAGCTGTCGCTCGACGTCGGTGAGGAGACCACTCGCTCCGAAGCGGAACAGATGCGGGCGCAACCACCGGTCGCCCAGCTCCTCCTTCATCAACGTGAGCCAGTCGAGGGCCTGCTTCGCCGTGCGGATGCCACCGGCCGGCTTGAAGCCGATCTCGTGACCGTAGCGTGCACTGAACTCGCGAATCATGCGCGTCATGACGAGGCCCACCGGCAGCGTGGCATTCGCCGTCTCCTTGCCGGTGCTCGTCTTAATGAAATCCGCACCCGCCATCATCGCCACGAGACTCGCCCGCGCGACATTCGTGAGTGTCGCCAGCTCGCCCACGCCCAGGATGGCCTTGATGTGCGCGTCGCCGCAGGCCTCGCGGAACGAGCGGACCTCGTCGTAGAGCGCCTGCCAGTCCCCCGTGAGCACATGCGCGCGCGTGATGACGATGTCGATCTCCTGCGCACCGGCGGCGACGGACGCGCGGATCTCCGCGATCCGCTGCTCGACGGGCGACAGGCCTGCCGGAAAGCCGGTCGACACGGCCGCGACGGGAATGCCGGATCCCTCGAGCGCGTCGACGGCCGTGGCGACGTACTGGTGGTACACGCACACTGCGCCGACCGTTAGCCCCAAGTCCTCGACGCCCAGCGCGCGGACGATCTCCGGCTTGAACGGATGTCGTGCCTTCGCGCAGAGGCGGCGGACGTTGCCGGGGGTATCGTCGCCCGACAGCGTCGTGAGGTCCATGACCGTCACCGCGCGCAGCAGCCAGGCCGCCTGCCACTCCTTCTTGACCGTGCGTCGGCCCGGCAGCGTCGCGACGCGGCGTTCCACGGCGCTCCGGTTGACACGCGTCTCGCGCACCAGGTCGAGGTCGAGCGAGGTGCCGGGATTTCGGGAAGGCGGATCGTCGACCGAGCGCTGGGCCGCGGAGCCTGGCGGCTCGGCGATCGGTGCGGCGCCCGGGCGCGGAGCGGAGCGGGCCGCGTGCAATGGAGTGACCGTCATGGCACGTGGAATCTAGGGATGTGGGAGGACAATTGCTGCGTGTGACACTCAACTACCGGGCAGTGACGACCGACACTTCAGGGAGGAGAGCCCATACCCGTCACCGCTGAGATCCCGTTCCCATGCGCCAGACCCGTCAGTCAGTCCTTCTGCTTGCCCTGTTCGCCGCGGTGCCGACCCTCGTGGCATTTCCGGGGTGCACGAAGCCCGTGGAGGCGCCGACCGCGTCGCGGATCACGATCGTCCAGGGTCACCAGCAGACGGGCGCGATCGGCACGATGCTGCCGACTTCGGTGATCCTCCGGGTGCTTGCGACCGACGGCGCCCCGATTGCCAAGATCCCCGTCAGCTTCAACGTGCTGGCCGGTGGTGGCACGGTCGACCCCGGCACGGTCAACAGCGACGCCAATGGTGAAGTGAAGGTGAAGTGGACCATGGGCAATCAGGGCACCGTGCAGGCGATCGCCGCTGCGGCTCCCGGGGTAGACCCGGTCACGCTCTCCGCCACCGCGATCACGCCGAGCGAGATGGTGGTCGCCCAGGGCAACAACCAGACGGCCAAAGTCGGCACTGCCCTGCCCGTCCAGCTCGTGATCCGCGTGACCGGCGGGAACAACGTGCCCATCCCGGGCCAGACAGTCGCCATCTCGATCACGGGCGGCGGCGGAAGCATCACGCCGCAATCGTCCGTCACGAATGCACTTGGCGAGGTCACGGTACGCTGGACGCTCGGGCTGCAGCCCGGCCCGCAGAGCGCGAGCATCACCGCGGGCAGCCTGGGACCGCTCACCGTCAACGCGACGGGCAGCTGAACCCGAGACACGTGGCGGACTGCCGGCTGGGGTAGATTCAGCCGGCGACGCTGTTGGAATGCTGGCGTGACACGCAGGGCGACACGCATGGCGTGACATGCAGGGCACGGTGCGCCAAACCCCGGCGTTCACCTCCCAATGATGAATCGCGCTACCGCTTCAGAAGCATCCGGCCTGCCCGAGGGTCACCCGTCGATGGAAGGCAAGACGGTCGTCGTGACCGGCGCGAGCGACGGCATCGGGCGCGCTGCGGTGCGAGCGCTGGTGGAGCGCGGTGCCTCCGTCGTCATGGTCGGACGCAACGAGGCCAAGACGTCCGCCGCTGCCTCGTCCATCATGTCGGCCGCCGGGCGGCGCACTGTCACCTGGGAGATTGCCGATCTCTCACGGCTGGACGCCGTACGCGACCTCGCAGCGCGTCTTCGCAGCACCCACCCTCGCATCGACGTGCTCGCGAACAACGCGGGGGCAATCTTCCTCGAGTATGGGGTAACGGGTGATGGACTCGAGCGCACGTTTGCGCTCAATCATCTCAATTACTTCACGCTGACGCTCCTGCTGCTCGACCACATCGCCGCCGCGGCATCGCCGGGTGCGCCCGCGCGGATTCTCAACGTGTCGAGCCGCGCGCACGAGAATGCGCGGCTCGACCTCGGTGACCTGAACATGACGCGCGGGTACGCCGGCTGGCGCGCGTACGCGAACTCCAAGCTGTGCAACGTGCTGTTCACCCGTGCGCTGGCACGCCGGCTCGATCCGGCACGCGTCGTCGTGCATGCGCTGCATCCCGGTGTGGTGACGACGCGCTTCGCGACCAACAACGGTGCCATGGGGCGTTTCATGCGCCGGCTGATGGATGTGGTGTCGATCGACGCCGACGCGGGCGCCGACACGCTGGTGTGGCTCGCCGAGCAGGACGAAGCGACCCACACGACGGGCGATTACTGGGTGAAGCGGCGGCGTCGAGAGCCGTCACGATCGGCGCGCGACGGGGAGCTGGGAGAGGGCCTGTGGCAGGCGAGTGCGTCGATTGCCGCCATCGATGCGGATGCGCTGGCGCGTGCCGGCCGCTGACGTGACCGCGGACGTGAACGCGGACCCGCGCGAGAGCGTCAGCGTCAGCGGGCGCAAGGACACGCTCGGCGATCTCTGGCGGCTGACGGTGATCGTATGCCGACTCCTGCCCATCGCGGTGTCGCTGCGCCGCGATCACCGCCGCTGGATCTGGTGGGGGGCGCCCGTTCGGCGCGCGGACGCATTCCATCTGTCCCGTGCACGCGCCATGGTGCGCCAGCTGGCCGCCCTGGGCCCGGCGTTCGTGAAGATGGCGCAGATCCTTGCATCGCGGTCCGACCTGATTGCCGAACCCTACCTCTCTCAACTGGGGACGCTCACCGATCGTGTGCCGCCGGTCCCGTGGACCGCGGTACGCGATACGCTGAGCCGCGCATGGGGCGAGCCACCGGAAGGCGTGCTCTCGGACCTCGATCCGGAGCCCCTTGCCGCGGGTTCGCTCGGGCAGGTGCACCGGGCCCGCTACGAGGACCGCGACGTCGTCGTGAAGGTGCTCCGCCCCGGAGTGGAGGCGGTGGTCGAGCGGGACGTGCGCCTCGCACGACGCATCGTCGACTACGTATACGCGCGATTCCCGCATCATCACGTGCTCGGCTTCCGCGTGGTGCTGGACGAGTTCGCGCTGCACGTGCGCGAGGAGATGGATTTCGAGCGGGAGGGCATGCAGTGCACACGCATGCGGGCGCGCTTCGCCGACGAACCGCGACTGCGTATCCCGCGCGTGGAGAGTGTGCTTACCCGCCACGACGTGCTGGTGCTGGAGTTCATGGAGGGCACCCGCATCGACCAGCTGCAGGACCGGGTGGCAAGCGGTGCGATCTCGCCGAACGCGCTCGTGGAGACCCTCATCGAGAGCTACGCGCGCATGATGCTGCGCGATGGCGTGTTTCACGCCGATCCGCACCCGGGCAACCTGCTGGTCGACCGCGAGGGACGCATCATCCTGCTCGATTTCGGCATGGTGATCGAGGTGGACGTCGACATCCGGAAGCGCCTGTTCGACACGATCGTCGCCGCGGTGCGGCGCGATGCCGATGCCACCACCGACGGCTTCTATGCACTGGGGCTGGTCGCGCCGGGCACTCCCCGCGAGACGATGCGCGCGCTGGTCGACGTGCTGCTCGACATCGCCTATACGCAATCGCCGATGGGCGAACGCACCCGCGTGCTCGCCGAACGGATCATGCGCGAGCTGTTCGACTGGCCGATCGTGCTGCCGGGTGAGCTCGTGTACTTCGCGCGCACGGCCGCGCTGATCGAAGGCGTGGGCGCCCGCTACGACCGGAATTTCAACAGCATCCGCGTGGCATCCCCCGTCGTGATGCGCCTGCGCAAGGAGCTGCTCATGGCGCTCCTCGGACATGATGCGCAGGATCCGATCGTGTCGTGGGCGGCCACGCTGGGCGCAGTGGCCGGCGGCGCCGCGGCGCTGCTCTCACGCACCGGCCGCGACGTACGCGCCGCCGCGTCGGCGCAGTGGGAGGAGTGGTTCCGCTAGCTGTTCCGTTCAGCGCCTAGAAGATCCACTCGCGGAACAGGTCGAAGCCGAACTGATAGGCCCGCCGCCTGAGGTTGTCAGTCGTCTGTGCGCACGGCGCCGGACCAGGGTCGTACCCAAGCTGCGCCAGCAGGCCCGTGGCGAGCCGATACTCGGCGGCGATCCCGTAGAAGAGGCCTGAGCCACTCGTCACCGTAGCGCCGCGGCACACGCCGGTATTCAGGCGCAGAAACGTCCGGTTGCCGAGTTGCTTGCCGGCGGTGATGCTCAGGTTGTCCAGGAGCGACAGCGGCGTGAGTTCATCCTGCTGGTTGCTGCCTCCCTGCCCGCCAGCCGTGTTCACCTGCACGGTGTTCAGGCCAGGCAGCAGTCGCTGGAGCGCGCCCTCCACGAACCCGCCGGCCGTCGGCACGAGCACACCGGTCACCGCGCGAACGGTGCTCTGGTTGTCGTTGCTCAGCGCGAACGTGGGCTCACCGAAAATCAGGAGCGAGATGATCTCGGATTCCGGTGCCGCCGCGTACGTCGGCGAACTGCTCGACAGCGTGAGCGTCGGGCGCACGAGCGTCCCGCCGATGTGCACGCGAATCGGAATCTCCTCCCCCGCGTTGCGGCGCACCACGTTGGTGGCACTGATGTCGAGGGTGGGTTCGATGGCGTCCGTGCCGTAGAACCGCACGCGCCCCGAGTCCACCGTGAAGCTGCGGTTCACCACGCCAAGATCAAGGCGGTACTGGCCCCGGTTGGCGTTCACTTCGCCCTCGAGAGCGAGCCGGTTATCGGCCGTGGAGCGGATGTCGAGGCCACCGGTGACACGCACGTTCGCCTCCGGCGTGCGCACCCATACCTCGTCGCCGAGATCGACGCGCGCATTGGCAACAGTGAAAAATCGGCCCAGCGCGGCGAATGATTCGGTCGAGGCGACCGCGATCGGCAATTCGTTCGGGCCGAGCAGTTCGCGCGCAACGGCGGAGTTGAGATCGAGCGCATTCCGCGCGCCGAGCGGGTCGGTCACGATGTTGGCGCGCGGCACGAAGAGCGATCCACTGAGTTCGGGCTGCTTCAACGGACCGACCACCTGAACGTTGCCGCTGACATCGACATTCGTACCATCCCGCATGCGCGCGAGCACCATGTTGTTGGCCGTGATGCGGGCCTGCATGGTGGCGGGGACGCCCTTGGCGAAACGCACCCTGCCCGTCGCCCCAATGGAGTCGAGAGGGCCGCCGCTGTTGATGCGGAAACTCTCCAGGATCAGCGAATCTTCCGCCGCGCGAAGCACCATCCGGCCGTTGTACGCATCGATACCCAGATCGTCGAAGGTGGCACCGAGTCCTTCGAGGCGCATGGTGCCCGTCGCGATCGGACGATCCATCGTCCCCGTGAGCGCCATGCGGCCGCCGAGCGTCCCACGAGGCCGGCTCACCCCACTCAGCGCGAAGCCGAGCGCATTCAGGCGCAGCGAGTCCGCCAGCACCTCGGCGTCGACCGCATCGGACAGCAGGCGCTTCTCCACCGACTGCAACGCCAGATCGAGTGGGACACGCGCTTCGGCGCGCACCGAGCCGCCCGCCGAATCCCTGAGGAGCGCACGCGCGACCAGACGTTGGTCCGCATAATTCCCCTCGCTGGTGATTCGCGGGAGGAAGTTGCCGTTCATTCCGAGTGAATCGGCGAGGAGCTGCCAGTCGATCAGCGGCGATACCCGCGTGCCGTTCACGCGAATCTGCCCGGTGAGTGAGCCCGCGAACAGCGGCGTGCCGAGCGTGAAGGCCGTGGCCGTGCCGATCGGGAATGCCGTCAGCTGCACGTTCGCAGTGACCGGCCCCGTCGACGGAATGTCGGCGAACACACCAAGCGAACCACGCCGCGTGGAGCTGATACTCATGCTGTCGACGCGCACGCCGGTCGCGTCGCTCACGACGCGGATGCGGCCATCGTTGCGCCACACCGCTTCACCCGAGGTGAAGCGCAGGGAGTCCATGTCGACACGAAACGCGGAATCGGTGCGGAAGTAGCCACCGCGCACGACCAGATGCGACGTGTCCTGTGCGCTCACGTCGAGGATGAGCCGCCCGCTGTCCGGGCTGGCCTGCTGGAGACGGAACTCTGCCGTCGACACCTTGATCGCGCCGAGGCCGGACACCTCGTCCGCGGTGGCCGCGGCTTCGAAGAACGGACGATTGAGTACATCCGTCGCCCGCGCGGAACCGAAGACGCGACCCACGTGAATGGCGCCCACCTGTCCTTCCCGCACGCTGAGTGCGAGCGTTGCATCCAGCTTGCTGATGGATCCGAAGAACGGACCGGCGAACGAGAAGTCGCCGCGCAATGTGTCCTCGGCGATCTTGCGGAACGACAGTGCGATGGCGCTGTCGACCGGCTGGAGCATGGCGCCGATGCGGGCGAGTTCCGGGCGAATCGCCTCCAGCGAGTCGGCGCTGGCCGTGACATTCAGCGTGTCCACACGCATCGAGTCACGTGCGAGCGCGCCACGCGCGGTGAACCGCACTCCGCCCAGGAAAGCCGCTGCCGAGTCCACGATGAACCGGTTTGCGTCGAGCCCGCCGCTTGCCAGCAGGTCGAACGCGGGACGCGACGGGCCTGCCTCCTGCACGAGTACCACGCTCGCCGTACCGGCCGCCACGCCGATGCCCGTGGTGTCACGAGTGCCGTTCGCCGTGAACCCGATGTTGCCATCGAGCGAGGTGGAGGGCGTCGTCGCGTCGCCGCCGAACCAGGTGCGGACGTCGAAGTTGTCGATGATTCCGGTCGCGGCGACACTCCACGAGGGGTCCCTGAGCGAGGCGGTTCCGGCGAACGCCATCGAGCCCGCAGTGTCCGCAGCCACGCGTGCGCTCCACGTGAGTGCGGAGAGGGTGCCACGCGCCCGCACCCGTCCGGCGAGCGCACTCCGGAGGGGAATGGTTGTGTCGACAGCGGCTCGAGCGCCAGGTCGAGCGTCATCGCGGGGTCCTTGTCGGCATACCGCACCCGCGCACTGCCATTTACGCGGGACACGTTTCCTGCACCGTCAGTCCAGGTCACCGCGACGCCGGTCACGTCAGCACTCCGCAGATCCGCTGCCGTGATGCGCATCGATCCCGCGAGCGTGCCGTCGACCGCGGGGGCGTCCGGCAGCAGTGCGCGCATGCTGCGCAGGTCGATGCGCGCATCGTCCACTCGCGCATTCCACGCCGCGGGACTCGCCCCGAGCGAAACGAGCCCGCTCAGCCGCGCGCCGGAGACGGCGCCAGGCACGTTGGAGTCGACGAAGCGCGCGTCCAGGCGGTCCACCTTGAATGCAGTGAGCGGGCCCCCGTCCGCCGCGACCAGCCGCCCGGTGAACACACCGTCCACTTCAGGTGGCACGGACTCGTACGACAACCGGCGCAGCAGGTCGCTGCCGAGCGGTGCGAACGAAAGATCGACACCACGGAGCTCGAGCGAAGCCGGACGCGTCACGACGCTGATGTCGCCGGTGATACGCGACTCCATGGTCGACACGTCGAGCGACGACAGCGTGTACTCCGCGTCGTCCGCGCTAGCGAGCGTGCGCATGCGTACCGTCGCCGTGCCGCCGCCCGATTCCGGCAGCACGTCCCATATCCAGCCGAGGTCCGAGAGGCCCGCCTTCACCTTGATCAGCGCGTCGTAATGCAGCGGGCCGGGTTGATTCCAGGAGATCGCACCGACCGCGCTGCCCGAGGACGCGGGCAGGCGCAACTCGGGCAAGTCGAACTTGAGCGAGTCGCCAGTCCACCGAATCCCCCCGGACGCCGCGGCAATGACGATGGGCGGATCGCTCACGCGTCCGCGGAGCGTGTCTATGCGCATCGACGCCGGCCCCTTGTTCGGAGCGGTGATGACCGCGTTACGCGCCATCACGCGATCGAGCGTCACCACGCGGCGCTGGAGCAGCCCGAGCGGTGTTCGCGTGATGTCGTGCAGGCTGTCGCGCACCGCGATCACGCTGTCACGCGCGCTGCCGGTGAACACCGCATTCGGCGACCACGGCGAGATCAGTGTGAGCACACCGTTCGTGAGCTGCAGTGTGTCGATCCGGATGTCGTCGCCGAAGCCGGGCCCCTTGCTCGGACCCTTGGACGTATCACCCGAGATGATGTACTTGATGTTGAATGGACCCTTGAAGTCCTGCCGGAAGTCCATGCGCACGTTGCGGAGCGCAAGCGACCGGATGTGGATCGCCTTGCTGAACAACCCTCGCGCATTGAGCGTACCCTCCAGAAATTCGGCACGCACGACCGGGACGCCGAGGCTGTCGAGCAGTGCGACGCGTTCCGCCTTGATGTAGCTCGGGCTGATCACGCGCAGCTTGCCGACGCTCAGTGTGCCGCGACCCTTGAACACGCCGGCGGCACGGCCAAGCATTGCGGACAGCAGCCAGCTCCGGCCCGCGTCGGTGCCGGTCGCAATGAGGTACGCGAACGCCAGTCCGACCACTGTCCCGGCTAGACCGGCCAGCACCCACCGGCCCCGTGATCGTGCCATCAGAATGCCTGTCCCAGGCCGAAATGGAAGACGAGGCGACCGAGCACTCCACGCAATGGTGGCCGGTAGGTTTCCGGGCAGTCGAAGATGGTGTTATCGCCGAGTCGATTGATGGGCACGTCGTTTCCAGGGCTCGCGCAGTAGATGGCCCCCTGTGCCTGCCCACTTCGGGTGAAGTAGAGGGCACGGCCGGCACGAGGCGGGTACGGCTGATACCCGATGTCCAGCCGAAATGGACCAAGTGGGGTGCCGAGCCGGAGTCCGAGACCGGGAGTCGCGCGCAGGTCACCACGCCGGAATCCGCCCGCCTGGGTTTCCCAGACGTTGCCGATGTCGACGAAAGTCGCGATCTGGAACTGGTCGGACAGTCCGGGGAGAGCGCGCCGGTACTCGAGGTTGGCGACGGCGAGCGCGGTGCCGCCGCGTGGCACTGCGCGACCGAGCGCCTCGTCGGCATCCACGGTCGGATCGACCTCGTACGCTTCCTGTCCCGTGGGCAAGGTGATCGTCCGCACCTTGTCGACGACGTAGATGATCGGGCCGAGCAGGTTCTGCTGAAATCCGCGCACCGAGTTCTGGCCGCCGGCGTAGAGCCGCTCCTGCTGCGGCAACAGGGGGGAACCGTCCACGAGCTGTGCGCGCGGGGCAAACGCGCGGGAGAGTTGCACGCGAGCGGCCAGCACGCCACCGAACGCGGAGCGATAGACCGAGCCCTCGCCGGTCGCACGATAGAACACGAGCGACGACACGATCTCGGAGGTCGTCTGGCCAACGCGGAACTCCGCGCGTCCACGCACGCCCGACGAGGGATTGAGCAGGTCGTTGGTGCGATCGTGCGTCACCGCACTGCTCACGATGCCCACCCCGCGACCGAACTGCGAGAGTGCGTAGTCCTCCGGGCGACACTGCGCGAAACGCAGGCACGATTCGGCCGGATCCGTGGTGGTGCGTCCGTTTTCGTACTGCAGTCCCACGGTTCCGACACTCCGTCGCGAGAGCTGTCGCGTGAGCTCCAGCACGCTACCGATGTCTGTTTCGCGGAGATACGTACCAGGTTCACCGCGCCGTTCACTGTAGACCGTGAGGGACGGCACGATGTCGGTGCCGAACAGGCGCGTGTCCGACAGCGAGATGCCTGCGTAGTAGTTCAGCTTGAGGCTCGCCACCGAATCCTGGCGCACCCTCGGCGAACAGATTCCCGGCGCGAAGTCCGCCGGATCTCCGCGCCCGATCTTCGACATGCGGACGTTGAGCTCCGCGCGCCGGCCCACACCGAGGAAGCTCCGGTCCGTGACCCGCCCCTGCACGCGCACACAATCGAGCGTGGCCCACCCGAGTCCCGTGCGTGCGTAGCGGGTGCGCGCCTCGGCGAGCCGGATGCGCAGATTGATCGTGGTATCGGGCTGGCCCGACCTGGGCGCCTGCGTATCCACGAGCACGAAGCGAAAGGCCTCGCTGCGGTACAGGTCGCGCTGCGCGTCCACGATCGACGTCGCCCGGTACCGCTGCCCCGAGCGCAGGTCGATCAGGCCCATGACGTCGGCGGAATCGACCTTGGCCGGATCGTTACCGATGCCCTGCACTTCCACGGCGATGTCGCCAAGCGTCACCTGGCGTCCGGGGACGAAGCCGACCGACATCGTCACCTTCGCCGCCGCTGTATCTATGCGGATGGTATCGGTGCCGCGCTCGGCGCGTGCGTAGCCCACTTCACGCATGCGTTGCAGCACGCGGTCGATCGTGACGGCGACGCGACTGCGGTCGAAGATCCTGCCTTCGAGTTCACGCAGGGGTTCGTCGAACGGTCGACGGCCATCGGGCACCGGGGGCAGCCCGGTTATCCGCAACGAGTCGAGCGTCGCCTCCGGCCCCGGAGCGATGTCGAACAGGATGCGAACCCCGCGCTGTTCCCGCACGTACCGCGGGGTGACCGACGCCGTGAACCATCCGGCCTGTCGGTGCAGCACGGCAATGCGCAACGCGTCACGTGTGACCTCGAGGGTGTCCGCGCACGGCTGCGGATCGATGCGCGCAAGCCGTGCGATGAACGACTCGGTGCCGAACGTGCGCGCCGCCCAGGAGCTTCCATGGGTGGCGATGGAGGCCGCGAGGGTGTCGTCACTGAAGCGCGGGCTGCCCGAGAATTCCACGCGCGTGACCCGGCGCGACGCGTCGCACCGGGTGCCCTGCGCTCGCGAACTGGCGGGAAGCAGGGACAGCAGGACGAGGACAACAGCGGTGAAACGAGCGCCGCTCATTCGGCGGAGCGGGAGTGTGCCGGGAGGGCGAACGTGAGTTCAGAGATCATGTCGAAGCTTAGGGCATGACAATGCCTGTAGGGAAACAGTCGATCGGGGTGTCATCATGTAGCTTCCTCGGACTTTCATGAGTCCGCAAAGAGTCGGCTGCTCCTTACCACCTCCACACTCCTCCGGCCATGCCGTCGTTCACCGAGACAGCGATCGCCTTGTACCTCGCAATCGGCGGAGCCGACCCGGCGGCGCTCCGGGCAATTCCGCTGCCAGCAGACCGGCAGGCCGCCGCAAGTCCTGCGTTGGAACCGCATACGATCAGCCGGCGGGACAGCCTGGTGCTGCAGCTCACGCTTCAGGCCACCCGTGCCCTGCGACAGCCCGAGCAGGATACGCTGCGCCGGCGGCAGAAAGCGTACGAGTACAGCGATGGCTATGGCAAGCGGCTTACACTCCACC
This sequence comes from Gemmatimonadota bacterium, assembly GCA_040387895.1. Taxonomy (GTDB): domain Bacteria; phylum Gemmatimonadota; class Gemmatimonadetes; order Gemmatimonadales; family Gemmatimonadaceae; genus Gemmatimonas. Next base: position 14,548 of record JAZKCW010000128.1, read on the forward strand.
GCCGACTCAGCTACGCGATGCTTCCGCTGTTCGCAGCCTCGTACCTGTCCGGCGACCAGATTCTCGACAAGGGCCGAAACGCACCTGGGTGGGCGCGCTCGCTACACCGGCCATCGGCGACGGCGAGCGCCGCCCTGTTCGGCGTGAACACCGTGACTGGTAGCTGGAACCTCTGGGAGGCCCGCAAGGATCCCAACGGGCGGAAGCGCCGCTACGCCCATGCCCTGCTCTTCACGGCCGCCAGCGCGGGCTTCGTATACGCCGGCGCCACGCTTGCCGAAGAGGCGGAGCAGTCGCAGCAGAAGCGCCTCCAGCACCGCAACGTGAACCTCGCATCGATGGGTGTCTCGACGGCGAGCTGGCTGCTGATGCTTCTGCGGCGCTGACCGGTCCACCGGCTCCTGACGCGCATGCTCGAATCGCTGGACAGCTGGCTGCAGCCGTGGGCCGCGTATGTCGCGGACCATCAGGCGTTGGCGATCACGATCACCGCGATTCACGTCCTCGCCATGTTCACGGCAGGTGGGCTGGCCGTGGCCACGGACCGGCGGGTGCTCGCCGTCATGACATCGTCGCTCCGCACCGACCCCACGGTACGGCGGCTCACGCTCGAGGAGCTCGCGTCGTCGCACGCCATCGTCATCGCCGCGCTCGCGGTCACCTTCTCAAGTGGGCTGATGCTCCTCGGTGCCGACCTCGCGACATTCACCGCGTCGCCGGTGTACTGGGCCAAGATGTCCGCAATCGTGTTGCTGCTGCTGAACGGCATTCGGCTTCGGCTGGCCGAACGGCGGCTCCGCACCATGGCACCGGATCAGGATCGTGCGCTCGCAGCGTCGACGGGCGCGCTGCGCCAATCCGCGGCCGTCAGCCTCGTGCTCTGGTTCACGATCGTGCTTCTCGGCGTCACTCTCGGCAACAGCTGACCACACCCACGTCGCGATCGACCCACACGCGGATGCACATGCAGACACGCCTTCAACTGCCGGTTCACGATGAGCACGATGCGCGCGATGCGCGCGATGCGAACCATGCGCACGACGACCATCCTGGTGCCGGGTCGCGGGCCAGGGTCACCTGTGATGGCTGTGACGGCCGGCGTGCATTCATCCGCGACGCAGTCGGTGCCGTCGCAGGAGTCATCGCGCTCTCGCTGATCGCCTCTCCCTGCGAGCTGCAGGCGCTGTCATCCAGCGGCTCGCCCGTGCGTTATCCGATTCCTTTGGTCGATGGCGTGGCGATCGACAAGCGAAACGAGGTGATGCTCTGTCGCGCGGGCGACAGGGTGTTCGCGTTCGCACTCTCCTGTCCGCACCAGAATACCGCCCTTCGAGCCCTCGGCGGCGCGGCTGGTTTCCAGTGTCCCAAGCACAAGTCACGCTACAAGACCGACGGCACGTTCATCTCCGGTCGCGCGACTCGCAACATGGATCGTCTGCCGATCTCGCGCGACGGAGATGCGGTCGTGGTGGACGTCGATGTTGCATATCAGAGCGACAAGGATGCTGCGCGCTGGGCCGCCGCAGTCGTGACATTGTGATGGAGCACTCCCTGCACCCGGAGCAACGCGCATGAAGGCACTGCCCCAACATCCCGTCAGCGACGTCTCGACTCCGCCAGATCGGGCGACGATGCACCCATGCGTCGAAGCCGGTGTCGATAACTGCATCGATCGTCGCGAGTTTCTGGCGACGGGTGGTCTGTTCGCCGTCGGCGCGCTGCTGGCCGGAGCGTGCGGTGACGGACAGATCGGCGGCAGCATCATCGCGCCGGGCGGGAACGGCGAAATCACCGTGACCCTCGCAGACTATCCCGACCTGGTTGCCGTGGGTGCAATTACACGGATCAACGGCCTGAGCCGTCCCGTCGCGCTGGTCCGCGCGTCGGCGACGGCGTACCGCGCCTTCTCCATGGTGTGCACACATCAGGGCACCACCATCGACGTCGTCGGCGGCACGTCGTTTCGCTGCCCGAATCATGGCGCGAGCTTCGCGGCGACGGGTCAGTGGACCGGCGGAGAACGCACGACCAACCTCGTGGAACTGCCACTCGTGCCGACCGCGGACGGCACCGCCGTGACCATCAGCTACTGAATCAGCTACCCTGTCGGCTACTGAGCCGGCACGGTGAGGCGTTAGCTTCCTCCCATGCGCCCACGCCCAATTCCCAACCGAGCGGCACCCCGCCGCATCGTATCGCTGGCGGCCTCGTTGACGGCCATGATGCTCGCCGCCGTGCCCGGCCTGGCTTACGCCCAGCAGCCTGCCACCCCGCGTCCGAAAAGCGCGAACAACCCGGTGGCGGCGATTGCGGCCAAGCCAGCCGTGCGCCAGGCGCTCGACGCCCTGCAGCGGGAGAATGCCTGGACGATCGACCAGCAAGTCTCCCTGTGCGAGATCCCCGCGCCGCCATTCAAGGAGGCCGTGCGCGCCGCTGCCTTCCGTGAACGCCTCACGTCGCTCGGGCTGACGAACGTGCGCATCGACGGCGAAGGCAACGTCATCGGAGAAATCCGTGGCAGCGCGCCGGGGCCGACGGTGCTGATCAGCGGACACCTCGACACGGTGTTTCCGGAAGGAACCGACGTGAAGGTGAAGCGTCAGGGAACGCGCCTGAGTGGGCCAGGCATCGGCGACGACTGCCGCGGTCTCGCCGTGGTCCTCGCCATGGCCCGGCAGATCATCGTGTCGAAGGTGGCGTTCGCCGGCCGGCTGTTGGTGGTCGGCACGGTGGGTGAAGAGGGACAGGGCAATCTGCGCGGCGTGCGCGCCCTGTTCGCCGGCCCGCTCAAGGACTCGATCGGGACGTTCATCTCCGTGGACGGCACGGGCTTCGGTATCACCAACGGCGGCGTTGGCAGCAACCGCTACCGGGTGACGTACAGCGGGCCCGGTGGACACAGCTACGGTGCATTCGGCATGCCGAATCCCATTCACGCGATGGGACGCGCGATCAGCCTGGTGGCAGACCTGCAGGTCCCGACGACGCCGAAGGTGACCTTCAACGTCGGCATCGTCACCGGTGGCACGTCGGTCAATTCGATCTCCGCGAGCGCCTCGATGGACGTCGACCTGCGCAGTGAATCCGCATCGGCACTCGCCACCACCGACGCACAGCTGCAGAAGTCGTTCGCCAAGGCACTGGCCGACGAGCGTGCCCGCTGGCCGCAGTCGAAGGTCGCGCTGTCGATGAAGATCGATACCATCGGCATTCGGCCGGCTGGCTCTACCTCCGACACGACCTTCGTCGTGCGCACGGCGCAGCATGCCGCGGATGCGATGGGCGTCTATGCGCCGCTCACGATCTCGAGCACCGATGCCAACATTCCGATGTCGCTCGGCATCCCGTC
>JAZKCW010000129.1:0-5187 GCA_040387895.1 Gemmatimonadota bacterium
GTCCAGTCCAGGTCGCGATCGTCCGACACCCGTGCGATCGAGTCGCCGAGCACGTTGATGTAGCGCGTGACTTCCGGATCGCGGATGAGCGGCAGCTCGCGGTTGATCTGCGCGGCGTACTCCGACCCCATCTGCACTTCCTGTTGCGTCGAGGCCATGCAGCCCGACACGACCAGCGTGAAGCCGAGCGCCGCCGGGACGAGCATCCGCGGACTGAGGCGATCGCGCATATTGCGTTGCATCATGATTATTCTCGCTGTGAGTCTCGTGACCGTGAAGTACCCATGAAGCTACTGTCGCTCGCTCGCGACCTGCAGCGACGCAAGGCGCGTCACCGGCAGGGACTCTTCGTCGCCGAAGGTGTGCGTACCGTGGAGGCCCTGCTCGACTCGCCGCTGGTCGTGACCGGTGTGCTGGTCACCACTGCTCTCAGGTCAGACCCGCGAGGCGCCGCACTGTTCGACCGGATCCTCGCGCGCGAACTGCCGGTGCAGGACGTGACCGATGCGGAACTCGAGAGCGCGTCGGATACGGAGTCGCCGCAAGGCGTGCTTGCCATCGGCAAGATCCCGGGCCGCAGCATCCCGGTCCCTCCCGATCCAGCGACTGCACCTGCCGGTTCTGCCACCGCTACGGCGCGCTATCTCGTGCTGGATGCGCTGCAGGATCCCGGCAACGTGGGCACCGTCGTGCGCACGGCAGCGGCCATGGGCGTGACGGCCACGATCGCCCTGCCGGGAACCGTTGACCTCTGGAACGCGAAAGTCGTCCGTAGTACGATGGGTGCCATCTTCACCCATCCCTCCCTCCATGCTACCTGGGAGGAGCTTCTGGCGTTCCTCAATGCACACCGCATTCCATGCTGGTTGGCGGACACGGACGGGCTGGTGATCGACAGCACGATCCGGTCGCCGCTGCCCCCGCAACTCGCGCTCGTCGTCGGCAATGAGGGAGCGGGCGTCTCCGCGGCCGTCACGGCACGTGCCGATCAGCGGGTCGCCATCGCCATGGCGCCGGGCGTGGAGTCGCTGAACGTGGCCGTCGCGACGGGCATCCTGTTGCACGCACTGCGTCCGGCCGTCGTTGTGTAGTCAGGTCCCGTCGCCCGCTTCTCCAGCGCCGCCATGCTGCCACTCACTGCCGACTTCTTCCTCCTGCTGCTGCTTCCGGCCTTCGTGATCGGAGCGTCGATCGGGTCGTTCCTGAACGTCTGTATCGCGCGCTGGCCGGCCGATCTCAGTGTGGTGCGGCCGCGATCGCGTTGCCCCAACTGCGAGCGGCCGATCGCCTGGAGCGAGAACATCCCCGTGATCGGCTGGCTGCTGTTGCGGGGCAAGTGCCGCGGATGCGGGCTCCCGATCTCCATGCAGTATCCGGCGGTGGAACTGCTCGTCGCTCTCGGCTGGGTCGCATCCGTCGTGTACTTCGGTCCCACGTTCGAAGCACTGCGGGTGGCGATCTTCGGCACCATCCTGTTCGGCATCGCCGTGACGGATGCCAAGCACTATCTGATCCCCGACGGCTTCACCGTGACGGGTCTCGCGCTCGTGCTGCTGGCGACACTGGTCAACTTCTTCGTCGGCGAGACGTCGCACTTCGCTGCGCCGGGAGCGGCTGTTCTCGGTGCATGCGTCGGGGCTGGCGCCATCACGATCATCGGCTGGCTCGCCGAGGTCGCCATGAAGCGTGAGGCCATGGGATTCGGCGACACGACCCTGATGGCGGTGGTTGGCGCGGCGCTGGGTCCGGAGCGCGCCCTGCTGACGATCGTCGGCGGCGCAGCGCTCGGCGCCGTCTTCTTCATCGTGTTCGTCGCCCCCGTGGTGTGGATCCGCAGCCGCCGCACCGGGGCCGAGTTCGAGTTTCCGGACGTCCCGTTCGGGGTGTTCCTTGCACCCGCGGCGATGCTGGCCTTGCTTTGGGGGGATCAGCTGATCCTGAGCTACATGCGGTACGCCTTTCCCTCCTGACAGCCGGATTGCGCGGCTCCCGACGTTTCCCCAAGCTTTCTCCCGTGTCCCGACGCACCCGCACCATAGCACTCCAATGCGCCACCGCGATCGTCGCTGGCGCCTCGACCCTCGCCGCGTGTGGTGACCGGTCGGCCGACAGCGGCACGCCGTACGGGGACATCGTGGGGCGCGTGGTGCCGCAGATCGAGGAGCAGCTGGGGCTCCCGTTCAAGACGCCGCCGAAGATCGAGACACGCTCCCGGGAAGAAGTGAAGCAGTTCGTGATGCAGCAGCTCTCGAGTGAGCGTGGCCGCACGCAGATCCAGGGGCAGCAGAGCATCTACCGCATCCTCGGGCTCATCCCCGACACGATGAATCTCGGTGGCCTGCTGCAGCGGCTGCTCGAGGAGCAGATCATCGGCTACTACGACCCGGCGACGAAGGTCCTGTACGTCGTCGAGGGCGCGCCGAAGGCGATGCTCGATCAGACGGTCGCGCATGAGCTGGTGCATGCGCTGCAGGACCAGTACGTGGCCCTCGATTCGATCCAGAAGACCACGGACAATGCCGATCGCCAGACCGCGGCGCAGTCCATTCTCGAAGGGCAGGCTGTGTTTCAGCAGCTGCGACTCGATCCGAACATCGGTCCGATGCTCAAGATGCCAGGCGGGTGGGATCGCATTCGCGACGCCATGCGCGAGGAGCAGACGGGCATGCCGATCTTCTCGTCCGCACCACGCGCGGTTCGCGAAGGACTCCTGTTCCCGTATCTTGGCGGCGCGGACTTCGTGCGACGCTACATCGAGAAGCGACCGGAGAAGGAACTGCTGACGGACCTGCCCATCTCGTCGAAGCAGATCCTCAATGACGCCGCGTACTTCACGCCGGACAAGGCGGCGCGTGACGTACCGGTGAGTGTGACGCTCCCGTCGCCGCTCACGGGCACGGTGACCTACTCGAACAATTTCGGCGAGTTCGAGACGCGGCTCATCCTCGTGCAGCACATTCGCGACGAACCGCTCGCGCGTCGCGCCGCGAGTGGTATCGATGGAGACCGGTATGCGGTAGTCGAGACGCCCGCGGGCGAGGCGCTCGTCTGGGTATCGGTGTGGGATTCGTCGGTCGACGCGGCCGAGTTCCTCGACGTGTTCGGTGATGCCATTCGCCGCCGCTACGAGATCGGCCGTCAGGACATTCCCGCGGGTACCACATCCCGTACGCTCGACGCGCCGGCAACGGCCCAGCGCGGTGCGCGGCGCGTGAGCATCGAACTGCGGCAGCTTGGTGGACGCGACGTCGTCATCTTCGTGGACGCCCCGGCCGCGACCGGCACGCGCCTGATCGACCCGGCCCGTATCACCTTCGGCAACTGAACGGCGCCCGGTGCAGGTCGACCGGCGCGCCCGTTGTGAGATCAGTCCGCCAGGCCCGAACTTCGGAACGGGCATTGCCGTAGTGTCCGCATGACCGTGACTGATCCACAACACCTCGATTCCCCGGAATCGCCGGACACCGCCAACGGTACCGCGCCCGCCGTTGCGGCTCCCGCCGCGCCATCGGCGCTTCCGAGCGCGGCAGGACTGCTGCCCGCCGCGCTACGGCTGACCCCGGACGACGAGATCCGCCGCGTCCGCCTGGCGAGCATGAAGCGCACGGCCACGCTCATGCTGGTCGCAGTGGCCGTCCTGTTCGTCGTGACGCGTTTCTACGAGGCGCGCTTCCCGTGGCTCGGCTGGATCCGCGCGTTTGCGGAGGCCGCCATGGTCGGTGGCATCGCGGACTGGTTCGCCGTCACGGCGCTGTTCCGGCATCCGTTGGGCATTCCGATCCCGCACACGGCCATCGTGCCGTCGCGAAAGGATCGCATCGGCACGGCGCTCGGCAACTTCGTCCAACGGAATTTTCTCACGCGCGAGATCGTACAGACGAAACTCGGCGCGATGCATCTCGGTGAGCGTGCGGCCGCCTGGCTCGCGCAGCCGGAGCATAGCCGACGTCTGGCGGTGCACGTCGCACGTGGTCTCTCGGGCGCCGTGAACGTGCTGAAGGACGAGGACGTGCAGGATCTCGCGGAGCGTGCGATCATCGTGCGGCTGCGCACGATGCAGGTCGCACCGGTGATGGCGCGCGTCTTCGAGCTGCTCACGAGCGGTGGGCGTCATCAGGTGCTGCTCGACGATGCGCTGCGCCTGGCCGCGCGATTCGTGGAAGAGAACGAGGACATGATCCGCGATCGCATCCGTGCCGAGAGCAAGTGGTGGGTGCCCAGCGCGGTCGAGGACAAGATCGGCGACAAGATCGTCAAGGGCGTCGAGCGCACGCTGGGTGAAGTGTCGACCGATCCCGAACACCCGCTGCGTCAGCGGTACGACGAGGCCGTCGACCGATTCGTGCTGTCGCTGCGCAACGATCCCGAGGTGATCCTCAAGGCCGAGAAGCTGAAGCTCGAGCTGCTGTCTCATCCGGCGGTGGGCGACTTCTCACGCGACGTCTGGACCGACGTGAAGGAGCGCATCACAGGATACGCCGACCGGCTCACGAGCGACACGGAGAGCGAGCCGGACCAGATCGAACGCTGGCTGTCGGGCGTGGGCCGCAAGGTCCTCGACGACCCCGAGCTTTCGGCCAAGGTCGATGGCTGGGTCGTCGAGCTCGTGACTTATGCGGTCGAACAGGCGCGCGAGGAAGTCGCCAAGCTCATTGCGACCACCGTCGAAGCATGGGATGCGAATGCGACATCCCAGAAAATCGAACTGCAGATCGGTCGCGATCTGCAGTTCATCCGAATCAACGGAACGATCGTCGGCGGCCTGGTCGGCGTGATCCTCTACGTCATCGGCCGGGCATTCTAGCTGCGCGCTATCACGATCGGCCGCCCCTAACCGCGGGCGGCCGGTGCGTCGGCGAGTTCGAGTCGCCCCGTCTCCGTCGGTGGAGTCGGCTCCGGCCGGTCCGCCAGCGGTCCGGCTGGCGAAGTGGGTGGCAGCAGCGCCAGCAACAGCACCTCGTCCATCGTGCTGACAAAGGTGAACGCCATCTTCTTCCGCACTTCATCCGGCACGTCGCGGACGTCCTTCTCGTTGCCCTTCGGCATGATCACCTCGCGCAGACCGGCGCGATAAGCCGCCAGCACCTTTTCCTTCACGCCGCCGATGTCGAGCACCTTGCCGCGCAGCGTGACTTCGCCGGTGAGGGCGAGGTCGCGACGCACCGGCCGCCTCGCGAGCGCGCTCGC
>JAZKCW010000129.1:5197-42417 GCA_040387895.1 Gemmatimonadota bacterium
CGTGATGCCGGCGGACGGACCATCCTTCGGAATCGAGCCCGCGGGGAAGTGCAGGTGCAGGTCGGCCTCGGTGAACTCCTGCTGGTCGATCCCGATGGCGACCGCGCGCGACTTCACGAACGAATAAGCCGCATCCACCGACTCGCGCATCACATCACCGAGCTGGCCGGTGACCGTGAGCTTGCCAGTGCCCGGCATGCGCAGTGCTTCGATCGTCATGAGATCGCCGCCCGTGCTCGTCCAGGCGAGACCCGTGACGGCGCCGATCTCCGGCTCCATCTCCGCTTCCTCGGTGGAGAAGCGCGGCGCCCCGAGAATTTCCTCGACCCGGCCGTTCGAGAACTCCCACATGCTGTCGTCGCCGTCCGCCTTTGCACGCGCACGCTTGCGCATCAGGCGAGCGATGGACCGCTCGAAGGTGCGCAGACCCGCTTCGCGGGAGTAGCGGCTGGTCACGAACCCCAGCACGCTGTCGGAGAGGTGGATGTCGTTCTCCGTCAGCCCGTGATCGGCGAGCAGTCGCGGGAGCAGATACCGCGTCGCGATCTCGACCTTCTCCTCGATCGTGTACCCGGCGATGCGGATCACTTCGAGGCGATCACGCAACGGGCCCGGGATGTCAAACAGGTTGTTGGCCGTGCAGATGAACAGCACGGACGACAGGTCGAAGGGCAGGTTGAGATAATGATCGACGAAGCTCGTGTTCTGTGACGGATCGAGCACTTCGAGCATCGCCGCCGTCGGATCGCCGGAGTTGCCGCCGTTCGACATCTTGTCGATCTCGTCGATCATGATGACGGGATCGCGCACCGCGACGCGGCGCAGTGCCTGAATGAGCATGCCCGGCATGGCGCCGACGTACGTACGACGGTGGCCGCGGATCTCGGCTTCGTCACGCACACCACCCACCGAGATGCGATAGAACTCGCGCCCGATGGACTTGGCGATCGCCTCGCCCAGTGAGGTCTTGCCAGTACCCGGCGGGCCGACGAAACAGAGGATCGGGCCGGTCGGATCGCCGCCGCGCAGCTTGCGGACAGCGAGGTACTCCGTGATGCGCTCCTTCGCTTCGTCCAGGCCGTAGTGCCGGTCCTCGAGTGCCGCTTCCACCGTCGACAGCGTGATGTCCTGGTCGTTGGCCGACCGTGCATGCCACGGGAGCGCGAGCACCCAGTCGAGGTACGTGCGCAGCACCTGATACTCGCTCGATGCGGGCGACAGCATGCGGAGGCGCTCCGTCTCGCGACGCGCCTCCTGTCCGACCTTCTCGGGCAGGTTTGCTTCGTCGATGCGGCGCAGCAGGTCGACCGACTCCTTCTCGTTCGGATCGGCTTCACCGAGCTCGGACTGGATCGCGCGGAGCTGCTGGCGGAGATAGAACTCGCGCTGGTGCTGCTCGATCTTGATCTCGGTCTGCTTCTTCACATCCTCCATCACGCGTGCGCGGGCGACTTCGCGCTCCAGGCGGGAGAGGATGAAGCGGATGCGCTGGCCGATGTCGAGTCGCTGCAGCACCTCCTCCTTGTCGGAGATGCGCAGGTTCATGTTCGTGGCCGCGAGATCCGCGAAGCGTCCCGGATCGGACACGTTCATCTTGAGGATCTGCGGCACCTCGCTCGGGATGCGATCCACGAGTTCGGCCAGCGTCTCGGCCGCCGCGACGGTGCGCGCGACAAGCTCGTCGATTTCAGCCGGATCGGCGGGCAGTTCCTTGGCGCCCTGGATCTGCGCAATCGCGAACGGGACCGTCTGGTCGATCGCGTCGATCGTGATGCGCCGCAGGCCCTGCAGTGTGATCTGTACCGTCTCGCCCGGCAGGTTGATGCGCTCGTGCACGCGCGCCGCAACGCCGACGCGGCCGACGAAGCGATGCGGATCGATGGCGTCTTCGTTGTCGCCCGAGGCGACGACGAGCGCGACGACGAGCCCCGATTCCTCATGGGCCCGCAGCAGCGCCAGGTTCTCGGGCGCACCCATCTGCACTGCGATCGTGCCGAGGGGATACACGATCGTGGACCGCAGCGCCATGAGCGGCAACGCGGGCGGGAGCTCGGCGCGAAGGATCTCTTCCTTCTGCTGGCCCCGGGGCATGGAGATCGCCGGGAAGCGTGGGTTGGAGCGCGACACGGACTCGGATCAGGAGGAAACAGGCAGGCGGAGCGGACAATCTAGCGCGGGACAAACCCCCGGCAACGAGAGTTTATTTGTGACATTCCTTCATGAGGCGAGGGCGGACAGGTGACCAGGGTCCGTTTGGAGCGCCGCGAGGACGCGGTTACCTTTCCGGCCTATGTTTGACGAGCTATCAGACAAACTCGGGAACGTCTTCGCGAAGCTTCGCGGAAAGGGCGTACTCACCGAGTCCGACATCAAGGAAGGCCTCCAGGAAGTTCGACGCGTCCTGCTCGAGGCCGATGTGAACTTCGCGCTCACCCGCGAGTTTACCGACGCGGTCGCCAAGAAGGCCGTGGGCGTATTGCAGCTCCACAGCGTCCAGCCTGGGCAGCAGCTGGTGAAGATCGTCCACGACGAACTCACCGCCATGCTCGGCGAACGGCGCGAAGGGCTCAAGATGAGCAGCGTGCCACCGACGGTCATCATGATGGTCGGCCTCCAGGGGTCGGGCAAAACGACGTCGGCGGCCAAGCTGGCCCGCCGGCTCATGGCGGAGAACAAGACGACACGGCTGGTGGCCGCTGACGTCTATCGTCCTGCCGCCATCGACCAGCTCGAAACGCTTGGCCGATCGCTGAACGTTCCTGTCTACGCCGACCGCACGACGACGGATGTCGTGAAGATCGCGAAAGCCGGCATCGATCAGGGCATGCGCGGGCGTGATCGCGTCGTCATCATCGACACCGCCGGACGTCTGCAGATCGACGCGGACATGATGGACGAGCTCAAGCGGCTGAAGGCGGCGATCAAGCCTGACGAGATCCTGCTCGTGGCGGACGGCATGACCGGTCAGGACGCCGTCAAGATCGCACAGGGCTTCAACGACGCCCTCGACGTGACCGGTGTGATTCTCACCAAGCTCGATGGCGATGCGCGCGGCGGCGCGGCGCTCTCGATCTACGGCGTGCTGAAGAAGCCGATCAAGTACATCGGCGTCGGCGAAAAGGTGGATGCCCTCGAGGAGTTCCACCCCGAGCGCATGGCCGGACGTATCCTGCAGATGGGCGATATCGTGTCGCTCGTCGAGAAGGCGCAGGAGTCGTTCGATGCCGACGAGGCGAAGAAGCTCGAGAAGAAGGTGCGCAAGGAGGGCATGGACCTGGAGGATTTCCTTTCCGCCATGCGTCAGATGCAGAAGCTCGGACCATTCGAGAACCTGCTCAAGCTGCTCCCCGGCGTGAACACGAAGATGCTGAAGGACGTGAAGATGGATCCCAAGCGTCTCAAGCACATCGAAGCGATCGTGCTCTCGATGACGCCTCAGGAGCGCAAGAAGCCCGAGATCCTCAATGGGTCACGCAGGGCGCGCATCGCGAAGGGATCAGGACGTCCGGTGAACGAGATCAACAAGCTGCTGGAGCAGTTCCGCGAGATGCAGAAGATGATGAAGAAGATGGGCGCGGGCCCCGGCGGAAAGGGCGGCGGCGGAATGCCACGCATGCCCTTCGGCGGCGGCGGCATGTTCGGCATGCGCTGATCACCTCACCGCAATTGCGACAAACAAGACAGGGGCGCCGCAAGTGCGGCGCCCCTTTCTCGTTCACAGCGTAACCGATTACGGCTTGCGCACCGTAAGGTTGTTGACGATCGAATAGCCTTCAGCCTTCGGCTTCGCGATCTCGGCGGCGAGCGTCTTCTGCTCCTCCGTCGGAACGGTGCCGTTCAACGTCACCGTCTTCGTGTCGCCGTTCGTGTCGACGTTGATGTCGCTGGCATCGATGCGTGTGTCTGCCGTGAGCGCCGTCTTCACGTCAGCGGTCTGCTTCGCAGCTGCGGTGGCCGCACCCGCGTCTGCCGTTGCTTCGGCCGTCTTGTCGGCCGCGTTCTCGGCGTCCTTCGCCACTCCGTCCGCCGTGTTGCCACAGGCGGTGAGAAGAGCGAAAAGCGCCGCCGTTCCCAACTTGCTGATTGCCGACATTGCGATCTCCGTTTTGTGGATGCGTTTTCGGTTGCCCGAACCGAGAGTCATCTCAGTAGCGGACGCAGGTGCAACATGTATACCACGACACCTGCGTTACGCCTCAGCTCGTTTGACCCATTCGCGCGATCGCGGCTTCCATGAACTCCCGCTTCCACTGCTCCAGCAGCACCGCGGGGATACCGGCCGACGCAGCAAGCTCTTCGGTACTCTCTCCGCGGAGGCCCCGCAGCACCAGCGCTGCTTTCGCCTCTGCAGTGAACGTGCTCGTCTGAGCAGAAGGCGAACTCTTCTGTGCGGCTGCAGCGCGGCGGGAGTCGATCGCGCGGACCACCAGATTGCACAGCGCCACCAGATGGGCAATCGTCGACCTGTCGGGTGATGGCAGCGCTCGCTCTCCATAGACGCGATCGCCGTACAGGCAGCCGACGATGCGACCGCTCACCACGATCGGAAAGACGCCGAAATCGCGCGCCCCGATCGCACCCGCCCATCGCGACTCCGTGATCGACATGGTGCGCGAGAACGGCAGCAGGAGCGGCTGCCGCTGCATCAGCAGCGACACCACCGGCCCTCCGCGCGGTGTCATCGGAAAGTCGAACTGCCCCGTGAGTGCCTCGACGCCGGCGCCCAAGCCGGATCGCGCCACGAGTCGCGTGCGATCGGCACTGAGCACGCATGCAACCACGCGATCGAACGGTCCACCGCGCAGCGCACCCTCAAGTGCGAGCAGAAGCACTTGCCCAACGTCCGCCTCCGATGCGGGATCGACCTTGCTTTCCGTTTCCTGCAGCAGCCGTTCGCGAAGTTCGGGCAACGAGGGCACGGGTGGTTCGGTGTTCGCGGCGGCATCCCCCTCGACCACACTCCACTCGCCCGTGGTGACTGGCGGCATGCCGAGCGCCGAATGTGCCTCTGCGGAGAGTTGCCGCATGCGCAGCGCATTGATCGAGACGTTGGCGGACGCGAACAGCTCGCGTGTCTCCACCAATGCCGCCTCGACCACCTCGTGCACCTGTTCGCGCGTGATCTTGAGCCGTGGGGCGTGCCGTTCAATCACCTCGTCCAGCGCACGCCGGGCGTCGCCGCCATTCGCATCGCCGTCGCGGCGGTAGATGGCGGCAGTGAGATCGTGGCTGAACGCCGTGATGGCTCCCGCATCCGACGTGGGGGAGCCCGCCCGGGCGCGAATGCCTTGCACGACCGTGTCGGGCATGCCCCAATGCTTCGACACCTCGATGCCGAGGTCCTCGAAACGAAAGCCCAGCACATGGAAAGTCGCCGCAGAGAACGAGAGTCCCTGTTGCTCGCGGGTCTCCACGATGCGTGTGTAGTCGTCCGGGAAGTGACAGGCGACGAGCACTTCGCCGAGGTTGCGGAACATGCCGCACAGGTGCGCCTCCTCGGGGTCGCTGCGTCCAAGCTTCGACGAGGTTTCGCGCGCATGGTTCGCCGTGATGAGCGAGAGCAGCATCAGCTCCTTGAGTCCATCCGAGCGGCGATGGAAGTTCTCGAAAAGCAGGAGACTGCCCGCGATCATTCGCACCGTGCGCGCACCCAGCATCATCATGGCGTGCATCGCGCTCTGGATCGGCTTGCCCGAGCGACGATAGTGCGCACTGTTCGCGGTGCGGACGACACTGAGCGTCAGGCTGTACTCGCGCAGGACGACGTTGGCGAGGCGCTGGAGGGAGCTCAGGTCGTCGTCGAGGGCCGAGATCGTCGCCATGATCTGCTGGGACAGGGCGGGGAAGTCACTCCCTTCCAGGATCTGCCGCAGGCGCGCCTTGACCGGAGACTCATCGTCGGAAGCGTCGACCTGCTGCGACCCGCGGTCGGGCGGGGCGGCGGCGCGTGTGAGCTGAGGCGAGGACATGCTCGCGAGTATCGGCTCCGACGCAGAAGTTCTGCTGTCGGTGCCCCGCGGTGGGGTCGATCTCTCCTCGCATTCGGCTCGAGGCGGGGTGGTTTCCTCCACCCGGGCACGCTATGCTTAGAGGCTGTCCGTGACCGCGCTGTGGTCCGGACGCCCGAGTGCGCCCCGGAAACGCCGGGTGCGCGAGGAGCTCGGCACGCTGGCGCCATGGCGCCGGCCGTTTTCCCGATTTCGAGACCAGCATGGCCGTCAAGATCCGTCTCCGCCGCGAAGGCCGGAAGAAGACCCCGATGTACCGTATTGTCGTTGCCGATTCCCAGAGCCCGCGCGATGGCCGCTTCATCGAGATCATCGGGCAGTACCAGCCGCGCTTCTCCGGCGACACCGCGATCAACCTGCAGGTCGATCGGGTGAATTACTGGCTCAACGTCGGTGCCCAGCCGACCGATACGGTGCGTTCGCTGCTCCGTCGCGCCGGCGTGCTCAAGCTGCGTCACGAGCAGCGTCTGGCGGCCAAGGGTGTCGTGGTCGGCGCCAAGGCGACGGACGCTGCCGCGAAGGGCGAGCTCACGCCGCCTCCGGGCCCGGTCGTGATGCTGCAGGACGACGCGGACCGCGGCGAGGCCTGAGCTGGCCGAGCTCGTGGTCGTCGGCCGGGTGCGCCGCGCGCATGGTGTGCGCGGCGCCTTTGCCGTGGAAGCGTTGACCGATGCGCCGGACGTGATCTTCACGTCCGGCGCTGTCATTTATGCCGCGGATCGCAACGGGGCACCGACCGCCGAGGGTGCGCTGCACATCGAGGATGGGCGGCCGATGAACCGCGAATGGCTGGTGAAGGTCGCGGAGGTGAGCGACCGCGACGTGGCAGATACCTGGCGCGGCCGATACCTGCTCGCCGATCCTGCGATGCTTCCCGAGCCCGACGAGGACGAGGTGTACGTGTTCTCCCTCATCGGCATGCGTGTGGAAGTGGACGGTCAGGGTCTCGTCGGGCACGTGCGCGATGTCTACGACGCGCCGCAGGGGCTCCTCATCGAGGTGGAGACGCCGACGGGACGGCCGCTCGTGCCCTGGCGTCCGGAGTTGATCGAGAGCGTCGACGAGAGCAGTCGCACCATCGTGCTCAAGCCGCTCGAAGGGCTGCTCGAGTAGCGCATGCTGCGCATCAACGTCGTCACGATCTTCCCGGACTTCTTCAGCGGACCGTTGAGCCTCAGCATCCCCGCACGTGCGGCCGGTGTGGGGAGCGTCGAGTACCACTGCATCGACCTGCGTCGATTCACGTATGATCGGCACCGTACGGTGGATGACTATCCGTTCGGCGGTGGGCCGGGCATGGTGATGAAGCCCGGCCCGTTCTTCGAAGCCGTCGAATCCGTGGGAGCCACGGCCCCGATCGTCCTGCTCTCGCCCCGCGGCCGTCGCTTCGTGCATGCCGACGCCGTGCGCTTCGCCGCCGGCACCGAGCTCACGCTGCTCTGCGGGCACTACAAGGACGTCGATGAACGCGTGGCGAGCGGCCTCGCGACCGAGGAACTCTCCCTCGGCGATTTCGTGCTGAGTGGCGGCGAGCCGGCGGCGCTCGCCATCATCGACGCTACCGTGCGCCTGCTCCCGGGTGCGATGGGCGATCTCGATAGCGCGCGTGGCGACTCGTTCTTCGGTCGCGGCATCAGTGCACCCAGCTATACACGACCGGCCGAGTATCGCGGGCTCACGGTGCCGACCGTGCTCACGGGCGGTGACCATGCGCTCGTCGAGCGCTGGCGGGAGGAGGAGAGCCTGCGGCGCACACGTGAGGCAGAGGCACGCGACCGGACCGAATGGGAGCGCCGCAGCGCCGAGATCGAGACGCGAGAGCGTGCGATCTCGGACGCGGAGCGAGAAGCCGCGGAGAAGGCTGCGAAGCGCGCGGCACGGAAGGCGCGCCGGCGCTGAACACGGACGGGGCGCCCGCGGCCGAAATGGGGTGCCACGGGATGCGTCTGCGTTGGTTGCGCGCCCCGGTGCCGGGCGGCACTGTTGGCCAGACCCTTTATCCGTGCCAGGTCGCCATGTGGAAGGCCATTGTCCCGCTGTTCAGTGCTGTCGCCCTGCTCCTGCTGGCGGGATGTGACTCGTCGAAACCGGCGGGACCGCCTCCGGTAGCCACCGTGGTGGTCGCGCCGCTGGGCGAGTCGCTGCAGGTCGGCGCCACCGTGACATTGACGGCTGCCGCGCGCGATGCCGGCGGTGCATCGCTCGCCGGACGCACGGTGAGCTGGCAGACCACGGACGCCTCGGTCGCCACGATCACCGCCGGAGGGACCCTGACTGCGGTAGGCGCCGGCACCGTCACGGTGATCGCCACAGTCGAAGGCCGCACGGGCACCCTCCTCGTCACCGTGTTGCCGCCGCCGGTCGCGACGATCACGGTGTCCGCATCGGCGACGACCGTGACGGTCGGCAATGTGCTGCCGGCATTTGCCACCACGTTATCCGCGGGTGGTGCGACCCTGGCGGGGCGCGTGGTCACCTGGTCGACGAGCAATCCGCTGATCGCGACCGTCGATGGCAATGGTGGCGTGACGGCCATCGCGGCCGGCAACGTCAACATCATCGCGTCGAGCGAAGGGAAGACCGGCACGCTGGCGATCGTTGTGGCCCCCGTGCTGGATGCGCCGCAGATCGCGACGATCGTACCAGCGACGGTGGTGGCGGGCGGTCTCGCCACGATCAGCGGAGGGGGATTCGATCCGGCGGCGGCCAGCAACAGCGTCACGATCCGCGGTGTCAATGCGCCGATCGTCAGTGTGACGCCGACGCAGCTCATCGTCTCGGTACCGTGCGTGCAGAGCGGGCCGGCGCCCGTGCAAGTCGTCACGCGTGGCAACGCCAGCGCCGCGGTCCAGACGCAGGTGACCGTCACCGCGCGCACGCTTGCGGTGGGACAATCGCTCGTGTTCACCACCAACGCGTCGTCGACCTGCAACGAACTGATCACAGCGTCGCCGACGGCGCGCTACCTGGTGACGGTGTTCAGTGCCGGCACCACCGCGAATACGCTCGTGGATTTCGACTTCGTCGGCAACGCGCCCCCGCTCGCCGCGACTGCGGCTACCGCCGCCGGACGAATGTCCGCGTCCGTCGTGCCGGTCGCCGTCGGTTCCTCCGCGGGCGTACCGGTCGCGCGGTCGCCCGAGGACATGCGCGCCGCAGCGCAGGACGCATCGCACTGGGCGATGCTCGAACGTGACCGCGTGGAGTACCAGCGGCTGCTGGCACGCGCCAGCGCGCTGGGAGTCAGCCTGAGTGGCAGCGGTCGCACGTCGTCCGCGGCCGCGCGTGCAATCAGCGCACCGCTGCCCGCGGTTGGCGACATGCGCGCGCTCTTCTTCACGTTCTCTGGTGGGTGCCAGGACGTATCGCGCGTCATTCGCGGCCGGGCCATCTACGTCGGCTCGCGATCGATCATCTGGGAAGATTCCGCGAACACGCTCCAGTCCGCGAACGATGCGCCGCTCGCGGACTATTACACGCGCCTCGGGCAGATCTTCGATGCGGACCAGTACGAGTCGGTGAAGCGGAATTTCGGCGACCCGCTGCTGCGTGACGCCGTGACGGACGCCGACGAGCGCGTGCACATGGTGTACTCCGAGCGATTGAACGGCTCCGGAGCCGCGGCGTACGTGACGTCGTGTGACCAGGCGCCGACGTCGGTGTCCGCGGGCAGCAACTTCGGGCAGTTCTTCTACGGGTCCGTGCCGACGACCGCCGGATCCAACCTCGCCAACACCGCGTTTCCCGACGGTTGGTTCAATTTCATGGCACGCACCGTGGTGCACGAGGTAAAGCACATCGCGTCACACTCGGCACGCGTTGCGAACGGGGCAGGTTTCGAAGTCTCCTGGCTCGAGGAAGGTACGGCGCGCCACGCGGAGGAAATGTGGGTGCGCGAGTCTCTGCACAAGACGGCGTGGAAGGCCAACAACGTGTTCGGCACGGCCGTCACGAATGGCCTGTATTGCGACTTCCTGCCGGCCGATCCCACATGTCTCGCTGCCGACGTGCTGCGCCGTCCGAGCCTGGGCATGCGCCGGCACTTCAACGAGATCCGCGAGAAGCTGCTTTTGCCGTCGAACTACTCGCCGTACGGCGACGGCACGGGGCAGACGGGTGCGACATTCTACCAGACCGCCTGGTCGCTGGTGCGCTACACCATCGATCGCTACGCGTCGAGCGATGCCGCGTTCTACAAGGCGCTGATGAATTCGAACACCAATGGCATCGCGAACCTGTCGGGTGCGGCGGGCGTGTCGATCGATCAGCTGATCGGCGGCTGGGGGCTCACACTCTACGCGGATGACTATCCGGGGCTCCCCACGTCCAATCCGGACATCCTGTTTCCATCCTGGAACCTGCGCAACATCTACAGCACGCTGAATCAGTTGCCGACGTGGACTGGCCGCTTCCCGACGCCGTTTCCATTGCAACCGACGCAGCTGGCGTTCGGCGCGTTCACCCGCGGCGTCACCGGAATGCGTGGCGGAGCGCACGCCTACTTCGAACTGTCGGGTGCCGCACTGCCGCAGCAGGTCGTCGGCGTTCGGGCGCCCGGCGGCGGCGTCCCGTCGTCGCTGCTGCGTGTGGCGATCGTGAGGTTGCAGTGAGCTCCAGCCCGGGCTCCACCTCATGCACTACCTCAGGCGCTGTCGCTACCCGTAGAGCCGCGCGCGTCCTCACAGCAGTCGTGCTCGTCGGGTTCTTGACCGGGGGATGCAACGCACCGCGCGACCGCGATTCGGCGGATTCGAGCGTGGGGGATACGTCGAAAACGGCGACGCCGGTAGCGACGCCGGGAGCGACGCCGGTGGCGACGCCGGTGGCGACGCCGGGCTCCGCATCCGACACTGCAGGCGCTTCACCCGTTTCTCCCGCAGTACCCGCATCACCATCGCCGTCCGCGACGTCGCCAAATCGCGACAGCCCACCCCGAGCGCCAGGAGGGAGCATGGTATCCGCCGGTGACACGGCGCGTGGCGTGCTACTGCAAATCGGGTCGGAGCCGTTGACGTCGCTGGTACTCGAGCCAAAGGGTCGTGCGGCGCGCCTGACACTCGAAGGGGCGATGCTCGATGTGTTGAAGGCCGCCGAGGGTCTCGAGATCGTCGTGCGTGGTCGTCTGACCGACACTCGCGCGCCTGCGGCGCCGGCAGGCTCGCGGGTGTTTCAGGTCGCATCCTTCACGGTGCGTGCGGCGGAGGGCAGGGCGGCGCATGACGGCGTCGTGGTGCGCGACACGGAGGGGTTTGCGCTGCGGCTCCAGGATGGAACGTTGACGAGGGCGCCGCACATGCCGGTGGCGCTGCAGTCGAAGCCCGGCGCCCGTGTCTTTCTGGTCGGCCCGCTCATGCAGTCGCCAGCTGCATACGGGATTCTTGCGGAGCCTCGTTAGCACTGCACTCCGCAAACAGCACTTCGCAATCGTGCGACGTGCTGTTCGTGTGAAGTGAGCGTACGAGCTCTGATCGAACGAAAACCGCCGGGTGCAGTGCGTGCACCCGGCGTGGTTGCCCTCAGCCGCCCATCTGTCCGCTCTTGTCGTTGCGGCGCCGCTGGTCGGGCCGTTTCCCGTTCGTCGGATCGTACTGCGTGTTCTGGTCCTGGTTCTGACCGCTCTGCGAGCTCTGCTGCGATTTTCCGGCGTCGCGCGCGGTCGGATCGACTTCGTTGGAATCGTCGCGGTCGGCGGGATTCACCGGTTCGGGCTCGGTGATGGCTGGATCGGTGTTCTTGCGATCGGACATGCTGCAGACTCCATCATGAAGGCCGGCGACGATGCCGACAGGGCCCTGTAGAGCAAGCACAGTGCCTGAGTGTGCTGCAGCCGGTGACGGGTGATCCGGGACGCGGCTCAGCGCTTCAGCAACCGCACCGAGCCCGAGCCGGTCTCGACCGTGATGCGGCCGGTGCCGCGTCCAATGCGCCCCTGCAAGCGATTGCGTTCCACCCGATTGGTGGCGATCCCGAAATCGGTGGTGATGCCGCCGCTCCCGGTCTCGATCATCACCTCCGCATCGACGTCACTGGGCAGCCGCACGACGACGCTGCCCGAGCCCGACTCGATGGCCAACGACCGCGGGCTGGTGACGAGATTGACCTGCACACCACCGCTGCCCGTCTCGAACGCCGCGTTCGGCGCGCGCACGTCGTCCATGCGGATACCGCCGGAACCCGTATCGAACTTCGCGTCGTCGCAGGTCACCCGATCACCACTGATCGTGCCGGAGCCCGTCTCGAACGTGCAGCGATCTGCACTCACGCCGGAGATGCTCACGGAGCCCGATCCCGTGTCGATGGTCATCTCCGTCGCAGTCGCATCACGCACGCTCACGCTTCCCGAGCCCGCGTCGATCGACAGTGCACCCCGTGTTCCGGTCGCCGTGACGCGCGCGGCAGCGACATCGAGGGTCAGGTCGGCATCCACTCCGTTCGCGTCGAGCTGCCCGACACCGAGATGCACCTTCACCGTGCGTCCGCGAGGCACGAGCACGCGGATGTCGGCCCACGCCTCGGTACCGTCGCCGCGCGAGCGGATACGAACGCGACGACCGTCATCCCACCGATTGCTGTTGCCCCACATTCCATCGCGATCCAGCCGGAGTTCGGCGCTGTAGCTGTCACCGCCGCGGCTACCGTACCGGTCGTCATCGCGGTCGACGTCGCGGTCGCTGGCACGCGAACTCGTTCGGCGCGTGCCGGGATAGACGATGTCGCCCTCGGGGTAGAGCACGCGCAGCGTGTTGCTTCCGCGGATCTCGTCCTCCACGATCCGCAGGCGTCCAGCGTCGCGTCCGCCTCGCGTAATCTCCACGACGACGTCACTGCCGCTTCCGCGCTCGACTGTGACTTCGCCGGCAATGTTGTACAGCGCGATGTCGCGCCCGCCAAGCGTTCGGCGTTCGGTCTGCGCACTGGCTGAAGGAGACGCGACAACCGAAAGCAGGAGCGCCGCGACCGACATGAGACCGTAATGGCGGACGCGAGCGGACCGTCGAACGGTGGGCACGCCCGGTCGCGCGGGAGCGTTGGAGGGGACAGGCATCGAGTGGACCCGTGGAGGTGGAGTGCGGTCGCGCGGCGTACGGGTATTCGACGCCCTGAACCGTCAAGGGGTTTGAATGGTCGTGAGAGTCGATTCACGGGCGCGAATGCGCGCCTGCACCGGTCCACGAATTGCGACTTCCATGTGCATGACCAATACATCCAACATGCGCGGTGACGGTACCACGGTACCGGCCTCACCCGCCACGCGTCACTGGTCCGATCTGCTCGCGATCGTGGTCGGCGTGGTGTTGCTCGGCCTTGCCATATGGCCCGGTGACTCCAACGCGTCGCGCGGAGCTGCGGCTGATGTCGGCAGCCCACAGTGGGTCTGGATCGCACACATCGTCGCTGCCCTCGCCGCACTCTCGTCGGTGTTTCTCGCACAGCGCAGAGAGCGCAGTGGCTTGCCCCGGCTGCTCCTGCTACTCGGCGCGGTCGCACTGCTCGCCGTGTTCGTGATTGCGCTGATGGCAGGCGACACGGGCACGCGGGCGTGGCTCACCCTGCTCCTTCCGGCAGTGCTGCTGTTCGTGGCGAGCGCCGGCGTCGGACCGATGCCACGACGGTTGGACGCAGACGGAACCGTGGGGCGTTAGCAGACCGCAGAGGGGAACTGCGCGGTGGAGGCGGCTGGCTCGTCCGCGGTGAGCGCTGCATGGCGCTTACCATCCCAGCGGCCTTGGCCTATCGTCCGTTAATCGACGGGTGCACCTTCGGGTGAGCCCGCGACGAACCGCCTTCTCTCCTCTCAGGATACGCCTGCCGATGTCCCTTCCCACGAAGCGATTCGCCGCGGCTGTTGCCGCGGTCGGGTCCACTCTGCTGCTCGGCTCCCCGTTGTCGGCACAGCGCCCCGTGCTGCCGACTCCCACCTTCGTCATCGACTCGGCCGATCCCGTCGCGATGATGGTGGCCCGTCTCGATCTCGAGAAGTACAAAGCGACCATCAAGGGGTTGACGCAGTTCGGAGACCGTCGCGAGGGAACGGATCGGAACCGCAAGGCGGTCGACTGGATCGAAGCGCAGCTCAAGAGCTACGGCTGCTCCAACACCGAGCGGATCATCTACGAGCACCGTCCCGCGCCGCGGGCGGCACGTCCGGCCACACCGGCCGGAGCCCCGGGTGCTGCTGGCGCCCCGGGAGCCGGCGCAGGCGCGCCCGGCGCCCAGCCCGCGGCGCCGCGCAACAACACGCGCGTCGGACCGACGCTCGGCGAAGGCGGCAGTCGGTCCCGCGGCATCCGCACGCGCACCGGCGTGAACAGTGATTCGCTGGCACAGCCGGATGCACGTCTCCGGGCGATCAACGCACAGCCCACGACCCCGGGCGAGCGTCAGGAAGTCTTCTGCACGAAGATCGGGACGACGAATCCCAACGAGATGTACATCGTCGGCGCGCACATGGACGGCCATGGCTGGGGAGAGGCGGCCAATGATGACGGCTCCGGCACGGCGCTCGTGATGGAACTCGCGCGCATCTTCAGCAGCCCGGACGTCAAGACGGATCGTTCGATCCGCTTCATCCTGTTCAACAACGAGGAGAGCGGATTGAATGGCGCGCGCGCCTACATCGCGCAGCGCGAGGCACTGCAAGGCAAGGAGCAGCCAGCGGGATCGGGGAAGTATCCGGAGCCCAAGTGGCTCGGCATGATCCAGCACGACATGATGCTGTTCGATCATGGCATGCCACTGCCCGACGGAAGCATTCCGAAGGAGCAGCGCCCCGAGGCGGACGTCAACATCGAGTTCCAGGGCAACTCGAAGATGGCCGATGCATCGATGAAGATGGCGTTCTTCTTCCGCAACGCCAACGAGAAGTATGCGACCGACTACCCTGCGGCGGTCGGCAATCACATGACCAATACCGACTCGGGCCCATTCCAGGACCTGATTCCGGCGATCTCGTTGCGGGAGAATGAGCGCGGCATGCACGTCGGCAGCGGATGGGATCCACACTGGCACCAGCCGACGGATGTCTTCTCGACCTTCAGCGACAAGGATTTCCGGCTTGGCCTGAATGCCGCACAGACCACGCTCGGTGCGCTAGGCCTGCTGGCTGGCGCGA
This sequence comes from Gemmatimonadota bacterium, assembly GCA_040387895.1. Classification (GTDB taxonomy): domain Bacteria; phylum Gemmatimonadota; class Gemmatimonadetes; order Gemmatimonadales; family Gemmatimonadaceae; genus Gemmatimonas. The sequence goes on from JAZKCW010000129.1 coordinate 20,318, forward strand.
AGATCAACAAGTAGGCGTTCCGCTCGCCGCCGCCTCCACCAGGCGGCGGCGAGTGCGGCAACGAGACCGACCGGCACCAGGATGCCGAGCGACGCGATGAACGCTGCGCTCAGGCCGACGAAGTTGCGCCAGGCATCCTTGAGCGCGTCGGCGAGAATGCGGGATCCTGGCGTGCCACGCACGATTGGCACGCGCTCATGCAGCGAGAGCGTGATGCTGCTCATCGCAAGGCGGGTGGAGAGATAGCGCACGCGCCCCTCCACGCGTTCGATCTCCTCACGGACACGCGAGAGCTCGCGCTCGACGGCGAGCGCATCCTGCAGCCGCGATGTGCGGTTGTCGAGCAGCGACAGGAGCCTCGCCTCGAGCCGGCGCGAATTCGCGACGCGCGCGTTGAGGTCGACGAACTCCTCTCCGACATCCTGCGCCGTGGAGTTCACCGACTCCACCTTGCCGATGGCCGAGAGCCCCGACAGCGCCGAGTCGTAGTTCGTGGATGGCACGCGGAGCTCGATGGTAGCGCTTCGCACCTGATCCTCGCCCAGCGTCAGCATCGTATTGCCGACAGTGCCGCCGACTGCCCTCGTGGCGCGTTCCACGGCGCGCATGGCCTGATCGAGTGAGTCCACTTCGATCGATGCGTGACCCGTTCGAATGATCATCGAGTTGGCGGGCGCAGCGGCAGGCACCTGCGACGCCCCGGTCACCGGCGGCGCTGGAGGCGTGGCCAGGGCGGGCGCGGTGGCGCCGGGGCGCTGCGGTGCAAGCATGAAATCCTGCGCGCTCCGCTCGGCGGGCGCAGACCTCGCGATACCACCGGCCCCACCGCCGCCATCGGAGGCCTGCGCAACGGACTGCCGTTGCTCGGACATCGCCTGATCCTTGACCTGGACTCCCTCGCCGCACGCGACGAGCAGCGTCAATGCAGCACAGGTGACGGCGGGGGAGAGCACGCGCCGACGCGGGCGAGGAAACGCGCGGGTACGAACGAGACCGAACATGGGAGGCTCCAGAGGTAGTTGGGGTATGCACCATGGAGACGCGGGTCCCGTTCGAACTTGCACACCGCCTGCAACGGCACTTTCATTCCGCTCCCCTCAATCCCTCTCCGTGCCTCATGAAGCCACTTCCCACGATGTTCCTGGTGGTCGCCACGGTGGCCGCGGCAGGTGCGGTCGGTGCCTGTTCACGTGATGGGAACGGCAGTGAGGCTGGCATGAGCGCCGGCACGGGTGCCAGTGCGAATGCGCCGGCATCGCCTGCGCTTAAGGCGCTCTTCGCCGCGAGCGACGAGGCCATGCTGAAGCGCAATCCGGTGCAGGGCATCTACCGTGGCGACCTGCGCTACGCTGACCGCTTCGGCCAGTACTTCACCGACGCGTACATCGCTGGTGAGCGCGCGGCCGCCGACTCCGATCTCACGGCACTGGCACGCATCGACCGGGCGACGCTCAACGCGGACGACCAGCTGAGCTACGACGTCTTCCAGTGGCAGCGCACCATGGACCGGCGCGGCACAGATCCGGATCTCGTCAAGGCGACCGCGGTGCGACCGATCGATCATTTCAATGGCGTGCACCTCTTCTTCCCGGACATGTCCTCCGGGGAGGGCGCCGCGCGCTACGCGACACTCAAGGACTATGACGACGGCCTGACGCGCATCGGCGACTTCGTCGGGGAGCTCGACACCGCGGTGGTGCGCTTTCGCGAGGGGCTGGCAACCGGTGTCGTGCAGCCCCGCATCGTCGTGCAGAACACGATCGCGCAGCTCGATGGACTCATTGCTCAGGGCGTCGAGGGTTCGACCCTGCTGAAGCCCGTCGCGAAGATGCCGGACGACATCGGCGCAGCGGACCGTATTCGGCTCAAGGATGGCTATCGCGACGCCATCGGCACCCGTGTCGTGCCGGCGCTGCAACGCATGCGCACCTTCCTCAAGACCGAGTACCTGCCGGCGGCGCGCGACAGCGCAGGGCTGTCCGCCATGCCCGGCGGAGCGGCACTGTACGCGCATCTGGTGCGCACGCAGACGACGACGGAGCTCACGCCTGATTCCATCCATCGCATCGGTCTGTCCGAGGTGGCCCGCATCACGGCAGGGATGGAGGAAGTGAAGGCGACAGTCGGCTTCAAGGGCACACTGCCGGAGTTCTTCGAGTACATCCGCACCGGCAGGCAGTTCAAGCCTGCCTCGAAGGAAGCGCTGCGCGACGGGTACCTGGAGATCGGCAAGCGTGTCGACACGCAGGTTCGCGAGCTTTTCTCGGTCGTGCCGAAGACGACGATGGACATCCGGCCCGTACCCGCATTCCGCGAGCGGAATGACGCCGCGGGATCCTACATGCAGGGCACGCCGGATGGATCGCGGCCCGGCGTGTTCTACTACAACACCTACGACCTGCCTTCGCGCACGACTCCGGGCATGGAAACCCTGTACCTGCACGAGGGTGTGCCCGGGCATCATTTCCAGATCAGCATCGCGCAGGAGAATGATGCGTTGCCTTCGTTCCAGCGGTTCGGGGGCAACACGGCCTTCGTCGAAGGATGGGCGCTCTATGCCGAAAGTCTGGGGCCGGAGCTCGGCATGTTCAAGGATCCGTACCAGCGCTACGGCACGCTCGACGACGAGATGCTGCGCGCGATGCGACTCGTCGTCGATACCGGGTTGCACGAGAAGGGCTGGACGCGTGATCAGGCGATCGCGTACATGCTGGAGCATTCGTCGATGGGGCGCACGGACGCCACGAATGAGGTCGACCGCTACATCGCGATGCCGGCGCAGGCGCTCGCCTACAAGATCGGCCAGCTGACCATTCGCCGGCTGCGTGCGAAGGCGGAAGCCGCGCTTGGCCCCAAGTTCGACATCCGCGCGTTCCACGCGCAGGTGCTGATGTCCGGCGCGCTGCCGATGGTGATACTGGAAGCGAAGATCGATCGCTGGATCACCGCCACGAAAGGGTAGCTGGCGCGTTACGTCGTCGAATGAATCGGGACATCCGTCACCCCACGCGCGTCCAGCACGGCGATCCGTTCCAGCCCTGACCAGGTGGCGGCTCCGACGACCGCCCCCAGTTCCGGCCCGCGTTCGAGTTGGCGTCGCAGGACGGCAAGTTCACCACAGAGGTAGCGGTTGCACGTGTCGGAGCGGAGCGTACGGGGCAGGGTGCACCCCAGCTCACCGTGAAACACGCAGCTGTTCTCGTAATGTGTCACCGGCAGGTGCCGCGTGTAGAGCGCCTCGAGTGCGTGCCCGGTGTCGCCATCGGTCTCGCGCGCAGCGATTGCGCGAAGTCCGTCCGCGCTGAGGAACGCGTGCGTTCCGCCGCGGGTGCAGCAGTGCCCTCGGCACGCGGCACAGCCCAGAAACATCATGGTATCCATGCCGTTCGGGCCGGCCGCGAGGGCAGTCGCGTCGTCGAACGGCGTCGATGTCTCTGCCTGTGGCACCGGGTAGGAGGCGAGGCGCGCCCGCAGTCTGCTCGTGAACGCATCGCGACTCGTCTCGGACAGGGGCACGAGCGTGCGATTGTTCGCAGGCAGCAGCGCCACCGTGGACGCCACATCGTGATCGGCGCGGGTGGGGGATGCTGTTTGCAAGTGCTCCGCATGCTGCCGCACGACCGCCAGCAGTGACGCCTCGATGTCGCGCTGCGCACTTGCGGGTGACGCGCCGAGCACCGTGCGGCGACAGCTCCGCGCCGCGCACACGGCGATCGCGTACATGCGAGGCACGATAGTCGCTCCACAGACGATGCACGCGTCGACAGGCTCGTCCGTTCGCGACGGATCAGCACGCGGGAAGCTATGGTTCATTGTGGTGATGATGGATCGCGTTCGATAACTCTGCTCACAGGAGACAACTCGATGGCCGGTATGCTCGACGGACTCATGCAACAGCTCGGTGGTGGCACACTGCAGAAAGTCGGCAACACCTTGGGCACCGACGAAGCGACGACAGGGTCGGCCGTCAGCGCCGCACTGCCGATTCTCATGGCGGCGCTCGCTCGCAATGCCTCCAGCCCCGACGGCGCCAACGCACTGGCCACTGCGCTCGATCGCGATCACGACGGCAGCGCGCTCGATAACGTGTCCTCGCTCCTCGACGGGCCACAAGCGGCGACTGCACAGGCCAGCGGACAGAAGATGCTCGGTCATATCCTGGGCGGAGGCCAGCAGCATGTCGCCGGCGCGCTCGGTGCCGCGACCGGTCTCGATGCGGGCAAGGCGAGCAAGCTGCTCATGATCCTGGCACCCATGGTACTCGCCTACCTCGGACGGACCAAGCGCGAGAAGGGGCTCGACGCCGGCGGCCTGGGCTCCATGCTCGGTACCGAGCGGGCAGAGATTGGGGCTCGCAGCGGCACGATGGGCTCGTTGCTGTCGATGCTTGACCGCGACAAGGATGGCTCCGTTGTGGACGACCTCGGCGGCATGATGGGGAAAATGTTGGGTCGTTAGTCACACGCGCACAGCCCTTGCATGAGCACGGTCTCAGGTAACGGATCACTCATGCTCGGAGCGTCGCATGTCCTTTGGCATCTACCTGTTCGGATATCTGCTCGTCATCGCCGGCGTGGCCTGGGGCCTCTCCGTGGCGGGCGTGGGTCAGACCTACATCATCATCGCCTGCGTCATCATGCTTGGCATCGGGATCCTGAGCGGAGTGGCGAAGACGCGGATGAAGGATCCACCAAGCTGACAGTCCGGCGCGCTCTGATGGGCGCGCCGCTGCCTGTCTGTCACTTGTCGACGAGCGAGATCATGCCGCCCGGATAGCGTTCGCCCGACGCGGCGTCGCGCGGGATCATGGCCTCGAGTCGTGCGAGATCCTCGGGGTCCAGTCGAACATCGACAGCGCCGACATTTTCGTCGAGGTGCTCGACCCGTGTCGTGCCCGGAATCGGCACGACGTCTTCGCCGCGCGACAGTACCCATGCGAGCGCAAGTTGTGCGGGCGTGCATCCCCTGGTTTTGGCGACCTGGCGCACCCCATCGACCAGGCGCATGTTCGCGTCGAAATGCTCCTGCTGAAAACGCGGCGCCGTGCGGCGGTAATCGTCGCTCGGCAGGTCCGCAGGGGACGTGATGCTGCCGGTGAGAAAACCGCGGCCGAGCGGACTGTAAGGAACGATGCCGATTCCCAGTTCGCGCGCGACAGGAAATGCGTCGTCCTCCCAGTCGCGTGTCCAGAGTGACCACTCCGACTGCAACGCGCTGATCGGGTGGACCGCGTGTGCACGGCGGAGCGTCGCTGGCCCGTCTTCCGACAACCCGAGGTAGCGCACCTTGCCCTCGCGTACGAGATCGGCCATCGCGCCGACGGTCTCTTCGATCGGTACGCTCTTGTCGACGCGATGCTGGTAATAGAGGTCGATGTGGTCGGTGCCGAGGCGGCGGAGCGAAGCCTCACAGGATGCGCGCACATACTCCGGCCGCCCGCTGACACCACGCGCGGCGGGATCGTTCGGGTCGCGCACGATCCCGAACTTGGTGGCGATGATTGCCTGCTCGCGCCGGTCGCGCAGCGCGAGGCCCACCAGCTCCTCGTTCACGAACGGGCCGTAAATGTCGGCCGTGTCGAGCAGGGTGATGCCCCTCGCGAGCGCATGATGGATCACGCGCACACCATTCGCGTCCGACCGGCTTGCAGCATCTCCATAGAACTCGGACATGCCCATGCAGCCGAGGCCAATCGCCGAGACGCGCAGTCCCTGCCGTCCGAGTGCGCGCTGGGGGAGCGCGCTGTCCTGGTTCCTGTCTTGATTCATCATCGTCATTGATCAATCATAGCAGCGACCTGGTGCGCCTGCTCATCCTTTCGCTCGGCATCCTGATGACCCGTACGGTACATGCCGCCGTCATGACGGCGCCGAATCAACCGATCGAGCTGCAGGAGCTGAAGGCGCCGGAGCTGACGCCCGGCGCGGCGATGCTGCGCACGCTCTACTCGGAAGTGTGTGGCACCGACGTGCATCTGCATCATGGCCGCTTGAGCGGAGTGCCATACCCGATCATTCCGGGGCATGTGTCCGTCGGGCATCTCGAGGCGATCAACGGCGTCATCCACGACATCGACGGTGAGCCGTTCCGCGAGGGTGACCTCGTGACGTTCCTGGACGTGCACGAAACGTGCGGCAACTGCTACCAGTGTCTCGTGACACGCCAGACGACGCGCTGCCCGCACCGGCGCGTGTACGGCATCACCTACGGTGTAAAGGACGGTCCGTTGGGCGGGTGGGCGGACGGCATCCTGATGAAGCCGGGTGTGAAGCTGCTGCGGGTTCCGCCGTCTGTCGATCCGGCTCGCTACATCGCAGGTGGCTGCGGGCTCGTGACGTCCGTGCATGCCGTCGAACGGGCAGGCGTGCGCCTCGGTTCGTCGGTGGCCGTGCTCGGGGTGGGCCCGGTCGGGCAGGCATCGATCGCGCTCTCCGCGCTGGCGGGCGCGTATCCGGTCATCGCGATCGGCGGGCCGCAGTCACGTCTCGATTTCGCGCTTCGCATGGGCGCGACGCACGCAATTTCACTGGACGTCCCACCCGCCGAACGTGCCGCCCAGGTCCGTGCGTTGACACATGGCCATGGCGTCGATGCCGTGATCGAGGTAGCAGGAGTGCCCGACGCCGTCGTGCAGTCGCTCGAACTGGTGCGCGATGGCGGGGTCGTCGCGGTGGCGGGCCAGTACACGGATCACGGGCCCGTGGCCATCAATCCGCATTCCGCAATCAATCGCAAGCATGTCGAGATTCGCGGATGCTGGGGCAGCGACTACTCGCACTTTCACCGGGCGCTCGGGTTGTTGGCGCACCAGGGTGCCGCGCTCCCATGGATCGAAGCCGTGTCGGCCCGCTATCCGCTCGCGGAGGCTGGCGCCGCGCTCGCGGCGGTCGCCAGTCGCGATGTGCTGAAGGCCCTCATCGTGCCCAACTGATCATCAGGTGCGATGTGTCGCGCGGAACTGGTCGAGCTTCTGTTGGGCCGCGGCAATCGTCTCGGCCGGCGCACCCTCGGCGCGCAGGTCCGCAATCCCCTGTTCCATGAGACGTGCCGTCTCGCGATCATGCGCGCGAAGCGCTTTCACGCTCTGGTAGTAGGAGTACCAGACGCCGCAGACGACCGCGAGGCCGACTGCCGCCACGATGGTGTACAGCATGCCGCTAGTCATTGCGATTGGGCAACTGTGGAGTGATGCCGAAGTTGTGGAACATGAACGCGTAGATGTCGGCGACCTCGTTGATGCTCTTGGTGAGCGACGAGCTGCCGTGGCCCGACTGGGTCTCGATGCGGATGAGCACGGGGTTCGCTCCGTGGTGCGCCGCCTGCAACCGTGCGGCATACTTGAACGAATGCGCGGGAACCACACGATCGTCGTGATCGCCCGTGATCACCATGGTCGCGGGGTACGACACCCCATCCTCGAGATTGTGCAGCGGCGAATAGCGGTGGAGAAACGCGAATTCGTCAGCGTTGTCACTCGAGCCGTAGTCGGCGATCCAGTTCCAGCCGATCGTGAACTTGTGAAAGCGCAGCATGTCCATCACGCCGACGGCCGGTAGTGCGACCCTCGCAATGTCAGGCCGCTGGTTCGCGACCGCGCCGACCAGCAGGCCACCGTTCGATCCACCCTGGATCGCGAGCCGCTCGTGGCTCGTGTAGCGGTTCTTGACGAGCCACTCGGCGATGGCGATGAAGTCGTCGAAGACATTCTGCTTCTTCTCCTTCATGCCGGCCTGATGCCACGCTTCCCCGTACTCTCCGCCACCCCGGAGATTGGCCTGCACGTACACGCCGCCCTGCTCGAGAAAGGCGACACGCAATGCACTGAAACTCGGCGGCAGGCTGACGTTGAAACCGCCGTATCCGTAGAGCAGCGTCGGATTCGTCCCGTCGAGTACGAGGCCCTTTCGCGCCACGATGAAGGCGGGGATGGGGGTGCCATCCGTGCTGGGCACGAATACCTGCTGCGTGTCGAACTGCGAGGGATCGAAGGGCAGCGTCTGTTGCCGAAACACCGTGCTCTCGCCCGTGGCGATGTGATAACGGTAGACAGTCGGCGGGGCGTTGAACGACGTGTACGTGTAGAAGACACTCGTCGCATCACGCTCGCCGCCGAATCCGCCTGCGGTGCCGAGTCCCGGCAGTGCGATCTCTCGTTCGAGTGTACCGTCCATGTCGAACACATACGCGCGCGTAGTGACGTCCTTGAGATACGTGGCGAACAGGCGGCCACCCGCACTCGTCACGCCCTCCAGCGTTTCCGTTCGCTCCGCGATGATCGTTTTCCACTCTGATTCGGCCGGATTCGCCGGGTCGATCAGCACGAGACGGCGATTGGGTGCATTGCGATTCGTGAGCACCAGCAGGCTGTCCCCGACATTGTCCACCACAGACATGTCGTCGTCGAACTGGGGCCAGACGGGTGTGAAGTTACCGTCGCCGGAGTCGAGGTTCATCGCGAACAGCGCATTGCCGTCCGAACCCTTGCCGCGATCGCTCACGTAGAGGATCGCGAACCGTTCGTCGTCCGTCGTGCCGAGCGTGTGGAAGCGCTGCGGGTTCGCAGCATCCTGGTACACGAGCCGGTCTTCGCCCTGCGGGGTGCCGAGCGTGTGGAAGAACACCTGATGATCCTCGTTCTTCGACGAGTACGCCGCGGCGCTCACCACCGGTTCGGGATAGCGGCTGTAGAAGAAGCCGTCGTCCTTCCAGGCGATCCCGGAGACTTTCACCCAGTGCACCACGTCGGGCAGGTCTGTGCGTGTGCGCGTGTCCAGCACGCGAATCTCCTGCCAGTCGGAGCCGGCAGCGCTCACCGTGTATGCGATGCGGGAGCCGTCGCCGTTGAACGTCAGTGATGCGACACGCGTGGTGCCATCCGCCGACATCGTGTTCGGATCGAGCAACACGTCCGGCGTCCCGTCCTCGCCCTCCTGCAAGTACCAGACGGCCTGGTTCTGCAGTCCATCGTTCTTCGCGAACAGAAACCAGTTCCGCTTCTGCTCTGGCGCCGAGACACGCGGGTAGTTGACGAGCTCCGTCAGCCGAGCGCGCAGTGCATCGCGATACGGGATGGCGTCGAGGTATGCGAAGGTCACCTCGTTCTGCGCCTTGACCCATGCGCCGGTCTCGGCCGATGTGTCGTCCTCGAGCCAGCGATACGGGTCGGCGACCAGGGTGCCGTGGTAGTCGTCGACCTGTTCGTCCTGTCGCGTGACGGGATACGTCAGAGCCGACGAATCGGCGGTGGTCGTTGCGGCGAGCGTGTCAGTCAACGTGTCGGAGGGCAGGGCGCAGCGCGGCGCGTTCGTTTCCGGAAAGCATCACCATGGACAAGACGGAGTCCCGGGTGAGATTCCCGCTTTCAGTATAGTGCGGGAGGCGTTGCAGCCGGACTGGCTCCCGGCGTCTTCAACTACTGATCGCGGCACGAGGTGCCCAATGGGATTGAGGCGGAGCGCGGTTGCGGCCGCAGTGATGTCGTGCGTGTTGCAAGGCTGCGGCTCGGCCGACGACGCGGACGCGGAAGGCCGTCGTGTGCCGGCGGCGAGCACCGGTGCAGCAGGCCCAGCGACGGCGGGCGGGATCGCCCCGAAGGTCGACACGGTCAACGGGATCATGCGGTGGACGCATGACTCAGCGGCCTACGCGAGCGCTCCGCGCTGGACGCTCGACACGACCCTCATCGGCGAGACCCCGGGCGCCGGTGGTGACGCGTCCTTCGATCTCACCTATGCCGACATCGTTCGATTGACGTCCGACAACAAGGTCGTTGCGCTCGCGCCGGTGGGAAACTCGTTCACCGTCTTTTCGGCCGAGGGTCGTCCGCTGCATCGATATTTTCGCACGGGCAGCGGACCGGGCGACCTGATGCGACCCTCGGGGCTGTTCGTGCTTGCGGGGGATACGATCCTGGTTCCGGACGAAGGGAATCAGCGGCTCAACTGGGTGCATCCCGACCGAGGTATGGTGCGGAGCGCGCCCATGGCGCGGCTGGTCGGCACCGATCGGCTGTCCGTTCGGGAGCACGTGGGCATGGCGGGGAATCGGATGATCGCCGTCGCACAGCGATACGGAGCGCTGCGTCCCGGCGACGACACGACCGGCCGCGACGACTTGCGAGTGCTGCAACTTGAGCAGACGGGTGCGATGGCGAACGAAGTGCTACGGCTGCTTGGCCCTTTGGCCGTGCCGTACGAGACGCGCTATCGAGGGCGGGTAGCGGTGCAGCGCACCCCACCGCGTCTTGCGCCTCACCCCGCGTTCGCCGTCTGGAACGACCAGGTCGTGGTGGGCTCCGGAGCGCAGTTCGACCTCGGGCTCTGGTCTCCAGCGGGCACGCAGGTCGCGCAGCTGGCGGTTGCACTTCGACTGCAGCCCGTGACCAAGGGTATGCGGGATGCGATGATCGCGAAGGAGGTGGAGCAGTTCAATGGCCAGCATTCGGAGCGGATGGTCGACCCGGCGGAGTCGCGCCGCCTGATCGATGCGCGGCCATGGGCCGACTCCGTACCGGCATACCACGGCCTGCATCCAACGCGGACGGGCCTGCTGTGGGTGGCCAGCTATCCAGTCATCGGCGAAGGCCAGCCCTGGACGGCCATAGCCTTCGGGCTGGGTGGCGCACTGCTGGGGCGCGTTGACGGCCGCGTGGCCGGCGTCCCCCTGACCTTCGGCGACGACCGGGTCGTCGTGCGTGAGGAGGATGCGGATGGCGTCGTGCGCTTCCGCATCTACCGCCTGCGGCCGCCACGATAGCCAGCGAGGCGGACGGCCCCTAGCGGCCGCGACCGGACCCCGGCTATCTTGCGAGGCTTGCAGCACCTAGCAAAATCTAGCAGCAGCTTGCAGCAGTTCCTGCCGCACTCGTTCCGAGCGTCATCTCGGGGCAGGGCAGTGGCGATGCCGCGTCGATTCCGGGTGGAATACATCGATTCCCCTCGCCTCGCGGCCTCTCGCACCATCGGATCGTCGGCCCGCGTCACTGGCCGATACGTCCGGCGGAATCGCGTCACCAAACGGGCTTCGGCCCATTCGGGCCAGTCCGGTCGGCCCCGGAGTTGAGACATGCATCCGTTCATCGAAACGCAGAAAGAGTGGCTCCGCGACAATGTCCCGCCGTTCCGGCCTGGCGACACCGTGCGCGTGAATGTCCGCGTGAAGGAAGGCGAGAAGGAGCGCGTGCAGGCCTTTGAAGGCGTCTGCATCGCGAAGCGTGGTGGTGGCGTGAGCGAGACGTTCACCGTGCGCAAGATGTCGAACGGCGTCGGTGTCGAGCGCATCTTCCCGCTGCACAGCCCGATGATCGCCGAGATCAACGTCGTGCGCCGTGGTGTCGTGCGCCGTGCGAAGCTCTACTACCTCCGCGACGTCACCGGCAAGGCGAGCCGCATCAAGGAGCGCAAGGTCGTGCGCCCCGCGAAGGGCCCCGCGACGCAGGCCGCCGCAAAGCCGGCAGCGGCAACGCAGGGCTGACCTGCAGGGCTGATCCTCCGGATCGGACCAGCAGGACATGGCACGATGGAGTCCGATCGAGCGCACGCTGCGCGAGCAGCATGGCCCGCTCCTGGTCGGGGTCGATGAAGTCGGACGGGGCCCGCTTGCGGGCCCCGTCGTCGCATGTGCGGTGGTCATGCCGCCCGAACGCCGAGCGATTGCCGGCGTCGATGATTCCAAGCAGCTCGACGCGCGTGAGCGCGAGCGGCTCGCCCGGCTGATCCGCCGGCATGCCCTGGTCGTATCCCTGGGCGCCGCATCGGCGCGGGAGATCGACCGCATCAACATCTACCACGCGACGGTGCTGGCGATGCGCCGGGCCCTCGACCGTGTCGAGGGGCGCCTCGGCGTCCAGCCACATCACGTCATCATCGACGGCAAGACACTGCGTACGCTGGGCATCCCGCACACGAGTGTGGTGAAGGGCGATGCCCGCTGCTATGCCATCGCGTGTGCGTCCATCGTCGCGAAGGTCACGCGTGACCGCCTGATGGCGTCGCTCGCCCGACGCTACGAAGGCTACGGCTGGGAGCGCAATGCAGGATACGGCACGCCATGGCACTGGCGTGCGCTTGCCGAACGCGGACTCACGCCGCATCATCGCCGACGCTTCTGCGTGCAGGAGCAGACGACACTCGCGTTCCCGGCCGACGTGCCGCCGCCCGATGTAGCACCGGACTCCTCTCACCCGCTTCCTCATGACGACGCCCGACCTCTCGATCTTCCGCCCTGACCTGTTGCGCGGGCAGGTGGCGCTCATCACCGGTGGCGGGACGGGGATCGGCTACGGCATCGCCGAACTGCTCGCGGATCTCGGCGCGCATGTGGTGCTCGCGAGTCGCAAGCCGGAGCCCCTGGAGAAGGCGTGTCAGGCCATTCGCGACCGGGGTGGCAGCGCATCCGCCGCGCCGCTCGATGTGCGCGACCCGGAGCGCGTGAAGGCGGTCGTCGACGAGGTCGCGCAGCAGCATGGTCGCATCGATCTCCTCGTCAACAACGCGGCCGGAAACTTCTATGCGCCATCGGCGACACTGTCGGCGAATGCGTGGCGCAGCGTGGTGGAGATCGACCTGTTCGGCACATTCTACTGTTCACAGGCGGTGTATCCCGTGATGGCGGCGCAGGGCGGCGGGCGGATCGTGAGCATCTCGATGACGCTGCACTACCGCGGGTGGCCGCTGATGGCGCATGCGACCGCGGCCAAGGCGGGTGTCGACGCACTGACGCGTACGCTTGCCGTCGAGTGGGCGCCGCAGCGTATCCGTCTCAACGCCATCGCGCCGGGTCCCATTCCGACCGAGGGCGTGAAGAAGGCATTCACGCCTCCAGCCAGCAGCGGCGTGCCCGATGTCTTCGCTGCAGCCGACGAGCGCATGGCGAAGTATGCAGAGCAGTCGATTCCACTTGGCCGCTGGGGTTCGCCGCGCGACATCGGGAACATGGTGGCCTTTTTGGCGTCCCCTGGAGGGGACTGGATCACCGGTTCGATCTTCGTGATCGATGGCGGCGAGTGGCTGGCCAAGCCCGCCCAAGGTGGATGAAGGGAGCGTTAGTGACTCAAGTTGCAATCTCGTTGCGAGCCCGCGACAGGAAACGCGAGGGGTTATGTGAGATCGGTCACACGCGAAAAATTCTTTTTGGATCTGGTGATTCGAGTCACTTCGTCCGGTGCTGTTTTGTGGCGAGCTTCTCCCCCGTGGTCCGCGACGTGCTAAGAGAGACAGTGCGGGCCAGACAAGACAGGCCGACAACTCGACATCACCACGAAACAGAGAGGAAGACCCATGCGACATGTACGGTATGTGGCTATTGCGGCGCTGGCGGCTAGCACGTTGAGCGCGTGTGCCACGAAGGGATTCGTTCGTAAGGGCCTCGAGGAGCAGCGCGTTGCCCTCACGGGCCAGATCGACACGGAGCGCACTGAGCGCACCGCGGCGGACGCCACGCTCCGCACGGACGTCGGCCAGCTGCGCACGGACCTCACGGCCCTCCGCAACGACCTGACGACGCTGAAGACCGACTACGACGTGCGTATCACCGCGATGGAAGGCCAGGTCAAGTTCGCGATGCCCGTGCACTTCGGCTTCGATGACGCCGCCGTGCGTCAGCAGGATCAGGCTGCACTCGAGCGCTTTGCCACGGTTGCGGCGAAGCACTACAAGGGCGCGATGATCACGATCGAAGGCTTCGCTGATCCGGCCGGCGGCGCTGCATACAACCTCCGCCTCTCGCGTGAGCGTGCCGATGCAGTGCGTGACTTCCTCGTGACCAAGGGTCTCGATGGTGCGTCGCTTCGCACGGTTGGTTATGGCAAGACCCGTCTCGTCCGTCCGATGGCCGCTGGTGACGCTCAGGGTGCCGAGCTCAATCGCCGCGTGACGTTCGTCGTCGAGACGACTGGTGCCGAGGCCACGGTTTCTGCCCTCACCGGCATGAACAACTAAGCGTCGCTCCTGACGCTTGGCCGCTGGACCGCTGAAAGGCCGCCTTCTTCGGAAGGCGGCCTTTCGTGTAGATTGGGGAGTCCGGCGGCGATGTGTCGCCCCGGATGGCGCGGTGCACTCCCGGCCGCGCCCTGCTCCGGTAACTCAGTTGGTAGAGTAGTCGGCTTTTAACCGATAAGTCGTGGGTTCGAGTCCCACCCGGGGCACTACTGGTCGTCGGCACAATGGTTCGTCATATCCGGTCGTGGGTTGACCGATGCTGCATCCCTGTCGAGGTTCGCAGGATGCCTGGCACTCCCTGCCTCCCAACAGCAGCACGCCCTGTCACGCGTCGGTGGCGACTCGCCGCCACGCAGCTGCTGCTGTTGCAGCTCCCGTTGCTGCCGCTGCTGCTGCTGCTCCTGGCCGTGGCGTCTCCGGTCAGGCTGTCAGCCCAGATACCCGGACTGGGCGGCGGCGGCGGCGCTGATTCCGCGCCCACCGTGGTCTCACCGCTCTCGCCGCGCGTTGCGGTGCAGGAGTTCCAGCGGCTGAGCCGCGCGGGTGACTACGACGGCGCCGCGCGATTCCTCGCCGTCCCCGTCTCGCAGCGCGACCGCGCGCCGCTGCTCGCGCGGCGACTCCGCACCGTGCTCGATCAGCGGCTCGCACTCGAGTATTCCCAGATCTCGCCGCTGGCAGTCGGGGACACCGCGGACGGCTCGGCCGCGAGCGATCGCATCGGCGCGATCGTGGGCCCGGACGGGCAGGAGACCCCGGTCCTGCTCACGCGTGCCCGCAGCGGCCGTCCCGCGTGGGTGTTCTCGACGGAAACGGTGAACGCGATCGACTACTGGTTCGAGAACCTCGGCAACCCCTGGCTGCGCGACCGGCTGCCGCCCGCGCTGATGCGCGAGGGACCCCTCCAGCTGTTCTACTGGCAGTGGATCGGCATCGGCCTGGTGGTCGCGACGATCGTCCTGCTGACATGGCTGGTGAGCGTCGCTGCACGTACCGTGGTTTCGCGTCTGGCCGCACGCACCGAGACCTCGTGGGACGATCTCATGATCGAGCACCTGCGCGGTCCGTTCCGCCTCTGGATCGCTGCGATCGTCGCGGGCCCGCTCTTCACGCTGCTCGATCTCAATGCACGGCTCTCGGCGTTCGTTGCGTCCGCCACGCGCGCGATGGTGCTCTTTGCACTCTTCTGGGCGGTGTTGCGCGCGATCCGCCTCGTGCAGCAGCGCATGGAGAACGTGGCGTGGGCCGCGGGGCACACGCAGCAGGCACGCACGCTGGCGCCGCTGGTTGGCAACTTCCTGCGCGTCACGGTCGGTATCGTCGCGATCCTCGTCGCGCTCGCGCAGTTCGGGTATCCCGTGGGCACGCTGCTCGCCGGATTGGGCATCGGTGGTATCGCCGTCGCGCTTGCCGCACAGAAGACCGTGGAGCACCTGTTCGGTAGCGTGTCGCTCGCGGCCGACAAGGCGTTTCGCGTCGGTGACTGGGTTCGCGCGGGCGCCACCGAAGGTGCGGTGGAACGCATCGGCTTGCGCTCGACGAGCTTTCGCACGAACGACCGCACCGTCGTCCGCGTCCCGAACGGACGCCTCGCCGACGAACGGATCGAGACGTTCGGTGAACGTGACCGCATCCTGCTGCGCACGGATCTCGACCTGACATACGGTACGAGCATCGCGCAGGTGGAGGCGATTCGCACGGAGATCGCGGCGCTGCTGGCCGCGCATCCGAAGATCTGGCCGGACGCCGTACGCGTGCACGTGGTCGCATTCACGGATTCGGCGATCCGCATCAACGTGATGTCGTGGTTTCTCACGGGCGACTACGCCGAGTTCCTGGACATCCGGCACAACACGCTGCTGGAGATGATGCGCATCATCGAACGGCACGGGTCGAGCTTCGCGTTTCCGTCGCGCACCATCTACCACGTGACGCCTGATGGCGCGCCGCCGCAGGGCGGGGGAGCCAGCGGTGCCGTCGCCGGTGCCGTCATCGCCGGCGCAGCCACGGCGGCCGCTGCAGCCCCCGCAACAGCGCCCGCAACAGCGCCCGCACCAACGGGCGACGCGGCAGGTTCCGCGGCGGGTGCTTCCGCACCGGCGGCCGGCGCGCGGTGAGTGCCTTGTTGAGCGTCCCTGCGATGTTCGCAAGCACGGTTCCGTGGCTGCTGCAGGCAGCGTCGAACCCCACGAGTGCAACGCCACGCGACGTGACGGAGCTGGCCGCCACCCTGCTGCAGGGTGTGATCACGACCGGGCTCGCGGCACTCTGTGCCAACCTGTACGTGCGCTATCACCGGCCGTGGTTCGGCTGGTTCGCCATCGCATGGGGCGTGTACGTCGCGCGGCTGCTCTGCATCCTGAGCTTTCTGCTCACCGGTGAACGGGTCTGGCTCTACTGGCATCAGGTGACGACCGGGTGGACGGCACTCGTGCTGCTCTGGGCGTCACTCGTGTTCCTGCGCCAGCCCGCCGCAAGTCGCTGGTATCTCGTCGTCGCGCTGTTCCCGCCGCTCTGGTCGTACATCGCGATCTATCAGCTGGATGCGTTCCTGTGGGCGGCCCTGCCCGCGGTGCTGTTCCTGAGCGGAGCGACCGCGTGGACCGGGTGGGTGTTCTGGCGGCATCACCGTATCGTGGGCTCACCCGGCGCGCGCCTGCTCGCGATCGCATTCGCGGCGTGGGGCCTGCACCATCTCGACTATCCGTTCCTGCGGGCGCAGGGCGCGTGGTCGCCGTGGGGCTACTACCTCGACATCTGCTTCCAGCTGCTCGTCGGCGCGGGCCTCGTGCTGCTGGTGCTCGACGATCTTGGCCGCGGCGTGCGCGCGTTGTCGGCACTCTCCGGCGACCTGCAGCGGCGCACGCCAGGCGCGGA
This sequence comes from Gemmatimonadota bacterium, assembly GCA_040387895.1. Taxonomy (GTDB): domain Bacteria; phylum Gemmatimonadota; class Gemmatimonadetes; order Gemmatimonadales; family Gemmatimonadaceae; genus Gemmatimonas. The sequence goes on from JAZKCW010000129.1 coordinate 37,132, forward strand.
TCCGCTCGACCTGCTGCTCTCGCGACCGCTCACGCTCTCGGGCGTACGCGGCAGCGCGATGTTCATGTTCGATGACACGCCGACGGTGGATCGCTCGAGCCCCGAGAGCCATGCGACCGAGCGCGCCTCTGCGGAACGAACGACCGCGGAGCGAATGACCGCGGAGCGCGCCGCGGCGGGTGGTCGATTCGTGCGTGGCGCCGGCAGCTGCGCCTCCTGGGAGAGTACGAACCCACAGCCCGACGTCGCGGACGCGCTCTCACGCATGCGGCTCACCCGTCGTCCGCAAGTCGTGAGTGCACACGGCGAGCAGCCCTTCGTCGCGGCGCTCCCGGTGAGTGCCGGCAACCGCCTCGTCGGCGCACTCGTGATGGCCGGCGACGTGCGCAATCCCTTCACCGCGCTCGACGACGACTTCCTCCTCGCCCTTGGATCGCAGGTCGGCGCCGCACTCGAGCAATCGGCGCTGGATCGGCAGCTTGCCGCGCGAACGGCGGCGCTCGAGCAGCTGTCGACACGCATGGTGCGGCAGCACGAGGAAGAACGGCGCCGGCTCTCGCGCGAGCTGCACGACGAGACGGCGCAGGTGTTCTCCGCCGTGAAGATGCAGCTCGAGGCGCTGCGGTCCGTGCTCGCGGTGACGGCGCATGCACGCCTCGATCGCCTGCTCGTGCTCGTCGACACCGGCATTCGAAGCATCCGGCAGGTCACCAGCGCACTGCGCCCGTCGCTGCTCGACGATCTCGGTTTGCTTCCGGCCCTGCGCTCACTCGTCGGCGACTTCGCGGAGCGCAGTGGGCTTCGCGCCGTGCTGACCGCACCGGCGGCCCTCCCTTCGCTTCCGCCGGACGCCGAGCTGGCGCTGTTCCGTGCGTTGCAGGAAGCGTTGTCGAACGTGGCGCGTCACGCCGAGGCCCGGAGTATCGACGTCCTGCTCACGGCAAGCGGCACACGGCTGCAACTCCTCATTCGAGATGACGGACATGGGTTTCCGATGGCTGCGGACGGAACGGTGAGCGAAGCGGATGGCCGTATGGGGCTCACCGGCATGCGCGAGCGCATGCTTGCAGTGGGCGGGCAGGTGACGGTGCGCAACCACGACCATGGCGCCGAGGTGTGCATCACGCTGCCCGTGTCGCTCAGGGAAGTCGCATGACGGGCGCGGTGCGCGTCCTGGTCGCCGATGATCATGCGCTCGTGCGCGAAGGCATCCGTCACGTGCTCGATGTTGACCCGGGCATCGAGGTGGTGGCGGAAGCGTCGAACGGCCGCGAGGCGGTGGAGCTCGCGCTCGTGCATCGTCCTGACGTCATCGTCCTCGACATCACGATGCCCGAGGAGACCGGCCTCCGCGCTGCAGCGCGGCTGCGTGAACTCCTGCCGACCGCACGGGTCCTCATGCTCAGCATGCACGATCATGCCGAGTACGTTCGCGAAGGCATGCGGATCGGCACCCATGGGTACATCCTCAAGGACAGCGCGGGCGAGGAGCTGCGCGCGGCGATCCATGCCGTGCATGCGGGCGGGACGTTCTTCAGCCCCGCGATCGTGCAGCGATTGTCCGCCAGCGAAGGCAGCGGCGCGGGAGGCAGCGCCGCCTCGCTCGAGGCGCTGACGCCGCGGGAACGCGACGTACTCGAAGGGGTGGCGCGCGGCCTGACGAACAAGGCGATCGCCGCCGAGCTGGGAATCAGCCCGCGCACGGTGGAGGCCCACCGCGAAAGCCTGATGCGGAAGCTGCAGATCCACAGCGTCGCGGGGCTCACCCGCCTCGCGCTCGAGTCAGGACTGGTTCGCGAGACCTGACGCCGGGACGGACGGCGTGACCCGAACATGAACGGATCGTCCTCCGGGGGATAGGTCTGCAAGCTCCGTCCTGCCCGCATTCACCCCGGTCCCTCATGGTCCTGTCCACCACACCCGCATCGACGGCGCTGGGAGAAGGGCAGGACTCGCTCGGCGAGCTTCCGGGCCCGCGCATGCGGTTGCTGAGCTGCAGGATCGAACGGCGTCCCGCGGCTGTTTCCCGCGTCGTCGTGGAGTTCGGTGAGCCTGGAGCCTCACCGGAGGACCGGATCAGCTGCCAGCGCGAGGGGACAGCCTGTCCGGTCGGCGACCTGCGCCTGGCCTCCCTTGCGACGCTCGATGCCGTCACGCGCGCCACGTCCGGCGCACTCAAGATTGAATTGATCGGTGCCAAGCCGATTCGCGCATTCGACACCAACCTCGTCGTGGTCGCCGCCTTTGCGCATCACGCCGGTGGTGTCACGAAAGTCATAGGTGCTGCGGTCGCCGACCAGGATTTGCTCCTGGCCACGTCGCGCGCCACGCTGGCCGCAGTGAACCGCCTGGCCGCTCCGCTGTTGGCAGGTGCTGTCGTTCCGTCTCCGGACGAAAGGGCGCCGTAGAAGCAGCGTCAGGACCGCGCGGTCTGGTCCGAAAATCAGGAACGCAGGTGCCTGCCGGGTGTTCCACCGCCGGCATTCGCCGTAGGTTGCACGTGACCCGTCGCTGACTCATCGCTGACTCGTCGCTCGAAGCGTCGCTCCTGCCCGATGCCGTCCCAAGCGGCGCGGTCCGGCCACCGTGATTCCCGCCGCCCTCCGCTCGATGCATCCTGCTCGCACGGCTGCCGTCCTGCTCCTCGCCGCGGCCTGCCGGCCCGCCCGCGCTCCACTTCCGCCTCGCCCGGTGCCTGCGGCGTCTGCCACGGCCATCGCAGCGGCAGCGGGCGGCTCCGCCGGCGGCAGCGGTGCCTCATCGACATCGGGAGCGGGTGGCAGCGGCGGGGTGGGCACGGCCGCACTGGCCCGCATTGCGGTCGACACCGTCACAAATCCGGACGAGCTCACGCGCGCGGCCATCGCTGTCTTCGGAGATTCGATCGGCCTCGTGGGTGCGGCCCGACTGAGCGAGTCGCTGGAGCCGGAGTTCGACCTCGACGTTCGATCGTACGAGACGCACGCCCGGGTGGCCCACTACATCAGGCTCTTCTCCGGCAACGCGCGCGATCGATTCGTCGCGCGGCTGTCGCGCGGCACCCGCTACGAGCCGATGATCCGCGCCAAGCTGCGGGCCGGCGGGCTGCCCGAGGATCTGACCTACCTGGCACTCGTCGAAAGCGGCTACGACCCCCACGCGTACTCCAGGGCCGCGGCTGTCGGGATGTGGCAGTTCATGAGCTCCACCGCCCGCGGCGTGGGGATGCGGGTCGACTGGTGGGTGGACGAGCGGCGTGATCCGGCGCGATCGACGGACGGAGCCATCCGCTTCCTGAAGGAGTTGCAGCGGCAGTTCGGAGGGTCGCTGTACCTGGCGGCCGCGGCGTACAATGGCGGACCGGGACGCGTGGCGCGGGGGCTGACGCGCTTCGCGGAGGAGATGGAAGGCAGCGAGGGCGAGGACCGATTCTTTGCGCTGGCCGAGCAGGACTACCTGCGCGCAGAGACGAAGGACTACGTGCCGCAGCTCATCGCCGCGGCCATCGTGGCCAAGATGCCTGCGCGCCATGGCATCGCCGTCGTGCCGGTCGCCCCGTATGAGTACGACTCGATTCGCGTCGACGCCGGCACCAGCATGGCTGCAGTTGCCGCCGGGAGCGGTTCAACCATCGCTGAGATACGCGAACTTAATCCCTCTATTCTACGGGGAGTTACGCCACCTGATGTGAAGTATTGGGTGAAGCTCCCTCGGGGTCGGGCCGAGGCGGCGGGAGCCGCTTTGGCGGAGCTGCCCGCGACCGCGCGGGCGGGGTTCACGACGCGGAAGGTCACGGGTTCGAAGTCCACGCTCGACGGGTTCGCGCGGGAGGCCGGCGTCTCTTCGAAGGCTCTCACGGCGTTCAATCCCACCATCAAGAAATCCCGGAGCGGGCGGCTGACGGCCGGCCAGACACTCCGCATTCCTACGGACGACGCGCTCGCGTTCTCTCGCGATGTGCCGAATCCGTCCATCGAGATCTATGGCGGCTCGAGCAAGTCGGCGTTGACGAAGGCCGGAGTGCACGTGGTGCGGCGCGGCGAAACGTTGGGCGGGATCGCCCGGAAGTACGGCCTGAGCGTCACGCGCCTCAAGTCGCTGAACGGCATGAAGGGCACGCGGGTGAGCGCAGGGCAGACCCTTCGGGTCAGCAGCACGTCCAAGCCAAAGGCGAAGGCGCCGGTCCGTAAGTCGAGCGCTTACAAGGCCAGTTCTTCGAAGAAACCGACGGCCAAAAAGGCCCCGGCCAAGAAAAAGACGTCGCCGGCCAAGAAGCCGACGACGTCCAAGTCCACATCAAAGAAACCCGCAGCCACCGCCACCGCCCGCAAGGGCGGCTGATCCGGCGCTCGGTCAGTCGAGGACGCCGCGGCCTCGATAGCCGCGCATCACGACGAGCTCGTACCCGTTGGCCGGGTCCAGGCCCATGCTGAGGGCATTCCGGACCGCTACGGGACCACGGTTGTAGGTCAGCAGCGCGAGGCGCAGGTTGCCACGGTTCTCCCGAATGAGCGCCCGCAGGTAGCGGAACCCGATTCGCAGATTCGTCTCGGCGTCCAGCAACTGCTCACGGGTGACGCCCGGTTCGAAGCCACGGGCTGTGCCGAGCATCAGCTGGGTGAGACCCAGTGCACCGACGGGACTGGCGGCGCGGGGATTGAAGACGCTCTCGACCCGTACCAGACGAAAGCCCAGCTCCGGCTCGATGCCTTCCCGAATCGCGGTATCGTAGATCTTGCGCGCCAGGTCCGGTGAGATCCGGTATTTGGTGCTGTACGAATAGATCTTGTGCCAGCGACTGAGCGACTCGCGGCGCGCGAGCTCGCGCGGATCCATCGCGAAGGGCAGGGACGGGCTGGGCTTGCGCTTGAGAACTTCGCCGGCCGGCCGCCATGACGGCTGAATGGAGAGGCTGGCCTGCCTGTCAGCCGAGACGGGGCCGGTCGCCTCCCCGCGTTCCGGCGACAACAACGACGCCGTGGCAAAGACGGCCGCTGCGGTGACGAAGACGCGGGACAGACGGCGCTTCGCGTGCCGGGTGTGCATGCGCCGGCGGCGAGCGGCGGCGGTCAAGCTGGGACCTGCATTCACTACATCGACTGCTGTATCGCAACGAACTTCGAAGTCGGTCATGATTTCCCTCCTGAGGGCGGGTCACGCTCCGTCGACAATGTCACCTTTCGTGCCGCCGCGTTTCTCGCGCAGCACGATATCCGTGATTCTCATCGACTTGTCGACCGCCTTCGCCATGTCGTAAACAGTCAACAGGGCAACGGATACTGCGGTCAGCGCTTCCATCTCCACGCC
>JAZKCW010000130.1:0-47615 GCA_040387895.1 Gemmatimonadota bacterium
TCGGGCCGGCGCTGTGCGCTCGTCGTCGATGCGATGATCGCGCAGCAGGATGTGGTGGTGAAGCCCTTCGATGCCGCCCGCGGCGGGGCGCCCTGGTTCAGCGGCGCCACGGTGCTCGGTGACGGGACCCCCTCGCTCATCGTCGATCTGGGGATCCTCATATGACGTCGGCGAGACAATAGCGGAGTGATGATGCAAGCAATCCGGTCGCTCAAGACCATTCAGCTCGACGCCCTGCGCGAGACAGCCAACATCGGGGCTGGCCACGCGGCGACGGCGTTGTCGCAGATGACGGGCAACACGATCATGATCAAGGTGCCCGCCATCTCCGTGAGCAACATGGAAGAGTTGCCGGCGCAGTTCTCCGCGGAAGAGGAGCCGGTCGCTGCAGTGCTCATGCACATGCTCGGCGACCTCTCGGGCCGCACGCTGCTCGTGTTCCCCCGCCCGACGGTCATGCGCCTCGCGGAGCTGATGCTGCGTCGCCCCGTCGGATCGTCGTTGTCCCTCGGTGAGCTCGAGCGGTCCGCCATCAAGGAAGCGGGCAACATCCTCAGCGGTGCGTACATGAACGCGCTGAGCGATTTCCTTGGCATGCTGCTGCTCCCGTCGCCGCCGTCGCTCGTCATCGACATGTCGACCGCCGTGCTCACGAGCGCGTTCGGCGAATTCTCGCAGGACCCTGACGCCATCCTCTGCGTCGAGAGCGAGTTCATGCTGAGCGAGAGCAACCAGTCGCTCCGGGGCTTCTTCCTGCTCCTGCCGGACCCGGCGTCGCTGCAGGTGATGCTGCGCGCCCTGCGCCTGGCCTGATCTCCCGCCGGTGCAGGCGAGATGAATCTCATCGCTCCCGTCGGCCGCGACGTGGACGTATTGCGTGCGCTCGTCGATCGCATCGACCAGCAGGACCCGGGTGCGTTCAACAACCTCGGCGTGCTCTACTTCAGCAAGGGATTGCTGCGGGACGCGATCGATGCGTTCCTGCGCGCCCTTTCGCTCGATCCGCGCATGCGCACGGCCGCCCGCAACCTGGAGCTCGCCGCGGCGCAACCGGGCGCCTGTGATGCACAGATTGCCGCGCTCGACGCGACGCTCTCGAAGGATCCGGACGACATCGAGGCGCAACGCCAGCGTGCACGCCTGCTGCGGCTCATCGGCCGGCACGCCGATGCTGCGGCCGCACTCGACACGCTGATCGCGGAGGATCCGGATGACGCGATGGCGCTGTTCGAGCGCGGCCTGATCGAGCAACGCGCAGGCGACTTGCGGCGGGCGCAGAAGTGGTTCGAGCGCACCGTCAACGCATCACCGGCCGATCCGACACCGCGACTGCATCTCGCCGAAGTGCTGTACCATCGCGGCCAGAACGAGCAGTCGCTGGAGGCGCTCGATGCGCTCCTGTCGCTCTCGCCAACGCATGCGGATGCGCACCTGCTGCGCGGCTTTGTGCTCGGGGACATGGGCTATCACGAGGAGGGGCTTGCGGCAGCGCGTCAGGCGTCCGCACTCAATCCTGCCCTCGCCACGCTGCAGCCCAACCTGTCGCTCGACGGCGTGATGCCAGGGAGCGCGCTGTCGGGGCCGGCGCACGACGTACTTGCGGTCGTCGCCGACAGTGGGCTCGCCCGGTACGGCCTCGGACTGGCGTTTCGTCAGCGCGGATACTTCGCGGAGGCGCGCCGCGAGTTCGAGCGCGCGATCGAGAACGGCGAGGACGCCCGCCTGTCGCGTCACGCCATGGCGGAGCTCGATCTCCTCTCCGGCGACCACGACGCCGCGCGGGCCGCCTATGACGCGCTGCTCGCGGAGCAGCCGGAACATGCGCGCCACTGGAACGAACACGGCGTCGCGCTGCACCAGGCGGGTGAACTCGAGCTAGCTGCCGACAGCTATCGGCGCGCACTGCAGGCCGACCCGCGATATGCCATCGCGTACAACAACCTCGGCGTGGCGCTCGCGGACTGCGGTGAGGGAGTCGCCGCGCGCGAGGCGCTGCTGCGCGCGGCAGAGATCGACCCGTCGCTCGTGTGCGCGCGACTGAACCTCGCCCGGTGGTTCGTCCGGCAGCGCGATCCGCTGGCGGCGCTCAGCACCTTGCGAGAGCTCGTCGCGTTTCATCCCGAGGATGCCGATGCCTGGCACGAGATGGGCCTCGCGCTCGGCGCATTGCACCGGCCCACCGATGCCCGCGACGCGTTCCTGCAGGCCATCGAGCGTCGCAGCGAACATGCCGAAGCGCGGTACGCGCTCGCAGACGTCCTCGCCACGCTGGGAGACCAGGATGGCGCGCTGCGCGAGACGCAGTACGCGCTTGGGTTGGCGTCCATGCGGGCCGCGTCACGCCTCACCGTCACGATCGACTTGCAGCGTGAGTGCCCGGAAGCAGTCGGGCCGCTGGACCTGCTGTCGCTGCAGGGCGGGGTACCCCTCACCGGCATCAGCGTCAGCGACGATGAGGTACTGGGACTGCTGCCGGAAATGCCGGCCGGCAGTGCACCGGCGGCCGAGCGGGCGCCCGTCCTGGTCGACGGCAACGCGGACTGCGATGCGGCCGACGAATTTGCCGCGCGTGGTCTGCATGGCGAAGCGCTCGAGCGATACATGCGGGTGCGCGCGTCCCTCGGGGACACAGGGCATGCGAACGACGAGACCCACGGCCTGTGGCGTCGCGCGGCGATGGGAGAAGCGCGCTCACGCTGCCTCTTGGGCGACGGACGCTCGACGCTCGCGCTGCTGCGCACACTCGGCGGGGAAACACCGCGCGATCCCGAGACACTCGCACTCTTCGCCTACAGCGCGGCGCACGCGACGCAGCATGGCGAACCACAGGGTGAATCGGCGCGGACCGCGATGCTGCGCGTGTTGCGGCTCGAGTCGCCGAGTGCGGCCATCATGCACTTCGTCGGTGACGGCGCAGCCATGATGGCCGACGAGAGTCTCGCGCTCGTCTTCTACCGCCGGGCACTGGCGCTCGACCCCACGCGTCCGTCCCCGCGTGTGGCGATCGCAAGTCTCCTGCGCCGTCGGGGTGACCTGCTCGCTGCGCGGCTGGAGCTCGTGGCGGCACTGGCCTCCAAGCCAGGCTGGGGCGATGCGCTCGTCGAGCTGGCTCGCGTGCATCGCGATGCGAAACGTCCGGCCGACGCACTCGGCGTACTGACAGGCTATCTCTCCGACAGCCCCATGGACCTCGGTGGGCTGGTGATGCTGGCCGAGGTACTTGTGATGTGCGACCGCGACGACGATGCGCGCATCGTCGTCTGGCGTGTGATGCGCCATGCACCGAACGACACTGGTGCCCTGTGGATGGAGGGCGTCCTGCTCGCTCGGCAGGGGCGGCAGCGCGACGCGAGCCAGCGGTGGCGGCAGGCAGTCGACACTGGAGTGCACGACGAATTCACGGCGCAGGCCAGCGCGGCGCTGGCCCTGGAGACTCGCAAGGTTGCGCACGGCATGGCGACACGCGCGCTCGCAGGTGTCGCGTGAGTCTCGAAGGGCGCATTCGCGAGCTTGGGCTGCACGAGGTCTGCCAGCTGCTCGGGCTCAGCCGGAAGACAGGCGTACTGAAGATCCGTGCAGCGCTGCAGGGCACTGCGGCCGAGATCGCGTTTTTCCACGGGGCCATCACCGATGCCGCGGTATGGACGATCGATCCGGCGCGCGCCGACGGTGCGCGGTCCGACGAACGGCCGGTTCCGGCGAACGCGCTCGCTCCTGTGCGCGCGACGGTGCAGGGCGTCGTACTCGATCTGCTGGGCTGGACCGATGGCGAGTTCCGGTTCGTCGCGGCCGACCCGGCGACACTGCCTTCGCCCACAGTGCGCATCCCGATCGAACCGGTGCTCGTGGAAGCCGCGCAGCGCGCGGAGGTCTGGCAGCGTGTGGCCGACCGCATTCCGGGGCCGCGGGCGGTTCCCGCGTTCGTGGAGGTGGAAGCACAACAGCTCTCGCTGCTCCGCCTCGTGCCCCAGGAGTGGGAGATCCTGACGCGCGTTGACGGCCAGCGCGACCTGGCGCAACTGGCACACGTGCTCGGTCGCGACCTCCTGGAAATCGTCGAGATCGTGCACCGGCTGATCGGCGCGGGCCTCCTCGCACTCCGGGATGGCGCGCCCGCCCCTCGACGGCACGCGACGCCACCATCGATCGCCGCCGTCGAGGAAGTGGACGAGCACGACCTCTGGATTCCCGGCGATGATCGGGATGTCGTGTTCGACCCGATTCGCACCGGTGTGTTCACTCCCGAGGGACTGCCGCGCCTGCGCACTCCGCTCGCGGGCGCGGCCATCCAGGCGCGTCGTGAACCGTCGCACGACAGTGATCCGGGCGGCGTTGCCTCCCAGCGCGATGACACGTCATCCCCGTGGACAGCAGACGCACTGCTGCCCTCGAGCGAGGATCCGATGTGGCTGTGCCAGCGTGGTGACGACGCAGCCCGGCGCGGTGACCTCGCCGGTGCACTCGCATACTGGAGCGGAGCCTTGCGGTCGAACGCGTTGCCATCGAACGGCGCAGGAACGGTGAATGCCGATCGCATCCGCGAGGCGATCGCGCTTGCCGTTCGGCTGCACGCGCTGCTCGAGACCTCACCCTCGGATCCGACCGTCAGTCACGGTCCGGACGGCATCGCGTCGCACGACGTGATGCTGCGCTGAGGACGACGCACGATGCCGATCGTCGATCACGCCACGAAGCTGATCACCTGCAAGCTGGTGTTCTACGGCCCTGGTCGTTCGGGCAAGACCACCAACCTGACGTATCTGCACTCGGCGCTGCCGACCGGGCAGGTAGGGTCGCTCACGTCGCTTGCGACGCGACGCGACCGCACGCTGTTCTTCGATTACCTGCCGGTCGACCTGGGAACCGTGGGCGCGTACCGCGTGCGATTCCAGCTCTATACCGTGCCGGGACAGCCGTACTACCGGGCCATCCGGCAACTCGTCCTGCAGGGCGCTGATGGCGTGGCGTTCGTCGCCGACAGCCAGCGGCATCGCTGGGACGACAACATCGAAAGCATGCAGGACCTGCACGCGAACCTCGCCGAGCACGGGGTGGACGTGCGCGCGCTGCCGTTCGTCATCCAGTACAACAAACAGGACTTGCCGGAATCGCTCGCGGCCACGGTGGCCGAGTTGTCGGTGGCCCTCAACTTCCGCGGTGTGCCGGAGTGCGCAGCGGATGCGCTGCACGGCGTCGGAGTGTTCGACACGTTGCGCGCGCTTGGCATGCGAGTGCTGCGCAGGCTCGGAGCGGACGATGGCACGGAAGCGGGCAAGCGCGCAGCAATTGCGATGCGTACACCGATGCTCAACCGCGCAGTCGCGGCGTCCGCGACGCCGGAGCCCGTGCGTGACGTCGGCATCGGCGAGTACGCGACGGTCGCGCCATGAGTGCGCTCATGGAGGGCGGCTACCGCTTCGACAACTTCGTCGTCGGTGCGTCCAACCGATTGGCGACGTCCGCCGCGCGCGCCGTCGCGGAAGCACCCGGCGTCGCGTACAATCCGCTGTTCGTCTACGGTGGGTCAGGCCTGGGCAAAACGCACCTCGTGGCCGCGATCGCACATCAGGCGCGACAGGCGCAACCCGATCTCCGCGTGGAGTTCAGCACGGGCGAAGAGCTCGCGGAACAGCTGCACCGTGCAATCAGTCAGGGGCAGCAGGAATCGTTCGCCACCCGGTTCCAGCAGGTGGACCTGCTGGTGCTCGACGACGTGCAGTTTCTCACGGGCCAGCGTGAGACGCAGACCGAGTTGCTGCGCCTGTTCAATCTGCTCCAGGGAACGGGCCGCCAGCTGGTGATGACGAGCGATCGGCCGCCGTCGGAGATTCCCGATGTCGACCAGCGGCTGCTGTCGCGTCTGTCGGGTGGCCTGATCGTCGATGTCGGTGCTCCGGACTACGAGATGCGGCTCGCCATTCTGCGCAACGCGTGCACCGAACGTGAGCTCCTGTTCGGGGACGGGGTGCTGGACGAAGTCGCACGTGTCGCATTCGCCAACGTACGCGAGCTGAAGGGTGCGCTCAACAAGCTGTCGGCCTTTCAGCAACTCGAAGGACAGGCGGTTGCCCCGGGCGATGTCCGTGCCGTGCTTGGCGACCGATCGGCAACGGTCGCGGTGGTACGCAACGCCGATGGTACGGGCCCCGAATATGAGGGTTTTCTTGCGGACGTGATGCAGGAAGTCGAGACACGGGTCGAGAAGTGGCGCGTGTACCTCGGCGAAGCGTGCACCTTCTGGCGCGGCGAGGGCTATGCCACCGGTGTGCTCGAGCGCGCGATGTCACTGCCCGATGCTCCCGACGTGAATGGCCTGCTGGCCACGTTCACCGCTGCGGTGGAGCATCTGCGCGACCTGGAGTCGCAGGCGCTTGCCGTCGATCCATCGCTGCGCGGGCACGCCGCCTTTCGGAATCCAGAGCTTGTCGGTGAGGCGCAGGGGCTGCTCGATCGCGCCCTCGCGACCGCATTGCCCCTCCCGGCGCCGCTGCCGAGTCTCACGCGCGCATCGCTCGAGTCAGGTAGCGCCAATCATCTCGCGCTCAAGGCATTCGACGCGGTGCTCGAGCAACCGGGCCGTCGCTACAATCCGCTGCTGCTCCACGGGCCGAGCGGTACGGGAAAGACGCACTTCGCACATGCGTTGGGCAACGCGGTTCGCGCGGCCTGGCCGGACAAGGCCGTCGCATGCCTGTCGGCGGCGGCGTTCGTGGAAGAGCTGGTGGCGGCGATGCAGGAAGGGGGCATTGTCCGGTGGCGGGCACGCTTCCGTGCGGCCGACGTGTTCGTGCTGGATGACGTGCAGCACCTGGGTGACAAGGAGCGCACGCAGGATGAGCTGTTCCATCTGTTCAATCATCTGTACGATCGCGGCTGCCAGATCGTGCTGACGTGCGATCGCCCGCCCCGCGAGATCGTCGGGCTCGCCGATCGCCTGCGCTCCCGCTTCGAAGGTGGGCTCGTCGTCGCATTGCAGGCACCGGATCGTGCATTGCGCGAACGCATGGTGCAGCGCGCGCTGCTCGAGGCCGGGCAGGAGCCCACCCAGGCGCTCGTCGCACTGCTGGCCGACCGTGAAGTGCAGAGCATCCGCGAGCTCGGCGGGCTCATGACACGGCTGCTCGCATCAGCCCAGCTTCACGATCGTCCGCTCACGCTGGATCTCGCACGCCGCGAGCTCGGCATGGCCGCCGGCACGCCGGCGTTCGTGCCACGGGCACCGGCGTTCGACAAGGTCGACGACTTCTTTGCGGATCGCGAGAAATCGATCTGGGATTGGCCCGACATGGCCGGACGCCTGATCGAGGATCCCCGCTGATGGCCATTCGCGGAAATCTTTCCGAGGCGAGCCTCGCCGACGTACTGCAACTGCTGGCGATCGGGCAGAAGACGGGCTGCCTGAGTCTCGCGGGCGAGGGGAGCTTCGGCGCGATTCATTTCGATCGCGGACGCATCGTGCATGCGGGCGTGGTGAACCGGCGCGATCGCTTGGGCGATCGGCTCGTGCGTGGTGGCGTGGTGCCTGCCGACACCCTCGCGCGCGTGCTCGCCACCTCCGGCGCGCAGGATGATCGCGACGTCGCCGATGCGCTCCTGTCCGAGGGCTTGATCGAGCGTGAAACGCTCGAGCCGCTCTATCGGGCCCAGCTCGAGGACGCCGTCTACCATCTGTTCAGCTGGACGCGCGGCACGTTCACGTTCGAAGCCGACACCCGGCCGTCGGGACGCGACGTGCTCATCTCGGTGAGCGCAGACTCGCTGCTGCTCGAGGGGGCGCGACGCGTCGACGAGTGGACGCTGATCGCCAAGAAGATCCCGAGTCTCGACCTGATCTTCGAGGTCGACGCCGTTAAGATCGCCGCCCGTGAGACTCCGCTGAGCGCGACGCAGGAGCGCATCGTTTCGCTGGTGGATGGCACGGTCGACGTGAACGCGATCATCGAGCGGTCGGGGCTGGGCGAGTTCGACGTCGGGAAGGCCATCTTCGGATTGCTGACCGCGGGGTATGCCACACGCGTCGGCCGGAGTGCGGCGAGACGCCAGCCCTCGCCCGAAAGCCGAGTGACCGAGCATCGCAACCTTGGCGTGGCGTTCTATCGCACGGGGATGCACGACGAGGCGCAGCGCGAGTTCCGCCGCGTGCTGGAGCTGCGCGAAGGCGACAGCGCAGCGCGTTTCTATCTCGGTCTCGTTCACGTGCACAAGGGCGAGTGGCACGACGCCGTCGAGACGCTTCGCCGCGTGTCGTCGGAGCCGGATGCGTCCGCGGCCGCTTTCCACAATCTCGGGTACGCTCTCGAGCGCATGGGGCAGTACGACGAGGCGGCCGCGATGCTCGCCGAAGCCGCACGCCGCAGCACCAGCAACGATCCGCGCATCGCGCTCGCGATGGGTGTCGTGGCCCTCAAGTGCGGGGATCCGGCCGCCGCCGACGAACAGCTGTCGGCAGCGCGCAAGGAGTGGGGTGCACGGCAGCCAACGGCCGCGTGGTTCCATGCTGCCGGCCTGGCGGCTGCGCTGCTCGGCGACCTGACACGCGCCGCCGCGTTGCTCGAGGAAGGCATCAGCGTGCACCCGCATGCGGCGGTCCTGCACAACAACCTCGGCGTGGTACAGGAGCGACTGGGCAGCTACGAACTGGCTGCGCGAACACTCGAACATGCGCTGCTCGAGGATGCCAACGTTCCGCACCTGCACAAGAACCTGGGCGATTACCTGTATCGTGCGCAACGCTACGATGAGGCGCTGGCGGCGTTCACCAACGTCATTCGCCTCGACGGTTCGCACGGCACGGACGTGTACCTCAAGCTCGGCAACATCCACTACCGGCGCGGTGCGATGAGCGACGCGCGTGCGGCATGGGAGCAGGCCCTGGCGATGGATCCGGCGAACCGGATCGCACGTGCCAACCTGGAAACGATGCGCCGGAATGCACCACTGGACGATGCTGGAGCGGATATATCAGGCACCGGCGCTGGTGCGGAGTCCGTCGAACTTCTGCAGGATGCAGCCGCATGACCTCCAAGACCGACAAGCGCCCGTCGGGCACCAGCTCTGGCGTCAGCTCTGGCATCAGCTCCACGCCCGCAATGCAGATCAATGTCGGCATCGCCGACTACGCCGTGGGCGACGACGGTGTCACACTGGCGACGATCGGACTCGGCTCCTGCGTGGCGATCGCGCTGCACTCGCGCCGGGCGCGTATCGGCGCGCTCGCGCATGTCCTGCTCCCGAATGCTGCACTCTCCGGCGGCGCCGATACCCCGGGAAAGTTCGCGTCGACCGCACTGCCCGTGATGTTGCGGCGGATGCGCGAACTCGGCGTCACGGACGACGTCGAGGCGCGCCTGGTCGGTGGATCGAGCATGTTCACGGCGCTGCTCGCTCCGGGAGCGCCGTCGCTGGGCTCCCGCAATGTCGCGGCGGCGCGCGCCTCGTGCGCCGAGCATGGTGTCACGATCGTGGCGGAGGATGTGGGCGGTGCGCACGGGCGGTCCGTGTACTTCGATGTCGCCGCTGGAACGGTGCTGGTGCATTCCATCCAGATGGGTGATGTCTCGCTCTGACGGGCCCGTGCGCGCGCGCGCCGCTGCCACCGGGGCGACACGCGTGCTTGTCGTGGACGACAGCGCATTCATGCGCCGGCTCGTGAGTGACGTCGTCGCCTCGAGCGGCGAGTTCGTCGTGGTGGGTACCGCACGCGATGGCGAGGATGCGTTGCATCAGGTGGCGGCGCTCGACCCCGACATCGTCACGCTCGACGTTGACATGCCATCCGTCGACGGCCTGGACGCGTTGCGCCGGATCATGCGGCTCGCGCCTCGTCCCGTGATCATGCTGAGCGGCGGCGGCACGGATGGTGGCGTTGCCGCGACGATCCGCGCGCTCGAACTGGGGGCCGTGGACTTCGTGCGCAAGCCGTCGGGCGCCATCAGTCTCGATCTCGAGGACGTGCGCGACCAGCTGCTGGAGGCGCTTCGCGCAGCGGCATGCACCAATCGGGACACCCTGGGCGCGCGCCGGATGGATCCGTTGCCGGTGCGACGGGCCACGGACCATGCGGGTGCGACGAGCAGCACGACGGACGCGTTCTCCGTTGCGCGCCCAGCGACGCAGGTGGTGTGTATCGCCGCGTCGACCGGCGGGCCGGCGGCCCTGGCGCAAGTCGTGCCGCGTCTCGCGCGCTACGAACGGTGCGCGGTCTTGATCGTGCAGCACATGCCCGCGGGCTTCACGGCCAGCTTCGCCGCGCGCCTGCACGGTGTGTCCCGCCTGTCGGTGCATGAAGCACGCGACGGCGAGGCGTTGCTGGCAGGCCATGCGTACGTCGCACCTGGCGGCTGGCACATGCGCCTCGGTGGAGCCATCGAGGCGCCGGAGTTGCGACTCGACGATGGACCCACCGAGTGGGGCGTACGTCCGGCGGCGGACCCGCTCTTCGTTTCCGCCTCGGCAATGTTCGGCAGTGCGGTGCTCGGTGTGGTACTCACGGGAATGGGCCGGGACGGCGCGGCGGGACTGCACGCGATCCGACGCGCGGGCGGCCAGGGCATCGTACAGCATGGCGCGAGCGCCGTCATCCCGGGCATGCCGGACGCCGCACTGCGACTCGCGGGCGCCGATCGTGTCGAACCACTGGACTCGATTGCCGACGCCATCGGCGATTTGGTTGCGCTGCTTCCTCCTCCCGCCGACCCATGATACCGCAACCGAAGTTCCGGTCGACGACCGCGTATGCCGCGCGTGCGCGGAGCACCGCCCACGCGATCGAACGCGCGACGTTCGTCACGTTCACCGTCGGCGCGTATCGGTTTGCCGCCCCGGTCGAGTCGATCGAACGCGTGCTGCGCGAACGCGCCGAGGCGGTGGTGACGGTCGACGGCGTCGCGCGCGTGCAGTATCGGGGGCTTGCCGTGCCCGTGGTGAATCTCGCTGCATATCTCGGAGAGGCCGGCGAACCGGCAGCGCCTGCGAAGACTGATCCGGCCGGTGCGCGAGCGTCATCGCCTTCCACACGGATGCTGATCGTCAGCCTGCCAACCGGCTGGGTGGCGGTTGCGGTCGATGCCGTGCACGAGATCGCGACGATCGATGCCGCCATCATCACGCTGGTGGGGCACGCGCCCGCGGACCCGACGCAGCCGGCGGTGCGGGGCGCCTTGCTTCCCGGCGTGCGCGGCATGTTCATACGACAGGAGCAGCAGACACTCGTGCTGGATATCGGCCGGGCACTGGGCTTCCGGTTCACCTGACCGCATGACCGCCCCTGCGACGTTCGCCATGATGCCCGACGCGCCCCCGTCCGAGAGTGCAGCAGCCGCAGGACCTGAACGGCGCCCTGATCGCACGCTGGAGGTCGCGGCGACTGTCGACCCCGCGCTGCGTGCGCGCTACGAGGCCATTGCGCAGGCATTGACCGTCGCCACGTCGCCGGATGCCCGCGCGGCGCTCAAGGCGGAGATCGTCGCGCTCTTTCGCGATGCGGATGTCGCCGCGAACTCCGCGTTGCAGTTCAAGGACGCGGTCAAGACACTCGCCGAAACGTGGAAGCAGCACGAAGGGCGCTCGTCTGCCACGACTCGGCCCGCCGTCACGGGTCGGGTCGATCATCTCGGTGCCTCGACGTTCGTGGAGAAAGGTTGGTCGAAGCTGTCGATCGGCGATGCGGCAGGTGCGGAGGTCGCGTTGCGTCGCGCACTCGACCTCGCCCCCGGTGACAGTGAAGCGGAGTCGTTGCTGGGCTGGGCGCAGATGATGCAGGAACAGTACGATGCGGCGCTGCTGACATTCCACAACGTGCTCATGCGCGATCCGCAGAACTCGCTCGCGCGTACCAATGTCGGCTTCATCTGCCTGCGCAAGGGCATCTACGGCGAAGCGATCGAGCATCTCTCGCGCGCCATTCGGCTCGACACCGACCGCAAGGCCACGCTGTATGCCCATCTCTACCTCGGCATGGTGTATCGCGAACGCGAGATGTTCGACGATGCGGAGCCGTTCTTCAAGCGCGCGCTCGAGCTCGGACCGAACCTCCTGCAGGCGTGGTATGAACTCGGACGCACCCGATGGTTCGCGGGGCGTCGCGACGAGGCGCGAGACGCGTGGCGACGTGGTGCGGAAGCGAACAAGTTCAATCCATGGGGCAAACGCTGCGCGGAAACGGTGGTGCTGGTCGATCAGGGTGGGGCGCCGCCGCGAGGCCCGTAAGCCGCGGCCCGGGTCGTGTCGCACGCTGGGTGCGGACCGTCGCGTTCCTGCTGGCGGCGAGCGTCGCCAGCGCCAGTAGCCCTCATTCACAGATCGCTGCGCAGTCCCGTGCACTGGCACCGTCAGGTGCCGTGCGTCTCGACGCCGGACGGTTCACGCTCGTTGCGGAGCGGCAGGACGAGGCGCTCGCGAAGGCGCTGCTGGTGGAAGCGCAGCGGCAGGACACGTTCCCCGGGCTGCCACGGCCGAAGGCTCAGGTGCTCATCGCCGTTGCGCCCGACCTCCCGCGGTTCCGGCAGTGGATCGGACCGGCGGCACCGGAGTGGGGTGCCGCCGTGGCGTTTCCGGATCTCCAGCGCGTGATCATGCAGGGCAGCCGGGCCGGAAGCGCGGCCGGCAACCCGCTTGTGGTGCTGCGCCATGAATTGGCCCATCTCGCCCTGCACGAGCACATGGGACCGTTGCCGCCGCGCTGGTTCGACGAGGGGTACGCGAGCGTCGCGGCAGGGGAGTGGACGCGCGAGCAGACGTTCGAGACATCGGTGGCGCTGATCTGGCGAACCCTGCCCGCGCTCGACTCCCTGGATCGGGGATTTTACGGCGGCGCGAGTCAGGCGGACTGGTCGTACGCGCTGGCACACCGCGCGGTCGCGGAGTTGAGCGGACTCGACCCGGCCACCGGCCTGACGAACTTTTTTCGCAACTGGAAGGAAACCGGGGCCTTCGAACCCGCGGTCCGCCTGAGCTTCGGCATCACTGTGGCACAGTTCGACAAGCATTGGCACAGTGTGACGCGTCGGCGCTACGGTGCGATCGCCCTCCTGTCCAACCTTTCCATCGCCGTCGGCCTCTTCACGATCATTCTCGGGCCGCTGTTCGTGGCCCGGCGGCGTCGGGACCGTCGTCGGCTGGAGGCCATGCGGGCGGCGGATGCCGCCCAGGAAAAGGCGGCGCGCGAGAGTGCTCTGGAGGCGCTTCTCGCCATGGGACGCGAGCCGTCTCGTCCCGCGGCGGAGCCCTAGTCGGGGACGAGCCGCGGGGGCGATCCAACCGAGGCAATTGCCGCCCTTGTTGAGTACAGGGCGGAGCAGGTATCCTCCCGGCATGACCACCACGCAAAAGAACCGCACGCGCGCCCTGATCTGGTGGGGCGCGGCCGCGCTGTCGCTCCTGGCCGGCTACGCAGACCTCTGGCGTGGCGGCGAGACGCTCGCACCGATCCTGCTCATCCTTGGGTACGTGGTGCTCGTGCCGGCCGCGATCATCAAGGGCTGAGTCCAGCAGCGCCTGATCGGCGAGGGGCGCGGCGGACGCGTCAGCCGGATCTCCAACGTTACAAACCGGTTAAGAGTTGTTGCGAACCGGGAACAGCCGCTCCGGTCCGATGTAGTTTGTCCGGTAGATTCGATCGCTGTTTCCGGAGTCGTCGGGCGAATAGCTCAGTTGGTTAGAGCGCCTGCCTTACACGCAGGATGTCGGGGGTTCGAGTCCCTCTTCGCCCATCGGTGTAGCAATCGGTGTATACCGATTCGTGCGCCGGTCTCCGTTTTGCAGTTACTGGCTTGCGACGGCGTTCGGATATACGCAGGTTGTTGAGTTCCCCCCAGACCCGCCCGGATTTCGCACGACTGGCGCGGGTTGTCCCACCTACCGGCCGCACCTGGCAGCGTCGCCTCGTGCTCCATCCGGACCCACTGCGACTCTGTGCGGAGGTTACCACTTTGAAGTCACGGCAATTTCAGGCGCTCGCCGGTTTCGGTCTCGCGCTCGGCGGCTCCCTCGTGGTGCCAGCGGTCGCGCAGGCGCAGCAGAATCGGGCTCCGGCCCCCGGCGCCGCACAGATCATGGTGCCGATGTTCAAGAGCACCGAGCGCAATCTGGGGGCTCAGGCGGCCGATGCGCTCCGCGACAAGATCGGGGAGTTCCCGGCCAAGCAGGCCTACCCGACGTTGAAGGAGAACATCGAGGCCAATCTGCAGGCCTCCGGCTTCTCCACGACGGAAGCGCTGGCCGCGCACGATGCGCGCGCCCTCGCGTCGCTGCTTCGCGCCGATGAGTTCATCATGGGCTCGGTGAGCAAGACGCCGACCGGCGTGCGCATGGAAGCCAGTCTCGTGCTCCCGCGCGACAACTCGCTCGTCCAGCCCTTGGGCGTGGTCGAGGCGAAGAACGTCGGCGCTGCCGCATCTGCCATCGCCGCCGAGCTCCGCGAGGCGCGCAAGCAGCTGGCGGCCGAGCGTCAGTGCAGCAACCTGGCGCGCGACAAGAAGTACGACGAAGCCATCGCGGCGGCCAAGGAAGGCATCACGGCCTACCCGAAGTCGACGTTGGCGCGCATCTGCATCGCCCGCGTCATGGAAGTCCAGAAGGCGCCTGCGGAAGCGCAGCTCGCCATGGGACGCGAGATCGTCAACATCGATCCGAAGAGCCGCCCGGGCCTGGCCGTCCTGGCCAACTCGTACAAGACGATGGGCAACAAGGATTCGGCCTCGGTGACGTTCACGCGTCTCCTGGCGACCGATCCGACGAACCCGCGTCTGCAGGAAGACGTGATCCGCGAGCTCACGGGCCTCGATAACCCGAAGCTCGTCCGCCCGGTCATCGACTCGGCCGTTGCGCTCAACCCGGGCGATCCGGACCTGCTCAAGCTGCGTTGGCTCATCCTGATGTCCACCCGGGACTTCAAGGCAGCGCACGAGCAGGGCGAGGAGCTGGTGCGACTCGACACGGCGTTTGCGGACACGACGTACTTCGTCCGGACGGCACGTGCGTATGCGGCCGACAGCCAGCCGCAGAAGGCCGCAGAGATCGCGGCGCGCGGCCTCCAGAAGTTTCCGAACGATCCGGGCCTGATCTACGAGCAGGTGTACTCGCTGCGCGCGGCCGGCCAGAACCAGCAGGCGCTCGAGGTGCTCGACAAGGCGACGGCGGCGAAGGTGCCGGTCGAGAACAGCAACGTGCTGCGTCTGACGCTGCTCAAGGACCTTGGCCGTGGTAACGAGATGCTGCCGGCTATCCGCGCAGCAGTCGCGGCAGGTGACACCTCGACGCTCCTTCGACAGCTTGCCCTGCAGGCGGGTGACGAGCTGCGCAAGGCAGCCGGCAAGTCGCAGAGCATCGAGGACTACGCCGCGGCAAGTGCGGCACTGCTCTACGCCGATTCGATCTCGACGGGCGCGATGAAGGCGCAGGCGCAGTTCCTCGCCGGTACGAACTACCTGTACTACGGCCAGGCGAAGCTCGCAGCGGCACAGGCGGCCAAGTCTTGCCCGATGGCGAAGGAAGGTAAGGGCTTCCTGGTGGAAGCGCAGATCATGCTGCCGAAGGGCGGTTCGTTCGCCCCCGACCAGACGCGCCAGCTCATGGGTGCGCTGATGCAGCTGGATACGGGTGCCGACGCCCTCGTCAAACAGCTTTGCAAGTAGATTGCATGTAGCAGCGGCGCATCCGCGCCGGTTCGCGAGCCCGCCGTCGCACTGCGACGGCGGGCTCGTGTCATTTTGGCCTGTACATTCGTGGCGGACTCGACAGGGCTGCAACCCGCTGCCGTGCATGCGGTTTGCATTCATCATTTGTGGGCAAAGTCACATCCCTGAAGCTCAGCAGTTAATGCACATCGCGCGGCCGCCCGCGGTCGCTTGACGCCTCTCCCCGCGCCTCACTAACATGTCGCGCCCCCACTCCTGCGCGTGAGCCCGGTCCGTACTCTCCAAGCCGCGCGCGTCGGTGTCTACCATGTCCCCGTGCTGCTGTCGCACGTCGAGGCGCTGCTTGCCGGCGCCGCGAACGTGCTCGATTGCACCCTCGGGGGTGGTGGCCACACCGCCGCGCTCCTAGAACGTGGTATCCGTGTCACCGGCATCGATCGCGATCCACGCGCCCTCGCGGCAGCGCGCGACCGCCTTGCCGATTACGAGCGCGCAGGTCAGTTCCGCGCCCTGCTGGGCAACTACGCGGCCCTGCCTGAGGCAGGGTTGGCCGATGTCGAGCACTTCGATGGCATCCTGCTCGACCTGGGCGTCTCCTCCCATCAGTTCGACGACCCGACGCGCGGCTTCACCTTCCGCGAGGGCGCACCGCTCGACATGCGCATGGGCACCGACGCCGACCAGGACGCAGCCGAGCTGCTCAACACGATCGACGAGATCGACCTGTCGGCGCTGCTGCGCGCCTACGCGGACGAGCCGCGCGCGGCTCGCATGGCGCGGGAGATCACCCGCCGCCGCGAGCGACGCCCTTTCGCGACGGCCGACGACCTCGTCGATGCCATTCGCGCCGTCCTTGGTCCACGGAGTGGCGCGCCCGAATTCGCGAGGATCTTCCAGGCGGTGCGCATCGCGGTGAACGACGAACTCGCGGGCCTCGAGCGTGCGCTGCCCATCCTGCGAGAACGCCTCGCGAGTGGGGGCGTCCTGGCCGTCATCAGCTATCACTCCGGTGAGGACCGGCTGGTGAAGAACGCATTCCGCGACTGGAGCACGGCCTGCGTATGCCCGCCGAAACAGATGATGTGCACGTGCCGCGGTGCGCCACTCGGCGAAACGCTGACGCGCCGTCCGATCAATGCCTCGGAGAGTGAAGTCGACGCCAATCCGAGAGCGCGGAGTGCGCGGCTTCGCGCCTGGAAGCGCGGCGAATGATGGCGACCCGGCGAAAGCGCGGACCGATGAAGGGGCGCGTGCTGGTGGCGTGGGGGCTCATGGCCTTCCTCGTTGTGACGACTGTGATCGTGTGGCGTCGAAGCGTGGGATACGCGACGCAGCGTGAGATCCGCGCACTCGAGCGTGAGAAGGCCATGCTGCTCTCCACCCGGACGACACTGCAGAAGGACATCCAGGAGGCGACCAATCGCGTCCGGGTGATCGCCGAAGCCGAACGCCGGCTTGGGCTGCACGTCGCCGTCGGCTTCCAGACGCGCAACATCGCCGACTCCATCACCTCGCCGGATTCCTCGCGGTGAACTTCTCGTTCCAGTCGACATCCGGCGCGAACGATGCGCCGGCTGGCACACCCGCCGGCGGAAATCTCGGTCGGCCGCTCGTCAGCCGAAACCGGTCGGCGCTCGTGCACGGCACGCTGGTGCTGTTCGCGCTTGCCATTGTCGGCAAGGCAGTGAAGCTGCAGCTCGTCGAGGGCAGGGAGTGGGCGCAGTTTGCGACGGGCCAGCAGGTAAAGGAACGCGACATCGTGGCGCCGCGCGGGCGCATCTTCGACGCCACGGGCAACGTGCTCGTCGAGACGCGGGAGCTCGTGCAGCTCAACATCTCGCCATGGGAAGTCAAGCCAACGAAAAAGCTCGAGAACCCGCGTGCCACCCTGCGCGACGGGCTGCGTGCGCTCAAGGTGCCGGAAAAGCTGATCAGGCGCGCCATCGATCCCAAGTCACACAACGCAGTGCTGCTGCCGGGGCTCTATCTGCCGTCGGCCGTGGAGCGTGTCGCGTCCTTACCCGGCGTGTACCCGCAGCGACGCTACAGCCGCTCCGTTTCGGCGCCGCAGGGCATTCGCAACGTGATCGGCAGCGTGAACAGCAACGACGTGCCGAGTGGAGGCATCGAGCAGGAGCTCGACAGCCTGCTGCGCGGCGTGCGCGGGCGTAACGTGCTGTTGAGCAACGGGAGGGGCACGTTGATGGAGTCCCCGCAATTCGTGGGCACGGCAGCGCGCGCCGGCCACTCGGTTCGGCTCACACTCAACCAGTCACTGCAGGAGATCGCCGAGAACGAGCTGGCCACGGCGATGAAGCGCACCGGTGCATCGGGTGGGGACGTCGTGATCATCGACCCCCGTGACGGCGCCGTGTTGGTCATGGCGGGCGCCCGGGAAGGTAAGCCTGCCCCCGCGAGCACCGCACTCACTGAAGCGTACGAGCCAGGGTCGGTGATGAAGCCCTTCCTCGTCGCTCGGCTGCTCGACGCCGAGCGCACGACGCCGGGCGAGATCATCAACACGGAGAACGGAAAGTTCACCGTGGCTGGTCGCACGATCATCGACGAGCACAAGGCACCCGCGATGGCGGTCCGCGACATCATCCGGCATTCGAGCAACGTCGGCGTGGCGAAGCTCGCGCAGCGGTTCTCGCCGCGGGAGCAGTACGAGGCGATTCGGGATTTCGGTTTCGGCGTGTACACCGGCGTCCCGTATCCCGGCGAATCGCGCGGCAGGCTGTATACCACCGACCAGTGGACGGCGAAGTCGTCGTCGGCGCTGGCGATGGGTTACGAGATGAGCGCGACGCCGCTGCAGATCGCGACGGCATACGCATCGCTCGCGAATGGCGGTGAGCTGTTGCAGCCGGGCCTCGTCCGGGAGATCACGGACGCCGAGGGCAACGTGGTGTACCAGCACACGCGCCGTGTCGTGCGCCGCGTGCTGACGCCGGAGGCCACGACGACCATGCGCGCAATGCTCGAATCCGTGGTGGACAGCGGCACGGCCACCGCGGCCGAACTGGCGACGTACGATGTCGCCGGCAAGAGCGGCACGGCAAAGCGCGTCGTCGGTCGCGTGTACGAATCGGAGAAGTACAATTCGACCTTCGCGGGCATGTTCCCGGCGCAGCAGCCGCAGTACGTGTTCGTCGCGCGGCTGATCGATCCGTTGGGCAAGATCTACGGCGGTGTGGTGTCCGGCGAAATGGTGAATGGCATCCTGCAGGCCGCACTGGCGACGCGCGACGCGTCGCTCGATCGCAGGGCGCTCGCTGCCGTGGCAAAGCAGCTGCCCGTGCCCGTGGCCAAGCCGCTCACGCCCCAGCAGACACTGGCGCGGCTGCGTGACTCGTTGCGCCAGGATTCGCTGCGCGCGCCGATGCCGGCGGCCGTCGAACCGGTCGCGGAAGCTGCACGCGTTGTCGTCACCCTGCCGCTGCCGGGCGCCGGCAATGCGCCTGCATCGCCCTCGCGCAGCAAGGCCGCGGCCACGTCGGGTGCACGTGGTGTTGCGGGCCCCGCGAGCGCCGCTGTCACCGCATCGGGCGCGCCGTCGCGCGCCGCGCGCCCTGTGCCCACTGTGTATGGCCTCGACCTGCGCCAGGCCGTGCGAACCCTGCACGCCGCCGGGTTCCAGGTGCGCATCGCGAAGGGTGTGTCGGGCCGTACACGTCCTGCCTCCGGCGCCGTGGTGCGTCCCGGCACGACGGTAGTGCTGGAGTCGCAGCAATGAGCCGCGCACTGTGAGCGCCCGTCGATCCGTCGCGGTTTCCGGCATTCTCGACGCCTTGCGCGATGCCGGCCTCTTCGTCGCGTCTCACGGCACGCTTCCCGAGGCCATCACGGACGTCGTCGACGACAGTCGTGGCGTGACCCCCGGTGCGGCATTCGTCGCGGTGAAGGGCAGTGCGCAGGACGGACATGCATGGCTGCCCGCTGCCGCGGCCGCGGGCGCGGGCATGGCGTTAGTCGAAGCGGAGAATGCGACCGGATTGCCGTGCGTCATGGTGCGCGACGGGCGGCGGGCGGCGAGCGTCGTGGCGTCCGCCTTTCACGGCTGGCCGGCGCGTGCACTGTCGATCGTCGGCGTGACCGGCACCAACGGGAAGACGACGACGGTCGGACTGTTGCGCAGCCTCCTCGACCGCCCGGGAGCGCCGGCAGCGTCGATCGGCACGCTCGGTGTGCTGCTGGGCGCTGCCGGTGAAGCGTTTCCGGGTGGCAGTGGGCTGACGACGCCCGGTCCGGTCGAGCTGCAACGGGTGCTGGCGGCGCTCGTCGCCCGTGGGGTTGCGACAGTCGCGATGGAAGTCTCGTCGCATTCCCTCGATCAGCGCCGAGTGGATGGCGTGAGCTTCGCCGTCGCCGTCTTCACGAACCTCACACGCGACCATCTCGACTATCACGGTTCGATGGACGAGTACCGGCGCGCGAAGCTTCGCCTGCTCGGGTTGCTCGCCACCGATGGCGTGGCGGTGCGCAACGCCGATGACGAGGCCTGGGCCAACATCGACTCGCCGCGCTCGCTGTCGTTCGGTGTGCAGAGCGCGGCCGATGTCACTGCGCGCGACCTGCAGTTCACCCCGCAGGGCAGCCAGTTCATGCTCGTCGCACCGACGGGTGCACTTCCGGTCACGCTGCCGCTGCTGGGCGACTTCAACGTCGCCAATGCACTTGCCGCGGCCTCCGCGGCGCTGGCACTCGGACATTCCATCAGCGACATCGCGGCAGGCCTGAACAGCGCGCCACAGGTGCCGGGGCGGCTCGAGCTGCTGCACACGGAGCCCACTGTACTCCGCGACTACGCACATACGCCGGACGCGCTCGAGCGCGCGCTCGGGGCGGTGCGACCATTCACGGGGGGCGACGCGGGAAGTCGCCTGATCGTGGTGTTCGGATGTGGCGGAGATCGTGACCGGGGCAAACGTCCCGAGATGGGCCGCGTCGCCGAAGCACTCGCCGACACCGTGGTGCTCACGAGCGACAACCCGCGCACCGAGGATCCGGAGCGCATTCTCGACGATATCGCGGCGGGCATGCGCAGCAGGGAACACACACGCATCGAGGACCGGCGCGCCGCCATCGCGCATGCGCTGTCGATCGCGGCCCCGCACGATGTCGTGCTGCTCGCCGGCAAGGGTCACGAGACGTATCAGATTCGCGGTACCACCTCCTTTCCGTTCGACGAACGACAGATCGTCCGCGAGCTGACCACGGCCGCCGTCACATGATGGTGAACGCATGAGCGTGATCGCATGAGCGTGGTCGCATGACGGTGTACAATTGACGGTGTTCAGATGACGGCATCCACCGGACCGCGCAAGGCCGGAACGGCCTTCGACGCGGTACCCTCCATCGCGCCTGACCTCGCGCATCCTTACTGGACGCTCGAACGGGTCGCGAAGGCGCTCGGCACCGGCAAGGGTGCCGCGGTGCCGCTTGCCGGCGTGTCCACCGATACGCGCGCGATCCGGCGTGGTGACCTCTTCGTCGCGCTCCGCGGCGAGAACTACGACGCACACGACTTCCTCGCGGGCGCACGCGATGCGGGAGCAGCAGCGCTCGTCGTGAGCGACGTGCACAAGGCCGTGGGCCTTGGCCTTCCCGTTTTCGTGGTGCCGGATACGCTCGTTGCGCTCGGGCAGCTCGCGACGGCCTGGCGGCGCGCATGGGGACGCACCGTCGTCGCCGTGGCGGGGAGCAACGGAAAGACGAGTACGAAAGAGTTGCTCAAGGCCGCACTCGGGCGCACGCTCGTGGTGCACGCGACCGTCGGCAACCTGAACAACCTCATCGGCGTGCCGCTCTCGCTGCTCGCCATTCCGTCCGACGCGGAAATCGCCGTCATCGAGACCGGCACCAACACGCCTGGTGAGGTGGCACGCCTGCGTGCGATCACCGAGCCCGATGTCGCCGTGATGGTCTCGATCGGTGAAGAGCACCTCGAGGGCCTCGGCGACCTCGCCGGGGTACTGCGGGAAGAGTCCGACATTTTCGATGGCGCAGCGCTGGCGGTCGTGGCGTCGGCCTACCCCGACGTCGCGGAGATCGCCGCCGGTCGCGCACGTGCGGTCGTGCGAGCAGGCTTGCGCGACGCCGATGTCGCGCCGTCGGATTGGGGTCTGGACGACGAGGGGCGGCCCTGGCTGCTGTTCGACGAGGTGCGGTTCGAACTGCCGCTGCGCGGCGCACATCAGGCGGCGAACGCCATGCTCGCCATCGCTGTCGCCCGCGCGTGCGGGGTACCGCTCGGAGACGCCGCTGCGGGCATGGCGGCGATGCCGGTGCCGAGCATGCGCGGCGTGTGGCAGACGCTCGGGAAGGCGGTGCTCATCAATGATGCGTACAACGCAAACCCACCGTCGATGCGTGCCGCGATCGACCTGCTCGGCCGCGTCGGGCACGGCCGCCAGCGCGTCGCGGTGCTCGGCAGCATGCGCGAACTTGGCGCGGCGTCGGCAGCGCAGCATCTCGACGTGGCGAGGGCGGCGCTCGCCTCTCCCGCCGACCTCATTGCGGTGACCGGCGAGTTCGCCGAGTCGTTCGCGACGCTCGCCCCGGATGATGGGCGCGTCGTGCGTGCGGAGCAGTTCGACGACCTGTGGCCCCTGCTCGAACCCCGCCTGCGGCCGGACGCCGTCATTCTCCTCAAGGCGTCGCGCGGCATGCGCCTCGAGCGCCTCGTTCCGTTCCTCACCGCCTGGGCCACTGCCTAAGTGCTTTACGCGTTTTTCCAGCCGTTCGGACGTGACATCACGCTCCTGAACCTGCTGAACTACATCACCTTTCGTTCCGCCGCCGCCTTCGTGACGGCGTTGTTCGTGAGCTTCGTGTTCGGCCCGATCATCATCCGGCGCCTGCGCTCGATGGCGGTGAACCAGGTGGTTCGCGCGGGTACGCCGGACTCGCACGCCGGCAAGGGTACGACACCGACGATGGGTGGATTGATCATCCTGTTGGCCACCGTAGTTCCCGTGCTGCTCTGGGGCCGTCTCGACAACCGCTATCTGCTGCTGGCGCTGGCGACCATGCTGTGGATGGGCGCGATCGGATTTCTCGACGACTACCTGAAGCTCAAGCAGAAGCGGGAAGGCAAGAAGAACGAGGGGTTGGTCGAGCGCTACAAGCTCGCCGGCCAGGTGACATGCGGGATCGCGCTCGGCCTGATCATCTGGCTCTATCCGCTCTCCACGCTGCCCGGCGCGTCGACGACACTCCCCTTCTTCAAGTATGTCCTCGTCGTTCCCATCTCCAGTTACTTCGCCTGGATGTACGTACCGTTCGTGACGTTCATCCTCACGGGCTACAGCAACGCCGTCAATCTCACGGATGGTCTCGACGGGTTGGCTGCGGGGCTGGTGGCAATCGCGGTGCTCACCCTCGGCCTGTTCGCATACGTCATCGGTCGCGTCGACACGAGCGCGTACCTGCAGGTCTTCTACCTCCGCGGGGCGGGCGAGCTCACCGTGTTCTGTGCCGCGGTGGTGGGTGCCTGCATCGGGTTTCTCTGGTTCAATGCGCACCCGGCCGAAGTGTTCATGGGTGACACCGGCGCGCTGGCACTGGGTGGCGCGGTCGGCGCCATCGCGATCCTGCTCAAGAGCGAGTTCCTGCTGCTGATCGTCGGCGCCGTCTTCGTCGCCGAGACGATGTCCGTGATTCTCCAGCGCTCGGTCTTCAAGTACCGGAAGCGCAGGTACGGCGAGGAGTACGCGCGGGCAAACCGCGTTTTCCGACGAGCGCCATTGCATCACCACTTCGAGATGAAGGGCTGGCCGGAGACACAGGTCGTCATCCGGTTCTGGATCATCGGAGTGCTGTGTGCAATCGTGGCGCTCAGCACCCTCAAGCTCCGCTAGCGCATGACCGCACAGAGCAACAACTCCCACCTGCTGGCTTCCGAAGTGGCCCGGCGCATCAGCATGCGCTCGGGGGAGTTCGCCGTGATCGGTCTGGCGCGCAGTGGGCGCGCGGTGTCGCTCCTGCTCCGGCGCGCGCATCTGGCAGTGTACACGTCGGATGTCGCGCGGAACGAGGCGACGCTGCGCGTGGCCGAGGAACTCGCGCGCGCGGGCGTCGAGACCAGTGCCGGCAGCCACGACCTGGCACGCATCGCGCGCGCCGCCGTCGTGGTGGTCAGCCCTGGTGTGCCGCCGAACGCGCCACCGCTCGCGGCTGCGCGCGCGGCCGGGGTGCCGATCGTGAGCGAGGTGGAAGTCGCGCTTCGGTTGCAGCCCGGTCTGCGCTACATCGCCGTGACCGGCACCAACGGGAAGACCACGACGACCGCGCTCATCGGGCATCTGCTCCGCGCGCTGAGCCACGACGCGGCGGATGTGGGCAATATCGGCACGCCGGTGTCGGAGCTCGCGCTGCGCGAGATTCCGCCCGCATGGGCCGCACTCGAGATGTCGTCGTTCCAGCTGCACGACACACCCGGCCTGTACCCGGACGTCGGCGTGCTCACGACCTTGAGCGCCGACCATCTCGACCGGTACGATGGAGTCGCCGACTATTACGCGGACAAGGCCTTGCTGTTCGCGAACGCGACGCCAGCCTCACGCTGGGTTTCGTCGGCGGACAACGCCGATGTGGACGCGATGATGCGGGAAATCGACGGATCGCATCACCGATTCTCCGTGCAGCGCACAGATGTCGACGCGTACCTCGACCGGCACGCCGGCACGCTGCATGTGCTCGGGGCCCCGCTCGCCGCGCGCGATCGCCTGCGGCTGCCCGGTGATCACAACGTCGCGAACGCGCTCGCCGCGCTGCTTGCCGTGATGCTCGCGGACCGGTCGCACGCGACGCTGACTGCGCGAGCGGCCCTGGCAGACGCGCTTGGCTCATTCCACGCGTTGCCGCATCGTTTGGAGCCGGTCGCCGAGCAGGGCGGTGTGCTGTGGCTGAACGATTCCAAGGCGACGAACGTCGCGTCGACGCAAGTCGCCATCGCTGGCATGACGCGTCCAACCGTGTTGCTGCTCGGCGGGCGGCACAAAGGTGAATCGTACGCCACCTTGGTGCCCGAGATCCTGCGCACCGGAAAGGCCGTGCTCGCGTTCGGTGAGGCCGGTGAGCAGATCGCACACGATCTCGCTACACTAGAAGGCCGCGTACCGCTGGAGTTTCTGCGCGGTGCGTCGTTCACCGACGTCGTGGCGCGCGCGCGCGCGATCGCTGCGCCCGGCGACGTGATCCTGCTCTCACCGGCCTGTTCGAGCTACGACATGTTCAACAACTATGAAGAGCGCGGTCGTACGTTCGCGACACTCGCCAACGGCGCGATGAACGGCTCCGCCCAATGACCGGGATGGTGAACTTCGGTCCGGACGTGCAGCCCGACCGTTCGTCGAGCGCATCGCGGAGCGGGGGACGGCCGGCGATCGGGAGTGCATCGGAGAGCGGCGGGCGTCCCGCGCTGCAGGCGGGGACCCGCGAGCGGTGGCGCATGGGTGTCGAAGCGCGCGCGCTGCTGCTCGTGACCGCGGTGCTCGTGACGTTCGGTCTTGCTGTGCTGTACAGCGCCAGTTTCATCGTGGCGGTGAACCAGGGCAATCCCGGTCACTTCTACATGCTGCGCCAGGCCATGGGCGTGGTGGTCGGTCTCGTGGCGTTCGCACTCGCGGCGAAGATCGACGCCGACTGGTGGCGTCGTCTGGCATGGCCCATCATGATCCTGAGCATGCTCGCAATGCTCGTGACGGTGCTGCCGTTCACGCACGCGATTGCGCCGGTGCACCTGGGTGCGCGGCGATACCTCTATGGCGGATCCATCCAGCCGTCCGAGTTCGCCAAGTTCGCCGTCGTTGCATGGACGGCGATGCTGCTGGTGAAGAAGGGCGAGGCCGTGCGCCGCCTCGGCAAGGGGTTGCTGCCATTCGTCGTCGTGATCGGATCGCTCAGCGCGCTGGCCATGCTGCAGCCGGACTACTCGATCGCAATGACGTTCTGCCTGCTGATGGCCGTGCTGCTGTTCGTCGGTGGTGCACGCGTTGCACACTTCGTCTTTCTTGGTGCAGTGGCGTTCGGTCTGCTGTTCCATCAGGCATACAATAGTCCGTACATCCGCGAACGCCTGCGCAGCTTCACGGCGGGTGAGCAGTCGGATGCGGCGCACAAGTCGGGCACGGCCGATCAGCAGTTCCAGTCCGGCGTGGCCGTTGGTTCGGGCGGCCTGGTAGGCGTCGGATTCGGTGAGGGCAACCAGCAGCGTGGATGGCTGCCGCTCGCGTACAACGACTTCATCGGGTCCGTGGTCGGCGAGGAATTCGGCTTCTTGGGTATTGCCGGCATCACGCTGGCCTTCGGCTTGTACGGGTGGTTGGGCTTCCGCATAGCGCGTCACGCCCGAACACCGTTCGCGTCGATTCTCGCCGTCGGGCTGACGTTCATGACGGTGCTCACCGCCTTCATTCACCTGGGCGTCGTGATCGGCCTGCTGCCGAACACCGGTCTCACGCTTCCATTCGTGTCGTACGGGCGCTCCAACCTCGTGCTCACGTTGGGCATGACCGGCATATTGGTGAACGTGGGCAGCCAGCGGGAGCGGGTGTACGGGGAGAGCGCGACGGATCCGCTGCAGGCGACGATCGCGTGAGTGCCTCGGCCGGCGCGCGACGCCGGGTGCTGTTCGCCGGTGGCGGAACGGGAGGCCATCTGTATCCCGGTCTCGCCATTGCACGTGCGCTCGTCCGGCAGGCGCCGGACATCGAGCCGTTCTTCATCGGGGCACGGCGTGGCATCGAGCGGGACATCCTGCCGACCACCGAGTTTCCGCACGCGCTGCTCGACCTGCATCCGCTCTACCGGCGCACGCCCTGGAACAACTGGCGCACGCTCGCCGGCAGCGTCTCCGCATTTCGCGCACTGAACGCCATCGCGCGTGAGCGCCGTCCACTGGCCGCCGTGGGAACCGGCGGATACGCCGCAGGCATGGCGCTCGCCTGGGCAAAGCTGCATGGCACGCCGACCATACTGCACGAGCCGGACAGCCATCCTGGACTCACGACACGCGCACTCTCTCGCGGCGCCGACGCGATCTTCCTTGGTTTTCCGGAGGCCGCGTCGCAGCTGCATCCGCCGAAGGGAATTCGCGTGCTTCCGCTGGGCTGTCCGATCGAACCGCCGCCGTCACCGCGTCTGGATCGGGCAACGGCTCGCGCCGGCTGGGATCTCCCGGGGGAAGCATTCGTCGTGCTCGTCACCGGCGGCAGCCAGGGCGCACGCGCGCTCAATGATGCAGTGGCCGCCTGGTGTGCGCGTGGCCTCCCGCACGGCGTCGCCCTGATCTGGGCCACCGGTCGCGCGACGGCCGCAGCGTATCTCGATCGCGAGTCACGCATGGTGCGCGTCCGTCCATATCTGGCACCCATCGCTGATGCGTATGCTGCGGCCGATGTCGCGGTGACGCGCGCGGGCGCGATGACCATCGCCGAGTTGTGCGCGTGGGGAATACCGTCGGTGCTCGTTCCACTACCGACCGCCGCCCAGGATCACCAGACTCACAATGCACGCGCGACGGCCGCGGCAGGTGCGGCGATCCACCTGCCGCAGGCCGAACTCTCCGCCGCGTCGCTCGACGCCACGGTGCGCGAGTTCATGCGCATGCCGACGGCGCTCGAGTCCATGCGCGCGGCCGCGCAGCGTCGCGCGCGCCCGTCGGCCGCCGCGGACATTGCGCGCGAGCTGCTGCGACTACTTTCGCCCCGTTGAGGGGCTCTCCGCTTTCCGGCATATTGGCTCAGACATGACGCACGTTCCTTCTGCAGGACTGGTTGGCGCGCAGGATTCCCGCCCGGTGCACTTCGTCGGTATCGCGGGTGCGGGCATGAGCGCGCTCGCGGAGCTGCTGCTGCGGCGCGGCGTGGCGGTGCAGGGCACGGATGCGAATCCCGATGGAGCGCCCGATCTCGCGCGGCTCGGTGTCACCGTGTCCCCGCACGACGCCGCGCTCGTGACCGGCGCACGCGCCCTGGTGTACTCGTCGGCGATTCCCGCGTCACACCCCGAGATGGAGGCGGCGCGGCGGCTCGGCATTCCCCTCGTGCGTCGTGCCGAGGCGCTCGCGGACGCGGTGAGTGGTGGGACGGTGATCGGTGTGGCCGGCACGCATGGCAAGACCACCACGACGGTGATGACGACCGAGGCGCTCGCGGCGGCGGGACGCAATCCGACCGGCATCGTCGGTGGTCGCGTCGGCATGTGGGGCGGCAACCTGCGGCTCGGCAGCGACACGTACGTGGTCGAGGCCGACGAGTACGATCGCTCGTTTCTGGCGCTGGAGCCGACGGTTGCCGTCGCACTGAACGTCGAGGCGGACCATCTCGACATCTATCGCGACCTCGACGACATCACCCGTGCGTTCGAGCAGTATGTCTCGCCGGCCCGCGTGGTCGTCCGCTGCGCGGACGATGCCGGCGCGATGGCGCTGCGGATCTCGTCGTCGCACGAGACCATCGCCTATTCGGCCACGGTGCCGGGTTCCGCACCATCCGTCGCGAGTGCCGATGCACGGCTCGTGGCGCACGACCTCGTGCTCGATGGCGCCGGTGCACGGTTCACGGTGCTCTTCGACGATGCACCCGTGGGCGAGATCAGGCTCGCGGTGCCGGGTGTGCACAACGTGCGCAATGCGCTGGCCGCCCTCGCCAGTGGACTCGCGCTCGGATGCTCGGTGGGCGACATGGCACCGGGACTCGCGGCGTTCCGCGGTGTCGAGCGACGCTTCCAGCGACTTGGCAGTGCACGGTCGGTCGAGGTGGTGGACGACTACGCGCATCACCCCACCGAGGTGCGCGCCACGATTGCGGCAGCACGCCACGCATTTCCGTCGCGCCGGCTCGTCGTGGTGTTCCAGCCGCATCTCTACTCGCGCACGCGCGACCTGCACCGCGAGTTCGCCGAAGCCTTGAGCGCGGCGGATCGCGTGTTCCTCTGCGACATCTACGGCGCGCGTGAGACTGCGATGCCGGGCGTGTCCTCTGCGATGATCGGGGATGGGCTCTCGTCCGACGTGCTCCGGTGGCAGGGGCCGCGCACGGAGGCGGTTGCCGCTCTCCTCACGGAGCTCGAGGCCGAGGATGTCGTGGTGATGATGGGTGCGGGCGACGTGACGCGGACCGGTCCCGAGCTGCTCGCGGCGCTCGCCCAGTGACGGTGGGGGTCGCCCTCGATCCGGGGACGGGCACGTCGGGGCGAACACCACCATCGCCGCGCCCGCGGTGGCAGCGACTGCTGCGCGCCGCAGGTGCCGTGGTGCTGGCGCTCGCCGTCGTGAGCAGTCCGTGGTGGGGCCCGCGTGCGCTGGCGCAACTCGACTTCTTTCACGTGCGTCGCGTGGAATTCGAGGGCGTGCGCTACGCGCGCGCCGTCGATCTCGTGCAAACGCTCGCGGTCGACACCACGCAGTCGGTGTGGCAATCGCTCGCGGCGCTCGAACGTCGCATCACGGCGCATCCACTCGTCGCGGCCGCCGCGGTCGAACGCCGCATGCCGGGGACCCTCCTCGTGCACATCGCGGAACGACAGCCGGTCGCGCTGGTGATGGCGCGCGGAGAGCTGCGTCCAGTGGACGTCAGTGGCGCGATACTGCCGATCGACCCGGTCCTCCGCCCGATGGACGTTCCCATCGTCG
This sequence comes from Gemmatimonadota bacterium, assembly GCA_040387895.1. Classification (GTDB taxonomy): domain Bacteria; phylum Gemmatimonadota; class Gemmatimonadetes; order Gemmatimonadales; family Gemmatimonadaceae; genus Gemmatimonas. The sequence goes on from JAZKCW010000130.1 coordinate 29,275, forward strand.
CCACACGTGACAGTGCGCTGCTTCGCGTACTCGATGGCTTGCGTCAGGAAGCGCCCGTCCTGTATGCCAGGATTTCAGAAGCGCAACGGGCCGGACCGGATGAACTTCGGTTGCTGCTCGGGTCTCCACGTGGTCCGGTGATGGTTCGCACGGCACCCGACGTGACCGTGAGCCGCTTTCGGGACATATTACCCGTGGAAGCGGATCTCGCGCGGAATAATCTGCGCGTGGTCGAACTCGACCTCCGCTTTCGTGACCAGGTGATCGCCAGACAGCCATGACATCCGAACCAATCGTCGCCGCCCTCGATATCGGCACTGCCTACACCACCGCGCTCGTCGCGGCAGTGCATGGCGAGCTGCCTCGCGCCCCGATGTTGCGGGTGCTGGGCATGGGGCGCACGCGCACGATGGGGCTGCGTCGCGGCGTCGTCTCGGACATCGAGGAGGCCACGCGCTCCATCCGCAAGGCGGTGGAGGAAGCCGGGCGCATGGCGGGCGTGATGCCGGATGCCCTCTACGTCGGCATCGCCGGCGAGCATGTGCGCGCCATGTGTTCGTCGGGGGTGGTCGCGATCAGCGGGCACGAGATCTCGCGTCCCGACGTGGAGCGCGTGAACGAGGTTGCGCGCGCCATGGCCATCCCCCAGGATCGCGAGCTGCTGCACGCGATTCCGCAGGAGTACCGGGTCGACAAGGCCGACGGCATTCGCGACCCGGTCGGCATGATCGGCACGCGGCTCGAGACCGAGATGTATCTCGTCACCATCGGCAGCTCGCCCGCGATGAACCTGCGCAAGAGCATCGATCGCGCCGGCTACAAGACGCGCGAGCTGGTGCTCGAGCCGCTGGCGAGCGCCCTCGCCGTACTGAGCGAGGAGGAGAAGGAGCTCGGGGTCGCGCTCGTGGAGCTCGGGGCCGGCACGACCGACCTCGCGGTGTTCCACGAGGGAAAGATCCGTCACCTCGGCACCATGCCCTATGGCGGGAACGCGGTGACGGGAGATCTCGTGCAGGGCCTCGGGATCACGCAGGCGGACGCCGAGCAGCTCAAGGAGGCGTATGGCTGCGCGTACGAGCCGCTCGTGTCGCCCGATCAGGTGATTGCCGTTCCCGCCTCGTCCACCCACGGCGAGCGGCATCTGTCGCGCGAGTTGATGACGCACATCATCCACCAGCGCATGGACGAGATCTTCGACCGCGTCCAGCGCGAGATCACGACCGCCGGCTACAACGGCAAGTTGAACGCGGGGCTCGTCCTCACCGGTGGCGGTGCCGCACTCGAAGGCATCAGTGAGCTCGCCGCCGATGTCTTCGGCGTTGGCGTGCGCATCGGCGTGCCGGGGTCGAAGCTCGGCGGCCTGGTGGAAAGCGTGAGCGAACCACGCTTCGCGACCGTCGCGGGTCTGGCGTTGTACGGTGCCCACCGCGTTGCGCTCGGCGGCGTGTCGGTGCGTCGCACGACGATGGGCGGTGCCGGCGTCGACAAGCTCGCGACACGCGTGAAGACCTGGCTGCAGGATTTCTTCTAGTCGCAAAATGCGGCAGCGGTCGCGTGCGCGACGCGGGAAGCGCCTGACGGCGTTACGGCCGGTGTGGAGCCTGCATCGAGCGCTGCACGAGGTGCTGGCAATGCAATATCACACGCCTGCGAATCGCTCATGTGTGTGGATAAAAACGGTTTGACGAAATGGCAGGACACTCGTCTCGAAGCATGCCGAACTGCGTGAACATCCACGACTTGCGCTCGCCGATCGAATGCTTATTCTAGGCACGACCGACTGCGTCCGAGTCCAATGTTGCGCGGTCCGCCTGACATGGCGGAGTTCGCGCAGGCAGTTACATCGATTTTCACGAACAGGCGCGCCCGGTGCTTCACCGTGTGGCCGCGCCGTCCACCTCGCGCCTCGCCCAAGCCCCGCATGGAGCTACCCCGGATGACCTTCGAGTTCGAAGAGAGCGCTTCGCAGAACGCCCGCATGAAGGTCGTGGGCGTCGGTGGCGGCGGAGGAAATGCCGTCAACCGCATGATCGAGGAGCATCTCGAAGGCGTCGAGTTCATTTCGGTGAATACCGATGCTCAGGCGCTCATGAACTCCAAAGCCGATGTGAAGATTCAGATCGGCAAGAAACTCACACGCGGCCTCGGCGCCGGCGCTCGTCCGGAAATCGGGCGGCAGGCCATCGAGGAGAACCGCGAGGATACCAAGCGTGTCCTTGGCAACGCCGACCTGGTGTTCGTCACCTGCGGCATGGGTGGGGGCACCGGCACTGGTGCCGCGCCCGTCATCTGCCAGCTGGCCCGTGAAGCGGGTGCACTGACGGTCGGCATCGTCACGCGTCCGTTCCTCTTCGAGGGCCGCAAGCGGATGCGGCAGGCCGAAGAGGGCATCAACGAGATGCGCAAGAATGTCGACACGATGATCATCGTGCCGAACGAGCGCCTGCTCGCCGTGGTGGGCAAGGGCATCCCGTTTCATGAATCGCTCAAGAAGGCCGACGAAGTGCTCCTGCACGCGACGCAGGGCATCTCGGTCCTCATCAGTGAGACCGGTCTCGTGAACGTCGACTTTGCCGACGTGCGCACGGTCATGCAGAACGGTGGCTCGGCACTCATGGGAACCGGCATCGGCCGCGGCGAGAATCGCGCGATGGAAGCAGCGCAGCAGGCCATTGCGTCGCCGCTTCTGGACAACGTGTCGATCTCCGGCGCCACGGGTGTGCTCGTCAACATCACGGGTGGCGAGGATCTCACCCTCGGTGAAGTGCATCAGATCAACGACATCGTGCACGATGCCGTGGGAGACGAGGCCGAGATCATCTTCGGTGCCGTGCACGAGCCAGCCATGATGGGCGAAATTCGCGTCACGGTCATCGCGACGGGCTTCGATCGCATCATCCAGGGCGGCATGGGCCACGCCGGCGGGCATGGTCATGGGAATTCCGGGCACACGGGCTACTCGACCCATAGCGGGCTCGGCAATAACAGCCAGGTGGCCGGCGGATTCCAGGGTGGCTTCCAGGGCAATCCCGCGGCGAGCCAGCCGCAGGGTGCACCGAAGCCGCCGTCGGTGTTACCATTTCCCACGCGCGAGCGGCAGGCGCCGGTGAGACCTCAGGCACCCGCGAGTCGTCCAGCGTGGGAAGGTGCGCAGCCCCGTCCGCCCCGGACGCCGCCGCCGAGCCCGTCCGCCCCGGCGGAGCTCGACGACATGGAAATCCCGACGTTCATTCGGAGACAGATGGATTGAATCGGTCACGTGCGACCCTGCTGATCGCTGCGGCGAGCCTCTCCCTCGGGGCTGCCGCAGTCTCACTTGGACGTCCCGTTTCCGGACGCCCCGCCGCGAGTGTGCTCGTTGCGGGGCCTCGTGCGTCTGCCATGCCCGCCATCGTCAACCGGTGGCGCACGCAGGTGGACACCGTGCGACGCGGCGAACTGCTCGTGAGCGTTCTCCAGCGCGCCGGCATGTCCCATGACGAGGCTGTTCGCGCGATCCGCGCCTCGGGTGTGATCGACCCTCGACGGATCCGCCCCGGTACGACGGTCACGACCCGGCTGCACGTCGACTCCGGTCCCTCGGAGATCGTGCTGCAGGTGGCGATCGATCGCCTGGTTCGGCTGCGTCGGGACAGCGAGCCCGCGGTCGCGGGTACGCTCGCGAGCTGGAACGGCGCCGAGGAGAAGTTGCCCTGGAAGACGGACACGGTGGTGGTGGCCGGCGTCATCCGCACGACGCTGGCCGCAGCGCTCAAGGCCGGTGGTGAGGCGTTCCCGGCGGCCACGCGTGAGGAGGTGGCCTTCGCCCTCTCCGACATCCTCGAGTATCGCGTCGACCTGAGTCGCGACCTCCATCGGGGTGACACGGTCAAGGTGCTCGTGGAGCGGCAGCAGGCTCCCGGCGGCCACGTGCGGGCTGGCAACATCCTCGCTGCGCGCCTCACGCTCGACGGGCGGCGCGTCGAAACCATCCGGTTCGACAACGGCAGCAGAAGCGCGACAGCGCGCGCATCGTATTTCGATGGCGAAGGCAAGACGATGCGCGCCGCATTCCTGCGAGCGCCGCTGGCGTTCCGGCGCATCTCGAGCGTCTTCGGCCTGCGCAAGCATCCCATCCTGGGCGTCTGGCGCGCACATCAGGGCATGGACTACTCGGCGCCCTCGGGCACGCCGGTCCGTGCGCTGGGTGACGGCACGGTGGTCTTCGCGGGATGGAAGGGCGGCTACGGCCGCGTCGTCGAGATCCGGCACCGCAACGGCTACGTCACGCGCTACGGGCATCTCAAGGGCTTCGCCACTGGCATTCGTCGTGGTTCGAGCGTGAACATCTCGCGCACGATCGGCTACGTCGGGTCGACCGGACTCGCCACGGCGCCGCACCTCCACTTCGAAGTCATGGTCGGCGGCAAGCATCGCGACCCCCGCGTCGCGCTGCGCAACGTGACCGGCGAACCGCTGTCGTCCTCCCTGCGTTCGGCGTTCGCCGAACAGAAGGCGCTGTTCCTTGCACTGCTGGAACGCGGCTCGTCCCCCAGCCTCGCCACCGCCGCCACCGCATCGCTCGGAAGCGAATAGCGCGCAGCGTGATGCTGTGCATCGCGCTCGGCGCGTCGAGCGGTTGCACCATCCCGCGACGCGATTGCCGTACGCGGTTGTGCCACCCCCGTTTACAACACGTGGCCCGGTGGTGACGTTTCGCAGGTGATCCGCTGGACGCTCGCCCTCATGATTGGCGCAGCCGTTGCCTGGCTCGCCTACCGGCGTGCCAGCTCGGCGTCACGCGCCCCCATCGTCCTGCTCGCGCTGCTGCGCGGGCTGGCTGTTGCCGTCGTCGCTGCGCTACTGCTCGGTGCACCATCGGCTCCCACGCGACCCGCGCTGGCGTTGCTCGCCATCGATGCATCGGCGTCATGGCGTCGTGGCGCCGGTGATGACAGCGTTGCGGTGCGCGCGATGCGCGCCTTCGTCGACAGCAGCCGTGCCGACGCCACCGATGTCGTGCTGATCGGCGACTCGCTGCGGGACATCGCACTGGCCGACGTGAGCCGACTGGTGCCGACGGATCGGGCCTCACGCGTGCGCCCCGCCATCGATCGCGCCGCTGCACTGGGCCGTCCGCTAATCGTCGTCACGGATGGCGAGATCGATGACGCGGAAGCGATGGCCGATGCGCCGTCGGGTTCGGTCGTTCGCATTCCGGCGCGCGCCGCGCGTGCAGATGCCGCGATCGCCGAGTTGAGCATTCCCGCTGCGGCGACGGCGGGTGACACCGTGCCCGTGAGCGCACTGGTGGTGGCCGGCGCAGGCGGCAGTGCCGACGGAACGTTGCAACTGACACTCGACGGCGCGGCATCGGCGAGTGCGCCCGTGGCGGCATTGTCCGCGTTTGCATCGACGCGTGTCGCACTGCCGCTCGTGGTGCCGCGTGGTGCGCGCATCGCGCTGGTGCGCGCGATCGTGCGCGTGGGCGGCGATGTGGAGGCACGCAACGATACCCTCACGAGTCCTCTGGAAATCGGAGACCGTCCACCGGCCGTGTTCGTGAGCACGGCGCCGGATCTGGACGTGCGTGAAGCGCTCACCGTGTTGCGCGGCGCACTCGCGTTGCCGACGCGTGCGTACCTGCGCCTGGCGCCGAACGTGTGGCGCGAGGAGGGTTCGCTCGTGCCGATCAGCGAGTCCGACGTGCGAGCGCGTGCAGGCGCCGCGGGCCTGCTCATCCTGCACGGTGACACGTCGTTCGTGCCGCGCGGCCGGGTGCGGGGATCGCGCGCACTGTGGGTGCCCGCGCCGCCGACGCCGCTGGCCCGCGCCGGCGAGACGGAGCGCGCCGCCGAGTGGTACATCGGTTCTGCGCCGGAGTCGCCACTGTCGGCCGCGCTGTCCGGTCTCCCCTGGGACACCCTTCCTCCCGTCACCCTGGCGGGTGCCGCACGCGGTTCATTCAGCGTGCTGACCGCCCGGCTCTCGCGTCGTGGTGAATCGGTGGCCGCGATTGCCGGCCGTTCGGACTCGGGCTCGCGGACGCTGGTCGTGTCCGGCTCCGGGTATGCGGGCTGGTCCCTGCGTGGCGGCCGCAGCGCCGAAGCGTTCACCGCGTTGTGGGGCGCGATGTTCGATTGGCTTGCGGCGGCGCGCGGCGATGTGCGCGCGGCACGCCCCGTGCCGTCCTCCGTACGCGCGGGCGACATGGTGAAGTGGCAGCGAGGTGGCACCGACAGCGCCGTGACGGTGTTGATCACCAGGCGCGAGGGAGCGGGTGTCGCAGCTTCCCCCGCGGCCACACGGACAGATTCGTTGCGGCTCGAGTTCGGCTCGGCCGGCGGTGACGCCACGTCGGCACCTCTGGCGGAGGGCGTGTATGACGTACGCGCGCCCGGCGGTGCCTCGGTGCTGGTCGTGAACGCCGCGAACGAATGGATCCCGCGTGTCGCGTCCGTGCGCGCCGGGGCACTCTCGCGCGGTGTGCTGGCGTCCGATGCGCCGCGACTGGCCGACAGCACGTGGCCATTCGTGCTTGCACTGCTGCTGCTGTGCGCGGAGTGGATCGGTCGTCGGGCCGCCGGACTTCGCTGAGCCGCGTGCGGGCGCCCCGGCAGCCCGCACTGACGTTCCGCGACATTCCATGACATCCAGCTTCTCTCAATAGACAATCGCATGGGCCGACTGTTTCGCCGCAACGATGATGTGCCGAAGCGCTCCCTCTGGGATCGCTTCAAGGACGTCGCACGGATGGACGTGCGCGAACTCGTCATGGGCGTCGATGCCGGATCGCTTGAGGCGCTGGAAGCGCTGCTCGTCGAGTCCGACTTCGGGGTGCCGACGTCGCTGGCGCTCGTCGCGGAAGTCGAGCGTCTCGCGAAGCTCGGCTACATCAAGAGCGACGAGGAATTCCGGAAGGCGCTCTCCCGCGAGATCGAGAAGTCGCTGCGCAGCGGCAACTCCGAGCCCGCACTGCGCAAGGCATCACGCGGGCCCACGGTGATCCTCGTGATCGGCGTGAATGGCGCAGGCAAGACCACGTTCATCGGCAAGCTCGCCGCCGATGCGCGCAAGCGCGGGCAGAAAGTGCTGGTCGGCGCGGCGGACACATTCCGTGCTGGCGCTATCGATCAGTTGCGCGTGTGGGCCGAGCGCTCCGGCGCGGAGTTCGTCGGCGGCGCCCCCGGATCGGACCCGGCTTCGGTCGCCTTCGATGCCGTCGAGGCGGGGATCATGCGCGGCGTCGACACGATCATCGTGGATACGGCCGGACGCCTGCACACGAGTGACGATCTCATGACGGAGCTGCGCAAGATCAACCGGGTGATCGCCAAGCGCATTCCCGAGGCACCGCACGAAACCCTGCTCGTCCTCGACGGCACCATCGGACAGAACGCGCTCGCGCAGGCGCGCGTGTTCTCCACGGCCGTGGCCGTGACCGGCGTCGTGGTGACCAAGCTCGATGGCACCGCCAAGGGGGGCATCGTCGTCGCGGTGCACCAGGCCCTCGACGTGCCCATCAAGTACGTCGGCGTGGGTGAGAAGATCGGCGATCTCGAACCCTTCGATGCCACCGCCTATGCCAGGGAACTCGTCGACGCGTAGACAGCGGACGGCGGTGAACACGTTGTACCACGCATGACGCGCGACGACACCGATCGGCGTCGGCGTCCGCCTGCGCGTCCGGCCCCGCGCCTCACGCTCGAGACGCCGGTCATGTACCTCAAGGGGGTCGGCCCGGCGCGCGTCGACCTGCTCGCGCGCCTGGAGATCCGCACGGCCGGCGACCTGCTGCGTCATGTGCCGCACCGGTACGAGGATGCGACGACGGTCACGCGGATCGTGCAGGCGGAAACGGGCAGCGACGTCACGGTGCTCGGCAAGGTGATCGCGAAGGGCGTGCTGCCCACGCGAAAAGGCCTGCGCGTGTTTCAGGCCGTCATCCAGGATGCGAGCGGGATGATCGAGATCGCATGGCCCGGACAGCCGTATCTCGATCGCACCATCAGCAAGGGCGACTGGCTGCTGTGCAGCGGGCCTGTACGCTTCTTCCACGGCCGGCGGCTGCAGCCGCGCGAGTACGTGAACCTTGGCCCCGAGGAGGAAGGGAGCACCGAAGGGGGCAGGGTGCTCGCCGTGTACCCGACCACGGATGGACTTTCCGTGCGCCTGCTGCGCGGGCTCGTGCAGCAGCATCTCGACGCGCTGCTGCCCCTGGTGAACGAGCCGTTGCCCACCGAGCTGCTGCAGGAGGCCGGCGTCCCGTCGTTGCGCGATGCCTTCCGCATGGTGCACCGCCCGACGTCGGTCGCGGAGGCGCACGATGGCCGCGCACGGCTCGCCTTCGAAGAGTTGCTGTGCGTGCAGATCCTCCATCGGCGCGCCAATCAGGTCGCGCGGGAGGCGCGGCGTGGGAACGCGTTCGAGAGCCGGCGCGACCTGACGAGCAAGCTGCGCGCGGCGCTGCCGTATCAGCTCACCGGCGCACAGACACGCGTCATCCGAGAGATCGTCGCCGACATGGGCAGCGCGCGGCGCATGCATCGCCTGCTGCAGGGTGACGTGGGCAGCGGCAAGACGATCGTCGCACTGTTCGCCGCGTTGCTCGCGATGGAGAACGGTGCGCAGGCCGCGCTGCTCGCGCCGACGGAGTTGCTTGCGGAACAGCACGCACGTACCGCAGGCGGCCTGCTCTCGTCGTTGGGCATCACCCCGGTTCTGCTTACCGGTCGTCTCCACGTGCGGGATCGGCGCGTCGCACTCACGCGGCTCGCGTCGCACGAGCCGGTGCTCGCGATCGGCACGCATGCCCTGCTGCAGCCCGACGTCACGTTCGCACGCCTTGGCCTCGGAATCATCGACGAGCAGCACCGGTTCGGCGTCGAGCAGCGCGCGTCGCTCGGTGCCAAGGGCGACGCACCCGACGTCCTGCTCATGAGCGCGACACCGATTCCGCGATCGCTCGCGCTCACGCTCTATGGGGACCTGGACGTGAGTGTGCTGGACGAGCGGCCGCCCGGGCGCCAGCCGGTCACGTCGGTGCTGCGTCCGGAATCCGCGCGTGCGAAAGTGATGGACTTCGCGAACGCGCAGATCGGCGAAGGGCGCCAGGTGTATGTGGTGTACCCGCTCATCGAGACGTCGGAGAAGATGGATCTGAAGGCGGCCACGGTGATGTTCGAGGAGCTGGTCGCGGGCGCCTTTGCCGATCGCCGCGTGGCGCTGCTGCATGGGCGCATGCCTGCGGAGCAGCGCGACGACACCATGCGTGCCTTTCGGGACGGCAGCATCGATGTACTGGTGGCAACGACGGTGATCGAGGTGGGAATCGACGTGCCGAATGCGACCGTCATGATCGTCGAGCACCCGGAGCGTTTCGGACTGTCGCAGCTCCACCAGCTGCGCGGCCGGGTGGGGCGCGGAGCAGCACAGTCGTATTGCATTCTGCTTGGCGACGTGGGTCCCGATGCAGCCGAGCGATTGCTCCTCTTCACCGGTACGGAGGACGGATTCGAGATCGCGCGGGCCGATCTTGCGCTGCGCGGAATGGGCGACCTGTTCGGAGCGAAGCAGCACGGGTTGCCGGCATTCCGCATTGCCGATCCGTTGCGCGACGAGATGCTGAACGAGCGCGCCCGCCTCATCGCCGACCGCATTCTTGGCGAGGATCCGGAGTTGCGTGAGCCGCGACACGTTGGGCTGCGGCATCTGCTCGCCGTCGGGTACGCGCGTGCACTCGAACTCTTTCGGGTAGGCTGATCTTCGCCCGGACGTCTCCCGATCGTCGCCTGAACTTCGCCGGAACCTCCGCTGGACGCGCGGATGGGCTCCAGTGGTCCCGGCCTTTAGATTGGGCGAATGGAGAGTGCGCACCCCCCTCGAAAGACCTGGCTCAGGACCCTGCGCGCGACCTTGATTGTCGCCGTCGCGTTCGGCGTAGTCGCGATGTCATTCGATGGATGGTACCGCGTCACGCTGGTGAAGCGTGAGCGGGAACGCGTGCGCGCAACCGCGATTCCGTTCGCCAGTGCGTTCCAGTCGGCCGTCGAACGCCGGCTGTCCCGCCTCGCCGGGCTCAAGACGCTGGTGGAAACACGACGCGCGTTGCCCGACGTGCGGAGCGAGTTTGCGTCGTACGCCGAGGCGCTGAGCGTCGGCGTGCCGGGCGTGCGAGCGCTGCAACTCGTCGACGGCGGGCGTATCGTCGCCACCCGTCCATCCGTCGACTCCGCGCGACTGTTCGGGTACGATCTCTACAGGCATCCGCTCGCGTCGGTGCGCGACGACATCACGCGCTCGCTCGACACGGACTCTATCGTGATCACCGGGCCGCTCGAACTGTTGCAAGGGGGACGCGGGCTCGTCGCACGCCAGCGTGTGCGTCGTGCCGAGTCGGACGCACCGGAACTCGTCGTGATGGTCATCGACATCCCGACCGTGCTCGCCGAGGCGCGGGAGATCGCGAGCGCGCCAGCGGGTGTGAGCATCACGCTGCGTGACCGCCGAGACAGCATCGTCGAGGGCACCGATGGTCTCGTGGAGCCGATCCGGGTGCCGGTGCGGCTTCCCGACGGTAAATGGAACGTGGACGCGGCGCCGACTGATGGTTGGGACACGGCCGTGGTGGGCGATTTGCGCCCCACGCGCATCGCGCTCGGCCTCATCATGACGCTGCTGCTCGGGCTCACGTTCGCACTGTTCGGCCGGCAGGAACGTCTCACGCTCGCCGTCGCCAGCCGCACGGAAGATCTCGAGCATGCGAACCGGGAGCTGCAGCGCGAAGTGAACATCCGCCAGGGTGCGGAGGAGCGGCTACGCGGCAACGACGAGCGTCTTCGCCTCGCACTCGTGAGCGGCCGCATGGGCACGTGGGAGTACGATGCGCGAGAGGACCTGATCTACTGGTCGAAGAACGCGATGGCGCTGCTCGGTGGCCCGCCGGTTGACACGACGGAGGTCGGGGTGGAGTTCCTCCGCGCCGTTCCGTCGGAGTTTCACGAGTCGATCGCCAAGGCCGTTGGCGAGGCAAAGCGCGGCAGCCGCGCGCTGTCCGACGGTCGCGCGGAGTTCCGTTACACCTTGCCGGACGGCACCGAGCGGTGGCTGTACGCCAGCGGCGAACTGCAGGCCGGCACGCATGAACTCGGTGACCGACTCGTCGGCGTCATCGTGGACATCACGGAGCGCCGGCATCTCGAAGAGCAGCTGCTGCAGTCGCAGAAGATGGAAGCGGTGGGTACGCTTGCCGGTGGCATCGCGCACGACTTCAACAACCTGCTGACCGCGATCCTCGGATTCGCGCAGCTGTCGCAAATGCAGGCCGCGGCGCTCGACACCGATGGCGCGGCGCCGTCGCTGCGAGCAGGTCTCGACGAACTGCGCACCGATCTCGACGAGATCGTGAAAGCGGGGGAGCGCGCTTCACTGTTGACCGGTCAATTGCTGGCGTTCAGTCGTCGTCAGGTGCACAAGCCGACGCGCGTCGACATCAATGGCGTCGTGCGCGAAGTCGAGCGCATGCTGGTGCGGCTGATCGGTGAGCGCATCACGCTCGAGACGCTGGTCGCGCCGCAGCAGCTGCCGGTGCTGGCGGACCCAGGCCAGGTGGCACAGGTGATCGTGAACCTGGTGGTCAATGCGCGCGATGCGCTGCCATCCGGTGGTGTCATCAAGTTGCGTACGGACCGCCTCGTGGTCACCGACGGCACGGAGCCGCCGATCGCAGGGCTTGGTGTCGGCACATGGGTGCTGGTGGCCGTCGAGGACAACGGCATCGGCATGTCACCCGAAGTAATGGCGCGAATCTTCGAACCATTCTTCACGACGAAGCGCGTCGGTGAGGGAACGGGGCTCGGCCTCTCGACGGTATATGGCATCGTCACGCAGGGCGGCGGACGCGTCACGGTGCAGAGCGCCGTCAATGTCGGAACGACGGTGCAGGTGGCGCTCCCGCTGCACGTGTCGGCCCTGGGTACTACACCGGCCCGCGAGGCAGGCGTTCCACTGGATCAGCGCGCGGCGCGGGTGCTGGTCGTGGAGGATGAACCCGGACTGCGTCGGCTCGTCGCCGAGATCCTCACGCGTCGTGGCTACACCGTCGAAGTCGCGAGCGACGGGCTCGAAGCACTCACCACACTCGAGGGCGCCGAGACACCGCCTGATCTCGTGCTCTCCGACGTGGTGATGCCGCGCCTGGGCGGTCGCGCGCTCGCCGACGAGATCGTGAAGCGCGGCATGACGATCCCCGTGTTGTTCATGTCCGGCTACCCCGCAGGCGAAGAGCTGCCGGAAGACGAGGCGCACACATTCATCGGCAAGCCGTTTACGCCGGATGCGCTCGTGCGGAAGGTGCGGGCCCTGCTCGAACGCGTCTGACGGCAGGGTAGCGGCCGTCCGGCCACCGCCTGACGCGTTCGGACAATCAGGGCTTGGTCTTCATCGCGCTGATGAGGCCTTCGAGGTGCGCCAGGTAGCGTTCGAAGGCGCGCCGGCCGGTCGCCGTGATGCGGTACGTGGTGCGCGGCGTGCGCCCCGCGAACTCCTTGGTGCAGGTCACGTAGCCGGCGTCTTCCAGCTTCCGTGCATGCACGCTCAGGTTGCCGTCGGTCAGGCCGAGCAGCTCGCGAAGTTCCGTGTGCGCGCGTGCATCGCCCGTGACCAGCGCCGTGAGGATTGCGAGCCGCGAGCGCTCATGGATGATCGCGTCGAGCGACGGCACCGCTCCCGCTGCCTCGCCCGCAACGGATTCGAGCGTGCGTGACGGAATCGCGCTGGCGGGTGTGTCGACGCTGTCTGTGCTGGCGAGCTTGCGCCGTGATTGAGCTTTCATCGTAGTCTCCGTTACCCGCCGTGACGGCGCGCAATGATCGCGCCCGCCACGATGTGGCCCACGCCGAATGCGCAGGCCATATACCAGTGATTCCACGTTGCCGGTGACGCGACGGCAGCGATCCCGCAGAACAGGAACAGCGCGCCCATCGCCGGCACGACCCGGGTCGCGGACACCGCACCCGCGCCCAGCACCGCGATGCCGTAGCACAGCAGCCACACGGGCGCGATCAGCGACCACGCGTCGGCGCGCACACATGCGAACGTCAGCGCGCCGCCGGCGACGATCGGCGGCAGCATGCCCAGTGCGAAGCGACGGGCCGCCCCGGTGCCGAGGGACACCTGCCGGCGACGGGCCTTCTGCACGATGCCGATGGAGCCGATCGTTCCCGCCACCACGGCTTCCACGAGCCAGACGGTGAGCCACGCATCCCGTGTCGGCTGTGCTTCGGCGACGGCAGCGGCGACGAGCGCCGTGGCTCCCATCAGCATGCCTGCCACGCCCGGCACGGCGGAGAAGTACGCACTGCGTTCCACCGTGGCCCGGACGAACGCGAGATCCGCCTCGGCGCGCGCGTGCATCGGCAGCGGTGCCGAGTCCTCGCGGCTGCCGCGCGCTCGTGACCGCGACGAGGTCGACTTCAGGGCAGGGTCTCGCATGGTTCCAATCTATGCAGGTGGCGTAGTTTCCTCAAGTACTTTGCGCTTCCAAGCAATCACGGCGAAGACGCGCCGTCCGTACAAGCTACGTGACCGGGGCGCGCCATGCCCGGCGTCGACGCGGTGCCCGCGGCATTCCTGTTGATGTGGCTCCGGAGGGGGTCTACCTTGCACGCTCGCCGACACCTCCTGCGCCATCCCGCGCGCTACCGCTGCGACCCGCCGAACTGCCCTCATGCGCTCAACGTCCGTTCGAATTGCCGATCTTCGCAACCACGTCGGTGCCGTCGTCACCGTGCGCGCCTGGGTGACGCACCTGCGCTCGTCGGGCAAGGTGGCCTTTGCCGTGGTGCGCGACGGGTCGGGCGTGATGCAGTCGGTGCTGGTGAAGTCGCAGGTGCCCGCGGAGTCGTGGGACGCGTTCGCGCGACTCACCACGGAGGCATCGGTCGCGCTCACCGGTGAAGTGCGCGCGGAGGCACGCGCGCCTGGCGGGTACGAGATGGGCGTGGCGACACTCGAGATCATCGGCACGAGCCCGCTCGACTATCCGATCCAGCCGAAGGAGCACGGTGTCGACTTTCTCCTCGACAACCGTCACTTCTGGCTGCGTTCCCCGCGCCAGACGGCCATCATGCGCGTGCGGCATGAGCTCGAGCAGGCCGTGCACGATTTCTTCTACGCGCGCGACTTCACCCGTTGCGACACACCGATTCTCACGGCCGCCATCGGTGAACGCGCGGGCCTGTTCAGCACGGAATATTTCGAGGAGGGCATCGCCTACCTCGCGCAGACGGGCCAGCTCTACGGGGAGGCGCTCGCGGCGTCGCTCGGCCGCATCTACACCTTCGGCCCGACGTTCCGCGCGGAGAAGTCGAAGACAAGACGGCATCTCACCGAGTTCTGGATGATCGAGCCGGAGATGGCGTGGTACGACCAGGACGACAACATGGACCTGCAGGAGGAGTTCGTGCGGTATCTCGTCGAGCGCGTGCTGGAGCGCCGGCAGGAAGAGCTCAAGGTTCTGGAGCGCGACACGTCCAAGCTCGATTGCGTATCGCAGCCATTCGTGCGACTCGACTACGGGGACGCGATCACGCTGGTGAATGCGAAGGGCAGCGACACCAAGTGGGGCGAAGACCTCGGTGCGCCGGATGAGGCGCTGATCGTCGACGAGCACCAGCGCCCGGTGTTCGTCGTGAATTATCCGAAGGAAGCGAAGGCCTTCTACATGAAGGAGAACCCGGCGGACCCGCGCACCGTGCGCTGTGCGGACCTGCTTGCGCCGGAAGGTCGCGGCGAGATCATCGGCGGCTCGCAGCGCGAGGACGACTACGACAAGATCCTGCACCGGCTGCAGGAGGAAGGGCTGCCGGTGGACGCGTACGGCTGGTATCTCGACCTGCGCAAGTACGGGACCTTCACGCACTCCGGTTTCGGCCTCGGCCTCGAGCGCACGATCGCGTGGATCTGCGGCATCGAGCACATTCGCGAAGTGATCCCGTTCCCGCGCATGATGGGCCGCCTCAGCCCGTAGGCTCACCCGGTAGGCTCACCCGGTTGAGTCACCCTGTGGCATGCGCTTGACCGCGTCCCAGAGTGCGTCCTGCTGCGCGAGGTCGAGTTTGGCGAACTCGAGCCCGCGTTCGGTGGCGAGGCGCTCCATCGCACCGTAGCGGGCGGTGAACTTCGCGTTTGCGCGATCGAGTGCGAGCGCGGGATGCACGCCGCTCTTGCGCGCAAGGTTGACGACGGCGAACAGCAGGTCGCCGAGTTCGAGCTCCAGTGCATCCGGGTCGGTGACGGCGCCGCTGGCGTCGATGTGTGCCGCCACTTCCTCGACTTCCTCGCGCACCTTCTCGAGCGGCCCGCGGGCGTCCGGCCAGTCGAACCCGACGCCTGCTGCACGATCCTGCAGGCGATGCGCGCGATGCAACGATGGCAGTCCGCTCGGCAGCCCCTCCTCCAGCGATGTCCGCCGCGTCTTTTCGGCCTTCATCGACTCCCACGAACGTCGCACGCCGTCGCCGTACAGATGCGGGTGCCGGGCGCGCATCTTGGCCACCAGTGCACCCGCGACATCCTGCATGGTGAACGCACCCCGCTCTTCGGCGACCACCGCATGGAAGAGGACCTGCAGGAACAGGTCGCCAAGCTCGTCGCGGAGTGTGGCGTCGTCACCGGAGGCGATCGCGTCGTCTACCTCGTGCGCCTCTTCGATCAGGTAGGGGCGCAGGGAGGTATGTGTCTGCTCGCGATCCCACTCGCACCGCGCGCGAAGGTCCTTCATCAGCGCGAGCGCCTCGTCGAGGGTCTGCGGCGCCGGCCTGGTGCCCGGGGTGCTGCCTGCCATCTCGTCCTGCATCGTTGCCCTGCCTGCCGTGACGTGCTTAGGATTGCCGATGGCGCAGCGCGCACCCGGCTCGAACTTGGCCACCATGACGTCGTCAATATACCCGGGATCCCCGGTGGTACCGGACGCTTCCGATGCCGCGCGCGCGCACACCGGCGGGGCAGGCGTGGGGCCGTACGCGACGAGTCGCGCGTGGCTCGACGTCGATCTCGGCGCGATCCGCCGCAACGTTCGGCGACTGCATCGTGCCGCGGGTGTGCCCATTGTGGTGATGCTCAAGGCGGATGGGTACGGACTCGGTGCTGTTGCCGTTGCGCGCACGCTGGAGCATGCGGGGGATCATGTATGGGCCTTCGGCGTCGCGACGGTGCAGGAGGCCGCGGAATTGCGCGCGGCGGGGGTCACTGCGCGGCTGCTCTGCTGCACACCGCTGCTGCGGGACGAGTTCGAACACGCGCACCGGTTGGGTGTGCGTCCGGCGTTGCACCGCGCCGAGGACATCGTCGCGTGGTCACGCTTCGGTGCGCCGTGGCACCTGTCGATCGATACCGGGATGTCGCGCGCCGGCGTGCGCTGGGACGAGGTCGAGATGCTGCATGCGACCGTTGCGGCGCACCCACCCGAAGGTGTCTTCACGCACTTCCACACCGCGGACGACGACGCCACACGCGATCTTCAGCAGGAGCGCTTCGACGAGACGGTGCGCGCGCTGCGCGCTGTCCTCCCGCACGAGCGGCGCGAGACGCTGCTGGTGCACTGCGACAACACGGCCGCCATCGCCGCCCGCGCACGACTCGGGCGTTCGTCTCCGGGACAGCTCGCGCGTCCCGGCATCGGTGTGTACGGATCCGTCGCCGCCGACACGCTGGGCCTCGAGCAGCCTGTCCATCTGCGCGCTCGCGTGATCGACATTCGCACGGTGCAGCCGGGCGAGACGGTGAGCTATGGCGGCACGTGGCGCGCCTCGTCGACTCGACGCATTGCAACGGTGAGCGCGGGGCATGGCGACGGGTATCGACGCGGCGGCTCCGAGAGCCGGGTCGCCATCCTGCACGGAGCCTGCGTACCGGCCGTCGGTCTCGTGACCATGGACATGACGATGCTCGACGTCACCGATTGCGCGTGCGAGACCGGTGACACCGTCACCCTGCTCGGGCAGGATGGTGACACGCTGCTGCGCACCGACAGCGTCGCGGAAGGCGTGGGCCTTTCCCCGTATGAGCTGCTGGTCGGGCTGCGCATGCGCCTGCCGCGATTGTATCACGACGCGCCCTCACCGGGTACTTGAAGCGATGACTCCCCCAGCGACTCCTCCGTCGGCCCATCAGCACGACGCGTTCGCGGCAGCCGAGCAGGCGCGATCACGCCGGGCCCTGATCCTGGTGCTCGACGGAGTCGGTTGCGGCGAGGCGCCGGATACGGCGGCGTATGGCGACGCGGGAAGCGACACCATCGGCAACGTGTCCCGTGCAGTGAACGGGCTTGCCCTGCCACACCTCGAGCGCCTCGGCCTCGGAAACATCGCGCCCATCGTGGGCGTGTCCCCGCGGCAGGATGCGGCGGGAGCCTGGGGGCACATGCTGCCGCAGTCGGCAGGCAAGGATTCGACGACGGGGCACTGGGAGATCGCCGGCGTGCAGCTCGAGCGCCCGTTTCCGACCTACCCCGAGGGCTTTCCGCCCGACGTGATCTCGGCTTTCAGCCGCGCGACCGGTCGGCCGGTCATTGCCAACACCGTGGCGAGCGGGACCGCCGTGATCACCGAGTATGCCGAGGCACAGCGGCGGACCGGGGCATGGATCGTCTACACCTCCGCCGATTCGGTCTTTCAGATCGCGGCGCACGAGGGGTGGATTCCGCTGGACGAGCTCTACCGTGCCTGCGAAATCGCGCGGGAAATGCTCGTATCCCCGCACGACGTCTCCCGGGTGATTGCCCGCCCGTTCACCGGGGACGATGGCAGCTGGACCCGGACGGCGAACCGGCGCGACTACTCCCTGCAGCCGACCGGCGTGACGCTCCTCGACGCGCTCGCGGAAGCCCGGATTCCCCGGACCGGGGTCGGGAAGGTGGACGACCTGTTTGCCGGCCGGTCGATCACGGCCCGGCACACCTCCGACAACGGGGACGGGATTTCTGCCATCCTGGAGTGGTTTCAGGCTCCGGTCCGTGGGTTCTGCTTCGCCAACTTGGTAGATTTCGACCAACTATATGGGCATCGCAACGATGTCCGGGGGTTTCAGGCGGCACTCGAGTCGTTCGACGAGGCGCTGCCCACCCTCCTGGAGTCTCTCGAGGAGCACGACCTGCTGTTCATCACTGCCGACCATGGAAACGACCCGACCACCCCATCGACGGACCACGCGCGCGAGCGGGTGCCGCTGCTGGTGGCCGGTCGATCCGTTCGTGCGGTGAATCTCGGAGCACGCACCACGTTCGCGGATCTGGGTGCCACGGTCGCGCACTGGTTCGGGCTCGAGTGGCGCGGAGCCGGCACGTCCTTTCTCGGTGAGCTGGG